>CANRID010000028.1 GCA_947630665.1 uncultured Bacteroidales bacterium | reverse complement strand
AAAAAAGGATATGATTCGTTCTCTATTGTTGAAAGATCCAACTGAGCGGAAAATGCCACATTCGACATTTTATTATCTTTACATAGTGGCATTCAATCGTTTATAAACGAGACGGCATCTGGGCTTCACATTCAGTGCGGTACGAGTATCCAGCGGATTGAGTGCATTATAAAAAAATGGTATATCAATGGTGAGGGTGCGAACTTCTGGCTGAGCGTCCTTACCGACCTCCAAAACCGCGGTTCCAGGACATCCTTATCGTCTGTGTAGACGGACTGAAGGGCCTTCCTGATGCGATTGCAAGTGTTTTCCCGGAGACTACGGTCCAGCTCTGCATTGTACACCAGATACGCAACTCGGTCAAGTATGTGGCCAGCAAGAGGCAGAAAGAGTTCATGCGTGATCTGAAGCTCGTATATCAGGCCGTCAATAAGGATGCCGCTGAGAAGGCACTTGACGACCTTGAAAGCAAGTGGGGCGAGGACTATCCGATTGTCATCAAAAGCTGGCGAGACAATTGGGACCGTCTGACCGCCTATTTTCAGTATTCACAGCATATCAGGAGGATCATATACACCACCAATACCGTGGAAGGCTATCACCGCCAGCTTCGCAAGATAACCAAGGACAAGGGAGTATTTACCTCCGACACCGCTCTGGAAAAACTTGTATATCTCGCATTTACGAGAATCCGGAGGAAGTGGACGCAACCGGTCCAGAACTGGGGCCAGACCGCCCAGCAACTGGCAATCCTGTTCCCGGACAGGTTCAGGATCATATCCTGACAACCTCTTTCATTTGGAGTTCTTTGACGATATTGATAACTTAGCGGAGCCGCTTTGGAACCTTCAATATCCCAAAACAGCTCCAAAAAATAACTTGACACAGTTTAGTTTACACTACCTTTTTGATATTCTTTTCAACTGCCCGTTTGGACACACCAATTCTTGCCGACATTGCTTCAGCTGTTATAGAAGGGTCGGAAATTACCAAATCTATTATCTTTTGTCCCGTCCGGCTAACTCTTTTGGACGCTTTCTCTTCTTTTACACCGAACTTTTCGACCGAACTTTCTCCGTTTGCATCGAACATTTTTGTATTTACACCGAACTTTTCGACCGAACTTTCTTTGTTTACAGGGTACTTTTCGAGGGTACTATTTACCCTGTTGGCAACTTCCTCAACAGGTATCCTTCCGTTTTCACCCCAATTCAGATTATAGAATGTGGTGTAGAAAGAAGTCGCTTCTGTTTGGTATTGAGGTTCTTTGCCTGGCAAGAAGTTAGGCAGTTTTTCCGTAAGTTCCCGCATTTTCCGTAAACCAGAACCACGTTTCTCCATATAATCCAATTGCGTAAACGTATCTGCAATAACCGGATTGCGTCGCATGGACGGTACTTTATATATGTCTCGGTCTTGGATTTGTGTACCATCAAGCATTGCACCGGGTGATACCAATTCTACTCGGTCATCATAGATATCAATATGTACTTCACCACCCATTACTGTGTAATCTCTATGGATAAGTACCAACCCTTCAAAGATAGCACGATCGGAATAGTCGGGGAGGTTTAGACGATAGTTCGGCATCTTGACCCAACCGCTCATGCTGTAGTTCTTGATGAAGTCCATGCCATACTTTAGAAGTAGGATGAGATTTGCCCTGTGTTCTATTGAACTGATAGCGTTGTCTTTATAGAGTCCTGTCCAACGGGTACAGAAAATACGTGATTGGAATACAGTGCAATTATCCACAAATAGCAATCCGGCATTGGTCAGCTTACTGTCAGATGTGACAAGTCCGAATGACTCCAAATACTTATCGTTCCATTCCTGATGGGTTTGTTCGCGGAAAGTGTTGGCAAGGATAACAAAAGAATGTTTGTTGGCATCCACTTGTGTAGGTAGCGAATCCCATGTCATGTGCGTACCTTTCAGCACCAACGAGAGGAGTTGTTGAGCATTGCACTCCACGCTTTCATTGCCAATCCTGATAAAAGCTGTGTGCGTTCCATCTTGGTAATAGTAATAAGGTGTCAGCACTCCGGACTTGACTTTCACTTCGAGCAGGGTGCGTCCTTCGTGCTTAATCGGTATAAGTTGTACTTCTGGCACGGGGTCAAGCCGTGCCTTTATCATTTCGCTGATAAAATCGGCATCCGCCTGCGCGTTCTCCAAACCTACAATTTCTCCTTCATCGCTTACGCCGTAGAACAAACTGCCGCCATCCGTATTGGCAAATGCCGACACCGATTTAAGCCATGACTTCACTTTCTTGCGTTCCAACATTTCCTTGAAATCGTAAGCCGTACATTCTACTATCAATGTATTGTTATGAATTTGCATCGTTTTCTTATTGTTTAGAGGCATCTACTGTTTTTGATAGACAGTTCTTAGATGTTATTTTTGTGAAAATACTAATAAATTCTTCTAATCCAACGTTTTTTTGCTTCTAATCCCCATTGAATATGCCATTTTCTTCCATTTGTTTTGTCCAATAAAATAAACTGGTACATGTTTTTTGTGGGATATAATTCAAAACTTCCAGAACCATGGCCTAATCCATAGGTCAAGTCCTCATTATTTATAGTCATGCTACCTTCGTTTGAATCTAAAGACCATTGAACTTGTTCTATCATTCCTGTTTTAGTATCTAATTGAAGTAGGGTGTATATGTTCTCTGTTTGATATAATTTATAACGTTGTTTTAGAGAATAGTCAAGTTCTATTTGTTCTAGCCAAGCATTCGTTATTTGAACCAGGCTATCTATTCTATTTAAAACTGAATCTTTTTGGATTTCTTGGTCGCTCTGTTTTGTTTGGGCAAACCCTATTGTCGTACATAAAAGTATGATAATGAATGTTGTTATTCTTTTCATGTTACTCTTTTATATTGTTATTTAATATTTTCTGTTTACTAATGCAATTGATTGATTTATTCAGATTCATAATCCAATGTTATATACAAAAATAGAGATAAAACAGAAGTATCTGTTAAAAAAGTCGCTTCCGTTTGATTTTTATGCGTTTATTCCCATTTTATGAATAAAAACGTACTTTTGTAAGTAAAAGCCGTTGTTGTATATGGATCCTTATTTTCGGGTTTGCGTTATAATTGCAACGCGTTCACATAAATTGCTTATATATATGTATTAATGATTTTTAATAATTTATATAGCATCAACCTTTTTATCAACTTTCAAATATTATCACTATCTTTGTAACAGGATTGAGACAAACTCTTTCCAAGATATATTAGAAAAAAGGAAAAGGTATGAGGCCAATAATCTCAATTATTCTGTTCATTGCTTTGACGTTCATTTCAAGTTGCAATAAGGATGAGGCAAGGTTTTCATCATCTGAAATTCAAAAAGCACTTTTTGAAATGAAAGGCACGTATCATGGCGAAATGGGGGTTTCCTATTATCATGGGAACACAATATCAAAAGGTAATGCGTGCAAGGTGGTTTCACAGGATTCCTTGACAGTCAACATGGACTTGTCTCTAATGGCACTGTCTATTACAGATGAAAGAATTGCTTCCAGACTTCGTGACATCGGCATGGTTCAGGTAAAAGCTGCTTATGAATTTTATCAAATGGATGAACAAATGTATCATTTCGTGTTGCTTCCTAAGGATGTGATTTGTTGGGGTGGACTTGGTGCTCCTGCAACAGTAAAAATCGTTTTCAATCAAAATTTTGGTGGCGATGCCGAATACTCTTATCATAGCATAATATTCAATCTGTCTCCGAAAGAGCTATGGTTCGGAGGTGAAAAATATGAACCATTTCAACAGCTCGTATATCATTTTGAAGGAACTTACGAATAATGAAAAAAGTGCAAATCCGGCAGATGCTTGATTTACACTTTTATCTGCGGAGAGAAGGGGATTCGAACCCCTGATACCCTTTAGAGGTATACACGCTTTCCAGGCGTGCCAGTTCAACCACTCCTGCATCTCTCCCGGTCTCCTGTTTACTTAAGGTCATGAATCTTCTCATAAACCGTAAACCGGCCCCAAAAGTACGGGAAATTTTCCAATTTTACAAATCTCACGGAGCGATCCGCCGCAAAACCTACATCGGCAAAGCATAAATCGCATGTCTCCCGACAGATTACAGATCTATGGCATTGATCTGCGCTTCGGCCAGCCGGTAATCCCGGTCGAAATGTATCTCGGATTCCTGCACTTCGTAAATAGTAGCGATTTCGGTAAAATAATCCACTACGGAAATTTGTCCCGCATTCAGAGCTTTATCCAAATAAGCCTGATATTGATGCGTATCCCCGGCCATCCGGCTATATTCGGCCAGTGAGCCGGCCAACACCTCGGCGCGGGCGTACATGGCGGTCAGGGCCGTACGAACATCATTCAGATCGCTTTCATATTGGGTACGGGCATACACCTCCTCGGCCTTGGCCTGCTTTAACTCCCTCCGTCCGGCGAAAACCGGTACATTCATGCCCACGATCATCCCGTGGAACTTCTCTCCGGGAGAAAACTCATGCTTATAACCCACCTCCAGTTTCGGAAGAATCTCCGCCCGCGAAGCCTTTACCGCCTGCCCTGCCGACTCCCGACGGGCTCCCGAAGCCAGCAACGTCGGGTCATATTGTTCATACCGTGCGATCATTTCCTCCAAAGGAGCCAGACGGGCCGTCTCCGTATAAACACTGTCGGGAAACACCACATCCTGCCCTCCGTTAAGAGTTTTCAGCCTGTTCAAGGCCACCTCCAACTCGATGTTCACCATATTCAGCTCGTTTGCGGCCGCCACCTTCTCCATTTCCACTTTGTTCTTTTCCAGAATGGTACCCTCTCCGGTTTCCAGCTTCCTGGCATATACCTCACATAAACGGGAAGCATTCGCTAACCGCTGACGCGCTATGGCCCGCAGCCGGCGCCCGGCGACGATCTCGATACACAAAGTTTTGGCTTCTAATAAGATCTGCTGCCGGATCGTGCTGTGTTCATACAAAAACTGCCGGTCCTTCAGCTTGGCCAATTTGCCGCGGATAAAATAAGCCGCCGGAAAATCGAACTCCTGTACTACGGTCAGCTCGTTCTCCACGCCTAACCGGGCCGGCGAACCCCAGTTGCGATTATACTCCACGTCCGGATTTCCCAGCGAATTTCCCACCCGGGCGCCTATACTCTGAGCCTTGGTCAGATCGGCATGCGCCCGAAGCGAAAGATTATTGGCCTCCACGCTCTCCAAAACCGATCCGATTCCCTGGGCGCAAACCTCCCGCATCCCCGGGAATGCCCCCAGCAACATTATTATAAAGAATACTTTACGCATGTCGAATCTCTTTTTTACGGTTATACAATAAATAAACGGCCGGAACGATAAACCCGTTCAGCAAAGTAGAAGAAAGCAACCCTCCTAAAATCACCTTGGCCATAGGACTTTGTATCTCATTTCCCGAAACATCTCCGCCCAACGCCAGCGGAATAAGGGCCAGCGCGGAAGTAAGGGAAGTCATCAGAATAGGATTCAGCCTGTCCAAAGACCCCCGGATAATACTCTCCCGCAAAGAAAAACCTTCCCCTTGCAAATGCTCGTAATGGGAAACCAGCAAAATGCCGTTCCTTACCGCAATACCCAGCAACGAAATGAATCCGATAATGGCGGGAATACTCACTACCCCGGAAGTAAACCAAATGCTCGCCACGCCTCCTATCAAGGCCAAAGGCAGATTGATCATAATAAGTCCCGACAGGCCGAAGGTCTTGAATTCCTGAAACAACAGCAGGAAAATGACCAACAGGGCCATGATGGACGCGAATGTCAGGATGCGGGAAGCCGTCTGCTGGCTCTCGAACTGTCCGCCGTATTCAACATAATAACCCTCCGGCAATGTAATATTATTCCCGACAATTTTCTGAATCTGTCTGACGGCGCCTCCGAGATCTCCTCCCACCACATTAGCGGAAATCACCACTTTCCTTTTCACATTCTCGCGGTTGATGGTATTGGGGCCGGAGGTGGAGCGGATATCGGCCACGTAACTCAGCGGCACCTTTTTGCCGTCCGCCCCGTCGAGCAACAAATTCCCGATACTTTCCATATCGTTCCGGTTTACGTCGTCCACCTTCACCGTCAAATCGAATGTCGCGCTCCCGTCATAAATCTGCGAAACCGCCTGTCCCTGCAACGCCACCTGTATAAACTCCGAAAATTCGGAAAGCGGAATCCCGTACCGTACCAACATCTCCCGGCGCGGCACGATCTGCAGCTCCGCCCGTTCCACCTGTTGTTCCACCGTTACGTCCGCTATCCCCGGAATGCCTCCGATCGCGCTTTTAATCTCTTTCCCCAGCGAATACATCTTGTTCAGGTCTTCTCCGAACAGTTTGATGGCGATATTCGCCTGGGTTCCCGACAGCATGGCGTCGATCCTATGGGAAATCGGCTGTCCGATTTCCAGATCCAGCCCTTTCAAAGCACCCAGCCGGGCCCTTACATCCGCTAAAAATTTCTCCCGGGAACGGCCCTTCAATTCGAACGGAGCCTCCAACTCGGATGCGTTCACCCCTAACGAATGTTCGTCCAACTCGGCGCGTCCCGTTTTCCGGGCAACGGTCTTGATTTCCGGAATCTCCAGCAGGATCTGTTCCACGCTGCGGCCTATCTTGTCCGACTCTTCCAAGGAAATGCCCGGCAAAGTCCCGATATTGATAGTGAGGGACCCCTCATTGAACGGAGGAAGGAAGCTCGAACCCAACGTGGCGAATACGATCACCGCCCCGACAAACAGCGCGACAGTGCCTCCTAATACCGCACGCTTATGACTCAATACCCATTCCAGCGCCTGCCGGTATATTTTCTTCAGATACCGGGAAACCGCCGGTTCCTTTTCGCTCTTGCGCAGCGCTTTTTTGGTAGTGAGCAAATAGCTGCACAACACCGGCGTCACGGTCATCGCCACAATCATGGAGGCGAACAGGGAGACTATGAAAGATATTCCCAAAGGCTTGAGCATACGGCCCTCCATCCCGCTAAGGAAAAACAGCGGCACGAAAGACACCATCGTAATGACGGTGGCATGCACAATCGAAGAACGGATTTCCGTAGAAGCATCGTAAATCATCTTCAGCGGTTTCTCCTGCTCCTGTTCCGGTTTCAGATGATTCTCCCGCAACCGCCGGTAAACATTCTCCACATCTATAATGGCATCGTCCACTAACGAGCCGATAGCTATCGCCATACCGCCCAAACTCATGGTATTGATGGTCATACCCAACATTTTCAACACGAGAATGGTAACCAAGAGCGAAAGCGGCAACGCCACTAAGGAGATAATCGTTACCCGTCCGTTCATCAGGAAGAAGAACAGCACGATCACCACGAAAATCGCGCCTTCGAACAGGGAACTCCGGATATTCTCGATAGAAGAATCTATAAAACGGGACTGGCGGAAAATATCCGTCGAGATATGAATATCAGGAGGAAGGCTCCGGCTCAGATCCGCTAACTGATGGTCCAGACTATTCGTCAAGTCGATAGTACTGGTATTCATCTGTTTAGTTACGGTAATCAATACCGCCGGCTTCGTCTTTTCGGATGCCACTCCCAACCGGGGCAGCTTCGCGCCGATTTGCACCCGGGCCACGTCTTCCAAGGTTACGGGCTGTTTCTTGTCGGTGAACTTGATAAAGTTGCGGGCGATCTTGTCCGCATCTTTGGAGGCTATTATCCCCCTCACTATATATTCGTTCCCGTATTCATACAATACTCCTCCCGATGAATTGAGGTTCATATTCTCCGTGGCGGCCAGAATTTCATCTACCGACACGTCGAATTTTCTCATTTTCTCCGGAGACATAAGTATTTGATATTCTTTAATATCTCCGCCTATTACGGCTACCTGCGCCACTCCGCCCGTAGACAGCAGCCGGGGACGGATGGTCCAGTCCGCAATCGTACGCAGATCCTGCAGGGAAGTGCTGTCGGCCGTCAGTCCTA
This sequence comes from uncultured Bacteroidales bacterium, assembly GCA_947630665.1. Lineage (GTDB taxonomy): Bacteria > Bacteroidota > Bacteroidia > Bacteroidales > UBA932 > Egerieousia. The sequence continues at coordinate 23,051 of CANRID010000028.1, read as the reverse complement.
TGATCATCATTTCTCCTAAGATGGAAGATTGCGGTCCTAACGTGGGATTCCCCACATGGACCGGAAGCGATTCTCCGATAGCGGCCAGCTTCTCTGTCACGATCTGCCGCGCCACATAGATATCCGTATCCCAATCGAATTCCACCCATACCACTGAAAACCCGTTGGTAGAAGAAGAACGCACGCGGCGCACGTTGGTTGCTCCGTTCACGGCCGTTTCTATGACGAAGGTAACCGTCCGTTCCACCTCTTCCGCCGCCATACCCTGCGCCTCGGTCATTACCACCACCGTCGGCGCATTCAGATCCGGAAAAACATCCACTTCCATATCCAAGGAAGTGTATAGCCCCACCGCCATCAGCAAAACCGATACGATAACCACTAACAGGCGGTTATGCAACGAATAACTTATAATTTTATTAAGCATGATCGGATTGGTTTTTATTAATGATTATGAGTGTGGGAATGAGGAATCGCGCCCGAAGCCGCTGCCATTTTGACATTTACTGCCCCCCGCATTACCACTCTCTCGCCCGGTGTGAGTCCGCTGAGAATCTGCACCTGTTTTCCATCGCTGCCGCCTAACTTCACTTCCCTGCGCTGATAGCCTTCCTCATCCAATTGGACGTAAGCGTAATAAAGTCCCTGCGCCTCGGTAATGGCGGTAAGAGGAAGCACCAGCGCATTCTCCACGGGGGCGCCGATCAGATATACCTCCACAAAAGAATTCTGGATCAGATTACCCGGATTGTCGAACTCGAAGGTTACCGGAATAAGCGTGGAGCCGTCTCCCGCATTCCTCCCTACGGAAAGCAATTTCCCGTGCAGGGAAGCCAGCGAATAGGTGTCCCCCGCCGGAGTGACGAAATTCGCCGACAGGAGGCTGCCTGACTGCGGATAATATTTATGGGACAGATCCGCCCGCAATTGCATGCGCCGGTTCTGGGAAACGGTAACCAAAGGTTGTCCCATCGTTACATAATCCCCCTCCTTTACATTCAGAACCGTTACATATCCCCCTATGGAAGAAATTACGGAGGTTCCTTTTCCCGACTGGGCGGAGGCCACGGCATCGTACTCGGCTTTTGCTTTCAGATAAGCCGATTCTGCCGCCCTGAAATCGCTTTGCGATACGATACGATCCTCTACCAATGAAGCCAGTCGGTCGTATTCGGCTTTGGTCTGGTTATACGTAGCCTGAATCTTGGCGAATTCGTTTCCGGTGGCCAGACTCCCGGAGGAAATATAAAAAGCTTTCTGCCCCTTGCCTAAGGAGGCACCGGGGGCCAGTTTTGCATCGGCAAACGAAACTATTCCGCTGATGGGCGCCACGATAACCGCTTCATCGCCCTGGGCGGCCAGAATCTCGCCGCTGCATTTGATAACCCGGTTGAAAGTGGTCGGGACGAGTTCCGCTACCAGAAAATCGGTGCGGGCCGCCTGAGATTGCGGGAAAATGATTTCATCGCTGTGATGAGCGTCTTCCCCTTCATGATTATGCCCTTCTCCTTCATGGTTGTGCGCTTCCGCTGCATGATCATGTCCTTCCGCCTCATGATCGTGGACATGTCCTTCATGCGAATGGGCTTCTCCTTCATGACTGTGCGCTTCCGCTGCATGATCGTGGCCTTCCGCCTCATGATCATGGACATCTCCTTCATGCGAATGGGCTTCCCCTTCATGGTTGTGCGCTTCCGCTGCATGATCATGTCCTTCCGCCTCATGATCGTGGATATGTCCTTCATGCGAATGGACTTCCCCGTCTGTTTGCTGTGGACGGCTGCCGCAGCTGCTTATGGCAAGTGCCGCGAACAATACCGCCGCATAATAAAATATCTTTTTCATGATAAATATGATATTATATATTTTGAATCGGTTTAATGCAATAAGAATCCATATCCTGTCGGGATACGGAAAAACAAGGCCCGGAAACGGCCGTTATGACAAGAAAGAAGGAGCCCGAGGCAACAAGGAGCTGGAAATGTAGTCCGTGAGCAATATCCGGACCGGAGGCGCGATATTATAATAACGTATTCCGGAAAGGATATCGTCCTTTACGGTCCGGTAATCGGAAATATCCGGCAGAGCAGCGGTCAGAACCTGAAAAATCTTGGCATCCTGCTTCAGAAGCTCCGCCACATCTATTTTCAAATGGCATCCGGCCGGTTCGGAAGAATTGTCTCCACAGTCGTGCGGATGGTCCGTACAGGAATGTCCGTCGGGATCATCCGCCCCGCAGTCGTGGGTATTCCCGTTCCAGCAATGAGTTATGTTGAAACATACCGCTGGGCTTCCGTTGTGATGATGATGGGGCAGGGATGCAAGCAATACGGCCACCGTGCATACGGCGGAAATCAGCCGGATTATGAAAATCTTCCTGTATTGCTTCATAACGGATACAAATATAAGATTTTTTTATGAACATTTGCAATATAAGTTCATTGCCGGAGTTCATCCATCGGGGAATACAGGCAAATCCGTTTAACCGTTCTGCTACGGCATTCGGACAAGGGGCGTACGATTCTATCCCTGCCGGGTGTGATATGATATCGAAGCGGTGTTTTATAACGCGCGGCCCTTATAGATATTCGATTCCGGAGTCGGATACAGATCTCCTATGAATGTTATACGGTTGCCGTTGAAAACGGGATTGACCGTTACGGAGCATTTGTTGGACCCCTTTACCAACGTAAAACTGATGCTGGCCGATACTGCCGCGCCCTGCACCGTCATGCTGCAATGCAGATCGCCTTTTTTATCGGTTTCCATTTTGACATTGGAAATCTTGCCATCTACCGTGATGCCTCCCAGACCGTTCACTCCGGAAAAGACATTGCTCAATGCAAGCTGGATGGTCGCGGAGTTGCCTTTCACGGAAATGAAATTGGTCATGGGCGTCACTTCCTTGTAGTACCCCCTGCGGAATTCCACTCTTTTGGCTTCCAGTACGAAATCATTGTCTTTCACCGCCTGCAATGCCTGTTGGTATAGCATATCGTTATAAGCGTTTTCTGCCGCTTTTCTGGCTTCTCTCTGCGATTTGCGTGATTCCTTAGGTATCTGTGCGGAATCATCCCGGTTGCTGTTCTGGGCCTGCGAAACTCCCGTATATAGAAACAAGGTTAAAATCACTAATAAAAATTTTTTCATAATTTTTTATCTTTTTTAAGATTTTTTAAACTGATTTGAATACAAACTTATCTAATAAACAAAGATAATGCCCGATTGGTGCATCGTTCTTCAAATCTGTATCCGGCTTCGGAAGCATGCCAATATGACGGAGTGAATTTGGAATGAAACGGCTGGCCTGTCGGGAGTCTCTTTTCAGATGATTGGAAAAAATTTTTTCTTGGATGCTTTCAATATTTTATCATTGCACGTTATTAATCCATTAAGAAAACCTTGCCGGCATGGACAAAATACTTGAAAACAGAGACATCGGGATAAAATAAAAAAGCAACGCAAGCGCTGCTTTCATTTCGTGTGGCGGAGAGAGAGGGATTCGAACCCCCGGATCCTCTCAGATCAACGGTTTTCAAGACCGCCGCAATCGACCACTCTGCCATCTCTCCTTCCCCTTCGGAGCGTGCAAATTTAGCTATATTTTTTTATCCTGCAAGATCCTGCAGGAAAAAGTTGTCTCCGCCGTCCTCTATCGATTTCCAAAAATCGTTTAAACAATTTAGGCCCTTATTGGTTTATAGTATATGTGAAAAAGTTTAGAATAAATATAAAATGGATATGCAAACAAGGAACTTTAACAGTGAGCTTGTAAGCCTGGAACCGTCCTTGACCCGATATGCCTACAGCCTCACTCTAGATTCCGACGAAGCGAAAGACTTGGTTCAAGAAACATATTATAAAGCGCTTAACAATCAAGATAAATTCGATAACGAAACCAATATAAAAGCATGGCTCTATACCATAATGAAAAATACTTTTATAAACGACTATCGGAGAAGAGTAAAGAAGCAGGCGATTTTCAATAAAGATATTCAGGAATTTGTTCTGAACAATAAACCGACGGACACCAGTCCGGAAAGCGATTTCAATTACAGGGAGTTGTCTCTTTTAATCAATTCTCTGGAGCCTGAATTCAGAATACCGTTCCAAATGCATGACAGCGGATATAAATATCAGGAGATTGCCGATGAATTGGGATTGCATTTAGGGACGGTCAAAAGCAGAATCCATTTTTCCCGACAGAAACTGATCGACAAATTGAAAAAATAAATCCTTAACAGGGTGCAGATCAGTCTTTTTTAATAAAGAATTTCCGGTGGAATAATATCAGATAAATTACTCCTACGGTTATACAGCTGTCCGCAAAATTAAAGATAGGTCTGAAGAAAACAAATTCCTCGCCGCCCCATATAGGGACCCATGAAGGGAAAACGGTCTTGATTACGGGAAAATAAAGCATATCCACTACTTTCCCGTATAGCATCGGCGCATATCCGCCCCCCTGGGGAAATAGCTCGGCTACGGTATTATAGGATGAGGCGCTGAATAGAATGCCGTAAAAAAGGCTGTCCAGAATATTCCCGATGGCTCCGACCAAAATCAGAGACACTCCCGTCAGCACGCCGGCAGGAGTATCCTCTTTCTTCAATAACTTTACTATATAATAAATGATAAAACCTATCAGGATCAATCTGAAAAGGCTTAACGCAAGCTTGCCCCACTCTCCGCCCAACTGCATGCCGAAAGCCATTCCGTTATTTTCGATAAAATAAATATGGAACCAGTCGCCCAAAACGGGGATATCTTCTCCCAGCGACATGTTCAATTTGACGGCGAATTTGATTATCTGGTCTATTACAAGCAACAAGACCACCAGCAGGGTCACCCGCTGTCCTTTAGATAGCTTCATGGGGAGTTATCTCTTGTTTTTGGCTTCCACACTCAATGTCGCATGCGGAACCAGCAATAATCTTTCTTTGGGAATAAGTTTTCCCGTTTCACGGCAAATGCCGTAGGTCTTATTTTCGATGCGGATCAGAGCCGCTTCCAAAGACTGTATGAATTTATATTGCCTTTGGGCCAACTGTCCCGACTCTTCCTTGGACAAGGCAGAAGCACCTTCTTCCAACACTTTGAATGTCGGAGAGGTATCCTCCACATCGTTGCTGGTACTGTGAGTGATCGCCGCTTTCAATTGCTCGTAATCGTCTTTTGCCTTCTCCAGCTTTTGTAAGATCACTTCTTTAAACATTTGTAACTCCTCATCACTGTATCTTACTTTTTCAGGAGTTTCAATTACTTCCTCTTTTGCTTTGCCCTTGGTTGCCATAACTTTTATGTTTAGTTCGTAAAGTTAGTAATTAATGCCGGCCTTCACTATATTTTTTCAATTTTTATATATAGAGTCTCGTCATTGCCCCATTCAACAGCCGTAGCCCCATTTAGTTCATCCGCCAATCCGATTTCCTCGCTCAGGGTCTGGCTGCATACATATTCCCCGAACTCTTTCAGCGCGCCGGCGACATCCTCGCGGTTCTGAATCCGGGTCCGTATTTTATCCGTCACCTCGAAACCGCTCTCTTTTCTCAGATTCTGGATCCGGTTTACCAGCTCCCGGGCCACGCCCTCTCTTCTGAGAGAATCGTTCACGTTAATATCCAAGGCTACCGTCAGCTTTCCGTCGGTAGCCACCAACCATCCGGGCATATCTTCCGAAATGATATCGTAATCGCCTTTTTCCAAAACGACTTCTCCGGAAGGAAGGGGCAGCCTGTAACTTTCAGAAACTTCTATTTCATTGATCGTATGCTGGTCAAGACCTGTAAAGGCTTCCGCAATCTCTTTCATCTGCTTGCCGTATTTCTTTCCAAGGGATTTGAAATTGGGCTTTATCTTTTTGGTAATCAGCCCCTCGGTGTTTCGGATAAATACCGCTTCCTTTACGTTCACTTCTCCCAACACCAATTTCTGCACTTTCTCGAATTGCTCCTGTATCTTAGAGTCCAATACGGGAATGACTATTTTCGCCAACGGCTGGCGGACCTTGATATTCACTTTACGCCTTAATGCCAGAATCATGGAAGAACTCAACTGGGCCAGCTCCATCCGCTCTTCCAGGTCTTTGTCTATAAGTCTTTCTTCCGCCTGCGGCATCAAGACCTGATGTACGGAATTTTCCGGATGTCTGCGGGTAACGGCATTCAGGTCGAGGAATAATCTCTCCATGAAAAACGGAGCGATCGGAGCTCCCAACACCGCCACCGTTTCCAAGCAGGAGTAAAGCGTCTGATAGGCGGACAGTTTGTCCTGATCCATACAGCCACCCCAGAAGCGTTTCCTATTCAGCCTGACATACCAGTTGCTCAGATGATCGCATACGAAGTTCTGGATCTTTCTGCCGGCCGCCGTAACATCGTAATTCTCATAACATTCTTTTACATCTCCTATCAGGCTGTTAAGCAGGGAGATGATCCAGCGGTCGATTTCCGGACGTTTCTCCGCCGGCACCTGCGGCCGGCTGCCGTCGAAACCATCTACATTCGCATACAGGGCGAAGAAAGAGTAGGTATTGTACAATGTGCCGAAGAATTTTCTTCTTACTTCATCCACCCCGGCGAAATCGAATTTCAAATTATCCCACGGTTGTGCATTGGTGAGCATATACCATCGCAACGAATCCGCCCCGTATTCTTCGAGCGCCTTGAACGGATCTACGGCGTTCCCCAGTCGCTTGCTCATTTTATTTCCGTCTTTATCCAGCACTAAGCCATTGGAAAGGACGTTTTTGAAGGCTACCGAGCCTTTCACCATAGTCGCAATGGCATGCAGGGTAAAGAACCATCCGCGGGTCTGATCTACCCCTTCCGCAATGAAATCGGCGCTTTGTCCGAATTCCGGACGACCCAATTTTTCCAGCCCTTCCTGGGCGAAAGGCATCGCTCCCGAATCGAACCATACATCTATCAGATCCGTCTCCCGTCTCATCGGCTTGCCGGAATCGGAAACCAAGATATAGCTATCGACATACGGACGATGTATATCGATTTTGCGATAATTCTCATCACTCATGTCCTCCGGATCGAACCCTTTGTCTTTTAACGGATTCGAGGACATAAAGCCTGCCGCGACGGATTTCTCCAACTCGGCGTACAATTCTTTCAGCGTTCCTATACATTTTTCCTCCGTCTTGTCCTCGCTTCTCCAGATAGGCAGCGGCGTTCCCCAGTAACGGCTTCTGGAAAGATTCCAGTCCTGCAGGTTTTCCAACCATTTTCCGAAGCGGCCGCTTCCGGTAGATTCCGGTTTCCAGTGAATGGTATTATTCAGTTCTATCAATTTGTCCTGAACGGCAGTCGTACGGATAAACCATGAATCCAACGGATAATATAACACGGGCTTGTCCGTCCTCCAGCAATGCGGATAAGAGTGTACATGCTTTTCTATCTTGAATGCTTTCCCCTGCTGTTTGAGCATCACCGCGAGATCCACGTCCAACGTATCCGCATCCGGAGCCAATGTGGGATCGTAAGCGTTCTTGACGAACCTTCCCGCAAATTTTCCGTATTCTTCCGTATCCACACGTTCCTTTACGAAATCCTCCGACAAGTCCTCTATCCGGTACAGTTTTCCGGTCCGGTCCACCATCGCCTGATTCACCCCCTCCTTATCCGTTACTAAAAACGGCGCTATATTATTCGCTTTGGCTACCTTGTCGTCATCTGCCCCGAAAGTGGGAGCGATATGTACGATACCCGTACCGTCGGTGGTGGTGACGAAGTCTCCCTTGATCACCCTCATGGTATTCGCCTCGGGTTTTATCCACGGAATCAACTGTTCGTACCCGATTCCATCCAGATCTTTTCCCCGCATGCTCCCCAATACCTTGAAAGGAATCAACTTGTCGCCCGGTTTGTAATTTTCCGGTGAAATATTTTCCGCCTTCTTGTTAAACAAGCTATAAAGCAACTCTTTGGCTACTACATACGTACCCGGGGCGCCCGAATAGGGGTTGTATGACCTTATTTTAAGGTATTCTATTTCAGGACCTACCGCAAGCGCTACATTGGAAGGCAGCGTCCACGGGGTAGTGGTCCAGGCAAGGAAAAACAGCTGCCCGTCGGGAGTATCCTCCTCATTCCCTTCATTTTTGAACAGAAATGCGGAACGTTGGTCTTTTATTACTTTAAACTGCACCACCGCAGTAGTATCTTTTACGTCCCGATAGCATCCCGGCTGGTTCAGTTCATGGGAACTCAGACCCGTACCCGCAGCCGGAGAATAAGGCTGAATGGTATATCCTTTATAAAGGAGACCTTTTTTATACAAATCCTTGAGCAGATACCACAGCGTCTCGATATACTTGTTCTCGTAGGTGATATACGGATGGTCCATATCCACCCAGTACCCGATTTTTTCGGTAAGAGATACCCATTCTTTCGTATATTTCATCACCTCTTTCCGGCAGACCGCATTGTATTCCTCTACGCTGATGGTTTTACCTATATCCTCTTTAGTAATCCCCAGCATTTTCTCCACGCCCAACTCTATCGGCAAACCGTGCGTATCCCATCCCGCCTTTCTGTGTACATAATACCCGGTCTGGGTTTTATATCGGCAGAATACATCTTTGATAGCCCTGGCCATCACATGATGAATACCCGGCATGCCGTTAGCGGAAGGAGGACCTTCGAAAAAAATGAATTTTTTGGCTCCCTCCCGGGCTTTCAGCGTATTTTCAAAGCATCTCTCGGCTTTCCACTTTTCTAATATACTGCGATTTATCTCTACTAAATCCAGATTTTCATATTCAGCGAACCCCATGGTATATATTTTTTGTGCTGCAAAGGTAGTACAAAAACCGATAAAACAGAACATGGCGGCGAATAAATTGACAGACAACAGGTACGAGTAATATCTTACATTTTCTAACCCAAACAAGAAAGATTATGGCAACAATTAAAGTGAAACTGCGGCCCTCGAGCATCGCGGGTAAAGCAGGAACGGTCTATTATCAGGTAACGCACAAGCGCATCATCCGGCAAATCACCACAGGCATCCATATCCTGCCGGAACATTGGAACAGGGAGCGGCAATGCCTCAGGCATCCGGAGGCGGATGCGACCCTCCAAAGCCGCATCTATGGGGATATGTCCCTGCTGCGGAGGATTGTCGAGGAACTCGATACATCGGGAGCGGCTTATACGGCGGATACTGTCATTCAGCATTTCCGCGAACCCTTGCGCACCGTAACGATGCTGACGTTCATGAAGGAACAAATCGGTCTGCTGCGTCTGTGCAACCGCTTGGGTACTGCCCAGAACTACGAATATACCATGCGCCGTTTCGCCCGGTTCCTCGGCGGGGACATTCCCATAACGGCGGTTACAGAGCCGCTTATCGAACGGTTCAGCGCCAGTTTATTGCAAGGCGGCATGGTGCGCAACACCGTCTCGTTCTATATGCGCATCCTGCGCTCCGTCTATAACAAGGCGGTGCGCAAGGGGCTGGCGGAGCAGACTTCTCCCTTCAAAAGCGTCTATACAGGCATCGACCGCACCCGCAAGCGGGCGGTCGGCGAAAGTGTCATCGCCCGGCTCGTGGGGCTGGATCTGTCGCGCTCGGCATCGTTGTCGCTCACCCGCGACCTGTTCCTGTTCTCGTTCTATACGCGCGGCATGACATTCGTCGATATAGCCTATCTGCGGCGCGAGAATATCCGCGACGGCATGATCCATTATATCCGCCGCAAGACGGGACAGACGATCATGGTCCGCATAGAGCCGGAGATACGATGCCTCATCGAGCGGTATGCCGACGGGAAGCGTCCGTATGTCTTTCCGGTTCTGAAAGATGAGGATTCCGAAAGAACGTATGCGGAGTACCGGGTGGCCGTGTCTTACTATAACCGTCTGCTGAAACGGCTGTGCGACATGGCGGGCATACCGCAACGGCTGTCGTTCTACACGGCGCGGCATAGCTGGGCGACAGCGGCCCGGAACCATCAGGTACCCGTATCGGTCATCAGTGCGGGTATGGGGCATACGTCGGAACGCACGACACAGATTTATCTGACAATGTTGGAAAATTCGGTGATCGACAATGCGAACAGGGGCATTTTAGAATCGCTGCGGAGTACTGTCTCTTCAGATGTCATGGTTGGGAGATTTTGAAGAGTGGATTTTGTTTCAAGTAATCTTGTGTTTATCACGTTCTATTTAATTGGATTTTGCAAGTTGATTTTTCGATATAAAATCAATAAATACCTATTATTCAATTATGTACAAAATCATAAACGGGCAAAAACTTCCAAAAATCACAAGTTTTTGCCCGTTTATAGTCTGATTTTAGAGAAAAAAGTCTTATCTTGCACTTGCCAAATACAGGATGTTATAACCTAAAAAATCGGGATATGGAAAAGATTATAGGAAGAAAAGACGAATTGGACAAACTTAAAGATTATTATCAGTCTGAAAAAAGTGAGTTCATTGCCGTTTATGGTCGCCGTCGTGTAGGAAAGACATTCCTTATCCGTAGCTTTTTTAAGGATAAGTTTGATTTCTATGCAACCGGTGTTATAGATGGTTCGCGTGATGTTCAAATGGAAGCATTCTACTCTGCATTGGTCAGATATGGCTATAAAGGTAAAAAGGCTGCCACCTGGATAGAAGCTTTTAATCAGTTAGCCGAATTATTGGAGTCAAAAAACAAAGGCCGTAAAAACCGCATAGTAGTATTCATTGATGAATTGCCTTGTTTCGATACTCCACGTTCCGGTTTTATTCAGGCTCTCGATCTGTTTTGGAACAGCAGAGCTTCTTGGATTGACAATATCTATTTTGTCGTATGTGGTTCTGCGACATCCTGGATGATGAAAAACATTGTCAATAATAAAGCAGGGTTACATAAGAGGACAACGCATACTTTTCATCTCCGGCCATTTACATTAGGGCAGACTGAAGCGTATCTGAAAGATAAGAAATTCCGATGGCCAAGGATTGCTGTGATGCAGATCTATATGGTTTTAGGAGGCGTCCCTTATTATTTAAGCCTGCTTGACCCCAAGAAGAATGTTCCTGACAATATTGACACCCTGTTTTTCTCGGCTGAGCCGGAATTAGAGAATGAATATCAGCGATTATTCAAATCTCTATTCAAAAGGGCCGACACTTATATGGAGATAATCCGTATTTTGAGTACCCGAAGGGATGGATATACAAGAGCTGAGATAGCCAAGGAACTTAAAATTACCGACAACGGTCATCTTTCCGAAATGATGGATGATTTGGAACACTGCGATTTTGTAAGAAGATATAATAATGGTTCACTAAAGAAGGATGGAATATATCAGTTGGTTGATTTCTTCTCGTTGTTTCATTATAAATTTGGAACACGCCGTATAACAGACGAACATTTTTGGCGTAATAATCTGGGTACGCCAGAGCAAAATAATTGGTATGGGCTAACATTTGAACGAGTTTGTTTATGGCATGTCAGACAAATTATCAGAGGGTTGCGACTTGATACAATACGCCATGAGTATTACGCATGGCGTAGTCAGACGAGTCAGCCTGCTGTTCAAATAGATTTAGTCATTGACCGTGCCGATGGTATTGTAACTATATGCGAAATGAAATATTCAAAAGACGACTATACGCTCAATGAAAAAGAGTATAGAAATATCGTTCGTAGAATGGAGAGTTTCCAAAAAGAAACAGGACATAAGAGTGGCGTTCAAGTTAGCATAGTTACTACGTATGGTCTGCACGAAAACATGTATTCTGAGATTTCACCGGTACCTATCACAATGAATGAACTCTTTGGGTAGTTGTAAGGCATATCGTCCGGGTGATTTGGGTGACGCGTTGCCAAAGTCAGGAATCAATTTGTCCGGCGATTCCTTTGCGATTCGATTATTTTGATATACTTTTGTTCCGGGAGTTATTTTTACTTGTTTTTTGGTTTTGAAAATCGGCTCTTTCCAATATGACTCTGATAGACATAATCATTCTTGCTTTAGTGACCCTCTCCGCCATATGGGGAGCATTCAAAGGATTTGTTTCCCAGATAGTAAGCATTGCCGCCCTGATAGCGGGCGTCTGGTGCGCCTTTAAATTCTCCCGCTGCTTTACCGGATGGTTCAAGGACCTGGTTCCGGGAGGGGAACACACCTTATATGTCATAGCGTTCATCGTAATAATGATTATCGTTATCATCATAGGGCATTTTTTAGGAAAAGGAATCGAAAGCATCGTCAAAATTTCCATGTTAGGATGGCTCAACCGTCTGCTCGGAGTCGTTTTCGCCGCTTTAAAAACCATCGTCATTTTAAGTATTATAGTTTATCTGATCGATTATATCAATGGTGCGTGGCATATTTTTCCCGGTCAGTACACGGGCGGATCGAAATGTTATCAGGCCTTGGGTAAAATAGCGGCCAATCTGTTCCCGTATCTGAAAGGCTTTTTCAATTGATCTGTGCCCCGCCGGTTTTTTCAAAAATTCAGACCGCCAAACAAGCGTAAATTTTATTGGCATGTCGGAGGATAAGAGGAGGATTTTAGCGGATTCTCCTCTTTTTAATGCAAATAAATTATAACTTTGCGGATTATGTGGGTTATACGATGAAAAGGGCTATTATTTTTTTAACGGTTTTTTCTTTTTCTTTGCCGGCATTTACATCTTTGAGAGGGCAAGAGACTTGGACATTGGAAAAATGTATCCGCTATGCTGCCGAAAACAATCTCCAGATAAAGCAGCAGAGCCTTATGGTGCAGCAGGCCGAGAATAATGTGCTGCAATCGAAATTGGATTTCGTGCCGTCCGTAAGCGGATCGGTCAGCCATAACATGAGTTGGGGGCGGTCCGTCAACCTGCAGGATCTGGAGATTATAGAAAACAAGCTTTCCCAAAGCACCAGCGCCAATCTGAGCGCCTCTATGAATCTGTTGGAGGGGCTGTCTAAATTCAATACCCTAAAAAGCAATAAGACCCAGCTGGAAATTTATAACTATGAAGTGGAAAAATTAAAAAACGATATTTCCATCAATATTACCCAGGCGTACTTGCAGGTATTGCTGGCGCAGCAAATGGAAAAAACGGCTGCCGAAAGCTACAAAAGCGTGGAGGAACAGGTGGAGAGGACCCGGAAACTGGTGGATGCGGGCAGCCAGGCTTACAGCACGTTGCTGGAAATCCAGTCGCAACTGGGTACCGAGAAAGTGCAGTGGGTTACCGCGCAGAACGATGTAAGATCGAATCTGTTGACTCTGAAACAGTTGCTCGACCTTTCCCCGGATACCCCTTTTGACATATACGTTCCCGATACGGAGAACTTTTCAATGGAGCTGCAAACGGAAAATCTGAATTCCATTTATAATTCGGCTTTGGATCTTCCGCAAATAAAAAGCGCCGAACTGGCACTGGAAAAAAGCCGGCTGGATCTGAAAATACAGAAAGGCCAAGCCTATCCGGTTGTCTCCCTGTCGGCCGGATACGGGTCTTATTATAGCAACAGCCAGGAAAAAGCGTTCTTTTCTCAGTTCAACGATAACCGGAACCCGTCGTTAGGATTCTCTCTCCGCATCCCTGTTTTCAATAACTGGCGCACCAACACATCTATCCGGAACGCGCGGCTGAATGTAAAGAATTACGAGTTGGATCTGGAGATAAAACATCAAAATCTGTTCAAAGACATACAACAGGCTTATAACGATGCCCTGTCCGCTTATGAGAAATACAAGGCGGCGGAGCAAAACATGGCTTCCTCGCAGGAATCGTTCAGTTACGTAGAGAAAAAATTCGATCTGGGAATGCTTAACGGAACGGATTATACGGTATCGAGGACTAATCTGTTCAAAGCGCAGTCCGAATTTTATCAGGCGAAATACCAATATATTTTCCAGTTGAAAATCCTGGATTTTTACAAGGGCATTCCCCTGACACTGTAACACCCTGTAATACCCTTTAACACTCTGTGAATCCATTAATATCTAATACTTAATACTTAATACTTTATAATACTATCTAACACCTCTTATCCGTGTAACAAATAACATTAAAAGATGAAAAAAAAGAATAATAGAAAAACGCTGTACATAATCTTGGGAGCCATAGTGCTTATCATTGGTTTGATTATCGCCGGCAAAAGCAAAAACGGAAAAGGGATACCGGTCAATGTCGGACAGGTACAAAGAAAAACCATCGTGGAAATGATACCCGCCAACGGAAAAATACAACCCGTGACCGAAGTCAAAATCAGTCCGGACGTATCGGGAGAAATCGTAGAGCTTAATTATAAAGAAGGGGATCCCGTAAAGCAGGGGGATTTGCTGATAAAGATAAAACAGGATGTATATATTTCGGCAGTAGATCGGGCGGAAGCCTCGCTGAATTCCACTAAGGCCCAATATATGCAGCAGAAAGCGCAATTAGCCCAGATAGAGCTGAATTTCAAGAGAAACAAGACGCTCTATGAGCAGAAAGCCATTTCCCAGTCGGACTATGAAACGGCCTTATCCCAATACGAAGTGGCCGTAGAACAGCTGAAAGCGGCGGAATATAATATTAAGAGCGCGAATGCTTCCCTGAAAGAGGCCAAGGAGAATCTTATAAAAACCACTATCTATGCGCCTATGACCGGGATCGTCTCCAAATTAAGTGTCGAGAAGGGAGAGCGCGTAGTAGGCACCAGCCAGATGGCCGGAACGGAAATGCTCCGCATAGCCAATCTCCAGGAGATGGAAGTATTGGTAGATGTCAATGAAAATGATATTATAAGGCTCAAGCAAAACGATACCGCCTATATCGATGTAGATGCGTACCCGGGAAGAAAATTCAAAGGAACGGTAACGCAAATCGCCAATTCTGCAAAAAATACCGGTACGACTGTGACGGACCAGGTTACGAATTTCGAAGTGAAAGTGAGCATCCTGCCCGAATCGTACCAGGATTTGCTCGAACAGACCCGGATTCCTTTCCGGCCCGGTATGTCGGCTTCGGTCACCATACGGACGGAAGAGCGGGAGAATGTATTGGCTATTCCGCTTCAGGCCATTACCACGCGTACCGATTTGAGAGACTCCCTGCAGAAGGATGATTTGGTGGAACAGGTATTCGTCTATGACCCGGCCACCTCTACCGTAAAGACGGCCGTTATTAAAACGGGTATTCAGGATATGAACGACATAGAAGTGGTTCAAGGATTGGAAGACGGCACCGAAATTGTAACGGGACCTTTCAATGCCATCAGCCGCCTGCTTAAGGACGGTTCTGCGGTAACCCTCCAACGTAAATAAAACAGCATGTCCGAAAACAATCTGATATTATCGCTTGAAACCGCCACCGAATCATGCTCGGTCGCCCTGTCGGCCGGAGAAAAGCTGATTGCGGAAAAATATATCAACCAGCCTAAAGCCCACGCTGCGCTGCTGGCAAAATATATACGGGAGATTTTACGGGAAAACGGTCTGGAAGTCCGGGATTGCGCTGCGATAGCGGTGAGCGAAGGCCCCGGTTCATACACGGGATTGCGGGTCGGGGTCTCCTGTGCCAAAGGATTATGTTACGGCGCGGAGAAGCCCCTGATAGCCGTCGGGACATTGGCGGTTATCGCCCAATGCGCCATAGACAACGGGTTTGCCGGGGGGGAGCATCCCGACAGCTTGATCGTCCCGATGATCGATGCCCGGCGCATGGAAGTCTATACAGCCGTATTCGATGCCCGGGGACGACAGATCAGCCCAACGGAGGCCGTGATTCTGAATGAAAACTCTTTCGCTTCCGAATTGGAGAAAGGACCCGTATTGTTTACGGGAAACGGAGCGGAAAAATTCAAACCTGTGGTTTTCCATCCCAACGCCCGTTTCGCCGGACAATTCCCCCGTGCAGCCGGCATGCGGATACGGGCATGGGAAGCGTTCAATAAAAAAGAGTTCGAAGACTGCGCTTACTTCGAACCCTTTTATCTGAAAGATTTCATCGCGGGCAAACCGAAAAAACTTTTATAGGCCCCGCAGAATCTCGTTAAGCCTTTTTAATTCGAAAATATCTTTATCCACGATATCCCCTTCTTTGTCGAAAATGAACAGGGCCGGGACTTTCTTTATATTGTAGGTCCCCACTGCCGGAGAACTTTCCCCCAATCCGTCGCAAACATTGATCCACGGAAGTTCCTGTTCCCGTACGGCGGTCGCCCAGGCGGTTTTGTCCACATCCACGGAAACCGAGTAAATTTCCAGCCCCCTAGGATGAAAAGTCTCATACAACTGCTTTAATTCCTGATTGAAAGCTTTTTGCGCCAAATCAGCGGCACTCCAGAAAATCAGGATAAAAGGACGGCCCGTCAGCTCGGACAATTTCCTGGAGCGGGACTGCGTATCCGGAAGGCTGAGATCCGGAAAAGCCTTCTCTTCCAGCTCCGCGACTTTTGCATTCAGTTCCAAGAGGTTGCTCCGGCGGTCGATTTCCCCTTTCAAAATCCCGATATAAGGAGAAGCCGGATATACCGGCTGCAGCGAATCGTAGGCCCGCTGAAAATAAATGACATCCTTTACATCTCCAAAGACAGGCAGCGTTTCGTTAAACCGCTGATACAAAACGTTTATATTGGAGAATGAATGCGGGTTTCTCATGACCGCGGCGATAGCGGCCCTCTTTTGCCTGACATATACCGCGCCCAGTTCATATTTAAGACGCTCCACGGCTTGCTGGTCCTGGGCCGTCGTCGCCCGGGACAGTTCAGCGGAAAGCGAATCGAAAGAGGCGGCCGAACGCGCCATTTCACTTTCTATCTGCCCGAGTAGAACCGATTCGTCGGATCCTTCGATTTGCGCATCCTTTCCCGACGTATCCGTTTTCACCGACACCTTGTCTCCCGCCCTCAGCAATAAGGACACTAACTTCTTCCGATTGTAGGAAAGATAATAAAACTCCGGAGCGCCTTCCTGTAGGGTTGCTTTATAAGAAAACCGTCCGTCAGGAGAGGTCCTGATCGTATCCACCACGTTGATTTTATCGATATCCAGTTTGGACAGCACCACCTCTCCGGATCCGGCTCCCGCTCCCGCAATATCGCCGTTTATCACCGTATTCTCGTTGGAACCGCAGGAAACGGCGAGCAATACGGCGAGGCTTGAAATAATAATTTTTCTCATATAAAAATCGGATGATTCAAGGTTAAAGCTTTTCGAACTCCAGGGCTATTTTTCCGGCGATCTCCCGGAACTCGTCCGGCGAAAGTTTGAGTTTCTCCTTCCGGAAATCCAGATCGGATTCGTGCTGCAGAGGTACCAGATGAATATGCGCATGAGGCACTTCCATTCCTAACACCGCTATACCCACCCGTTTGCACGGCACGGCCGCTCCCAATGCTTTGGCTACTCGGGATGCGAAATTCCATAAACCGGCATATTCCCATTCG
Organism: uncultured Bacteroidales bacterium; assembly: GCA_947630665.1. Lineage (GTDB taxonomy): Bacteria > Bacteroidota > Bacteroidia > Bacteroidales > UBA932 > Egerieousia. The sequence goes on along the minus strand of CANRID010000028.1, from coordinate 5,671 downwards.
GGCAAATCGAAAATATAATCCACTTCATGTTTGGGTATCACTAACGTATGCCCCTGAGCCAGAGGGTTAATATCTAAAAAGGCATAATAATTGTCATCTTCCGCCACCTTGTAGGAAGGAATCTCGCCGTTGACGATTTTTGTAAAAACGGATGCCATAAGTCGGTTTTTAGAATTTTAAATGGAAATGTCTAAAATTTCGAATTTCAGGAGTCCCGACGGAACTTTCACTTCCACGACCTCCCCTTTCTTCTTCCCGATAAGCGCCTTCCCGATAGGAGTAGCGGCAGCCAGCTTGCCTTCTTTCAGATTGGCCTCGCTTTCTCCCACCAACGTGTATTCCATGACCGCATTAGTAGTCAGATTCTTGATCTTCACCTTGTTGAGCATCTGAACATGGTCCGTATTGATTTTGGACTCGTCTATTACCCGGGCATTGGCCACCAGATCCTGCATTTGTGAAATTTTCAGCTCCAATAATCCCTGGGCTTCTCTTGCCGCATCATACTCGGCATTTTCAGACAGGTCTCCTTTATCCCTCGCTTCGGCTATCTGCCTGGAGATGGCCGGCCTTTCCACCGAAATCATGTGGGCAAGCTCCGCTTTAATCTTTTCTAAACCCTCTGCGGTTAAATAATGTATTTTCGACATAACACAAAAAATTAAAAAGAATCCCAATAATTCAGGACCCCTTTGATGCAAAGATAATATAATATTATTTCAAAATCAAAAATCCTTATATCTCGGCCTGAATATTTCGGAGAACAACACCATATCCCGGGGATTTCTTTTAAGCCGCTCTTTCAATCCGGCTCCCCGATCGGTTGCCCGCAAGTTCTCCTTCTGACCATCCTCCTGCTCTGCCGGCGATGACCCGCTCGTTTCTTCTACAGGACCGTCCTCCGCTGCAGGGACATACCCGCGCTGTTCTTCCGTTGCAGCAAAACGGGAAACAGGTCCGCTGTTTTCCACGCTATCCAAGCCGTTATCGTAAAACGCTTCTTCCCCGGCGGGATCCTCTTCCTTGACAGTTTCCCCCTCTTGCATCTCTATATTCTCTTCCGATATATCTTCTTCTGGGTTGAACTCCTTGTTGAAAAAGAAATCGAACGGATCTTCCTCATAACCGGTATCCTCCCCGACGGGTTCATTATTAACAACCTGCGGTCCGTTCCGTTTAATCTGCTCTCTTTTTTTCTTTTTGTAAGAAGCATAAAAATTAAACCCTATCAACAATAGCGTCAATATGATTCCCCATAATCCCGACTCCATCCTGTACATGCGAAATGGAATTTAAATAATATCCGTTTGCAACAAAGATAACATTTTATTATCGTATAAACTCTCTGAATGATAAAAAATTTCCGAAACTTCTCTCCGGTTGCGGGCCGGGACAGCGCAGGATTGTAATAAAGTTGCGGCGCAGCTATATGTGGATATCAGCAGCCGTATGTGTGTATTACATGAAACCGGGGGCCGGTAACGGCGGAACGGAATTTGTGGAGGATTAGATTAAAATAAACTGCAAGCCGAGCGCAGAAGGCAAATGAAAATTTGAATTAAGCCGAGGCGCCGCGTGATTGTAAAAAATAAACTTCAAAGTAAAAATGGATAATATGAAAGCAAAGGTTTTTTTATGGCTGGCAGCAGCCCTTTTTCCCTGTTCTTTTCAGATTTTGGGACAGGTTCCTGAAAAACGCATACATTTGCCCGTCCGGTCGGTTACGGTTTTTGCAGACAGGGCTCAGGTTACCCTGTCGGGAAAAGTAGGGGTGCCGTCGGGAAAATCAGAGCTGATATTGACGGATATTCCTGTCCGGATGTTGGAGGGGACTTTACAATGTTCCGCCACCGGGAAAGTGTCTATTCTTTCTATTTCCGTAGCGAGTGATCCGGAAAAGGGGAAGGAGGAAAATAAAAAGTTGGAGACGCGTGCGGCACAGTTGCGGGACAGCATCGATTTGCAGAAGATCAGAATTGCGGTATTGGATAATGAGAAAGAGCTGTTGCAGGGAAACCGGAAAGCGGGGGGAGACGGAGGGGTGAAAGCTGCCGAATTGAAGGAACTGGCCGATTTCATGTCTTCGCGCCTGACGGCTTTATCTACCGAACGGCATAACATAGAAAAAGCGATCGGGCAGATGGAAATTCGCTATAAGGAAGTGTCGGAGGAATTGTCCCGGGTACGGAAACAACAGTCCCGCACGGGGAACAGCATCCGGATTTTAGCGGAAAGCCCTTCGCCCGTTTCGTCTGCACTGACGGTAAGTTATATCGTCTCGGGTGCGGAATGGACGCCCGTATATGATATCCGGCTGCCGGAAGAGGGCGGAGAGGCCATGCTGAATTATAAGGCCCGGGTAAGGCAGTTTACCGGAACGGATTGGGAGAATGTTTCGCTGGTCCTTTCTTCCGGAAATCCGGCATCGGTGCGGCAGGTGCCGGTCATATACCCTTACTATCTTAGGAATGAACCGCTTGTAGTCCACAGCGTGCAGAATAACGTGCTGAACATGGCCTCTCCGCGGAGCTTGTCTGCATCCGGTGCGGCGGTTTCGAATACCTTGGCGTCGGTGACAAAAGACGTTTTGCAGGAAGAGAAGAGATACGGTTCGCCGGTAATTGAAGAGGAAGAAGGGGTGGACGCTGGAATGATGATTCTTTCCGATCCGTCCAGAAGCATGAACAATGTCGATTATGCCATAAAGATCCCTTATACGATTCCTTCGGACGACCGGGGTGCGGGGTCGTTGGTACAGGTGGCGCAGTATCCGTTGGAAGTAAAGTATGAATACATCGTTACCCCGAGAGTGTCTCAGGAGGCGTTGTTAGTGGCGGGGATTCCGAATTACAGCTCTTACAATTTGTTGGACGGGGAGGCGACCCTTTATTTGGGAAATTCCTACAGAGGTGCGCAATTTATAGACAGGAGCGCCGTTTCGCCTTTGAATGATATATTGAATTTGTCTATGGGTCCCGACAAGGATATAGTGGTAAAGCGCGTTTCCAAACAGAATTTCCGGAAAGCGACCGGAAGTACCGTCAAGGTGCAGCGCCTTTTCGAAACTACGATACGCAATAATAAGAATGTTCCGGTAAAGATAAAGGTGGAAGATCAATATCCTTTATCCCAGGACGATAAAATAAAGGTGGAAGATTTGGTCTATACGCCTGCAAACGCGAAAGCGGAGCAGACGACGGGCAAGCTGACTTGGGAAATCACTCTTCAGCCCAAAGAAAGCGTGGCCATAGAACTCGGATATACGGTCCGGCATCCTGAAGACTGGAATGTGGTCGTGCGCTGAGCGGAAAAAATAAAAAACATCCCCGGTCCGTTGTGGGCCGGGGATGCTTCATAATCTAAAGGTTTCTGTCATAAAGTTTCTCCCACCGGAGAAATTTATTCCTTATTCCCCTACTGTAATCTTTACTTTGACTTCATTCGGTTTCTTGTATCCCCAAATATCTGTTACAGTAACAGTTACCGTAGTTTCAGTTGTGTTAACCAATTGGCCTGCAGTTAATAGGAAGTATCCGTTGGTTATTACATCCTTGCTGTCCTTAGTGGCAGGTTTTATCTCCGGATCTTTTGTGAAATAAGTATCGGACACTTTTCTTGTCATTTCGGCCCTCGCAATTTGCGGATCTGCCCAAGCTACAACATTATTTCCTTTTTCATCAAGTTTAACCTGATCAGGTACAACATTATACTCATTATTGGCAAAGTCATATCCCTTGATCATCTTGTCGGTAATATTGGCACCATTCTGCAAGTCATTGGACTTAATATTAATGCCATCACCTACAGTCTTGATAGAACCTTCCATAATCGGGCTCATAAGTCTGATCTTGAAAGTATATACTTTTTCAGCATCTTTCGTATAAGTCCAGGTACTATTATCCTTCACATATGCACCTTTACTTACTTTTACAATCAAAGCCTCGCCATAACCCAATTCATATTGAATATTAGGTTTATCTTTCTTGATATCAGAATTCAACAGAAGTTTTGCATCTTTGAATTGAATGGATCCCGTAGAAGTAAATTTAGCCAAATCACTTGAGTTCTTGTTGGAAACGATATTGGTTGAGGTATTCAACTCTGTCTTCGCATCTGCAACAAAGCTATTTTCGAAATATTTAGTCAAATCTACTGATTTCTTATCGGCACCATCCTCGTCATCTTTTGTCTTATAGAAATAGGCATTGATAACACCATCTACGACAAATCCTGACTTAGGAACGAACAGATCTCCCAAGGCTGGAGCGGTAAACATAACCGGCAGAATTACAGTGTTCAATACTTCACCACCCTTAGTCTTGAAGGTTGTCTTGAGATAATAGGTCGTATTCAAACTGAGAGTACCGACTTTAGCTGGGTTGATAGTGAATATTACACGGGTAGCCTTGTCAGAATCATCGGTTTCATTGTTGGTTGCAGCATTGGTTGCCACTTTCGGATCAATCAATTTGCCTTTTCCAATTACATCATCTGCAACCTTTTCATCTTCACTACAGTCTTTGTCTTTATAAAGATGATACTCAATCTTGGTGTCGGTCAAATCCACGTTCTGTTTCCATGCGTCAGTACCGGTTACGGCTACATCGCTCAGATTATACTGGAAACCAGGGTTAGTTTTGGAAACATCCACGGTCTGTGCTGCCAGCACATTGTTGTCCATTTCAGCAGACAGATGGAATGTAATTTCTGTCTTTTGAACTTGACCTGTAATGTCTATGGTATAGACTGTCATGACGAATTCTCCTGCAAGCGAGCCTACATCAGGATTCTTGCTTATGGAGAATGTTTTGCTCTCATTATCCCAGGTAATTCCGTATGTGCTTATGTCACGGTCTTTGAATGTGAAATAAGAGTCATATACCGCTGATGGATCATCGAAAGTTACTGTATAGGTCGTACCTACCTTTATTGGGTCCTTTGTAAGATTATTAGTTATCGCGTCCGTGCCTATGCTTATGTTGTCCTTGATATCTTCTTCTACTGACAAGGTCTCCAATTTTAACGAAGGCTTATCAGTGAATGTAAAATCAATATTATAAGCGGAACGGAATACGTTGTCTGCTACCAAAGCATAACCGATTTTGTCATCACTGGTTGCCTTCGTCAACAAGTCGTCAAGGGCACTTATGTTGGTGGCTCCTGAGACAACCTGAGGGGCTATTGTAATGTCATACAGACCGTTGCCGTTTGTAGCGGCTTTCGTTTTCTTTTCACCAGTAGGTGTAACCAGATCGTTGTACGGCTCTGCAGTAAGGGCAAGCCCGAGGGTTTCATTCTTGCTGTTTGTCAGAGTGTATTTCTCGATGTCTTTTGCAACATCTCCAGGGCTGACTTGTACGAAAACTGGTTTTTCGTCATCTGTCGTTGCACCATAAATATAGGAACCACTACTTGGCAGAGTCTTCGGACCGGCCCATGCGGTAAGACCCGTGCTACCGACCTTAAAACCTTCCCATGTAACTTTATATACATTAAACGTTCTGTTGTTATTCACAAACGTCAGACCGGTAATCTTTGCAGCGGCGGTAGGCAGATCGATGCTCTGCATTGTCCCGTCTGCATCCGGAACATGAAGGGTCCATACGCCGGTATTGGCGTCCTTAACGGCATAAGTTGCTCCTAAGGCTTTATAATCGGACTTCACAGCCTC
>CANRID010000027.1 GCA_947630665.1 uncultured Bacteroidales bacterium | reverse complement strand
GTGGATTTCTAATCAAAAGAACATTTCTCTTCAGTCTGTAGCACTTCGTGAGGGAAGTTGCGGATTTGAGGTATTATATATTACTTTATAATTTTCCCGATAAAGGCTTTTTCTATCAGTAAGGCCAGCAAGGTATTGATGACAAGATTCAGGAAAAAGCGTATCAGACTGTATAAAAAGGTTACGGAACCGAATCCGTCCAGCGCGATATAAAACAGGAAGAATACTCCGTACAGGATCAGACATAACAGAGAAAAGCTTGGCAGACCTATATTTCTGATATTGATGGAGTAAAGATTTTCCAGATTCCCCTTGGAAAGGATGGCGTCCAGAACCGGTTTGCGGAAATAGGCGACCGCCACCGCGGCTGCCGCATTCAGACCCGGCACTCCGTCGGATAATATATCCGCGCATAATCCTGTTCCGAGTCCTATAAACATCAGCGGACCGGTTCCTATAGGGTAGGGCAGCAGGAAAAGGAACAAAGGGAAAACGGCGATATATATCGCCGGACCCAGATTCACATAGGAATTCAGCAGAATCTGGAACAAAATGATACCCGCTCCTAAGGTCGTATATTTCAGTTTGTCATTCATGTGGGATCGCGTAGTTTGATAGGCTGTCTATTTCCCTGCCGTGTTTGTTTTTTACCACTATTACGTATTCTATCTTTCCGGGGTCTAAGAACAATCGGACGTTTACGGCACGATGGGTTCCGTTGACGATTCTGGAATCTTCCGTTCTTCCCAAAGGAATATCCGGAGGAAACAGGGAAGAGTATCCGCTGGTATATACGGTGTCTCCGGGCATTACTTCTATATGTTGGGGAATTTCATTCAATACGGCTCCGTCCGTCGATATTTTGTCCCAGACTAACGTCCCTAACGCCTGAGTGCGCCCTGTTCTGGCGCTTACGCTTTGATCGGCATTGAAAAAGGAAAAAATGAATGCGTTGTGTTCTCCTACGGCCCTGATAATTCCCACTATCCCGTCCGGAGTGATTACCCCCATGTCTTCCTCTATGCCGTCCGCTCTTCCTTTATCGATGATGACGTAATTATGAAGGCTGTTCAGGTTATTTTTAATTACTCTGGCCCAGGTATATCCGAATATCGTTTCCTCGGGAGAACCGTGCCGGATGCTGTCGGCGAAGGTTTCTCTCTCCATACCGGCGATCATTTGCCTGTATTTCTCGTTTTCCTCCATCAGATCCGCCATCTGCCGGGCCAGATTTCCGTTTATCTTACGCAGGCGGCCATATGTTTTAATATCCATTCCCTTTTCCCAAAAAAAAGACTGAATGTCCCGGATTTTTTCTATGAGCCTGTACCGCTGCACTATTCCGTTGCGGGATATCATTACGAGACAGGCAGCTTCTATGGCTATAAAAAGGAGAAACCTCCCGGCGGAAAGGAAAAAAGACGGAGGTATTCTCATTGCAGGCTAACGCATTAAAAAAGGTAATTTATTAGGACTTTTTAAAGCCATGCTCGTTCCACGGGCTACGGCCCTGAGCGGATCTTCCGCTACATGGAAAGGAATATTGATTTTTTCGAACAATCTTTTGTCCAATCCCCGGAGCAGGGCGCCTCCTCCCGTAAGAAAGATTCCCTTCTGGACAATGTCCGCATACAATTCCGGCGGGGTCTGTTCCAGTACTGCCAGTACGGCTGTTTCTATTTTCGCCAGGGACTTGTCCAGACAGTGGGCTATCTCCTGGCTGGTAACGGCTACCTCCACCGGATGCGCGGTCATCAGGTTCGGTCCGCGGACGATGTACGGATCCGGAGTCTCATCCAGTTCCGACAACGCTGCGCCTACGTTGATTTTAATCTGTTCGGCGGTAATTTCCCCTACTTTTATATTATGCTGCTGGCGCATATATTGCTGGATTTCCGAGGTAAATACATCTCCTGCCACGCGGATGCTCTCCTTACATACTATTCCGCCCAAGGAGATAACGGCTATTTCGGTGGTTCCCCCTCCGATATCCACTACCATGTGTCCCGACGGAGCAAGTACGTCCAGACCGATTCCCAGCGCTGCAGCCATCGGCTCGTAGATAATATATACATCCCTGCCTCCGGCATGTTCGGATGAATCCCGGACGGCTCTGATTTCCACCTCGGTGCTTCCCGACGGAATGCAGACCACCATTTTCAGGTTGGGGGTAAAGAGGGATCTTTTGTTATTGATCATTTTGACGAAACCGCGGATCATCTGCTCCGCAGCGTTAAAGTCCGCGATCACTCCGTCCCGCAGGGGCCTGATCGTCTTGATATTGGGATGGGTCCTCTCATGCATCATCCTGGCTGCATGACCGAACGCGATGGGTTTGCCTGTGTTTTGGTCTATGGCTACGATGGAAGGTTCGTCCACTACGATTTTGTCGTTCATGAAGATTACCGTATTGGCGGTTCCCAGATCGATAGCCAGTTCTTGTGTTAAAAAGGAGAATGCCATATTTATATATAAAAATTAATGTTTGAAATGACGGATACCGGTAAAGATCATGGCCATTCCGTTTTGGTTGCAATAATCGATGCTGTCTTTGTCCCGGATGGATCCTCCCGGCTGGATAACCGTGCGGATTCCCTCCGCACAGGCGATTTCCACGCAATCCGCAAAAGGGAAAAAGGCATCCGAAGCCATGACCGCCCCTTCTAAGGAGAAGTTAAAGGATTTGGCTTTCTGAATCGCCTGTTTCAATGCATCTACCCGGGATGTCTGTCCTATTCCGCTGGAGAGCAGTTGCCTGTCTTTTACCAAAACGATTGCATTGGATTTCGAATGTTTGACCAACTTGTTGGCAAACAGGAGATCTTCCGTTTCTCCGGGTGCCGGCTGTTTGTCCGTAACGACTTTCAGATCGGCCGGAGTTTCGGTATAGCTGTCCCTTTCCTGCAGGAGTACGCCGTTAAGCAGGGAGCGGAATTTCCTTGAAGGCAATGCCGCCGTACGGTTTTCTAAAATAATGCGGTTCTTCTTCTCTTTCAGGATTTCCAACGCCTGCGGAGTGTATGAAGGCGCGATAATCACTTCGAAGAAAATTTTCGTGATCTGGGCGGCTGCCTGCTCGTCTATTTCCCGGTTGGCGATGATGATGCCCCCGAAAGCGGATACGGGATCGGCGGCTAAGGCTTTCTCCCAGGCTTGTGTCAGGGAAGGATCCGAGGCGCAGCCGCAGGCATTATTATGCTTGATAATGGCTACGGTAGTATCCGAAAAATCGGAAATAAGTTCCACGGCGGCCTCTATATCCAATAAATTATTATAGGATATCTCTTTCCCATGCAATTGTTTGGGCAGAGATTCCTTCTTTCCGAAATAATATCCTTTCTGATGCGGATTTTCTCCGTAACGCAGGGTCCTGACTTCTTCTATGCTCTGCCGGAAACCCGGTATGTCGAATTTCCTGTTGAAATAATTGAAAATGGAAGTATCGTAATGGGAACTTACTCCGAATGCCTGCGCCGCGAAGTATTCGCGCTGTTCTATGGAGGTGCGGCAGCCGTTTTCCCGAATCAGGGAGAGGAACGTCCCGTAAAATTCCCTTGAAGGGATAATGACTACGTCCTTGTAATTCTTGGCGGCGGCTCTGATGAGCGAAATGCCCCCTATGTCTATTTTCTCTATGATATCCTCATGGGAGGCATCGGCGGCTACATATTCCTCGAACGGATACAGATCCACTATTACCAAGTCTATGTACGGGATGTCGTATTGTCCGGCCTGTTCGATATCCTGGGAGCAGTCCCTGCGGCTCAGGATTCCTCCGAAAACCTTCGGGTGCAGGGTCTTTACCCGGCCTCCGAGAATGGACGGATAGCCGGTCAGGGATTCGACCGTCTTTACGGGAATGGAGCGTTGCTCGAGAAAATCGAAGGTTCCTCCCGTGGAAAGGATTTCTACACCGTTTTTAATCAGTTCTTTCGCTATTTCTTCCAGTCCGTCTTTATAATAGACGGAAATAAGGGCTCGTTTAATCTCTTTCACGGAATTATGAAGTTGTTTTAATGAATAATTACGTCCAAAAATAATGTGGTAAAAATACAAAATTATAAGGTAAATTTTAATAATTTTGTACGGTTTATATAAAAAAATACTTCGAGCCCGGTCGTCTTATGGAAAAATCTTGCTATGTGATCATATTGGCTGCAGGTGCAGGAAAAAGGATGGGAGGCAAGATCGCCAAACAATTCCTCGATCTGGAGGGAAAACCGGTTTTGCTCAGAACTATAGAACTTTTCAGGGCACTGCCTGTAAAAACGGAGATTTTATTAGTCCTTTCTACGGAGTATAAGGAATACTGGAAAAAATATTGCCTGGAACATGATTTATGGTTCCGGCATACTATCGTATCGGGAGGAATTACCCGGTTCCATTCCGTGAGAAACGCCCTTGCGCATGTTCCGGAAGGCGCCATAGTGGCCGTTCATGATGGGGTCCGTCCTTTCGTTCCCGGAAAATTGATAGAAAAGCTGTTGGCATTCGGGGATGAGAAACAGGCCGATGAAGAAATCGCCGGCATCATTCCCGTTCTTCCGGCGGTCGAATCCATGCGTGAAATCGTAAGGGATTGCCACAGCGGCAGAATCGAAAAGACGGTTCCCGTAGATCGCGATAAATATTTGTTCGTGCAGACGCCGCAGGTATTCGATTCGGGTAAACTGAAAGAAGCTTACCGGCAGGCCTATTCGCCTGAATTTACGGATGACGCTTCCGTAGTGGAAAGTTGCGGCTATAAAGTGGCCACTTGCGAGGGCAGCCGGTTCAATATCAAGATCACCACTCCCGAGGATATGGAAATGGCTCGGTTTATCCTTACTTTTTTTTAGGAATCTTTCCTTTTTCGGAAAGTGTCTTTTTTATTGTTGTCATAATTCACCCAGATCTGTCTTTCTATGGCCTGGTCCAGAGAAATCATGGTTTCCGTCTGCTGAATGGAAGGAATGTTCTGGATGGTATTGATGAGAATCTCCATCAGGTGGTCGTGATTGAAGCAATATAATTTGAGCAACAAGGTATGTTTGCCTGTAACAAAATGACATTCCACCACTTCGGATATTTTCCTTAGGGCATCGATCACTTCGGGGTATTTATTGGCTTCGGACAGACTGACCGCTACGAATGCGCAGACATTCAGTCCTAAAGTTTGCGGTTTTACCAAAAGACGCGAACCGGTTATAATTCCTAAGTTCTCCATCTTTTTTACCCGCTGGTGGATAGCCGCTCCTGAGACTCCGCACTCCCGTGCTATTTCTAAAAAGGGCATCCGTGCGTTTTTAACTAAAAACGAAAGAATTTTCTGATCAATGTCATCGATTTGGTATTTCGGCATTTTCTTATACTTTTCAATATTTGCCCGCGAATTTATGAAAAAAAATTATAAATTCATATATTTTTGATAGAAAAATAACCACCTGAGCGGTATATCGCCACTGCAAGCCGTTTGATAATCTTTTATGGAGCAAGGAACCAATCGGATTTCACAGGCGTTCCCTGCGGGAATTTCCATCCACCATCTATCTGTAATAGAGCTGTTTATGAATACTATCTCCTGTCCTTCCTGTCCCAATCCTACGATTTTCCGATGATATGACTCTTCAAATGATTTATTGTCAGGATTTTCTGTTATGTTGGCCGCGATGCCTTCGCATAGGTGCCATATTATTTCCGCTACGAGTTTATTACAGACTGTAAGCGCTTCTTCGCCTTCAGGTCCGCCGTATATGAATATGGCTTCCGCTTTTTGGGACAATCCCGCGTAACGGGCTATGGAACATGCTTCTTCCGCATACAATCCGTTGGGATTCGCGGCGGGGGAGCAGGGATAGTCGCTGTAACGGAGGGCATGCAGATCATAAAAAATGAATCTTGCATTCCGCAGGAGCGGTTCGCATAAAGAGATGTCTTCCCGGATCAGGCCCAGCCGCATGTCTTCGAAATATTTTTCCCTGAGTTTTTCGAGGAGGTCGGGATCGTAAAGATAGCTCTGGAATCCCAAATGGGAAAAATGGAGGGCGAAAGGGTCCGAAAGTACATATTCGAGGGGGTTTCTGTCGGGACCGGCCGCAAGGTCCTGAGCGGAGGTTCCGGTTGCGCTGCCGGGCGAGATCAGAGCGGCCGAATAAGGTTCGCCGGGCATGAACGAGGCCAATCGGGGCAAATCCTTTCCGCAGTTTACGACGGCGGGCAATCCCGCTTCGCGGCATCGGGCCAGCACCTTGGGCAATCGCGCCGGGGTGGAGCCGACCATATATATTTTGTAATGGCCCGGCGAATACAACCGGGACAGGTTTTCTACGATATGCTTTTGATTCCCTACATTGACAAGCACGGCTTTGTATTCGGGTATATGCGAGGATATCTTTCCCGACGGGATCTGCTCGAAGTACATGGATCCTTTCATTCCTTACTTTTGCTCCTTTTGCTTTTCTTTCCCGACGGCCCGGCCGAGCGGATGATTTCCAGACATCTTTCCGGAGTGAGGGATTTCGCATCGGTGCCTTTAGGAATTTTGTAATTCTCTCCGGCATGTTTTATATAGGCTCCGAAACGTCCGTTAAGAACCTGGATATCCTGTTCCGGGAAAGAGGCTATGAATTTTTCGGCTTCTTTTTTCTCGTGTTCCCGGATGAGTCGGACGGAGGTCTCCAGATCCACGGTATAGGGATCGTACGATTTCCCGAGCGAAACGAATTTCCCGTCATACCGGAGATAAGGCCCGAAACGGCCGATGGCCGTTACTATCGGTTTTCCTTCGTATTCTCCGACAGTCCGGGGCAGCTCGAATAGTTTCAGGGCCTCTTCCATCGTAACGGTTTCGATGAGCTGGCCTTTTCTCAGGCTGACGAATTGTTTGTCGGGATCGTCATTGGCCCCTTTCTGAACCAGCGGCCCGAATTTACCCAAACGTACGGTCATGATTTTTCCCGTTGCCGGATCGGTTCCTAAAACCCGCTCCGCATGGGTATGGGTATTCTCCCGCAGGACATCCTCCACTTGCTTATGGAAAGATCCGTAAAAGAACGCTATCATATCGTTCCATACCATTTTCCCTGCGGCCACTTTATCGAAATCGGCTTCGACCTTGGCCGTAAAACCGTAATCCAATATGTTTTCGAAATTGCTCCCCAGAAAATCCGTCACCAGAATGCCGATGTCCTGCGGAAACAACTTGTTTTTTTCCGCGCCGGCAATTTCTTTCAGTTGTAGCGTGCGGATGCGGGAATCTTTTAAGATCGATTGCGTATAGTTCCTTTCAGTACCTTCCCGGTCCTCTTTTATAATATATCCGCGCTGGCTCAGGGTAGAGATGGTGGGCGCATAGGTAGAAGGACGGCCGATGCCCAATTCTTCCAATTTTTTTACAAGGCTGGCTTCGCTGTAACGGGGCGGCCGCTGGGTAAACCGCTGGGTGGCGGTTATTTCCATGTTTTCCATCGCATCGTTCACGTGCAGTGCCGGAAGCAACTGGTTCTCATCTTCCGTATCCTGCTCGTCGTCCCTGCTTTCCAGGTATAATTTCAGAAAACCGTCGAAAACCACCTGTTCTCCCTGCGAAATGAATTTTTCCGTCAGGGTGCTTCCGGAGATCGTGATATTCGTTTTTTCGAGCCGGGCGTCCGACATTTGCGAGGCGACGGTTCTTTTCCAGATCAGGGAATACAGCTTTTTCTCCTGAGGGGTGCCTTCTATGCTTTGGTTGGCCGGATAGGAGGGACGGATGGCTTCATGCGCCTCCTGTGCGCCTTTGCTTTTGGTTTTATATTGTCTTACCTTGGAATATCCGGCTCCGTAATTTTCCGTAATGGTCTTTTTTATGCTATTCAAGGCGAGTTGCGACAGATTGGTGGAGTCCGTACGCATATAGGTAATCAGACCGCTTTCATATAGTTTCTGGGCGATGCGCATGGTCTGGCTTACCGAGAACCCGAGTTTCCGGGCGGCTTCCTGTTGTAGGGCCGAAGTGGTGAAAGGCGGAGCGGGTGTGCGGGAGATCTCTTTTTTCTCTATATTCTCTATATGGAATACGGAATCCTTGCATTTTTCTAAAAACGCTTCCGCCTGGCCGGGTGTGGCGAACCGGGTGTCCAAGGTGGCCTTTACATGAACGGTCCGGGGAGCGTCTTGAGGGTGGAAAAGACCGTCTACTTTATAAAAAGGCTCCGCTTTGAATGCCATGATTTCTCTTTCCCGGTCCACGATCAGCCGAAGCGCGACCGACTGCACCCGGCCGGCTGATAATTTGGGCGCCACCTTTTTCCACAAAATGGGAGACAATTCGAATCCTACCAAGCGGTCCAGCACACGTCTGGCCTGTTGGGCCATTACTAAATTCATGTTCACTTTCCGGGGATTGCGGATGGCGTTTAAAATGGCGTCTTTGGTGATTTCGTGAAATACGATGCGTTTTGTGTTTTCGTCTTTTAACGAAAGCGTTTCCTGCAAATGCCAGGCAATGGCTTCCCCTTCCCGGTCCTCATCGGATGCGAGCCATACGGTGCCGGCTTTTTTCGCTAAGGATTTCAATTCGGATACTATTTTCTTCTTGTCGTCTGAAATTTCATAATCCGGCTGGAACCCGCCCGGGATATCGATTCCCAAGTTTTTTTTGGATAGATCCCTTATATGTCCGAAACTGGATTTGACGGTATATCCCGCTCCCAGAAATTTTTCTATGGTCTTTGCTTTGGCCGGTGACTCTACGATTACTAAATTCTCTCCCATGATTCTCTTTGTGCCTTGGATGTGCAAAGTAAGATATAAAGTAGGGTAAAATGCAAATTTTATTCCTAATTTTGTGCAATAATATTTTTGACGGAAATGAAAATCAAAGACAAAAAGAAATTCCTGAAATGGTTCTGGATTATAGCTTTCAGCCCCCTCGCGCTGATTCTTTTATGCCTTTTGTCAGTGGGGATTTTTGCCGATATTCCATCCTTCGAAGAGCTGGAGGATCCTAAAAGCAATCTGGCTACCCAGATATTGGCCGTGGACGGTACGGTGCTGAATACATTCCATATAGAGAACAGATCATATACTACATTCGACGAATTGTCCCAAAGCCTTAAGGATGCGATAGTGGCTACGGAAGACGTGCGGTTCTACAAGCACAGCGGAATCGATTTCCGCAGTCTCGCCCGGGTGGCGGTCAAGTCCGTTCTGTTGGGGAACCGGCGCTCCGGCGGTGGCGGAAGCACCTTGTCCCAACAGCTTGCCAAATCTTTGTTCCCCCGCGATACGGCGGAATCCGGCATCCCGGGAGCGAAATATTTCGTCTTGGCGGGGAATAAATTCAAGGAATGGATTACGGCGGTAAAACTGGAACGCAATTATACCAAGAAAGAGATCCTGAGCATGTATATGAACACCGTGTTCTTCGGGAGCAACGCCTACGGGATCAAAGCGGCCGCCAATACGTTTTTCGGCAAATCTCCTTCCGAACTCAACATAGAGGAAAGCGCCTTGTTGGTGGGGATGGTGAATATGCCCACCCGTTACAATCCCGTGCGGAATCCCGACAAGGCCCTGCTCCGGAGAAACCATGTATTGGGACAGATGAATAAATACGGTTATCTGTCGGATATCCAGTACGACTCCATCGTAAAGCTGCCTATTGTCCTTTCCTATAGAAGCCAGGATCATAATTCCGGACTGGCCCCTTATTTCAGGGACATGCTCAAACGGGTGATGAGCGCCAAAGAACCCAAGCGTTCTTCCTACTCCAATGCGGCGGATTACAGTGCGGACTCTCTGTTATGGGAAGAGGATCCGCTGTACGGCTGGCTGAATAAAAACCTCAAACCCGACGGTACCCGTTACAATCTGGATAAAGACGGCTTGAAAATCTATACGCCCGTCAATGCGAAAATGCAACAATATGCCGAAGAAGCCGTTGCCGAGCATCTGAGCAAGGACCTGCAACCGGTTTTTAACCGGGAGCTCCGGTGGAAAAACAATAAGCCTTTCGCCAACGACACTCCTAAGGCCGTTATAGAGTCTATTATGAAACAGGCACGCCGCTGGAGCGACCGGTACCGCAACATGAAGGAAGAGGGGGCGAGTGCGGAAGAGATAGAAAAAAGTTTCGATGTCCCGGTCCGCATGCGCGTTTTTGCATGGAATGAAAATAAGTATATCGATACTACCATGACCCCTAACGATTCTATCCGGTACTATAAATCGTTCCTGCGGGCAGGAATGATGGCCATAGAGCCTCAAACCGGTTATGTAAGGGCTTACGTGGGAGGAGCCAATTACCGGTATTTCAAATACGATCAGGTAAAGCAGGGAAAGAGACAGGTGGGTTCTACCATTAAACCGTTTTTATATACCTTGGCCATGCAGGAAGGATATACGCCTTGCGATAAGGTGGCGAACGTGCCCCAGTCCTTCGTGATAGGAGAAGATATATGGACGCCCAAAAGTACGGATAAACCCGAATGGATCGGGAAAATGGTTACCCTCAAATGGGGGCTGACCAAAAGCAGCAATAATATATCCGCTTATCTGATGAGGCAGTTCGGCCCGCAGGCCATGGTGGATATGACCCATACCTTGGGTATCAAATGCTGGCTGGATCCGGTGCCTTCCTTGTGCGTGGGATCGGCCGATGTGCCCGTCGAGCAAATGGTAAGCGCCTACAATACTTTCCCCAGCCGCGGCGTATATGTGGAACCGTTGTTCGTGCTCCGTATCGAAGATAAAAACGGGAACGTACTGGGTACATTTACTCCGCGCAAACGGGAAGCCGTCAGCGAGAAAACCGCTTATCTGATGGTCAATCTGATGATGGGCGTAGTAAACGAAGGAACGGCGGCCCGTATCCGGAGCAAATATATACGGGATGTCCAGATTGCGGGGAAAACGGGAACGACCAACGACCAGTCCGACGGATGGTTTATCGGATACACCCCGAAACTGACCGCCGGGGTTTGGGTCGGGGCGGAAGACCGCCAGGTGCATTTTTCCAGCCTCGCTTTAGGTGGGGGATCGAATATGGCGCTTCCCATCTGGGGGATATTCATGAAAAAAGTGCTGGAAGACGGAACGTTGGGCGTGACTCAATACGATAAATTCGCCGTACCTCAGGGATTCGACCTGCAATTGAATTGTACGGGTGCGGATTCCGATACGGAAGATACCGGAGGAGACGACCGGTTTTTCGATTGATTTCTCCGGCGACCCGTTGCAAAATAAATAAAATATTATCAAGTTAAACCGACAGTCCGATGAAGAAAAAAATAGCGCTTGTCTATGGAGGCAATTCTTCCGAGAGCGAGATTTCCGTACAAAGCGGCCGATATGTAGCGGCCAATATAGACCGGGAACGGTATGAAGTGTATGAAGTGATGTTGAAAGGCAGTAGCTGGAAGGTCCGGCTTCCTGCGGGCCGGGAAAAGGAAGAGGAGAAGTTCCGGGAGATTGAAATAGACAAGACGGATTTTTCCTTTACCTGCGACGGTGTGAAAACCGGATTCGATCTGGCATTTATTATGATTCACGGCAATCCCGGAGAGAACGGTTTGCTGCAAGGGTATTTTGAAATGATGGGCATTCCTTTCAATACCTGCTCGGCTTTCGTGACCACTATCAGTTTCGACAAGCATTCCTGCAAAAGGTTCTTGGATTTCGCCGGAGTAAAAATGGCCAAGGATATATTTCTGCGTCAGGGGCTTCCTTATTCTACAGGAGACATTGTCAGACAGTTGGGACTGCCGTTGTTCGTAAAGCCTACCAATGGAGGAAGCAGTTTCGGCGTTACCAAAGTCAGCAGGGAAGAAGATTTGGAGCAGGCGATCCGGATGGCCTTTACCGAATACGATTGTATCCTGATAGAAGAATGTATTACCGGCCGGGAGATGACCAACGGCGTTTATTGCGACAAGGGAGAGATCGTTGCGCTGCCTGTAACGGAAATCGTGACCGCCCGGGAGTTTTTCGATTATCAGGCCAAGTATCTGGGGGAAAGCGAGGAAATATGTCCGGCCCCCATTTCGGAGGAATTGGCTGCGGATATCCGGAAGCTCAGCCGGAAAATTTATAATTATTTAGGCTGCAGGGGTCTTGTGAGGATGGATTATATTGTAAAAGGCTATGATATATATTTTCTGGAAATCAATACGGTTCCCGGAATGGCCCCTATGAGCTTAGTTCCGGGACAGGTTAGGGCCTCCGGAATGGAAATGAAGGATTTTCTCACCACTCTTATCGAAAATATAAATATAAGGTAATTCAATTTCCGGAGGGTTCGGATGTATTTAAAGGAATTCATGGAAAAAGCTTCCGGAACGCTTTCCCGGTTATACAGTCGGGAAGAATCCCGCGCTTTGGCCGTGCGTCTGATAGAAGAAATCGCCGGGATTCCCCGGTATCTTCCCCTTACCGAACCCTTTGCTGAAATTTCCGAAGCGGCCGCGCGGTACGGAAAGGCGCGATCCGATACCGTCTCTTTAGAAAATCATCTGATACGGGCGCTGGAAAGGCTGGAAAAAGGGGAGCCGGTCCAATATATATTGGGATACGAATATTTCTCGGGACATAAATTCAAGGTGGGGCCGGGCGTATTGATTCCCCGTCCGGAGACACAGGAGTTGGTAAGGCTTGTCTGTCGGGATCTGGGCGTTCCCGAAAGCCGGATTTCCCGAATGGAGAAAACGGATGTTTTTCCCCGGCCTTTTCCCGTTTTCCGGGGCGTTGTCTTAGATGTCTGTACGGGAAGCGGATGTATCGCCCATTCTTTGGCATATATTTTCCCCGGAGCACGGGTTTATGGCTGTGATAATTCCGCCGTTGCCCTGCAAATCGCCCGGGAACAGGAAATAGATTCTTCCCGCAAGGAAAATGAAGCCGGGAAGCCTGTATTTTTTTATTGCGACGTGCTGGCTGACAATGCGGCGGAAATTATCCGGCAACATCTGCCCTGCCGGCCCGATATTATCGTTTCCAACCCTCCGTATGTGTGTGAAAAAGAAAAGGAAGCCATGCATGTCAATGTGTTGGGTTACGAGCCGGAGGAAGCCTTGTTTGTTCCCGATAGCGACCCGCTCCGCTTTTACGAAAGGATCGCTTCTGCGGCGGCTCTGCTGCTTGTCCCCGGAGGTGGCCTTTATTTCGAGATCAATGAAAATTATCCCTCCCGGGTGGTTTCCCTTCTTGAGGGGAAAGGTTTTGAAAAAGTCGCCGTATTTCCAGATATAAACGGAAAATCCCGGATGATCTCGGCCCGGAAACCGTCGGGAAAAATTTGAAAAATCTTTTGAAATTTGAAAATTATTTTCCAAATTTGCGAAGCATTCCGGAAATAAGGACGGAAATTTTAAAATGAGAAATCATAAATTAAATACTTTATTTTGGTGGCGTCGCAAGATAAATCATCTTGTGGGCAATGTCATGCAGTAGTATTTAAGTAAAAAGGTATATAGAAAGAGAAGAAGTCCGGCACCCACAAGCAGAGGTGCCGGACTTCTTTTTTTAATCCGTAAGAAGATTCTGTGATATCTGCGAAACTGAATGAAACACAGTATATTATTAACTAAAAATTTACGAGTATGAAAACAACAAAAAAGTACACGCTTCCGGAAAGCGAAATCCCTAAACAATGGTATAATATCGTAGCGGATATGCCCAATGCCCCCAAGCCTTTGCTTAATCCGGGTACCCGTCAGCCGCTTAAGCCTGAGGAAATGGAAGGCTTGTTCGCAAAAGAATTAGTTGCGCAGGAGTTTTCCCGGGAACGGTTCATCGATATTCCTGAGGAAGTACAGACTCTGCTGAAAATCTACCGGCCGTCCCCTTTGGTAAGGGCTTCGGGTCTGGAAAAGGCATTGGATACTCCGGCCCGTATATATTTCAAGAATGAAAGCATCAGTCCGGTAGGCTCGCATAAACTGAATTCGGCGATTCCGCAGGCTTACTACAATGCCATACAGGGAATCAAGCATATTACCACGGAAACGGGTGCGGGCCAGTGGGGATCCGCCATGAGCATCGCCTGCAAACATTTCGGCTTGGATCTGAATGTATTCATGGTAAAAAACAGTTATAATGCCAAACCTTATCGCAAGGTGGTTATGAGAACATACGGAGCGCAGGTGCATGCTTCCCCTTCCAATGTGACGGAGTACGGCCGGAACGTACTGGCGAATGATCCGGAATGTCAGGGAAGTTTGGGCATGGCGATTTCCGAGGCGGTGGAAATGGCGGTGAAAACACCCGATTGCAGATATACTTTAGGAAGCGTGCTGAATCATGTATTGTTGCATCAAACCATTATCGGGTTGGAAGCGGAAAAGCAGATGGAAATGGCAGGGGATTATCCCGACAAGGTGATCGCTTGTTTCGGAGGTGGATCCAATTTTTCCGGAATCTCTTTTCCGTTTTTGCGTCATAATCTTAAAGACGGAAAGAAGGTCCGTTTCATGGCGGCAGAACCGGCAGCCTGCCCTAAATTGAGCAAAGGACGGCTGGATTATGATTTCGGAGACAGTGCAGGTATGACTCCTCTGATTCCGATGTACACGTTGGGGCATGATTTCCAGCCGGACCAGATACATGCTGCCGGCTTGCGTTATCATGGAGGCGGCCAGATCGTGAGCCAATTGAAACAGGACGGACTGATCGAGTCCTATCCGGTGGAGCAGATCGAGGCGTTTAAGGCAGGCGTGATTTTCGCGCAGTCGGAGGGCATCATCCCTGCCCCGGAATCCACTCACGCTATCGCTTTGACGGTAAGGGAAGCTCTGAAAGCAAAAGAGAGCGGCAGGAAGGAGGTGATCCTGTTCAATCTGTCGGGACACGGATTGCTGGATATGAGCGCCTATGAGATGTATCTGAACGGCAGCTTGTAAGAGATGATTCCTTGTCGGGATGATTGAAGTTTACATATAAAAATAATATTTTTTCTATATGTAGAAATCAAAAAAAATGTATAATTTTGTTGCCATCCGGCAGGATGTCGTCCTGATGAGGTACTGCCGGATGGATTGTTTTTTTGCGTCCGATTTAGCTTGACAGTAATGAAAACAATATTAAAACATATTGTTTTAGTGTGCATTATAGTACATTATTTTATAGGATCCATCGGATTTACGGTGCATCATTGCTGTTGTTGCAAGACATATCATACCGGCTCTTGTCTGGCGGAAGGATTTTGTCCTTATGAAGCGGAGCATTGTCTGAAAAAATTAGAAGATTCGCTGGAAGACGGGACTTTGCGGTTCCGGCAATACCGGCATTGCGGAGACTACATATATTCGATGGATCTGATGAAGTATCTCAACGAAGGAAAGGTTCCGTCTCCTCCTCTTTTCTTGGTTTTGTTTCATGAATCGGTAGTTCCGGAAAACCTGTCCATCGCCCGGAACGATATCATTTTAAATAAACATTTTTATTATGAGGTACTGTATAAACGACGAGCCTGCGAGGCGGCTCTGTTATGTACTTTGATAATTTAATGTTTTCTTTACGAACTTTCCGGGCGGATTTTCTGTCCGGCCGGGGAGGTATGGCCCGCATGATCCAAGGAGCCGGATTTGACATAAAGCCGATAGCCAGAGTCAGGCATTTGGCTTTTAGCGGGCATTTTCGGTAAAATCAATATTTAAAATTCTAAACGAAATAACGGATATGAAAAAAATATCTGCTTTTGTTATTGCGCTGGGCGTAATGATGAGCGTATGCGTGTATAAGAGCGAAGCACAGAAAAAGCCGTTAGACCATTCGGTATATGGGCAATGGGGCACTCCGGGGGGATATGCCGTTACCCGCGACGGAAAATACGCATCTTATCTTATTTCCAGAGAAGAGGGCGACGGAACCTTGAATGTGGTAAATCTTATGGATTATTCCGTAAAAACGATTCCCAGGGGAAATAGATCGAAGTTTACTCCCGATGGCAAATTCATCGTTTTCGTCATCCGGCCGTTTTTTACCGCGCAGAAAGAGGCCCGAATAAAAAAATACAAAGGGGATAAAGTGCCGGCCGATTCGCTGGGAATTATGGAACTGGCTACGGGCGAAATAACCAAGTGGCCTTTTTATAAATCGTATGCTTTGCCTAAGGAAAAGGGGAGATACATCGCTTTCCGGTCCCGTATAATGGAGGACTCCCTTAAAACCGATGGCGTATTCATATATGATCTGACCTCCAAATCCATTACGGATACTATCCATGGGGTAGACCAGTATTTTTTTGACAAAAACGGAACCTCTCTTTATTGTCTTCACAAAGCGGAAGGGAAAAATAAGAAAGGGAAGAACGGTATTTCGGTTTATTCTCTTTCGGAAGGTTCTGACCGGTTTATTCTTGAAGGAAATTCCAAAACATCTTTTACCAACCCTGTTTTATCGGAAGATGAATCCCGCCTGATGTTTTATGCGAATCTGGATACGCTTAAAAATTTCGATGAGAATGTGGAAATATACCTGTATAAAACGGGAGAGGAAAAAGCCCGCCGGGTCGTTTCCAATGAAACGGCCGGGTTGCCTGAGGGGTGGCGCATAAGCAAAAACCGATCGTTGAATCTGAGCGGGGATAATAAGCGGCTGTTTTTCGGCATCTCGCCCGTGTTGCCTCAGAAAGACACTTCCCTGCACGGAGAAGAAATGCCCTCATTGGACGTATGGCATTATAACGACAAATATATCCAGCCGCAGCAGCTCAAAAGAATCACCCAGGATCAGCGGAGAAGTTATCTCTCTTATATAGAGCCGGACGGACCGGGAAAGATGATTCGGCTGGCTAAGGAAGAATATCCTATCGTGCGGATTCCGTGCAAATGGAGCGCACAATGGGGATACGCCTTGTCGGCCGAGAAATATGCAATAGAATCCCAGTGGAATGCGGATCCAATTAATGATTTGTATATCATATCTTTGAAAGACGGTTCATCCAAGCAGATATTGGACGGGGCGTATGTATCTTCGCTGGAAAGTTCTCCCGACGGAAAATATCTGACATGGTTCGACCCGCAACAAAAGAACTGGTTCGCATACGATGTGGAAAAGGAGATTGTGCGGAATGTAACGGAAAATATTCCGTTTCCGCTCTGGAACGAACTTCATGATATGCCTCAAATGGCTCCTGCCTACGGACGGGGCGGATGGAGAACAGGTGACGAAGCCTTTTTCGTTTATGATAAGTATGATGTATGGGAAGTAGATCCGGCAGGAATACGCACGCCTGAACGGCTGACCTGTGGGTTGGGAAGAGAAAAAGGATATACTTTCCGGATGATCCGGATTGACGAATTGCAGTTGCCTGAGGGTACGCCCGGAATAAAAGCGCCGGAGGTAAAAGCCGGGGATTCAGTGTATTTCACCGCTTTCGATAATAAATCGAAAGGATACGGTTACTATGTAAGAGATTCTAAGGGAAAGAAACTTCAGGAAATGAAAGAACTGATCATGGAACCGGACTATACGCTCGGGTATTTGAACCGCTCCGAAAACGGATCGGCCATTACTTTTGTAAAAAGCAATTTTTCCGTTTCTCCGGATCTGTGGGTAACCCGCGACAGGTTTAAAACGGCCGTAAAGATAAGCGATTCGAATCCGCAGCAGAAACAGTATAATTGGGGAACCTGCGAATCTGTCTATTGGAAAAGCGCGGATGGAAAAGAAATAGAAGGATTGTTGTATAAACCGGAAGATTTCGATCCCGCAAAAAAATATCCGATGGTAGTATATTTTTATGAAAAGACTTCCAATTATAAAAATACTTACCGCAAACCTGCCGTGAGCCGTTCCACTATCAATATCACTTATTTTGTCAGCAACGGTTACCTGGTATTCATGCCGGATATCCACTATATTGTCGGACATCCCGGTAAAAGCGCCATGAACTGCATTATGCCCGGAGTGGATAAATTATGCGAAAATTCCTGGGTGGATAAAGATAATATAGCCATTCAGGGACAAAGCTGGGGAGGATATCAAGTGGCATATATAATTACCCAGACCGATCGGTTCAAATGCGCGGGGGCAGGCGCACCCGTAGCCAATATGACCAGTGCGTACGGAGGTATCCGCTGGGGATCGGGAGTGGTGCGTCAGTTCCAGTATGAATATACTCAAAGCCGGATAGGCAGAACTCCGTGGAATAAAGGAGGGCTGGAGCTGTATCTGGAAAATTCCCCTCTGTTTTTTGCCGATAGGGTAAAGACTCCTTTGCTTATTATGCATAACGATGCGGATGAGGCCGTTCCGTGGTATCAGGGTATCGAATATTTTACCGCCTTGAGACGACTGGGCAAACAAGTATGGATGCTTCAGTATAACGGAGAATCGCATAATATCGGCAAAATGGAAAATGCTAAGGATTATACGATTCGCCTATCCCAGTTTATGGATCATTTTCTGAAGGGTGCGCCTATGCCCGTATGGATGAAATACGGAGTTCCGGCCATCAAAAAGGGAATCGACCGCGGTCTTGATATAGTGGAGAATTAAGATCGCGTGGTATTTCCCGACAGAAAGATATGGCGGAAAATGACCGTGCAATACATTTTATTAAAATCTTTTATATTTTGTCTTGTCAAATTAATGCTAAACTCAAATGACATGAAAAAAATTGTTGAAATTCGTTTTGCTGTCTTGGCTTTATTGCTATGCGTGTCGGCCCTGCCGGCTTTCGCTCAGGAAAAAGCCTCTCTGACTGTTACGGTTACGGACGCGGAGACGAATGAACCGGTTCCCTATGCACTGGTTCAACTGCCCGAAACAGGTCTCCAACTTGTAACGGATTATGCCGGCACATTCCAAGTGAAGGACGTGACACCAAAAACTTACAAGGCTATCGTCTCTTCCCTCGGCTATGAAACACTGGAAACACTCATTGAACTTAAATCCGGCTACAATGAGACTACATTGCAATTGAAACCCTCGAATTTCCGAATCGATGAAGTCATCGTTACCGCCGAGTCGGGCAAGGCAGGGGCGGCGACTTCCTCTGTGATTTCCCGTACTGCCATGGACCATATCCAATCTACTTCGCTGAACGATGTCATGCGGCTGTTGCCTGGTGCCACGATGCCCTCTGTCAATGAACTCACATTGCGCACGGCTTCGTCTATGACCATACGCGGCGGGCAGAGTCTGGGAACGGCAATCATCATGGACGGTTCACCTCTGTCCAACAACGCCAATATGCAGAATATGACATCGGCCATAGGCGCGGCCATGCCGAGCGGCATATCACTCGCCACACCGACATCTGGCATCGACCTCCGGCAGATTTCAACCGACAACATCGAATCCGTCGAGGTCATTCGCGGCATAGCCTCCGTAGAATACGGCGACATCACCTCGGGTGCCGTGCTGGTCAACTCAAAGGCCGGCCGTTCCCCGTTGTCCGTGAAATTCTCCATGAATCCCAATCTCTACCAAATATCCGCGAATCATGGCATCACGCTTGGCGCCGGTTCGGCAAGCAAGGCGGGCGCCGTCAACTACAGCGCTGATTATACTTTCTCCCAATATGAGCCCACCGAGGGCTATTCCAATTACCACCGCGTCAACGGCTCCGTAGGCTATACCAACAGCCTCGGACGCTGGTATACCAACTCATCCCTGTCATTCGGGTACTATCGTGACCGCTCACGTCCCAACCCCGACGATGACAACGATTTCAAAGACGCCACCCAGCGCGAATATCGCCTGCGCTTCAATACGAAAGGAACAATCTCATTCAACGAAGGGTGGTTCAAAAACATCAAATATTCTGGCGCGTTCTCCATGACGGACAAGCATAGCGAATACGAAGACATGGCCGGCAATGCCGAATGGACGTTCTCGACCTCGCGGTGCGACGGAGAGATATTGTCGAGTCTGCCCGGCCGCGAGGTCTATCTCGACGACGGCACCCTGCTTGTCGACGGCAAATCCGCTGAACGGGGATGGCAAGTGCCCAATACCTATATGTATGCCTACGATATTTACGGGCGCGAGTTCAATACCTATCTGCAGGCAGTGATGAATTTCTCCGGTACGATAGGCCGCACAACCCATCTGATTAAAGTCGGCGGCGATTTCAAAAGCGACGGAAATACGGGACGCGGCAAAGTGTTCGATCCCGACAAGCCTCCTTACCGTAATTTGTCGTATGACTATGCCACACAGCGCGAACGCGCCTACGATGACATACCTTTTATGAATACGCTCGGCCTCTTTGCTGAGGAGAATTTCAACCTGCGTTTCGCCGGCCGTAATCTGAATATCGTGGCCGGTGTGCGTTACGACCGCGTCTTCGGATTCGACGATGTCGTGGCGCCCCGAATCAACGCTTCGCTTGAAATCATCCCCGACCGGCTTTTCATCCGCGGCGGCTACGGCGTTATGGCCAAAACACCGACGCTGGCGCTGCTTTATCCGCAGGAGGCTTATTTCGATTTGCTGAATTTCAACAACTCTCTTGAGTCCGCCGCTGCCGATGCGCAGAAATTTCAGATTACGACGACACGGGTTTTCAGTACCGTCAACGAACGACTGGAAATGGCGAAGGCCACCAAATACGAAGTGGGCGTCGATTTCCGGTTCGGAAAAGTTTCCGGCTCGCTGACGGCTTTCAAGGATTACAGCCACTACGGGTACAGCATCGGCCGGACTGAAGATTCGTATCATCAGGCCGACCTTACGAGATATAAGGCGGTCTCATATGCCGAGGACGGTACGACGCTGCCGGCACTGTCGGTGGAGAGTACGGGAAGCGTACTGCTGAGCCATACCATGCCGACGAACAACCTTGCGTATGAAACCGACGGTTTGGAAATGACGGTCGATTTCGGCCGTATCGACGCCATCCGCACCCGCTTTATCCTCGACGGCGCGTGGACGCGCCACGAAAGTTGGAGCAAGGGGTACGATTTCGCACAGGGCAGCGGTGCCACGCCGGAAGACCATGTGGGAATATACCTTCCGGGCAACCGTTCCTATTCGGATATCATTTCGACCAATTTGCAGGCCGTACACAACATTCCGAGCATCGGATTCGTCATTTCGGCTACGGCCAATGTGATTTGGCGCGAAAACGACTGGAACCTGTATCGCAACGACGAGTTCCCCGTGAAATATATCTCGGCCGCCGACGGCAAAATCTACGACACCTATACCGATGCGGACGGAGTCAGCCACAACCTTTCGGAATGGAGCCGTCTTTTCCCGGCCATCAAGGAGGGTACGGAATCTATCGAGGCTCTGCCGGCGGAATTCCGTCAGTTCTACAACATATATAACAATCTTGACGTGCGGCGCAATATCCGGGACAGTTTCAAGTCGCCGCTGCTGTGCATCAATGTCAATGTAACCAAGGAAATAAGGGACTTCATGCGCATATCGTTCTATGCCAACAATCTGTTCCGCAGCACGCCGCTGTGGGAGAGTACCAAATATCCCGGGTCATTCACTCGCCGAAATTCCAGCACGTTCTTCTTCGGACTGTCGCTGACGGCCATTATCAAATAAATTAAAACCATAAAACGATGAAAAATATCTTTTCATATACTATCTCGTTCCTTTTGGCGCTAATGTCCGTTTCCTGTGTCCAAATGATGGACGCAGCAGGAGATGCCGATATTATCCGGCCCGTGGAGGTTGCCTATAAAGTCTCCATCAATCCTTTCTCCGATCCCGACGGCTATACGGTAACCTCGCCCACAGAGTGGTTCAACGATATGTCGGTATCGTTTAACAATTTCTCCGAACTGGTCGAAACCTCGGTCAAATGCGATGCCGACGGTATTGCCCATGCTTCGCTGATACCGGGTATTTATAATGTTACCGTCCGCTGCACCAAGGAGTACAACGGCAAGCAGTATATTATCAACGGATTGAATCAGAACGTTTCTCTGATACACGACATTGCTCCCTCGCAAATCGATGAGAGTACGACTATTTCGGTGAATCCCGTGCTGGGATCGCCGTTGTGTTTCCGCGAGATTTTTTATTGCGGCGCCCCCGGCTACTATTTCCGCAATCAATTCTACGAAATCTACAACAACGGGGAGGAGACGGTTTATCTCGATCATCTTTGCCTGGCCCAGTTGCATCCGTCCAACGCAACGACAAACCTGCCCGAATGGCCGGCTGAGGACGGCAAGGATAAATATGCCTACGGTGTGACACTGTGGCAGATACCCGGAGAGGGGCATGATTATCCTTTGCAACCCGGTGAGTCTGTGGTCATTGCTCAGGAGGCCAATGACCACACCAAGCAGATTACCTCTACAGGCGGCACCGGTCTTATCGACCTCTCGCACGTCGAATGGGAGTGCTGGACAGGCAACCCGCAACGGGTCAATCCCGAAGTCGAGGATTTGAGTTATGTATTCTGGGCAGGGAGCGTCAATACAATGCAGTGGCTGACCTCTGTGTTCGGTTCGGCATTTTGTCTCTACCAGCCCGGACGGAAACTCGAATTTAACGATGCCGATTATTGGAAGGAGGGTGTGACTACCTCGGCCGTGGTCGGCAGCTCCGGACTGCAGTATGCCCGCATGCCTGTAGTCGATATTCTGGATGCGGTCGAATTGATTCCTACCATGAGCGACATGAACATGAAGCGAATCCCGGGCATCATCGACTCGGGAGCCACATCGGTCGGCGGTACTTATGTCGGCAAGAGCGTCTGCCGCAAGGTCGTAGACCACCGTGCAGACGGGACTCCTATTTATCAGGATACCAATAACTCAACGGATGATTTCGAAGTGATGGACGTACCGACCATACGTCGCAACGGCGAAAGAACTCCATCGTGGAGCAAATGGGCGAAATAAATTGTGGCAGTTGTCAACATAACCTTGAAAATAGACATATTATGAAAAAGATAAAATATATCATACCGGTCATGGTGACCATGGTCGCCACAACGATTGCAGTGGATGCGGTCGCTCAAGATCCAACGACCCTGCAAAGCATCGAACGCCGAAAATTGGAGAGTCTGTGGTTCAGCAATACGGACAATGCTGCGGGCGTACAGAGCGACAAAATGGATTATTTCAGCTCATTCGGCATAGAATACAATCATGTATCGGGCGGATACAAGCGCGCTCAAAGCGGCCTGCGTAGTAACGGATACGGATTTTCTACCGATGGAGGCGGGAGCATGGAATCGCTTAAAGGCACTTTCCTTTGGGGATATTTTAATTTCAACCGCGACAAAATCCAAGATGCTGAATACAACGCATCTCTGATTGACCCTTTGCGTGGAATGCCATTCTTCGTTGCTGATGAAAATAAGAGCAACTGGATTAATCAGGATTACCAGCTTGGTCTGAAGGCCGCAACGCCGCTGCTGTTCCGCCATTGGACTGTCGGTATCGGTCTCGATTACGAAAATGCGCAAGGCGCCAAGCAGCTCGACCCACGGCCCAAAATGTTGCTGTCGAAATTGACGGTAACACCGTCCGTAACCTATACGGTTGGAAAGCATACGCTGGGTGCCGATTTCCGTTACTATTCGCGTCGCGAGGATGGAAGTGCAAGCAATTCCAACAATTGGGTCAATCAGCACACGTGGGAGGTCGTTTACCCCGGATTCTTTTCCGAAACGGAAATCGGCGGGGCCAACAGCAGTGTCTTGCGTATCTACAACGCCAACTCGATGGGCGGAGGACTGCAATACGGGTATAGCAGCGACCGGATTAAACTTCTGTTGTCATCGCGTTACGCCTATACTGTCGAAGATGTAGACAACAGTTACACGACACCCAAAACCATCGGCACGACGAAAACTACGGAATGGGAAGGGCGGATCGGGATGGTGTATACCTTCCGTTCCAACCACATGTTCGTTTTGGATGCCTGCTATACTGACCGTTCGATAGACGGTATCGAGTACGTTCAGGTGTTCGACAACACAACGGCCGTGAGTAAGTGGCAGGTACTGTCGAAGCATATCCGCTCGAATTTCTCGGCCCGCCATGCAACCTTGACGCTCGACTATCTTTACAATCGCAGCAACAGTTATTTATGGCGTGCGGGCTTTTCAGCCGATTATGAAAATCTGTCGGATATCTATTATATTCCCCGCAGTACGCAGGATATCGACAACCTCCGTTTCGAAGGCCATGTGAAGAAGAATTTCTTCTTCGGTGACAACACGATTCATGCGAATCTCTGCGCCATGATCAAAAGCAATACCGATGCAGAGCATATTTATACGGGATACAACCCCGAGTCGCGCATTTATACCGATATGGTGTTACGCGACTATGATTATCTGCGGAGCGATGCCTATGGCTTCGGAGGAGAAATCACCTATTCCCGCTGCGGTATCATCAGCGAACGCTCGACGTTCTTCATCTCGGCGCGTGCCGATTGGTGCCGTCCGTTCAACAACCCGGAGAGTCGTTTCAACCACCGTCTGAACGTAGTGGTAAAAGCAGGATTGACTTTCTGATGTGGATGAAATCATTTGACATGAACTGTTTATCTTTTTATTTGATGTGATGAATGGATTTTTTAAATATTTGATTGTCTCAATTGCGATGTGCATGGCGGGATTTTTCCCGCTTCATGCCCATCCTTTTGTACCTGTCCCCGATGCTGGGAAGACGACCTTCGCCATCGTCGTGGACAGTGCGACGTATGCCAATTGTCGAACCGCAATTGACCTTTACGCACAGACCCTCGAAGGGGAGGGTCTGCGTACATTAGTCTTGTGCGAGGCTTGGCATTCGCCCGATACGTTGCGCAGCCGGCTCAAACGGCTCCATGACGAGGCTGCCCTTGAGGGATGCGTCTTTGTCGGAGATATTCCGATTGCCATGATTACCAAAGCGCAACATCTCACTTCGGCTTTCAAAATGGACGAACGTAAGTTCCCTTTGTACGAATGTTCCGTGCCATCGGACCGTTTCTACGATGATTTCGATTTGAAATTCACTCCGCTTGATGAACCTGCAAACGGTTTGTTGCACTATTATGCCATGGCGCCCGATTCCCCACAATATATCGGCTGCGACATCTATAGCGCCCGCATCAAGCCTCAGCCAAGCAACGGAGACCCTTATGAGCAAATTTCGAAGTATCTGCAAAAAGTCGTGCGCGAACATCGGGCGAACAATGAACTCGACCAGTTTGTTTCCTATACGGGGCATGGTTCCTACTCCAATTCGCTGACCGCATGGCGCAGTGAACAGCAGACCATGAACGAGCAGTTCGGTGACCGGTTCTCCCGCACCCTGTCTGCAAAATACCTGCGTTATTCGATGGAGCCGTATATGAAATACAGCCTGATCAGAGAGTTGCGCCGCAAAAATCTCGATTTGATGGTTTTCCATGAACACGGCGACTACTACCGCCAATATCTGTCGGGCAGCCCCGCAACGGAAGACGAGGAAGGACACATTGAACAAATACGGATTTATCTGCATGACCTTTACCGCCGCAATCCCAACGATGCCCGCGAAGCCGCCGAAAAATGGGGATTCGATGAAACGTGGTATGCCGATGCCGATCGTCCGGAGGTCGTAGCGGCCGATTCCCTGCTCGACTTGCGTCTGGGAATTATCAACGAAGAAATCGACAGCATACGGCCCAATGCGAGGATGGTGATTTTCGATGCCTGCTATAACGGCGATTTCCGACATGGGGACTATATCGCCGGAAAATACATCTTCTCGGATGGCGACTGTTGCATCGCGTGGGCCAACAGTGTCAATGTCTTGCAGGACAAGTCGGCATTCGATTTGCTGGGCCTGCTGGGTCAGGGTGTCCGCATCGGTATCTGGGCGAAGCACATCAATATCCTCGAATCGCACATCAGCGGCGACCCGACACTTTTTTTCCATAGCCCCGGCGGTGTGGGTGACAGGTTGAACTGCGACGATACCGTTACAGACTGCAATTATTGGCTTGCAATGCTTGAACACGCGGTTCCCGATGTACAGAGCCTTGCGCTGATACGTCTTTACGAGGAGGATTATCCCGGCATGGGAAAACTCCTGCTCGACAAATTCCTCGGTTCTCCCTATGCCGTGGTGCGTCATACCGCATTCCGCTTGGCTGAGAGTCTCAACGGTCCGGAATTCAAGAAGATACTCATGGCGGCAGTCCATGACAGTTTTGAATTTATTCGCCGTATTGCCGTAACCCGGATGGGCCGGGTCGGCGACGAGGATTTTATTCCTCTGCTCATCGACGCATACATCGATGACCATCATTCGGCGCGTGTGATATTCCAGATTTCACAATCCTTGGAATGTTTCGACCGCGACAAGGTACGCGCGGCAATTGAGAAACGCTTCGCACAGGCCGATTTCTGCAATGCCGAGAATTACAAGGCTCTTCTGCTGGAATGCCTCGATGATGAAACCGCTCCCGACGGAACGCCTTCAGATCTGTACAACATTACTTCATCCGAAAGTGGTGGTTGGCGAAAACACTATATCACCTATTTGAAGAATAGACCTCTGAACCAGTTCGTCCGCCAGTTTACGGAGATTTTGTGCGATGAACAGGAGGATGAGTCCGTGCGCGTGCTGATGGCCGAATCGCTGGCATGGTTCAACCTGTCGTGCAATAAACAGCTCATCATAGATGCTTGTGCGCAATTGTTGGACAAGGGCGGCATGTCCGAGGAACTCACCCGCGAAGTACGACGTGCACATTCCCGTTTAACCTCAAAAAAATAGATACCGATGAGAAGAAAAATAATACTGCTCGTTGCAGTTGTGATATCGGGCCTCTGTACGGCATATGCGGCAAAGGCTAAGGTGGAATCTCCCAAAAACCGGCATGCGACCTCTTTTGCCATAGTCATAGATGCGGAGACTTACCGACACTGCGGTGATGAGGTCGCAGCTTACCGTGAATCGCTCGATCGCGATGGATTGGCGGTCTATACGATTTCGGGAACATGGAAGACGCCTGAGGAAGTACGGGAGCGTCTGGTCGAACTCTATGAACGCAATTTGCGCAAGATGCCGCTCGAAGGCGCAGTCTTTATCGGCGATATTCCGTTTGCCAGCATTCAGAATGCCCAGCACATGACTACGGCGTTCAAAATGAACGAGGATACATTCCCTATTCAGGAAGCCTCCGTAACATCGGATCGTTTCTATGACGATTTGCATTTGCAATTTGAACGCATTGGCCGGGATTCTCTCAATCCATTGCGTTTTTATTACCGGCTTCGCTGCGATGCCCCCCAACAGTTGAATCCGAATTTTTATTCGGGCCGCATCCTTTACCCTGCGGACATGGGCGGCGATAAATACGAGGCGATTGGCCGTTATCTGCGCAAAGTCGTTGCCGAACGCGAAAAGGTGGGGCAAATACAGTATGCAGTAACCTATGCGGGGGATTCCTACAATTCGGATTGTCTTGTGGCATGGATGGATGAGCGCATCGCTCTCGGAGAAATGTTTCCCCAGTTGTGCCGAAACGATTCTCGGGCACTGACACAACTCAATTTCAGAATGGAGCGTTTCATGAAATACGCTCTGTTCGACCAGCTGGCGCGTCCGGAGGTAGACATCATGCTGTTCAACGAACACGGTTCGCCAGACAAGCAGCATATCAGCGGAGAGATGCCTGCCGAGTCTTATTCTGAACGTGCCGAGGCATTCCGGAATAATATCTACTATATGTTGGCGCGGGAAAAACGCAAGCCGGATGGAGATCTTTCCGGTGCCGTAGAGTATTTCAGCAAGAAATACGGACTCTCCGAAAAGTTTTTTGAGCCGTTTTTTGCTCCGGAACCGGAAAATACTCCGAGCGTACCGGATGAAATCAACATTACACTCGATGATTTAAGGGGCAGGAAGCCGCAACCGCGGTTCGTCATGTTCAATGCCTGCTACAACGGTTCTTTTCATCAGGAAGGATATATTGCGGGAAGCTACATCTTCTCTGAGGGCCGTACAGTCGTAGCGCAAGGCAATACGGTCAATGTCCTGCAAGACCGTTGGACGTATGAAATGCTTGGTCTGCTGAATGACGGTGTTCGCGTAGGACAGTACAACCGACTTGTGGCTACGCTCGAAGGTCATATCATCGGCGATCCTGCATTCCGTTTCCGGCCCGAGACTCCGAATACTCTTTCCACGGATATGGTAATCTTTGGATGCAATACCCCTGCTTTGGCTAACCATGTCCACTATTGGCGGGATTTGTGCGAGAACGGAGATGCCGATGTCCGAAGTCTCGCCTATCGTATGCTTGCGGACGGCGGAATGATTACCACCGAGCAACTTGCGGCGGCATACGATGCATGCCCATTCGCCACGACACGCATGGAACTTTTGAAACTGATTGTACGCAACGGATATACTCCCACTGCGGTATCGGTTGTTTGCAAGGCTTTGAACGATTCCTATGAAGTGGTACGGCGTAATGCCGCTACTTACGCATGGATGCTTGGTGCGCCGGAATTGGCGGATGCCCTTGCTGTCGCGAAAGTCGAGAATTCCGAGTCTCAACGTGTATGCTACTTGATAGACAAAGCGTTACAGCTTCTTCCAGAAGAGATTGCCGTAAAGGCAATGGCAGATGCGATAGCCCGTTCAGGCAATCCGCGACAGGAAGACAAGGAGTTGCTTCGCGAGTCGGTGGCTGAGGATCAGCAGCGCAAACACCACGAGATGAAGGTACTCCTCGATAAATCTGCACCACTCAAACAGCGTATTTCTTCTATACGCTCCGTGCGGAATAATACCTACCACGAATACGTGCCGCAGCTTCTTGCCCTGCTGCAGGACGACTCGGAACCTGTGGCATTGCGTACCATTACGGCCGAGGCTTTGGGCTGGTTCCGGCTGTCGTACCGTAGGGAGGAGATCCTTCGTGCCTGCATGGCATTGCGCACCTCCGAAAAGTCCCTGGCGGAAGAAGCCATACAGACCTGCAACCGATTGAAATAATATGCAACCATGTTGAAATAATATGTATATGAAAAAAATAGGATTACTGTTATTAGGTATTTTGTCGGGATGGACCTTGTACGCCGAACCGACTATTATCAAACCCTCTGTAAAGACGCCTACGTCATTCGCGCTTTTCCTCGATAGAACAAGTTACGAAAAATGTCGCGAAGCCGTGGAGGATTACCGCCATGCCGTGGAAGCAGATGGCCTTGGCACCTACATCATCTATGATGACTGGCAATCCCCCGAGGCCGTCCGAACCATTATTTTAGAACTCGCCGCAGGCAAGATGCCGCTTGAAGGGGTTGCTTTTGCCGGAGAAATTCCGATTGTGATGACCCGCGATGCCCAGCATCTCTCCTCGGCGTTCAAGATGAACCAGCAAGCCGATTGGAAACGCTCGTCGATTCCCTCGGATCGCTATTACGATGATTTTGACCTGCGGTTCGAATTCGTGAAACGCGATGAGGAAAAACCGCTCTACTTTTACTATTCACTGGCCGCAGATTCGGAACAATATCTTGAGTCCGACATCTACTCTGCGCGTATCCGGCCGATTGTCCGCGAGGGAACGGACCAATACGAATCGCTGAGTGCTTATTTTCGCAAAGCCGCTGCTGCGCATCGCACGTCCGAGCGGCTCGACGATATTTTCGTATTCTGCGGACACGGCTACAATTCGGAGTCTTATGCCTCATGGAGCGGAGAACAGATAGCCCTGCATGAGCAGCTGCCCTCCATGACCCGTCCCGGGCATCGAATCTTCGGAACGACATTCGAGGACCGTTATCCGATGAAATATTACGTGCTGCAATATTTGCAGGATGGAGCGGTGGATGTCGCACTGTTGCATCATCACGGGTCGTCCGATATGCAGTATATCAATGGTAGCGAAAAAGTCTCTTCACCGCGGATGTCCATTGCTGCAGTGCAGCGGTATCTCCGCGGGAAGGTCAGGGATTCCGAACATCCTGAGAAAACGGTCGAGGAATACGCTGCCTCGCTGGATGTGCCGCATAACTGGTTTGCCGATACCGAGGAGACACGGATTGCCGACTCGCTTTACAACCGCGATATGGATATTTATATCGACGATGTCTATAAGGCGCAGCCGAATGCACGATTCGTCATGTTTGATGCCTGTTATAACGGATCTTTCCATTTGGACGAATACATCGCCGGTGCCTATCTCTTCAATAGCGGCCGTACCGTCGCCACGATGGGAAATAGCGTCAACAGTCTGCAAGACAAGTGGCCTGACCGTTATTTGGGGCTGTTGGCGTGCGGTGTGCGGCTTGGAACATGGGCCCGTCATACCTATTACCTTGAAAGCCACTTGATCGGCGACCCGACCTTGCGGTTCGAAGATGCCGAATCTTGTTCGGGACTCAATGAAGCACTGATACTGTACAAATCCGATGACGGATATTGGCTGAACATGCTGAAGAAGACCGACCTTCCCGACCTGCAATCCATCGCGTTGCGAAAGTTGAATGCCAACCATTATGCACACATTGCCGATTTGCTATATGAAACCTTTATTTCGTCCCGCTACGGAGTGGTGCGCATGGAATGCCTGGAGTTGATGAGCCGGAAAGGTGGACCGCGCTTTAAGACGATGGTCGCGTCAGCGCTGAACGACGATTATGAACTGGTCCGTCGATTTGCAGCGCAGTATCTGGGAATGTGCGGTGACGATTCGCTGATTGTCCCGGCTGTCGAATCCCTGCTGAAAGATGTCCTTTCGACGCGCGTAGCCTATCATGTCACAGATGCCCTCTCCTTTTTCGATCCCGACAAATTGAAGGCGGAAATTGAACGTCGGTATGCGGAGACCCCGACGGCAGCTTACGGCGCACGGAACAAACAGGCCCTTTTCGAGCGGCTTGCTCGAACCCAGGAAAATGTCACAAACAATATGCGCGATATTTTCGATGAAAGCAAACCGCTGAAACGGAGGATATCGAATGTCCAAAACTACCGCAATTACCATTATCATTATATGGTGCCGCGTTTGTTGGAACTGGCTTCGGACACGACCCAGCCAGAGGAGTTGCGTATAGCGACGGTTGAGGCGCTGGGCTGGTTCAGATTATCGTACCGTTGTTCGGAAATAGCCGAATGCTGCCTTCAGTTGCAAAAGAACGACTCTTCGGCAGCAGTACGGAACGAGGCTCTGAAGACATTGAAGCGACTGGATTCCGATGAGGTCACCGGTCGTAATGACTGACAAGTATTTTTTCTGCATCCGATAAATGCGATATACCGTATCGGGAGGCCGGCTACCTGCTCGATGAAATAGCCTTCGTGAAGTAGATTCGCGGTGCACTGATTCGTTCGTATCAAAAGGGACTGCTGTAATTCGCGGCAGTCCTTTTTGCTTTAGTAAGTCCTGACTTCGTCAATGCGTACCCCAAAATTCATCAGTGAATAGAGGTGCGATGCGTTGATGACGTTTCATGAGCA
>CANRID010000026.1 GCA_947630665.1 uncultured Bacteroidales bacterium | reverse complement strand
TGGGTGGATTTCTAATCAAAAGAACATTTCTCTTCAGTCTGTAGCACTTCGTGAGGGAAGTTGCGGATTTGAGGTAATACTAAAATATCGTGGAATGTAAAATTTCACCTTTATGGGAAAAATATTACCATTCGTATTGGAGATGGATCTTGGCTGAATGGATATCCGAATGGATACCATGTTGGTATGCCATTTCCAACAACTTTATTGGCAGATGAGGATAATGCGAGTGTTTCTATTGGTAGGCATTGTCATATACATGGGACATATATTCATGCAAAGGGTTCTATAGAAATAGGAGATAATTGTATGATTGGTGGGGTGTGAATATTATTGATACTAATGGTCATATATTATTATCAAACGACAGGTTATCTGGTTGTGATACGCCCGTTCCCATTATAATAAAAAATAATGTATAGATTGGGACAAATGCAGTCATTCTTAAAGGAACGGTAATAGGAAACAATTGCGTGGTGGGAGCTAATAGTGTTGTAAAGGGCATTTTTCCAGACAATTCACTTATAAAGGGTAATCCAGCCGTTATAATTACAACATTGTCGATAAACAATAATAATTCATGAAACTTTTAGTAACAGGTGCTGCGGGTTTTATCGGCAGTGCAGTATGCCGACGGCTGCTCAACAGGGGTGGCAGTATCGTAGGGCTTGACAACCTCAACGACTACTACGACCCCGAATTGAAATACGGACGTCTTGCTACTCTGGGCATCGGTAAGAACGATGTCGCATGGTACAAATTCACGCCGAATACGACCAATGCTCGCTTCCGCTTTATCCGCATGAACTTAGAGGATATACAGGCAATGCGGATGCTCTTCGCCAACGAGGAATTCGATGCCGTCGTTCATTTAGGCGCGCAGGCGGGGGTACGTTACTCCATCACCAATCCCCACGCCTACATCGAAAGCAACATCGACGGATTCATCAACGTGCTGGAAGGATGCCGCCACCACGGAGTGAAGCATCTTGTCTATGCCTCCTCGTCGAGCGTGTACGGACTGAACGGCAAGGTGCCGTTCTCGGAACACGACGGCATCGCACATCCGGTGAGTCTGTATGCCGCCACGAAGAAGAGCAACGAACTGATGGCGCACGCCTACTCCAAACTGTACGACCTGCCGACAACGGGATTGCGCTTCTTCACGGTGTACGGTCCATGGGGACGCCCCGACATGTCGCCGTTCCTCTTCATAGATGCCATACTGCACGACCGAGCCATCAAGGTATTCAACCACGGCGACATGTTGCGCGACTTCACCTACATCGACGATATTGTCGAGGGCGTGGTCCGCATCGTAGATGTCGTTCCCGCAGGCAACGCGGCATGGGATACTGTGATCCACGACCCGGCCACCTCGCCAGCTCCTTATCGGGTGTTCAACATCGGCAACCAGCATCCGACCAAACTGCTGGATTACATCGAATGCATCGAAAGAGCAACGGGACGCAAGGCGAAGAAGGAATTTCTGCCCATGCAGCCCGGCGACGTCTACCAGACCTTCGCCGATTCCTCGGCACTGGGCGAGGCTACGGGATTCACACCCTGCACGCCGTTGCAGGAGGGCATCGACCGCACCGTCGCATGGTTCAAAAAATACTATAATCTATAATCGAGAAAAGGATGAAACAGTATAAAATCGCGGTAGCGGGTACGGGATATGTCGGCATGAGCATCGCCGTATTGCTGGCTCAACATAACCGCGTTACGGCGGTAGACGTGCTGCCTGAGAAGGTGGAGAAAATCAACCGCCGCCAGTCTCCCATACAGGACGAATACATCGAAAAATACCTGGCCGAGAAACCGCTCGATCTTACAGCAACGCTCGACGGCGCAGCGGCCTACCGCGATGCCGACTTTGTGGTCATCGCCGCTCCCACGAACTACGATCCCGTCAAAAACTTCTTCGACACGCACTGCATCGAGGAGGTCATTGACCTTGTATTGCGCGTCAATCCCGATGCGGTCCTGGTCATCAAATCAACCATACCGGTCGGCTATTGCCGCAGCCTGTACGTGAAATACGCCGCCGCAGGCGTCCGGCGCTTCCACCTGCTCTTCTTTCCCGAATTTCTGCGCGAGAGCAAGGCGCTGTATGACAACCTCTATCCGAGCCGCATCATCGCCGGCGTTCCCAAGGTCATTGACCAGCCCCGCTTCGCCGAAGAGAATGCGGCGATACAAGCCGTCTGCGACCCCGGTGCCCTTGATGCCGCAGCACACACCTTTGCCACGCTGCTTCGGCAGGGAGCCGTCAAAGAGGATATTCCCACACTCTATATGGGCATGAAGGAAGCGGAGGCGGTGAAACTCTTCGCCAACACCTATTTAGCCTTGCGTGTCAGCTATTTCAACGAACTCGACACTTATGCCGAAGTCAAGGGGCTGGATGCACGGGCCATCATCGAGGGCGTGGGGCTGGACCCGCGCATCGGGACACACTACAATAACCCGTCGTTCGGTTACGGAGGCTACTGCCTGCCCAAGGACACGAAACAGCTGCTGGCCAACTATGCCGAAGTGCCGCAGAACATGATGACGGCAATCGTGGAGAGCAACCGCACGCGCAAAGACTTCATCGCCGAACAGATTCTCGCGATGGCGGGTTACTACACGGCCAACGGGCAATACGATGCAACGAACGAGCATCCCTGCACCGTCGGCGTTTACCGTCTGACGATGAAGTCGAATTCGGACAATTTCCGACAGTCATCGATACAGGGGGTAATGAAACGCATCAAGGCGAAGGGTGCGCAGATTATCATATACGAGCCGACGCTCGAAGACGGGAGTACGTTCTTCGGCAGCCGTATTGTCAACGATCTTGCGCAATTCAAGGCACAATCCCGCGTTATCGTCGCCAACCGCTACGATGTATTGCTTGATGACGTTGCCGACAAGGTTTATACCCGGGATATTTTTCGCAGGGACTGACAATATAGCCAACAAGATGAATTAAAGAAGGCAACCCAGAAGTCAGCAATAATTTTAGAGGTAAAAAAAATATTTATATCTTATTTTTATTTGGAATTAGTCAATATTTATTATCTTTGCACTGCATTTAAGCTGACTCGCTAGCTCAGCTGGTAGAGCACGACACTCTTAATGTTGGGGTCCAGGGTTCGATCCCCTGGCGGGTCACGGAAAAGGGGATGACGAAGAAAAGTCATTCCCTTTTTCTATTTCTTATATCTAATCCAGGGCATTTTTCTTCTGCCTCCGGGCCACCATTTCTATAACAAGAACAACGGCTATCCCTGTCAGGACAAATATGAGGGCCTGACCCGTCTGGGCGGACAGTCCGGTAATTTCTTCAAAATGAAACGGCAATACGGGACGGTCGATCAGCGGCACGGCTCCTTCCCCCGGCAGCCCGCCATCCAAAGGCACCGCCTCTTTCCACGGCCATACTTTTATCAGCGAACCTATCATGAACCCTGAGAGCAATGCGATAGTCTGCATATAATATTTTTTCAGCAGCCAGCTCAACAGTCGGGAAAAACTCAGAATCCCCACTACGGCCCCCGCTGCGAAAACCGCCAGCACCGGCACATTCAGGGAAGTCACAGCCCCCATGATAAAAGCATATTTCCCCAACAACAGCAAGATAAAACTTCCGGAAATTCCCGGCAGAATCATGGCGCATACAGCTATGGCTCCCGACAGGAAAACAAACCAAAAGGCTTCGGGAGTCTGGCCGGGAGTAATAAGACATATATAGGCAGCTACCGCTATCCCGACAATCAGAGAAACGATATTGGAAACATTCCATTTATCCAGTTCCCGCAAGATATAGATGGCCGAAGCGAGAATCAATCCGAAAAAGAAACTCCACAACGGCACAGGATGGAACTCCAGCAAATACTTCATCAGCCGCGCCAGCGAAAAGATACTTATCAGGATACCTCCTATCAGGGAAACCAGAAACGCCCCGTTGACAGCCCTCCAGAACTCCCCTACCTTTCCGGAAAACAACAATTTAAGATTGGTCAGATTGACCGATTTGATGGACTCCACCAATTCCCGATAAATTCCCATCAGGAACGCGATGGTTCCTCCCGATACGCCCGGAATAACATCCGCGGCCCCCATGCAGATACCTTTAAATGCAATTACGAGATACTTGCCTATATTGTTCATCAGTTTCAGTTATAAGGTTAAATTGAATATTCAGGCTTTCCGGATCGATTTCAACAAATTAATAAAATCTCCGTCGCTCCCCAATTGGGGCAATATGGTATATACCGTACTCACCCATGTAGAATCCTTCTGGGCCAGATCCTTCATCTGGGCCAAGAAGCGGCTCTTCTCCCCTTTCAGATACTCTTCTATCGCATCGATACACTCTATTCCCAAGCGGGCATCCACACACTCCCTGTCTATGAGCAACGCCTGTCTGAACTGTTTCTTGGCCTCCGTAAAATCATTCAGGCCCAGATAAGCGTCCGCCATCCCCACAATCCCGGCCACCGACCCCGGTTCCTCCAGCATAAACCGCCGGAAAAAATCCACGGATTCCCGGTAACGCTCCAGATTCAGGAAAACCACGGCTATATTATACAGGGAGGAACTGTTCGACTCGTTCAGCGCCAGGGAATATTCGAAAGCCTCTATCGCCTTATCGAAATCCTTCCGTTTGGCATACACCGTCCCGATATTAAACCATACATTATCATTGAACGGATCTTCATCCAAATACTTATTATAATATTCCAGCGCCTTGTCCAGCTCCTCCAACCTTTCATAACAAAAAGCCACGTCGTTATAATACTCGAAAAACAACGGGGCTATGGCATCCGCTTCCATCAGATAATAAAGAGCTTCCCGATAGCGATCCGCATCGATACAATCCTGCGCGATGGAACAAATCAGATCGGTAAAATCCGTAGGCCTGGCATCTATCTCCAGCGCCTGAGAGAAATACTCCCGCGCCCGGCCGAACTCTCCCTTTTTGACAAAAGCCTTGCACAATAAAAAATAGATATCGATATTCCCCGCAAACGAATTCTCATACTCTTCCAAGATCTCCACGGCCTTATCGACATCCGAGTTTACTAAAAGCGAATCCGCATATTTGACCAGCAGGGCGGAAGAATAGGGATGCTTTTCAAAAGCCAGCGTAGAAGCTTTCAGCACCTGGTCTTCATCATCCTGCCCGATGAAATAATCGATAATATATTCATACTCTTCTTCCGAAAGAGCCAACTCTCCCTCCGAGCCGCTTTCACACGCCTGCCGATACAATTCCAGCGCACCGGAAAAATCCGCCCCGTCTTCCCCCTCCTCCTCGGCATCATTATAAAAATCATTATCCATTAATATATTCTCCCCCTTTCGGTAATTATTGTTATTCGCCGGTTGCGTTCCTGTTTATTATGTCAAGATAATGGAATATTTGTTTAAGATAATCGTCATACGAAAGCAAAGTCCGATTTTCTCCCTCCATTACCAATGTATAAGGATGACCGGAAAAGTTTCTCATACCCGTCACGAACTTGGCATTTACCCGCCCTGCAATATAATCGGAAGTAAAATCTCCGGTGTCGTTAAAACTGATAAACAGATCGTATTCCCTTTCCATAAAAGATCGGTGCCTCTGCAGCCGGGGAATGCCCGCCCAATTTATCTCCTTCCGGGAAAGGATCTCATACCCCTCTCCTTTCAGTTTTTCCGCAACGGTAATGCCTTCGCTTTCCTTTTTAACAGGATCGCCGACAATAAGTTTATCCAGGATCCTTTTTTTGGATTCGATCAATATGCCGGAAAACGGAATCCCTCTTTCCCGTAAAAAATTCCCGATTTTCTCCAGTTCCGCGCCAAACCCTCCGTTCTGTATATTGTATATAAATCCGATGGAACGTATCTCTTTCAAGTTGGGAAAACAGGCCGAAGCAGTATTCCTTGCATCTCCAAGAGCCTTTTTTCGGGTATATTTCTTAAAAAAACCAAACATGTCCGATGTTTTCCCTGCAAAAATAACAAAAATTAGCGAGGCAAAATATTTTTGAATACGAGCTTTTCGTCCTTATAATCGATCTCGATGCTGCAATTTCTCGATATCTCTCCGCTGATGAGTTTGGTAGCCAGTTCGTTTACCAGCTCTTTCTGCAAAAGCCTCTTGATCGGCCGGGCCCCGTACGCGATATCATACCCTTTAGAACCCAGATACTCGAGCGCCTTGTCGGAAAAACTCAGCGTGATTCCCTGCTCTTCCAATATTTTCTCGATCTGCCGGATCTGGAGCATCAGGATGCCGCGGATATCCTTCTGAGTCAGCGGCTCGAACATAATCACCTCATCTATACGGTTGAGGAACTCCGGACGCACGCTTCTTTTCAGCACTTCCAGCACCGCATTTTTGGCGCCGGCCAGCATTTGCTCCCGGTTGTTTTCATTGATTTTCAGCATGTAATCCTGAATAATATCGCTCCCCACATTGCTGGTCATAATCAGGATCGTATTCTTGAAATTCACGGTCCGGCCTTTCCCGTCCGTCAACCGTCCGTCGTCGAGGACCTGGAGCAGCACATTGAACACATCAGGATGCGCCTTTTCTATCTCATCGAAAAGAACCACGGAATAAGGTTTCCTGCGCACCGCTTCCGTAAGCTGCCCGCCTTCATCATATCCCACATATCCCGGAGGCGCCCCCACTAATCGGGTAACGGCAAAACTCTCCTGATATTCGCTCATATCTATACGGGTCATCAGATTCTCGTCATTGAACAGGAATTCCGCCAAAGCTTTCGCCAATTCGGTCTTTCCGACTCCCGTAGTACCTAAGAACAGGAACGATCCCAACGGACGTTTTTCATTCTGCAACCCGGCCCGACTGCGCCTTACGGCATCCGACACAGCCTTGATCGCCTCATCCTGTCCGATTACCCGTTTATGCAGTTCGCTCTCCAGATGAAGCAATTTCTCTTTTTCGCTTTGCAGCATTCTTTTTACCGGAATGCCCGTCCATTTGGAAACCACTTCCGCAATATCCTCCGGGGTCACCTCCTCGTTAATAAGCGGATTCGGATTCTCCTTTTTCTTAGCGGTCAGCTGCGCTATCTCGCTCTGCAGCGTCCCTATCTTTCCATACCGGATTTCCGCCACCTTCGCATAATCGCCGGCGCGTTCCGCTTCATCCGCCCGGATTTTCAGATTCTCC
Organism: uncultured Bacteroidales bacterium; assembly: GCA_947630665.1. GTDB lineage: Bacteria > Bacteroidota > Bacteroidia > Bacteroidales > UBA932 > Egerieousia. Next base: position 29,928 of record CANRID010000026.1, on the reverse strand, counting down.
ATCTCCTGACGTTTATTCTGGATTTCATCCAATAACGCCTTTTCCTCTTTCCATTGCCGGTCGTATACCTTCTGCTCGTCCCGCAGGGTATCGAGCTGAGCGACGATCTCGCTTAATTTAGGCGATTTACCATCCCGTTTTACCGCTTCCCTTTCTATCTCCAACTGTTTGATCCGCCGGTTCAGCTCGTCTATTTTCTCCGGGACGGAATTCATTTCCAGCCGGAGTTTGGAAGCCGCCTCATCGATCAAATCGATCGCCTTATCCGGCAGAAACCGGTTGGTAATATACCGATGGGACAGATCCACCGCCGCAATAATGGCATCATCCTCTATTCTGACCTTATGGTGATTTTCATATCTTTCTTTCAAGCCCCTCAGAATGGAAATGCTCTCGGCCGGCGTCGGCTCGTCTACCATTACCATCTGGAACCGTCTCTCCAAAGCCTTATCCTGTTCGAAATATTTCTGGTATTCGTCCAAAGTGGTGGAACCTATCGTTCTGAGTTCCCCCCGGGCCAAGGCGGGTTTCAGAATATTGGCCGCATCCATGGCGCCGCTACTCTTGCCCGCACCCACCAACGTATGTATTTCATCTATATACAGGATCACTTCTCCCTGACTGTCTATCACCTCCTTCACAACCCCCTTCAAACGTTCCTCGAATTCGCCCTGATATTTGGCTCCGGCAATCAAAGCCCCCATATCCAACGAATAAACCTGTTTGCTTTTAAGGTTCTCAGGCACATCTCCATGTACGATCCGCTGGGCGATTCCTTCGGCGATAGCCGTCTTCCCGACGCCCGCCTCCCCTACTAAAATGGGATTGTTCTTGGTCCTCCGGCTGAGGATCTGCAATACCCGCCGTATCTCCTCATCCCTGCCGATCACCGGATCCAATTTTCCCTCGCCGGCCAGTGCTACCAGATTCACCGCATAATTTTGCAATGCGCTCGATTGGTTATTGTTCATATTCATATAAATTCCTCCTTTTCGAAGCTTTAGATAAAAGCTTCAATCGTCGGGATGTTCAAATTATTTACCACACCCGTTTTTACTGACAATTTGACATACTAAAAACTTTTAAAAATATGTCCGGCATGCTTGCTTTATATCCTCTCATTTTCTACCTTTGTAAAAGGGAAAGTTCGGGAAACCCGCCCCCCCTTTAAAATTAATAAGGAAATCCTATTGTAAATGAATCATCTGGAAAGATTCCCGGAATTAAAAGGCGGTCTCCTCCTGCCCTTAGTGGAAAGTTTTTACACGATCCAGGGAGAAGGGTACCATACCGGAAAAGCCGCTTACTTTATCCGCCTGGGCGGATGCGATGTCGGCTGCAGCTGGTGCGATGCCAAAGAGACGTGGAATCTCCGCAAATTTCCTCCCGTAGAAGTAGAGAAAATCGTGGCCGATGCTCTCGCCTATCCGGCGCGTTCCATCGTAATTACCGGAGGCGAACCGCTCCGGTACCCCCTCGATATTCTGTGCGGCCGGCTGACGGAAGAAAATCGGGAAATCTTTCTGGAAACTTCCGGCTCGGAGCCTCTGACCGGACGTTTCGACTGGATCTGTCTTTCTCCCAAAAAGAACAAGCCCCCGCTCAAGGAAAATTACCGGTTCGCCCACGAACTGAAAGTCATCATAGAGGAACCGGAAGACTTCGCATGGGCCGAGTCGAACCGGGAAAAAACGGGGACGGACTGCAAATTGTATCTTCAACCGGAGTGGAGCCGCTCGGAAAAGATCCTCCCGGAGATCATCGGGTATGTGAAAGAGCATCCGGCATGGAACATTTCCCTGCAAACCCACAAGTATATGAAGATACCCTAATCCGCCGCAAACATGAAAGATGATTGAAAATAAACGGAATAATTCCAGTACCGGATTAAACCAACTGTCGGGAATTTCATCTTATAATAAATATTTCAGTGAAAAGAAAAGAGTCCGGCAAACGAATAGTTCGAAAAAAGAATTTTAGACAAACCTTATTATTATAACTTACCAAAACACTCAATTATGATACTGAAAAAAACACTGAGCACACTCGTAATTCTGGCGCTGGCATTCGGATCGATGAGCGCCCAGCAAAAAAGTAAAAAAGAGGGACAGCCTCAAGGATATGTTTTCACGACCGTAAAGGAGGCTCCTATCACTTCCATTAAGAATCAAAGCCGCAGCAGCACCTGCTGGTGTTTTTCCGCAATTTCATTTTTAGAAAGCGAAGCCATTAAAAAAGGCGCCCCGCAGGATATCGATCTGGCCGAAATGTTTGTCGTAGGACATGCTTACGTAGACAGAGGTGAGAAATTCGTACGGCTGAACGGACAGCTGAACTATTCTCCGGGAAGTTCTTTCGGAGACGTGATCGCCGTAATGGATACCTACGGACTGGTTCCTCAAAGTGTATATCCCGGCATCCGATACGGGGAGGCAAACCCTGTTCACGGAGAACTGGACGCAGGTACCAAAGGTTACGTAACCGCTATAGCCAAGAATCCCAACAGAAAATTCTCTCCTGTCTGGAAAGAGGGGCTGAAAGGCATCGTTGAAGCCTACTTGGGAGAATTGCCGGAAAAATTCACCGTAAACGGCAAGGAATATACTCCTAAATCATACGTGGCTTCATTGAATCTGGACCCGGCCGACTACGTAACCGTTACCTCTTTCACCCATCATCCGTTCTACACCCAATTTGCATTGGAAGTTCCGGACAACTGGCGTGGGGATATGAACTATAATGTTCCGTTGGACGAAATGATCCAGATTATCGATAATGCTCTCGAAAACGGATATACCGTTGCTTGGGCCGCCGATGTCAGCGAAAAAGGTTTCTCCCGCCAAGGAATCGCCATCGTAGCCGATACCGAAGCCAATGAAAGAAACGGTTCGGATCAGGACAGATGGTTAGGCGTATCCAAAGAGGATAAGGACGCTATGATCAACGGACTGGCAGCTCCGGGCGTTGAGAAAAACATCACACAGGAAATGCGCCAGAAAGATTTCGATGCGCAGCTTACCACCGACGACCATGGCATGCATATTTTCGGAATCGCAAAAGACCAGAACGGCACCAAATACTACATGGTTAAAAACTCCTGGGGAGAAACCGGTCCATACAAGGGCATCTGGTACGTATCCGAGCCGTATGTAAGGTACAAGACCACTAATATCATGGTTAACAAGAACGTCATTCCTCAACAGATAAAAGACAAGATGGGGATCAAATAGACACAAGGATCATAAAAGCCAGAACTGACTAATAAATATTACATCATGAAAAAATTCACATTATTGACATTAGCTGCGGTATTCGTTTGCTCGCTTGCCGTTGCACAGAATTATAAATATGAATTTACGGTAGTTAAGGAAAACCCGGCTACTTCCGTGAAAAATCAGGCCAGCACAGGTACCTGCTGGTGTTTTGCCACCACTTCCTTCTTCGAATCCGAATTGCTTCGGATGGGCAAGGGCGAATACGATTTGTCGGAAATGTACGTGGTAAGGAAAAACTACAACCGCCGCACCGATGACAACTACCTCAGAAGAGGCAAAGGCAATATCGGCCCTGGCAGCGTATCCCACATGTACACCTGGGTTATGGATCATTACGGTCTGATTCCGGAAGAAGTTTATCACGGTATCAATTACGATTCCGAAACCCATAATCATGCAGATCTGAGCAACTATATCAAAGTTATCAACGGCGTAGCGGTTGAAAAGAAGAAACGCGTCCCTACCGAAATTATGGAAGGTGTGCTGGATGCTTATTTAGGCAAGGTTCCTGAGAAATTCACTTACAAAGGGAAAGAATACACTCCGGAAACTTTCTACAAGAGCTTAGGCCTCAATGTAAACGACTATGTAGAACTGACCAGCTTCACTCATCATCCGTTCTACCAGCAAATTCCGGTCGAGATTCCGGATAACTGGGATCACGCTCTGTATTACAACCTTCCGTTAGACGAACTGATGGAAGTGATGGATTACGCCATCAATAACGGCTATACCATTGCATGGGACGGAGACGTTAGCGAAAAAAGTTTCGATTTCGCTCATCAGGTAGCCATTCTTCCGGCTGACAAAGATGCCAAAGTAAGGGAAATGACCCAATACTATGAAGAAATTCCTGTTACTCAGGAATTGCGCCAGCAATGGTTCGAGAATTTCACTACTACCGATGACCACTTGATGCACGTTACCGGTATTTCCAAAGACCAGAAAGGCAATAAATACTATATTACCAAAAACTCCTGGGGTACCCAGCGCAACGGCACCGGCTATCTGAATATGTCGGAAAACTATGTGAGAGCCAAAACTATCGGCATCATGATTCACAAAGACGCCATTCCGAAAGCCATCAAAGCCAAATTAGGCATTAAATAGCAAACGCTTACACCGGTTGAATAAATGAAGCACCCCAAAGGTCAGAACGGCTTTTGGGGTGCATTTCATTTCCGGAAACCTTTCGCCCGGCTCAAACTTCTTTCTTTTCAAAAATGCTCCACAATACGTTCAGCAGGATATAAATTAAAAAGAGGGCGGCTACCCAGAGACTCCAGTTCACTCCGGCAATCAGAGCGGCGATGCCCAACAAAGCGGCAATGCCCAAGAACAAGAACCGTCGGGAATTGTCTTTGAATGAGAAATTCTTAAATTTAAAGGAAAACATGGGAATTTCCGATACCAATAAGGCGGAAAGCCCTAATGCCAATATCGCCAGCAGGTAGAAACGGGTCGCCAAGTACTGTTCCATTTCCGGATATACTTTTGTTGCATACAGGAGCGAACCGATGAGCAACGCGCAGGCGGGAGTGGCCAGACCTATGAAATTTTCGCTTTGGCGCGGGTCCGTATTGAATTTCGCCAGCCGTAAAGCGGAGAATACGCCTATCAGCAGGCTGCTGGCAAGGGACAAAACATATACCCATTCGGGAAGGGGCCGGAATGTCGGGTCCCGATGGAAAAGCTGGAAGACATTCCATAAAATGAAAGCAGGCGCCAACCCGAAACTTACCATATCGGCCAAGGAATCAAGTTCTTTCCCGATAGCCGAATAGGCTTTCAGTAACCGGGCCGAAAAGCCGTCTAAAAAATCGAATACGGCGGCCAGCAGAATCAGCAGGAACGCTGCCTGGAATTCCATCCGGAAAGAGCAGGCCACAGCTATAGACCCGCACAGCAGATTGCAGCAAGTGAGGGTATTCGGAATGCTTTTTTTTAACTCCATCGTAACGGATAATTTGGATTGCTGCGGTAAAGGTACTAAAAATAAACGCTATCTTGGTCCGTACGAATAAGATATCTTCTTTCCCTGCGGGTCCGCTATGATTCTCAATCCTTCAGAACCGCCGGAATAATACGAAAGTACCATCTCCAACAAAGAAGCCGCCCGGGGAGAAATACAAACCGTTCCCCCGTAACTGCCTCCGTTATGGATCATCGTGATAAACTTGGAAAGATCGTCCGCCGTGGATGTCGCCTCTATCAGCGGCAAAAAGCCATCCCCATCCCCTAAGCGGGTATCTCCCATCCCTATGGAAGCCAGAAGACTGCGGGCATTATCTTTTATCTCCCGGTCCGGTTCCCCGTATTCTTCCAGTATCCGGTATAAATAATATAGATTCGCATTACTGTAAACCAAATCGTGGGCCGGGGAAAGATTCAGATTGGTGACAGTATTCATATCGAGGCCAAAATCCTTCCCCACGGCAGGAAGTCCGGACCGCTGCGTAAGCAGATCGAGTATCAGGATCTTCGAGTGTTTGGGAATCGGCAGACGGATCACATCCCCTAAAAAATCAGTGATTTTAAAATATCCCCTGTCTATCATATCCGCAATACGGGGCAGAATGGTCAATAAAGGAGCGATCTCTCCCAACGGAAGCGGAGTATCGTACCGGATCGTATCCTCCTGCCCGTCTATATTCTTCTCCATTATCCTGCGCGGGATATAATCACCCCTCACCTCTCCGTTCTCTACGCTATAAGGAACCTTGTCGGAGGTGAAACGGAAACCGAGCCTGATCTTTTCCGGAAGCAGTACCGATTCCCCGGCTTTGAACGCGGCCGTACTGACCGGCAGCACTCCCCGGGCCGGAATTCCTCCGAAGATGATCTGAGCCGCCGCACGGTTATTTGGGGGCGTATCCGCATATCCCACGATAAACGCCCGAAAATTTTCATATCCGGGAATCCTGTCCAACGCATACGGAGAACCGAAATACGCCGCCGCCATATTCTGCTCAGCCGCCCATCGAGTCACATATCGCATCAGGACCGTATCTATACCGAAATTTCTATGCGGCCGGCTGTCCGTATTGTGGATTCCCAAAATAATCAAATCATAATTCCGGAGTCTCTCCCGGACAGCCCTCAACGTATCGAGCGGAATTTTTCCGCGGACTACGACCGTATCTACGGGAGCATACCGCCGGAGCAAGGCACCCATCTCATTATGGTCTTTAACCCCTAATCCGAGGTAAGCTATCTTTTTATTTCCCGGATTCCCGACAGGTAAAACAGGAACCGCCGAGGCGTACGCCGGCCGGTTGAAAAGAACCGTAACGCTTTGCCGCGAGATTTCCTCCATCAGCTGCAGATTCTCCTCCTTTATCATTCTCTTTTCCAAATTCCGGAGCGGAACCAGCGGATTGTACTCCTTGTCGAATAACCCCGCACGGGCCTTCAATCTTAAAATCTTGCGGCATCTTTCATCCAAGGAATCGGCCGAGAGTCTCCCGCTGCGCACAGCTTTCTCTATCTCCGTAATGGCATCTTTTACCTGCACCGGCATCAGCAACAGATCCGAACCCGCCTTATAAGCCTCCAAAGGCACCATCTTTTTCTCTAACGACCCGCATACGCCGTCCATATTGAGCGCATCCGTAGTAATGATCCCGTCATATCCCAACTTGTTCCGCAATAACCCGGTAACGATGGGCTTGGATACGGAAGCGGGAGTACCGGAGGAATCTAACGCAGGTATCGACAGATGACCGACCATCACCATATCCGTCCCCGCCTCTATCATCCGCCGGAAAGGATATAATTCGAGCGAATCCAGACGCTTCCTGTCAAACGGCAGACGGGGCAATCCCTTATGCGAATCCACATCGGTATCCCCGTGTCCGGGAAAATGTTTGGCGGATCCCGCTACTCCGGCCTTCTTCATACCTTTCATAAATGCAACCCCGTACTCGGACACCTTCTCCTTATCCTCTCCAAACGAACGGGTATTGATGACAGGATTGTCCGGATTGTTATTGATATCCACATCCGGAGCGAAATTCACATGAATATTCAAGTCCGCGCATTCTTTCCCGATGGCATATCCCATTTCATACACTAACGTATCGGAAGAAAGGGCGCCCAACTGCATCAGACGCGGAAACGCCGGCAATTCCTTAAACCGCATGGAAGCCCCCCACTCTCCGTCTATGGTAACCAGCAGAGGCACGGAAGCCATTTTATGCAGCTCGTTCACACGGTTCATCCCCGCAACCAGCTCATCGTCCATCAGGATGATCCCTCCTATTTTTTCTTTTCTAACTAACTCGTTCTGAATAGTCTTTCGTACCGGACTGTCGGGAGAGCTGACCTCTATGACCATCAACTGAGCGATCTTCTGCCGGAGCGTAAGGAGGGACAACACCGAATCGGCTAATTTTTCAATCCGGATCTCATCCGGGGCAACCGTTTCCCCTTTTACCGCATTTTCCTCCCCCAAAATCAAATTCTCAGCCGGCATTCCCGGAAGAATCCGGCCCGCACCTTCGGGACCGGCATATATACTCCCGCAAAACAGGCAAAGGCCGGCCGCCATCAGGATATTCTTATATGAAAAAGCTCTCATTATTCCTTTTAGATTAATGAGAGCAAATATACGCAATTATTGAAACCCGTCGGCAATATTTCTCACGCGCCGAACTGTTCCGCGAGCCTTTTTATCTTTTCTGCGGCATCCGGCCCGTGCGCCCCGAAATAAAATTTGATCTTAGGCTCTGTTCCCGACGGTCTGACGGATACCACCGAGCCGTCCTGCGCAAAAAACTGCAGCACGTCAGAGGACGGGAGACCGGTCTCCTGCGGCCGGGTATAATCCATGACTCTTGCCACCGGCGAATCCCCTAATTTTTGCGGAGGATTTTCCCGGAACCTTTTCATCATATTCCGGATTTCCTCCACCCCCTCTTTCCCTTTGCGGGTCAGCGACAGGAGGGATTCCTTATAATACCCGAACTCGTTATAGATATCCTGCAACAATCCGTAAAGGGTCTTCCCCTGTTCGAGACACCAGGCGGAGCATTCGGCTATCAGGCAGCATGCCACAACGGCATCCTTGTCCCTTACATACTCTCCCGCATTGAATCCGTAACTTTCCTCTCCGCCTCCTATGAAAGTCCCTTTCCCTTCATTCTCCCTTACGATGGCGGCGATATATTTGAAGCCGGTCAGTACATTGTACATTTTTACGCCGAAGGCTTTCGCCATGGCGGCCATCAGTTCCGTAGTGACGATCGTCTTTACCATGTAGGTCTTATCATTCAGCTTGCCGAGTTCTTTCCAGCGGCGCAACAAATAATACGTTAAAATGGATGCCGTCTGATTGCCGTTCAACAGAATCATTTTCCCCTGCTCATCCCTTACCGCTATTCCCACGCGGTCCGCATCCGGATCGGTAGCCATTACCAAAGAGGCTCCCGCACGTTCCGCTTCCGCCACCGCCATTTCCAGCGCAGAGCTTTCCTCCGGATTGGGAGATTTGACGGTAGGGAAATTCCCGTCGGTCGCATTCTGGGCCTCCACTCCGTATATATTTGTAAAGCCCATCTTCCTCAAGGCCATCGGGACAATCCGCACGCCCGTTCCGTGAAGAGGCGTATAGACGATTTTCATATCCGCATGTTTTTTCACGGCATCCGGAGAAAGGAATAAAGTAGAAAGCGCCTCCAAATAGGCTTTATCCACCTCTTCCCCCACAATCTCTATATTCTCCCCGCCTCCCGTAAATTTCACCTGGGCCGGAGAATCGATTTTCAACACTTCGCCGATAATATTCGCATCATGCGGCGCAATGATCTGCGCTCCGTCTTCCCAATACACCTTATAGCCGTTATACTCTTTCGGATTATGGGAAGCGGTAACCATCACCCCTCCCTGACACTTGAAATACCGGATGGCGAAACTCAGTTCCGGAGTAGGGCGCAGCGCATCGAACAAATAGACCTTCATTCCGTTGGCGGCAAAAACATTCGCCGTAATCCGGGCGAATTCCGCGCTATGGTTGCGGCTGTCGAATGAAATCGCCACCTTAATCTGGGGAAGATCCTTAAAATTCTCTTTCAGATAATTGGCCACTCCCTGGGTCGCCATACCCACCGTATACTTATTCATCCGGTTCGTTCCGGTCCCCATAATTCCCCGGAGTCCTCCCGTTCCGAACTCCAGATTCTTGTAAAAGCTCTCCTCCAATTCCCCGGGGTCCGAGTCCATCAACCTTTTCACTTCTTCCCGGGTCTGCGGATCGAAATCCGGTCCCAGCCATAACTTGGCCGCTTTCAAATAATTTTTTTCCATATCTTTTTTCTTTTAACAAATTTTCATTCCACAAATACCTCTTTTTTCCGTCCCGACGGCAAATCAAACAAATTTAATAAAAAAAAGGATATCTAAGTTCATATTCTTATCTTTGCCGCCCATGACAAACTTGAAAGAATACATACCTTTTTATAAACGGAATCTGGATCTTGCCGTTCCCGTGATGATTACCCAGGCCGGACAGATGGTCGTACAACTGGCCGACAACATCATGGTAGGCCATTTGGGAACCGCCCAGTTCGCCGGAGTATCCTTAGCCAATTCCATTTTCGTAATCGGAATGGTCTTCTGCATAGGTTTTACCCAGGGTCTCATTCCCTTGGCAGGCCAAAGCTACGGAAAAGGGAATCACCGGGAGGTGGCCGGCTATTTTAAAAACGCCTTCATCCTGGATACATTCATGTGCGGAGCCGTTACCGCGCTCATGTTCTCTCTGATCCCGCTGATGCACTATATGGGGCAGGACGAAGACATTCTGGAATATACGATCGCCTATTACCGCATCAACGCCCTCTCCCTGATTCCTTTCATTTTCTTTTTCGCCATCCGGAACTTTTCGGAAGGAATCGGCATTACCAAATATGCCATGTATATTACCATCGCAAGCAATATGCTGAACATATTTCTGAACTGGGTATTGATATTCGGGAAACTCGGCTTTCCGGACATGGGAGTCCGCGGAGCGGCCCTTTCCACTCTTATCAGCCGGATTCTCATGTTTATCAGCTTCGCCGTTCTGATCCGCAGCATCAATCCGTATAAAAAATATCTCAAATTTATCCGCAAACCCTATATCGAGAAGGAAAAGATAAAGGAATTGCTGCGGACCTCCATCCCCATTTCCCTTCAGGGATTGGTGGAAGTCTCGGCATTCAGCCTGAGCAGCATTATGGTAGGATGGTTCGGCAAAGTCGCCTTGGCAGCCCACCAGATAGCTCTGACTACCAGCACATTCTCATTCATGATTACACAGGGCATAGGCGCAGCGGCCACCATACGGGTATCCCACCAGTTCGGAAAAAAAGATTACCCCGCCACCAGGAAAGCCGGATTCGCGGCCGTCCATCTGAGCATCGCATATATGGGGCTGGCGGGTTTGCTGTACATTCTGCTAAGAAACTATATTCCCATGATTTTCACGCAGGATACGGCGGTAATTCATATCGCTGCCCAATTGCTTGTCGTAACGGCGGGATTTCAGATCTTCGATGCCACCCAGTTGGCCGGAATCGCATCCCTGAGAGCGCTGTCCGACGTAAAGGTACCCCTTTTCCTGTCCATCGTGTCCTACTATTTCGTATGTCTTCCGTCAGGCTATATATGCGGGCGGGTATTAGGACTCGGCCCCATAGGAATATGGATCGGACTGATGTCCGGCCTGATGTTTGCCGCGGCCTTGTTTCTGTACCGATTCAATAAAATTACAAAACGATTTCCGGGTATCTGAATTATGCTCTCGCAGGAAGAAATAGATTTTATTCTGACCAATGAAAAAGCCGACACGGCCCGTTTGCTGCTGGCATACGGCAAAAAAAAGGAGCACCCGTCCGGCGGCGTTCCGCAGATAAACATTCCGCTTTGCATAAAATGTATAGAGGTCCGGCGGAAAATTTCCGCCAAGGTCCCGCTTTGGTATGCCCACCCGGCCTTAGCCTACCCTTTCTCCTTGCCGGCGGAACAATGCAGCTCACAGGCAACGGCCCTGTATAAACAAGAAATCGTAAAAGACCGGCTCTCCGCACAAACGCCCGGACTGAAACCCGCAGAGGGGAAACTGCCCGCAATCGCCGATCTGACCGGCGGCATGGGCGTAGACAGTTTTTTCCTTTCCCGGATCGCCCGGGAGTTGTATTATTTTGAAAAAGATCCCGGACTTTGCCGGGCATCCGAATACAATTTCGGCAGGCTGGGCGCACGAAACATACATGTATGCTGCTCTACCGTACGGGCGGCCGGCAAGGATTTCGCCTATCTGTCAGACAAGGACATCTCCCTCATTTATCTCGACCCGGCCCGCAGGGACCGTACGGACGTCAAAGTGATTTCCTTACAGGATTATGAGCCGAATCTGTTGGAATGGAAGGAGGATCTTTTTAAAATAGCTCCGTACATATTGGTGAAGGTTTCCCCGATGGCCGATATAAAATTCCATTTGGAGCTACTGCCGGAAACGGAACAGATCCATATCATAGCGGTAGATAACGAATGCAAGGAGACTCTTTTCCTCCTGTCGGGACATAAAAATGACAACCGGCAGCAGAACGCCCCGGCAGCGCCATCGATAAAAGCGGTCAATATCCTTTCCCGACAAATAAGTTCCGAAGCGGAAATATGGCCGGCAGGAGCCGCAGAGGAGACATTCAGCTTCCGGTTCGAGGAAGAGGCAGCGGCCCTCCCCGAATATGCCCGGGACATAGAGCAATATCTATACGAGCCGAATAAAGCCATCCTCAAAGCCGGTGCATTCAAACTCGCAGCCGTGCGCACCGCAACGAAAAAACTCGCGCCTAACACGCACCTCTATACGACCGGCATCCCGACGGACTTTCCCGGTAAAAGATTCGAAGTGAAAGAAGTGAGGGATTTCAACAAAAAGGCCTTGAAACAACTCAAAAGGGATTTTCCCGCAGCGGAGATCTCATGCAGAAATTTCCCCCTCTCCACCCGGCAGTTCAGGGAAGCGGCCGGAATAAAAAAAGGGGGAAATGTACATATCTTCGCCGTTACTCTTACCGACGGAAGCCGCAAGATAGCCGTTACCGTTCCGGTAAAAAAATCTTAATAATATCCCCGGACCCCGGACAGCATCCGAGATACCGTTATTTTTTGAACCGGTCCAGCAGATCCTCCGGAGCTTCCTTATCCAGTAAATGACGGTACCAGAAAATATAATCCCCTACGGTCGAATGCATGGATTGCTCTCCCCGATATCCGTGGAATGCACCCGGATACAGCATCAGATCGAACTGCTTTCCGCTCTTCTGAAGGGCTTCTATCAATTGCATGGTATTCTGCATGTGTACGTTATCATCGCTGGTTCCGTGAGTGATCTTCACATAATTGGTTTTATCCCCTTTATATCCCGACAGGTGATCCATGATCCGGGTATTTTCATATCCCTGTGGGTTATCCTGCGGACGGTCCATATACCGTTCGGTATAGTGGGTATCGTATAAACCGTAATCATACACGCCTCCGCCGGCAATTCCGTATTTGAAATAATCGCTTCCACGGGTGACCGCCAGCATGGTCATACTGCCTCCGTATGAAAATCCGGTGATGCCGATTTTTTCACGATTAACGAAAGGTTTGGTATACAGATATTTGATCCACTCTATATAATCCTTCAATTCCACAGTCAGCAAATTCCGGTGAAGGAAATTAAGCCCCTCCTTGCCGCAATGGCCCGAGGCGCGGTGGTCTATGGAAATCTGAATGACCCCCTCGTAAGGCCACCATTGGGTGCCGAACCCGATTCCTTTCCAGGTATCCATCACCGTGCCGGAATTAGGTCCCCCGTACATGGAAACCAATACGGGATACTTTTTGGCAGGGTCGAGATTTACCGGCCATGTTACCTGAGCCGGAATAGTATAACCGTCGGGAGTCTGAATATAAAGCATTTCGGGAATCGCCAGCACGTATTCATCGAACTTGTCGCCTTTGCTGTCGGCCACAATATCCACCGCCTTTTTCTTATCCGTGCCGATAACGGCCACCTTGGCAGGAGTGGAAGAATTGGAGAAAACCGCCACGAAATGTTTGTTGTCGGGAGCCAGCCGGATGTTTCCGTAGCTGTAATCTCCGGTAGAGAGTCTTTCGATCTTCTTCGTTTTCAGATCCACGCGGTAAAAATCCACGCGGGTGCTGATTTCCCTGCGGGCCGTAAAATAGATGGTCCCTTCTTTCTGATCCACTTTCAGAATCTGCACTCCCCAGTTCTTTCCATCGGTAATTTTGTCTAAGCGTTTTCCATCGAAAGACTGGAAATAAATCTGCTCCCACAAGTCGGTATCCCGCACCATATAAAAACCGTCTTCGGTAAAATGCATGTCGGACATCCAGTCGATCCAGGTTTCCTGCCGCTCATTGTAAATGCTTTCTTTCTGCCCGGTCGCAGGGTCGAGGGTATAGAGTACCAGATGGTTCTGTTCTCTGGGCATCCACGGAACGATAAACTTGCTGCCGTCCGCATTCCAGAATGGGATTCCGAAATATTGGTCTTCCTTCTCATCGAAATCGGCCCATACCGTATCGCCGTTCTCTACATCCACGAAAGCGATTTTCACCTGCGGATTTTCATCGCCGGCTTTCGGATAGCGGGTTTCCGTAACGAAGCCGTGCTTGCCCGTGGAGTTATATATCGGGAACATCGGAACCTTGGAATCATCGAAACGATAATAGGCCAGGGTTTTGCTGTCGGGACTCCACCAGAAAGCCTTATACCGGGAGGAACGGCCCAGTATCTCTTCATAATACACCCAGGAAGCCCAACCGTTCAGAATAAGGTTGGAACCGTCCGTGGTAAGCTGTTTTTCCTTACCGGAAGCCGCATCGTAAACATACAGGTTATTCTCTTTTGTATAAGCTATTTTGGAAGCGTCCGGAGAAAAAGTGGCGTTTTTCGCCTTGTCATAATCCTTTACGGTCTTGAATTTCTCCATGGCCGCCTCTTTCACATCCGCCTGCGGATCCTGTATTTTATTCTCTTTGGGAGTGACGGGCGTACGTTTTTTTGTTTTTACATTATAATTGAAATACGAGGTATTACGGGTCTGGGGATCCGGAAAGGAAAACACCACGTTGTCTTTATCTTCCCAATAAGCGGGAAAAGGAAGAGAGTTGAGGATTCCCTCGGGCATGCTGCCGAGCAACTGTTCCCGGGTAAGCATTTTCTTACCGGCCCCATCTTCTTCCTGAAGGCCGTCGCCGGCCAAGGCTGCCGGAGAAAAACCGGACCAGGAAAGCAGCAAGGCTGCGGCCAGCGTTAACATTCTGTGTGAATTTTTCATACAGCTCAAATAGTTTAATAAATATAATGTAACGGATAAAGATAAAACATTATTTGCAATTATAAAAATCCCGGATCAACGGAAATGGGTATCTTTGAAATTAACCAGAAAAACCTGTTCCACCCCTCTGGTGATGGCCGTATAAAGCCATTTCTTATCATCTAACGTAATGGGGTCTTTCCACAGGGAATTATCTATGAATACGCATTTCCATTGCCCGCCCTGGGATTTATGGCAAGTGATGGCGCCGGCGTATTTTACCTGGAGAGCGTTGAAGTAAATATCCTCTCTGACCGCTTCCATCCTTTTCCGCTTGGTAGCCAGGTGGGCGTAGTCTTCATATACCTGGCGGAACAGCTCGCTTTGTTGTTCCTGGCTCAACGCCGGAGTGTCCGAGACAAGAGTATCCAAGATGATTTTGGCATCGATTTCTATATTATTATAATCCGGGAAAGACAGGGAGGCGCTGGCGAAATGGAGCCCGTAGCGTTCCTCATATTTTGAAATGCGCTCGAGCCGGGCCACGTCTCCATTGGCGATAAAATCAAGTTCGGGCACTTTTTCCAGAAACTGATAGCAGTTTTTAACGATCATCAATTTATCCCCCCGGGTCAGCTGCTCCTCCCTAAACAGAATACTCCGCCGGATTCCCAGATTATACCGGTTCGCCCGGTTATTCGACCGGCAAAGCACCACTACCTCATCCGTACCGTAGCGATCCATGGCATTCCCTATCTCCTCTATCAGTTCCTCCCCCGTAATCCGCCGGATATCCTCGAATCCGTCCGTCTCCAGACCGGGATTTTCCAGATCTCCTTTTTCTATTTGACGGCGGAGCAAAGTCGCATTATGCAAAATACCGCTTTCGCCCTCCTGCCTCACCACAGTGGTAAGATTAGCCGACAGGGGAACAGCATAACGGGACAAATAGGATAAATCCAAAGCCGGACTCCGCTCCAGACCGATCGGAGGCAACTGGGCGGGATCTCCCATCAAAATAAGACGATTGTTCTCATTGGAGCGCACATAGGCAACCAGATCCTCCAATACATCTCCGCTCCCGAAAATAGAATTGGCAGCTCCTCCCCCCGTGGACAACAGGGATGCTTCGTCCACTATAAAAACGGTATTCCGGTTTTTATTTATGTCCAACGAGAACTGACCCGGTCCTTCTTTAAGGGATTTTTGCCGATAAATCTGTTTATGGATGGTTTTGGCGCTTTCTCCCGTATAATTCGCCAGGACTTTGGCGGAACGGCCCGTAGGCGCCAGCAATATATACCGGTATTTGAATTCTTTTAAAACGGAGATGAATGCGGCAATGGCCGTTGTTTTGCCCGTTCCCGCATAACCGGTTATCACCATCAGCCAGTTGTCTTTAGAACTTCCGGACATGAACAGGCCCAACTTTCCGAACAGATTTTCCTGGCACCGGGTGGGGGCATGTTCCAACTGCCCGGCCATCCTTTGCGCCAAAAACTCCTCTACCGCCATCGCACTTTTTTTCTCCTTTAACTTCTTTTTATTTCCATTTGAATAAAACAAATATCAGTAAAAACGAGTAGATTTCCAAACGGCCCAGAAGCATTTCTACGGATAATATGAATTTGGCCATTACCGGAAAATGGTTATAATTTTCCAGCGGGCCCACCGACCCGAATCCCGGCCCCACATTGCCCATACTGGACACGGAAGCCGAAAAGGAATCCAGCATATCCAGTCCCATAGTGGAAATAAGTACCGTAACTATAAATATGATGGCCATATACACCACGATAAATAAATTGACCGCTTCTACCATATCCGGATCGAGCGTATGGTTTCCTACCCTTACCGGCAGCACGGCATTCGGATGCACCTGCTTTTTCAACTGCCGGATGAAGGATTGGCAGAAAATATATATTCTGTCCACTTTCAATCCTCCCGTCGTGGAACCCGAACAGGCGCACTGCAAAGAAAAATAGATAAGCACCAGGATGGAAAGGGTGGGCCAGACGGATGAATCCGCAGTAGCGAAACCGGTGGTAGAGGCGCAGGCTATAACCTGGAAGGAACTTTCCCGCAAGGCCATCCACCAGGAATCGACATTGCCGGACAATTTGATATTGAAGGTCACTATAATAATCCCGATAAGCAACGTAGCCAAATAGAAACGGATAATGGGATATTTGAAGATTTTCATGGATTTCCCTATCACGAAAGAATACAGGAGGCCGAAATGCAATCCCCCCAACAACATGAAAATCATCACTATCAACTCTATCGGGAAGGAATGGTAAAACAGGATGGATTCATTCCGGGTACTGAATCCCCCGGTGGCTATCGTGCTGAACGAATGATTTACGGCATCGAACAAATCCATGCCGGCAATCAAAAGGGAAACGGTTTCCAGCAGATTCAGACCCAAGTATACGGTCCCGATAATCACGATGGTCTGTTTGGTGCGGAACCGGTAATTTTCTTTCGACAAGGAGGAAATTTCCATTTTGCTGAGACGCATCCGGAACGTACTGACGGTAGGCAGGATAAGCAGCATGAAAATGACGACCCCGATTCCCCCGATAAAATGGGTGGATGATCTCCAGAAAAGCAATCCTTTGGGGAGAGCCTCCACATCCGTCAGAATGGTCGCGCCCGTAGTGGTATATCCCGAAACGCTTTCGTACCAGGCATTGATAAGGGAAAACTCTCCGCCCCACAACACATAAGGCAACATTCCGAAAAGACAGGACAACACCCACGAAAGGACGATGATCGTCAGGCCTTCCCGGATATTTATATTATCGGGTTTGTTTACGAAGATCAGGGGAAAGAGGCCCGCTGTCAGAGTAATGACCGCGCTTAAAAAAAGAGGGGAAAACGAAGAGTCGAAATCGTAAATAACAGAAACCGCCACCCCCAAAAACATGAAGAAGGCGTTAAACACGAGTGCTATCCCGATATTTCTTGATATTACGCTTATATTCATCCCCGCAAGCCTTTTTCCTTCGTTAAATTTTTATTGGTATCCGCCAGCTCCTTTACATTCCTGTTCAGTTCCTGCAATTCGTCATTGCTGTCGAACTGTACATTATAGCTCTTGTTGAACGAAAGATAGTCGGAAATCCCTTTTGTAACGGCTAAAACCGGCGCTATGAAATATCTGTAAACGAAATAATTGAAAAGGAAGATCAATACAATGCCTATCCCGACAGCCACCACGCCAGGCATGATGCTCCTGTAAAAACTTTCCCTCATATTCCGGGAGTTTTCGGCGAGAGCCTCGTGGGAGACATCGATCAATTTCTGGATATACCCCCGCAATGTCATATATACGGGATACAGTTTGTTAAAATACCAGTTGCGGCGTTCCTGGTAATTTCCCTGCCATACATACGGGGCCTCTTTCAGAATAATGACATACGACGTATAAGCATACAGGACGGAATCCGCCATCTGCTTTTCCTTCACCGTAGTATAACTTTCCTTTACGGTTTTTATATAGTCGCTGAAACGGGTATCGTTTTCGAATTCCGGTATGCTGGCCATCGCAGAATTTCCCAGACCGTTTAACAGGCCGAAATTATATTCGTCGGTCACCTCCAGTAATAACCCGGATGTAGTGATGCTCACTATGTTATCCGAAACGAGATTGGAAACCGACTTTCTCATGCTCACCAATTCGTAGATGGCTATAAAACTCGAAAAGAGCAAAATAGTCCCTATCACCACGAACCCCAGCGAGATTTTCTTTCTGATACCCATTTTCATAAATCCGATAAATAAAGACTTGATTGGAACTGCCGATATAGAAAAATCAAAGAGGGCGGAAAGTACATATTTTCCACACCCTCTTTTTATTTATTATGAGTCCTTTATTATTTAACGGTACTCATGTGTTTGATCAGATCCAGGACTTTGTTGGAATAGCCCCACTCGTTGTCGTACCATGAAACGACTTTCACGAAAGTCGGAGTCAGCTGGATTCCCGCCTTCGCATCGAAAATGGAGGTATGGGCATCGCCCAAGAAATCGGAAGAAACCACGGCGTCTTCCGTATAATCCAGAATGCCTTTCAATTCATTCTCGGAAGCTCTCTTCATGGCAGCGCAAATCTCATCGTAAGTGGTCGGTTTTTCCAGATTCACGGTAAGATCCACTACTGATACGTCCAAGGTCGGTATGCGGAATGACATTCCGGTCAGTTTCCCGTTCAGTTCCGGAATCACCTTACCTACCGCCTTTGCAGCGCCCGTAGAAGAAGGGATGATATTCCCGGATGCGGCGCGCCCGCCTCTCCAGTCTTTGGCGGAAGGACCATCTACGGTCTTCTGAGTAGCCGTAGTGGAATGTACGGTCGTCATCAACCCGTCTTTCAGCCCGAAATTATCGTTAAGCACCTTTGCTACAGGAGCCAGACAGTTCGTTGTACAGGAAGCATTGGATACGATAGGTTGACCGGTGTATTTGTCCAGGTTGACTCCGCATACGAACATAGGAGTATCGTCTTTGGACGGAGCGGACATCACCACTCTTTTGGCGCCGGCATCGATATGGGCCTGCGCTTTCTCTTTTGTCAGGAACAAACCGGTGGATTCGACTACATATTCCGCTCCTACTTCATTCCATTTCAAGTCTGCCGGATTCTTTTCAGAGGTAACGCGGATTTTATTCCCATTGACCACCAATTGCCCGTCCTTCACTTCTACAGTGCCGGCAAAACGGCCGTGCATAGTGTCATAACGCAGCATATAGGCCATGTATTCCACATCTATCAAATCATTAATCGCCACAATCCGGATATCATCCCGTTCCTGGGCGGCCCTGAATACCAAACGACCGATACGGCCGAAACCATTGATACCTACTTTAATCTTGTCCATCTTAAATTTATTTAAATAAAAACTCTCTTTTCAAAAACCGTGCAAATGTAAAAATTTTGTATGAAAAAATAATTACCTTTACCAAGATTTTTCATTATTTTTAAAGCATGGAAAATACGCCTTTGGAAATACTTGTAACCAACGACGACGGATATGGTTCAAAGGGGCTTCGGACAATTTCCGACTTTTTGTCGGGATACGGAAATGTAACCGTTCTGGCTCCTAAAGAAGCGCAATCCGGCATGTCCGCAGCCCTGACTTTAAACAGGCCCCTGCGGCTGCACCATATATCCCGACAGCAAGACCCCGGCCGCTTTCCCATAGAAACATACGCCTTAACCGGAACCCCGGCAGACTGCGTCAAAATGGCGATGAACAAATTTTATCCCGACAAGAAACCGGATCTGTTAGTGTCCGGGATCAATCACGGCTCCAATGCTTCCGTCGCCTCCGTCTATTCGGGCACGCTGGGAGCAACCGCCGAAGGGACGATTTACGGAGTGCCTTCCATCGGGATATCCTTAGACAGCCACGATCCCGATGCCGACTTTTCAGCCATCGTAGCCTATATGGGTACCATCCTGAAAAACTATTTCGAAAATCCACCGGCGCCGGAGGTATTTCTCAATATCAATTTCCCCGATCTGCCGGCAGACAGAATACGGGGGATCCGGTTCGCCACGCAGGGAAAAGGAATGTGGGTTAAGGAGTTCGCTCTATATACCGACCCGCACGGACAGGATTATTATTGGATGACGGGAGAATTCCTCGACAAGGAAACCGCTCCGACCGGAGATCATAAATTATTGGAACAGGGTTATATAACCATAGTCCCACACACCATAGACACAACCGAATACCGGGAACTGGAAAAATTGCGCACAACCTGGAATTTGGAAAAGCCGGCATAATCCGGCAAATAGGAATGATAAAAACGTTTTGCGAATGCGGTATTATCTCATAAGCGGAGAAGCCTCGGGAGACCTTCACGGTTCCAATCTGATAAAAGGTCTCCGGCTAAAGGACCCGCAGGCGGAATTCCGCTGCTGGGGAGGAGATCTCATGCAGCAACAGGGAGCCGTACTGGTAAAACATTATAAGGAAAGCGCGGTAATGGGCTTTGTAGAGGTGTTGCGGAACATAGGCAAAATACGGAAGAATCTGAAACAGTGTAAGGAAGATATCCTGGAATACAAGCCCGATGCGCTGATACTGATCGACTATCCGGGATTCAATCTCCGGATAGCGGAATTCGCCAAAAAAAAAGGGATCACCGTATTTTATTATATAGCGCCCAAGGTATGGGCATGGAAAGAGAGCCGGGTGCATAAACTGCGCAAATACGCAGACAGGCTGTTCATTATTTTTCCTTTCGAAATCGGTTATTTTAAAAAATGGGGTATTGAAGCCATTTATAGAGGCAATCCGTTGTTGGACAGCATAGAAGATGATCCGTCCGGCAATGAGGACAAAGAAAGTTTCTGCAAACGGACAGGACTCGATCCCCGCCAGCCCATTGTCGGGCTGCTGGCCGGCAGCCGCAAAATGGAAATAAATTTCCTTTTGCCCCGTATGCTGGAAACATCCCGGCTGCATCCGGAATACCAGTACGTATTGGCCGGCGCTCCTTCCGTAGAATATTCCCTCTATGAAAACATACTCGGGAAATACGGGATGCATTTTATAAATATGTCTCCTTCAGAGACTATCCAGAAAGACCTTCCGCATACCACCCCTAAAATATTCTTCCTCTCGGGAGAAACGTATGCAGTACTGCGGCATGCGGATGCAGCCGTCATCTCTTCCGGTACGGCCAGTCTGGAAGCGGCCCTGTTGAAAACGCCTCAGGTCGTATGCTACGGAGGAAATGAAATTTCCTACAGGATCGCCCGCCGGCTCGTCAAACTGAATTATATCAGCCTGGCGAACCTCATTTTGGATAAACTCATTTTCAAAGAACTGATCCAGCACGACTGTACACCGGAGAATATCGCCCGCGAACTGGAGCGTCTTCTGCACGAATCCGACTATCGCGAAGAAATGATAAAAGATTACCGGCAGGTAAGAACCGTGCTCGGCGGGAAGGGAGCTTCCGGGAAAATAGCGGAAGCGATGACAAGTGAATTGTCTCTTATCATGAACAAAAGTAACGGGAAATGATAATACATGCTTATAAATACCAGGGTGCGGGAAACGATTTCGTCATATTGGACAACCGCACAGGAGAATACGACAATCTGGATAACGACCGCATAAAATGGTTGTGCGACCGGCGGTTCGGCATGGGAGGCGACGGCCTGATGCTGTTGGGGAAAAGCAGCCGGTATGACTTTTCCATGCGCTATTTCAATTCCGACGGCCATGAAGGTGCCATGTGCGGCAACGGCGGGAGGTGTTTAGTGGCATTCGCCGCGCATCGGAACATCCGGAAATATGAATTCGAGGCGATAGACGGATACCATAACGCCGAAATGCTTGAATTTTCCCCTCACCGGTGCATCGTGAAACTGAAAATGATCGATCTGCAAAAATACGAGCGCTATTCTCCCGATTCTTATTTTCTCAATACCGGCTCACCGCATCTTGTCAAATTCGTAGAAAATGTCATGGAATATCCGGTAGAGGAACAGGGCAGATACTGGAGACATCATCCCGACTTTCCGGGAGGCACCAATGTCAATTTTGTAGAGATTGCTCCCGACAGGTTGATGGTCCGTACATTCGAGCGGGGAGTGGAAGCCGAAACATACGCATGCGGAACGGGGGTCACGGCCTCGGCTATCGCCGCTTATTTATACAGACCGCAAACGGGTGCCGCCTCCCGGGAAATGGCCGGAACCGCTTCCCTCGGACAGAACGGGCAGAAAGCGAAATCTCTCCGATACGATATTCAGGCGTTGGGAGACCGGCTGTCCGTAAATTTCATGTTCAATGAAGAAACGGGACAATTTTCGGATATATTTTTAACGGGTCCGGCCACATACGTATATGACTGCCGGATAGAAATAGACTGAATCCGGAAGAGGCCTATGGAATCATTCCTCGAAAGCATAAGCCCATCAGAAAATTTCACCGTTCCATAGCATTCTCAAGAAATCATCCACATAGACGAGTTCGATCTCTCCGGAAGGTCTGGTTATCGGATCAAGGGACACAAGAATCAACCGGCAGTCAGGATGCTCTTCTTTGAAAGCCTTCAATCCATTCTTGTGACGAGTCTTCACCTCCTCACTGGACTTGATTTCGATGGCTGCTTTGGCATCTCCGATGATGGCATCCACTTCCTGATTGTTGTATGTACGCCAGTAAGAAATCTTCTCACGGCGGCGATAATATCCGCGGTAGGCAATGATCTCCTGCATTACGTAATGCTCGAATGCGTGACCGTAATCATCGGAGCCACGCCGCAGATGATGCCGGCCCATCAAGTAGTTGACAAGTCCTACATCGAAATAGTAAAACTTGGGAGCCTGAACCACCTTACGCTTTACGGTTTTTGTATATGCAGGGATTTCATAACCCATCAAGGTATCTTTCAATATTTGATAGTAGGCCTTGACTGTCTTCGCTGCGACCCCGCAATCACTGGCGATATTGGCATAGTTTATCATCTCGCCATCGGAAATGGCGGCAGCTTCCATAAATTGCTCAAATGCTTCGACATTCTGGACAGCGGCCTCGTCCCGGATTTCTTCCCGGAGATAGACTTCCACATACCCTTCCAGGCGGTCCGTAGCATCATCGACCATATAGTGACGGGGAATCATACCGTTTTGGACAGCCTTGTCTATCTGGAAGTCTTCGACCTCCTTCCATACTAAGGGGAATAGAGTCCTGGGGTTTGCACGTCCGCCAAGGGTATTGGCCCCGGAGCGCTTCAGCTTGCGGGCACTTGAACCACTCAGGATAAAATGGAGATGACGGTTCACCATCAGCCAATGGACTCCATCCAGCAGTTCCGGGACCTTCTGGATCTCATCCACAATCACCAACGTTCCTGCCGGTTTCGCTAACAGAGCCTGCCGGAAGGTATCAGGGTTGCGCTTGAATGCTTTCCGGACCGTATCAATCAAAAGGTCATAATAGACCGCCTCCGGGAAACGCTCCTGCAAAAGGGTCGATTTGCCCACTTGGCGTGCACCAAACAGGAACATTCCTTCATCCAACTGGTTCTCTATGTCGAAGATTCGCTTATACACAATTATTGAATTTAAGGAGATAAGGTCCGATTTTCTTATGAAATTCGGGAATCCGGGTCCGAATTTAATAAAATTTATCCAAATGCCAAAATCAATATTCCCTTGCGCCGAATATCCGGGTCCCGATCCGGACCAAAGTGCTTCCGTATTCCAACGCCAAAGGATAATCATTGCTCATACCCATCGACAATTCGTTGAAACGGGGAAATATATCCGCATATTCGTTCTTAACGGAGCGGTATAATTCCGCCAGGCGGGCGAATTCGTTCCGTATCTGTCGGGAATCATCTACAAAAGAGGCCATTCCCATAAGGCCCCGGACCTCCACCCCTCTTAAAGGATCTTTTCTGAGATTCTCCGCCAATTCCCGCAACTCCGTTTCGTCCAAGCCCTGTTTGCTCTCTTCCGCCGCTATAAAAATTTCCAACAGACATTCCGCTTTCCTCAATCCCTTATTTATCATGTATCTGTCGATTTCACGCAACAATCTGGCGCTGTCTACGGAATGGATCAATGCGGCATGCGGTACTACCATTTTCAATTTATTGGTCTGAAGATGACCGATAAAATGCCATTCGATATCGGACGGCAAACCTCCGGCCACCTTGGCCGCCAATTCCTGCGGACGGCTCTCGGCAAATATTTTCTGACCGGCACGGTAAGCCTCCAGAATCTTTTCGGACGGATGGAATTTGGAAACCGCCACTAACCGGGTCGTGGGCGGCAGCTGTGCCTTTATATCCTTTATCTCGCTTGCGATACTCATTATCCTTATCTATAATGTAATCGTCCTCTGCCCGCAGAACCGATCATCGCGGTTATCTCCTCTTCTGTTGGGAATTCCGCTGCTGTTGCATCGCCTGCTGCTGTTTATATATCTCGTCCAGACGCTGCTGGAATTTCGATTTCTTTTGCGTTTTCGCGGATGCGGCCTTGGCTTTCAGTTGGGCGTATATTTTATCTTCATCTATAAAATATTTCCGGATAGCCCAGGTTTGTATGATGGTTATAATATTGGACAGCATATAGTAATAAGACAATCCGCTGGAGAAGTTATTACATAATACCAACAGAAAGATCGGCATGAAATATAACTGCATCGATCTCATTCCCGCCATTTGTTGTCCGCTCGGCATCTGATCCATGGTCATCCTCGCATATAGATACATGGAGACAGCCATCAGGATAGCGAACAGACTGACATGATCGCCGTAAAGAGGGATATGGAACGGCAGCTGCAATATGGAATCATAGGCGCTCAGATCTTTGGCCCACAAAAACGGTTGCTGGCGCAATTCGAACGAAGCCGGGAAAAACCGGAACATGGCCAAAAGGATCGGGAATTGCAATAACATCGGCAGACAGCCTCCGAACATGCTTACCCCCGTTTTTTTATAAAGGGCCATCATTTCCTGCTGTTTTTTCATGGCATCTTCTTTCCGGGGATATTTTTCGTTGATTTTATCTACCTCCGGTTTCAGCACCCTCATTTTCGCAGAAGAAACATAAGACTTGAAAGTCAAAGGAGAAATAATCAATTTGATGAAAATAGTCATCAGCAATATGATAATACCGTAGCTGACGATATACCGGCTTAAGAAATCGAAGAAATTAATAATGATCACCCGATTGATCCATCCGATAAGCCATCCTCCCAGGGGAACGATTTTCTCGAATCCGTAATCATAGCTTTTAAGGACCTTATACAGATTGGGACCGTAATAAAATCTAAAAGGTATCGTCACCACATCTGCGGCAATGTATTCCACCTGCATGTTAGCTCCGCAAGTCATCAGGTTTTTGTCGGGATTCTCTTCCGGGAAAAATTTAAAGGCCAGATCTCCGTTGGTAAAATTATTCCGGGCTACGAGAATGGCAGAGAAGAACTGCTGCTGAAAAGCGAACCATTCCACTTTGGTGGCGATATCGGCATGGGCTTCCGCCTTCCGAAGCCCCAAGTCCTCGATGGAACTCTCCCCGGGGAATTTATAATCGATGGTCGAATAGTTTTTTTCATTATCATAACCTCTTTCCAAACGCGGGATCGTCATTTTCCAATCCACGCCCAACTGCGTTACGTTCTTGGAAATAAACTTGCTCATACCCACCATCTTCAGATTGAAGTCCATCATATAGTCATCCGGACGGAGGGTATAAATATGATCGATATAAGAACCTGTCGAGAAATTCAGACGCATTACCAACGAAGTGTCGGTCTGCTCCACCTTTTCAAAATTAAAATCGGCAGTATTCAATTGCTGGTCCGTATAGAAATCGATTCCGAAATTGCTGGAGTTCTTTTTCATCAGATACAACGCAAGGCTGTCAGACGTATAGTAGTTTTTGATAAGCACCTGCGAAGCCTGCGCTCCTTTGGTAGTGAAAGTCACACTTATTTTATCGTTCTCGAGAGTATAGAACTCCTCTTCCGCCCGGCTGGCGGCTTCCAGCAGAGAGTCCTTATAGATAGGAGCTGTTTCCCGGATTACCGACAGGGAATCCCTCTCCGAAACCGTAACCAAGGCGCTGCTGTCTAATGCAGGGGCATTTTTCAGCACTTCTACGGCAGCAATGGAATCCCGCACGAATCTTTCCCGTTCCTGCTCCTTAAAAAGTTTTGTATTATACCAGCTGAATCCTATTAAAATAATCCCTATAAGTACAAAACCGAAAATCGTATTTTTATTCATATTGTTCCTAAGTTATCCTTCCTATCGGGATATCTATAATAATTCTCTATTCGAATTCTTTTTCAATCAGTTTGATTTTCTCTTCCACCTGAGCCATTTCCTGCCGCGCGATTTCTATTTTTTTCTGTATTTCCGCTATAAAGATATCCGCATTTTTAGACTTGGCGAAGAATCCCATATTGTTTTCGAGAGTGGCGATGTCGCTCTCCATTTTCCTGAATTTCTGGATCAGACGGTCCCGTTCCATCTTCAAAGGTCTGTCTCCTTTTCCGGAACTCTTGATATCGCTCACCTTCTTTCTGAATTTATTGAAATTCTTCTCGCTTTCCAAGGAACGTATATCGGCAAAATGAGCATCCATCGCCTTGTTATATTCCTCCTGGATTTTATCCTTTTCTTTAAACGGCACGAATCCTATTTCATTCCACCGGGACTGGAATGCCCGCATCGCTTCTATATTCTCCTCTTTGGATTCGCTCAGGCGGTAACCGGAGATCTCTTCGATCAACACCTTTTTGGCAGACAGGTTTTCTTCGAATTTTTCATCCTCCTTTCCGAAATGTTTCGCCTTGTTTTCAAAGAAAAAATCACAGGCGGCCCGGAAACGCTTCCAGACGATATCGGATTGCTTACGGGCGACCGGCCCTATTTCCTTCCAGGTCTTTTGCAGCCCGATCAATTGATCCGTGGTCTTTTTCCAGTCCTCGCTATGCATCAAGGCCTCGGCCTGCTCGCATAATTCCTCCTTCTTCTTCAGATTTTCCTGCATTACATTTTTGAAATTCGCATAATACTCCCTCTTGGCATTATAGAATTTATCGCAGGCGGCCCGGAAACGGTCATATACTTTCTGGTTTTCCTTTTTAGCGGCGAACCCTATGCTTTTCCACTTTGTCTGCAGCTCGTCCATTTGTTTGGACAGGGCATTCCATTGATTCGATTCCACCACTTCCTTGGCGGCAAGCTCTTCCGCCTGCTCGCACAAAGCGTTTTTCTGTTCCAGATTATTCTTCTGATCTTCCTTCAGCCGTTCGAAAAAATGCTGATGTTTTTTATTGATAACGGAGGTAATGGCTTTAAAACGCTCCCATATCTGTTCCCGGTGTTCTTTATCCACCGGACCCAATTCTTTCCATTCCTCATGCAGTTTCTGCAATTCCCGGAACGCCGTTACCACATTCGACTCGTTTTCCAACGCTTCCGCCTTTTCACAAAGAGCGATTTTCGCTTCCAGATTTTTCTTGAAATCGAGATCCCGGAATTCGTTATTAATTTTTATATAGTCATAAAACTTCTCCACACAATGCTGATAGGTTTCCCACAGATCCTTCGCCCGGTTCTGAGGAACCATGCTGATGGATTTCCAGCGGTTCTGCAATTCCCGGAAAGCGGGGAAAGTATGATTGACATCCTCCTGTTTATCCAGCAATGTCTTCAATTCTTCTATGATCTCCAGTTTTTTCGCCAAATTTTCTTCCTTGATTTTTTCCTGCTCCTGAAGATAAACCGCTCTGGCGCTCTTATATTTCGCATAAAGATCCTTGAATCCCCTTTCTATTTCCGCAAACGGATTGTTGGACACCGTATCGGACTGTTCCTCGTCCTCGTTCTGCGCTGCTACGGTCTCTCCCTCCTGATGAAATAATCCGGAAGCGATCTTCTCTTTTTTCAACACTTTGTAAAATGCGGCTTTCAGGCTGTCCGCATACTTATACAACTCCTGCTGATCGCCCCGTTCGATCATCTCCTCAAAAATCTGAGTGATCTCTTTCAAGCTTTTATTGGAATAATCGGGGAAGTGGCTTCCCTGAATTTCCGTATTTTCAAGAACTTCCTCGTTCTCAGCAACAGCTAGCATTTCCTGTGCAGCATCCCCGATATTGCTATCCGGATTCTGATCATTTAAAGCGGTAGTATTTTTCTCTGTGATCATAGTTTTAAAACTAAATGAATTAATAACTTGCAAATATATAAAAAAAAGTCGGCTTAAAACGGCAAAAACTAAGTTTATGGAAAGAGAAATAGAATTTTTATCTTTGCGGCCATGATGCGAATAGACATATTGACAGTCGTACCCGAGCTTTTAGGAGACCCTCTGAACTACTCCATTATCAAACGGGCAAAAGATAAAGGTCTGGTGGAGATATATATCCACGACATCCGGGAATATGGCAAAGGGAATTACCGGCAGGTGGACGATTACAGTTACGGCGGAGATGCAGGCATGGTGCTTACGATCGAACCGATCCACAAATTGATGGACGAATTGAAAGCCCAACGGGAATATGACGAAATAATTTATATGTCTCCCGACGGTCAGCTGCTCGACCAACCGCTGGCCAACCATCTATCCTGCAAAACCAATATCATGATTCTCTGCGGTCATTATAAAGGAATCGACCACCGCATCCGCGAGCATCTGATCACCCGCGAAATCTCCATCGGGAATTACGTGCTGAGCGGAGGAGAACTGGCTGCCGCCATAGTCTGCGACTCTATTATCCGGCTGATTCCCGGGGCTTTATCCGATGAAACCTCTGCGCTGAGCGACTGTTTCCAGGATAATCTTCTATCGCCTCCGGTTTATACCCGGCCGGCGGAATACAACGGATGGAAAGTCCCGGAAGTGCTTCTTTCGGGCAACCCCAAATTAATTTCCCGATGGCAAGAAGAACAGGCCTGGGAAAGAACCCGTCTTTTGCGTCCGGAGCTTATAGAAGGGATGGAAGGGGAAGACAAATAATTAATCCGCTGCAGATGAACTATTCCCGGCCCATAGAAAGACATCCTCTCGGCTTTTTTCTTCCGGAAAATGCCAGGCTGCTCATGTTGGGCAGTTTTCCCCCTAAAAGAGAACGCTGGTCCATGGAATTTTATTATCCGAATATACAAAACGATATGTGGAGGATCGTGGGTTCGATTTTTTTCGATAATAAAAACCATTTTCTGACTTCCGGAGGGAAAGCCTTCGATGCCGGAAAAATAAAAACATTTTGTCGGGAAAAAGGCATCGCCTTAGGGGATACGGCCGTTGAAATCATCCGGCTGCAAGATAACGCCTCGGATAAATTCTTAGAAGTAGTCACTCCTTTCGATCCCAACGACATTCTTATGCGGCTGCCTGAATGCCGGACCGTTACGGTAACCGGACAAAAGGCGATGGATACTCTCTTAGGAGTTCTTGCCGCAAAGGAACCCGAAGTCGGACATTATACCGAGTTTTTCTTCCGCAACCGTCCCGTCAGACTTTTCCGCATGCCTTCCACTTCCCGCGCCTATCCAAAGCCTTTAGAAGAGAAGGCCGCCATATACCGCCGCATGTTTCTGGCCGCCGGACTTCTTTAATTATCTGATTGATTTTTCCAAAGACAATTTCATCCCCGCTTCGGCTTCGAAGACCGGCTGATTCCGGACGGGATAAACATGATTCTCAAAATAATAGAAAAAACGGCGCATTAGCACCGTGTTCACAAAAGCACTTTCCTAACTAAAAAAGAGGACACCCGTCAATCCGAATGTCCTCTCATTAAGGTCAGGCGGTTACCTACTCTCCCACTTGGTATGGC
>CANRID010000025.1 GCA_947630665.1 uncultured Bacteroidales bacterium | reverse complement strand
AAAAAACGTGTTAGTAGCCGCAAAGTTACATGCCACTAACACAAACTAACAGTCGTACTTCTCCGAATGCTTACTGTAATACTAAAGATTTCAAATTTTCAGTAATTTGGCCTGATATTTTTCAGTAATTTGGCATTAGAATAATCAGCTATTTGTTGTTGCTGCCGAAAAAGTGCTGCTCTCGTTAAAGTAGACACGGAGGGATAGAAAAAGTGTTGAATTAAAAGAATTATTTCTATGGAAAAGTGTATATTTGCAATATGAAATCTCTTAGAAAAGTGTAGAAGTAATGCTGTACAGAAAGATCCGATCATATATAGATGACCACCTCAGATCCAATGAGGACAAGATTCTCCTTATTGAAGGGGCGCGGCAAATTGGCAAGTCTTACATCATAAGAGATGTAGGGACAGAACTCTATGGCAACTATGTGGAGATAAATTTCGTGGAAGACGATGCCGGTGACAAGATATTCAAGAACGTCCGCACCACGGAAGAATTTTACCTGAACTTAAGTATGGTTGCAGGATCCAAGCTGGACAGATATGAAAATACATTGGTCTTCATTGATGAAATTCAGCATTATCCGCAATTTTTGACTATGCTCAAGTTCTTGAGGCAAGAACACCGGTATCGGTTTATCTGCAGTGGAAGCCTGCTGGGAATTGCATTGAGAGAGACAGTCTCGGTTCCAGTCGGAAGTATTATTTCCAGGAAAATGTATCAGCTGGACTTTGAAGAATTCCTGATTGCAAATGATTTCGGAGAGGATGCGATTACGCATCTGAGAAAATCCTTTGAGCAGAAACAGCCTTTGGCCCCGGAGGTTCACGATAAAGTGCTAAGTCTTTTCAAAAGATACCTTCTCGTGGGAGGTATGCCGGATGCGGTCAATGAATATTTGAATAGTCATAATATCGTCAAAGTGAGAGAGGTTCAGGAAGCTATCAGAGAATTGTATGGCATCGATGCTTCCCGTTACGAAGAAGACGCTGCTAAGAAACTGTATATCCGCCGTATCTATGATATGATTCCTTCTCAGATGGAGAACAAGAAGAAGCGGATTGTGGCAAAAGATATATTGGACAGGAAAGGCGACAGATTCAGCAATTACATGGAAGAGTTTGAGTATCTGATCAATTCCGGTATTACGATAGCAACCCATGCAATCAGCAATCCGAGATATCCCCTGGCAGAATCCCAGCAGAAAAATTTGTTGAAACTGTATATGAATGATGTAGGAATGCTGAGTCTCCAGTTGTATCATTACAATATCCAGCCAATACTGAACGACATTGCCGGCGTTAATCTTGGCTCTGTATATGAAAGTGCTGTTGCCCAGGAACTGAAAGCGCATTATAAAAAATTGTTCTACTACGACAATAAGCAGAAAGGGGAGGTTGATTTTCTTGTTGATGACAGCGGTACTATGAGCGTCCTGCCTATCGAGGTTAAATCCGGAAAGAATTATACAGTTCATAGTGCATTGGACAACCTGATGGCAGTGCAGGACTACCATATTGTTTCATCTATTGTTCTTTCAAACGAAAGAGAAATAAAGACAAAAGGAAATATCCTTTATCTCCCGATCTATTATGTTATGTTTCTGGAGAACAAGGCACCGGAAAAAGAGAATCTGTACTTTTAAGTTTAAGAATTCGACACCGTCCAAAATTTTGTGTAAATGGAAATAGAAATCCCATATGACTTTATGCCGCCGGAGCAGCACTTTGCGAGTCCGGCTGAGTTGTTATCTGCTATAAATCGTTTTCAGAAGACTCGTGATTCCTTTTTGGGGGATGAACGTTTCACTGCGTCCAAAGGGCAGTTTGAACTTTTGTCGGATGATAAAGGAGGATATATCTTGGTGCCGACAGCTTGCGATTATGCATTCCTGTTTCGTGGTCAGGGATTATTCTTTCAGCAGTGTCTACCAACCCTTTCGCGTCAAAAAAGGGATGCGGACCACTTATTTCTTGAACGGATGAGAGTAGTTGAGTTTGAACTTATGCTCAAACAATATCCAGCTGTGCGTTTCTTTGAGCAGGAAAAATTGGCAGTAGATTATGTGGGATTGGCGCAGCATTATGGGCTATTGACTGATGTGCTGGATTTGACCAGTGATGTTCACACAGCGCTGTTCTTCGCTATGTGCGATTATGATTCAAAGAGTGATTGTTATTATCCGAAATCTGATGATAAGGAGTATGTCTCATATTTGTATGCATTTCCTGTTATAAATGAAATCACTGGATGTGACGCTCAAACAGCTGGAAATTTCTTAAAAAAAGATTTGAGAGTGATTGGTCTACAACCATTTAAACGACCAGGCTCTCAGTGCGGCTTTTCGTTCCATGTTAGGGAGAATAATCCATTCAAAGGATATCTATATTCATTTTCATATAGCAGGAAAGATTCTGAGGAATATTATAACTTGATGATTAATCAGCGGAATATCTGGGAAAAGGATTTTATCGTTGATCAAACACACTTAATAAGAGATACAACTGTGTTTACAGTTGATGCTCTGGCCTTAACAAACAAACGCTATGGACATGGAGAATCTTTGGGTAAGATGCAGCGTAGAATGAATGATATCGGTATTCATTTCTCAGGTAATGCACCTTGGCATTTGTGTGCGTCGGAAAGTAAATTATTGAATGAAGTGTTTGAGAAAGAGTTGAAGTTACCTCTTCTCCAACAAATTGTTCATAGATCTATGCGTTTAGAAGACAGGAATTCTCCTGTTATGACATTGTCTAGCATGGGGCAACAGCTGCTCCTTCAAACAATACAAGGAGGATATCCGTGTGTGGAAGGATATACCTCGGGCATAAATATCACCTTGAACGAAGATCTTTCTATTGTAGGCTGGTCGTTTGACACTGCACGTCCTCAAACAATTCCAGACTCCAATGGAAAAGTAACAGCATTTGACAGAGTGCTAAAAAATGTAGCAACCAGTTTGCCCGAGTCACTAGAGAAACGCGCTTTATTAAAAAATAAAGTTGATCAGGCTGTAAAACCATTTCGTATGCGACGGGTGTTTATGCCCAGCGATGAAGAAAAAATGATATATATAGATGATTAAAACGACTTACACTATTTTCTGCATGAGTTAACGAATTATCTATGGACTTATTTTTTGATATGAAAGGTTGCAGACAATTATTAGGGATAAATAAATTGACCGAACTGTCCCCATGTGGTATGCTAAACAGCTTGAACGTGAAATAGTTGTGTTTTAAACAGCAGAAAAGCCTTTTCTCGCTTTTTTCAGACCCAAAACTATATCTTTCCTTTTGAATCAGAACCAAAGGGAAAACCTCCTTTTTCCCATCAGAAGTCTCTGTTTTCTATCCGTTGCGAAGGCACGAAAAAAGTGGGATTTTTACCAACAGATATCAACTAAAAGCAAGATGCATTCTCGAAGATTTTGCAGCCAAAATACAAAATAGGTTGTATTATTTGAGAACTTCGGCAAATCGGTTAATCTGTTTGGCAAAGTCATCTCTTTTTTCCTTAGTTTGACTTTACTTTAATTGGTGTATATATGAATACGGGGATAAAGTAAAGTTGCTGATTTCATGAAAAAGTGTAGTTCTCAAGCTTCAATTTTGATGGAAAAGTGTTTAAATGGAGTCTGATTCGTTGGAAAAAGTGTGACGAATTCGATTTATTCGCTTGAAAAAATGTATCAAACTTTGGTTTATTCGCCCGAAAAAGTGTAATTTTGTCATTAAAGAATAAAGTTGTGCCATGCTTAAAAGGAAAATAGAAACATATTTAGCCAACTGGAAACAGTCTGAGGACAGAAAGCCTTTGGTAATAAAAGGTATCCGCCAATGCGGAAAGACATATATTGTCCAGAAATTCGCAAGGGAGAATTATGATAGTGTGGTCTATATGAATTTCATTCTTGAACCAGACAAGAAGTCTGCCTTTACCGGCAATATAGATGTTGATACTATCATTCTCAACCTCTCTGCTTTGATCCAGGGCAGTCGTTTCATTGAAGGGAAAACCTGCATTATTCTTGATGAGATTCAAGAATGTAAGGAAGCGAGGACTGCCTTGAAGTCATTCCATATAGACGGACGTTTCGATGTTATCGCCACAGGTTCTCTTTTGGGAGTGAAAGGCTACGGTCAAAGTAAGAAAAAGAAAGAAGATATAGGACAAGATTCAGTTCCTGTCGGATACGAAACCGTGATAGACATGTACCCGTTGGATTTTGAAGAGTTTCTATGGGCAAACGGTATCAGTCCGGCGGTTATTGATTCTGTAAAATTATGCTTTGAAAACGAGAAGGTTGTTCCCGAGGGGGTTCATAAGGCCATGATGGAGCTGCTGTACAGATATGTCATTGTTGGAGGTTTGCCGGAAGTGGTGAATTGTTTCCTTGAAACCAAGAATATCGAACTAATATATAAGTTACAGCGAAATCTTATTGCCGAATACGAAGAGGATATGGTCAAATATGCAGATGATGCAGACAAACCCAATATCCGTGAATGTTTTGAATCTATTCCGAAGCAATTGGCTAAAGAGTACAAGAAATTCCAGTATTCAGTTGTAAAAAAGGGAGGAAGGTCTTCTCAATACATCGGTAGTATTCAATGGTTGGAGGATGCCGGGATCGTCCGCAGATGCTATAACATACAGACCACGGAACTGCCGTTAGAGGGAAATTCCATCAAAAACTGTTTCAAAGTGTACACGACCGATATAGGCCTCCTTGTAGCAATGCTTGACTATGGCACACAGGCAGATATTCTAAAGGGTAATCTTCTTGGATACAAGGGAGCTATCTTTGAGAATCTGATGGCGGATTTTCTATGTAAATCAGGTCAAAAACTATACTATCTTCATAAGGACAGCGGACTTGAATTGGACTTTCTGGTAAGATTCAAAGGCGAATGTGTTATCCTTGAAATTAAGGCAAAAACAGGTAAGTCAAAAAGCGTGACTACAGTTCTTAAAAACAAGGACGTGTATCATGTTAAAAATGCAATCAAGCTGGGGCAATATAATGTAGGACGTGATGGAGATATACTCACTATTCCGCTTTATATGGGATTTCTTGTTGACGACAAACTTACAGACATTATCATTCCTGATGTTGATGTGAGTTTATTGAACGTTTATATGAACACGGGGATGAAGTAAAGTCGCTTTTAATACAAGTCTACTTAAAGGTTTTAATTCGACTTGAGTTATAGATAAATTCATCTTGCTTATTTGTAATGGAGAATGGAATATACGATTCAAAAAATTCTTGAGTTTCATGATTTGTTCCCAAGGGAAAATGACTTAGATGTGCGGGCCCTACTAACGAAGTATAATCGTGAGTATATTGTTCGTTGTTGTCATGTGCTATGTAATAATTATGGTAATGCCGCC
This sequence comes from uncultured Bacteroidales bacterium, assembly GCA_947630665.1. Taxonomy (GTDB): domain Bacteria; phylum Bacteroidota; class Bacteroidia; order Bacteroidales; family UBA932; genus Egerieousia. The sequence goes on along the minus strand of CANRID010000025.1, from coordinate 32,536 downwards.
TTTATACCTGATACTAAAAACACATTTTTCTCAGATGTTAGTAAGAAGCGTATTTCCGACTTAAACAATAGGATTTCGAAATGTTTTAATTCATCAAGACAAAGTAGAATTTGCTATTGTACAATAAAATCGGCATTAGAACTGATGCGTGTGGCTTTTTCTATTCCGATACAAGAATATAGAAATGACGGGAAAATAGAAGATTTTGAATATGATATATTCCGCTCAGTGCTGATGCTTAACGAACGTTTGATGTATTTTTCCCATACTGATCAATTGGATTTAGCGACATTATTGTTTTCCTGCAATTACGTACAAAACGATGATACTGTTCCAAAAAGTGTGTCCGGGGGGGGGAATAAAAAAGTCTACAGATTTTCCAGATTTATAAAGTATTTTTCCCCATATCCGGCAAAGCCGGGGAATTATTAGCTGTTGCACGAAGAAGCCGCTTTTTGTGTGCTTGTACCATAACTTTATCGTTTTAATCCTGTTCTTGGTTTCTTGCCCAATAGGAGGGTAGCAGCACGGGTACAGCGGCGGACCCATTGCAGGTCGTCCTCGTCCTTGTCTCGCCCGGAAGGTCGCTTTGCGAACCTCCGTCACCATCTCCGGTAGATACGGCTGGCGTATCAAGCATACCGACAAAGAGAGCTACGGCATATCAAATGCTTACTATTAACCTTTAATTTTTACTATTTTATCAGTATCAAGTTCTGCATTGCAGACAGATTCGATTTCTTCAATAATTTCAATGCAGCGTTTTCTGCTTATGCGGATGCCTGTGCCGGCAGAAATGATGTCTTCAAGGCTTGGATTGCCCGAATAGTTGACAGATGTTGCATGTTCGCCTCCGGTGCCCTCCGGGGAGTAGGTAATGTCGTATGCAGGGGCAAGTGTCCATTTGCCGTTTTCGCAGAGGAAACTGAAGTTCTTGGCGTGATCGTCTTTGTTGGCGCATACGACATTGAAAACCATTCTACGGAACATCTGCTCCACCTGTACCGGATCTTGAGTAAGGTAACCGGTCAGAGCAAGGAGGTTTACATAATCTATGCTCTGAATGCGGAAATCGGACTGTAGAAGGGCTGCTGCAGTGAGTGTATGGATACGTTGTTCCTCCCTTATATCGAACCTTCTGATTGCGAAGTAGCGGTCATTGACGAGACGGATTTCCGGAATATCAATTCCGCATTTCTGTGCGGTCTTCATATATTGATATTCAATCTTACCAATATTTGAGGGATCGTAAATATGTCTGAATTTTACTATCCAGTCAGATCCGTCAGCAGCCTTATATACCGCCTTGGGCCTTGCTCCACCTGAATTACGGCTATTGTAGTACAAGAAAGATGTCTCAGTATCGCTTTTCTCAGAGAGTACATCAAGAGCTTTACGCTGAAGCTCGTCAAAGTCGTTGTCTGTGATGGAGGCAATATGCTCTTTGGAAGCTTCAGGTTTATAGCAAAGTGCGCCCATTCCGGAACTGCCAACCAGCGATAGCCTCTGAAGAGGGGATAGTTCGCCCAATGAACGGCCTTCACGACGAAGCATTCTGTCAAGCAGGTAAAGTCCATAGCCGTCCGGCATGCTATCTTCAAATGCAGCAAATCCGCCACCAAAGCTATTTTCCTTTGAGTATATGAGTCCTGTCTGGAGTGGCAATTCCCATGGAGATATCGCGAACCCACTTGCAATCCAATTCTTGTCGTACTCGAACACACATCGGTCTCTTTCAGGTGTCATCTGCAAAGTACCGACAGTACGTTCCTCTAATGAAACTGTTATTTTTAGAATATCTTTCATCGCCCTTTCTGTCTTCCCTGGTTCTTATTTATAGTCTCAAGTTCCTCTCCTGTGGTGAACTTGCTTTTACTCATAATGATACTCATTTCGTCAAACCAGCCAAATTCAACAACCAATTTCAGGAATGCCCCAAGAGATATCTTTCCTTTGGTCTCAAAACGCTCGAGTGTCGGTTCCGGGATGCCTGTTATTTCAGAGAGGCTACGCCTGCTCAGGCCTTTATCAAGTCGGCGCTTACGACAGTTTTCTGCCAAAATTGTTGCCAGACGTTCAGGATTCTTGTCGAAAATGTCAAAGCTATATTCCATAATATATTATGCTAAAAAGACAATATATTTATTTATCACTTAAAATAATATGCCAAATATAGTAATTGTTGCGCTCATTGGCAAATGATCTTATATAATTCTTCTTAGTAAATTACAATCTGCCTATAGAATCGAACATTCGGCTAAATCAAGGGATTGCCCATTTGCCACTAATTTTGTTTGGGGAGAAACATTCTCCACAATCTTGCCAACGATAATCTTCGGATTTTCGTGGCAAGGTACACAGGAGGTACAAAAATGGCGTAAAAAGGCTTGGCAACGATTATCAACGATACTTGAACAACAAAAACAGCGCCCGTAAAGAATGCCATATTAATCAATTATTATCAATTTAATTAATTGATAATCAAATATTTACTTACCTATACAAAACCGGCCGAATATGGTTTCGAGGATTTCTTCGGTATTGATTTCTCCTATAATGCTGCCCAGGTGATAGAGGGCTTCCCGGATGTCCTGCGCCACCAGATCGGTAGGGAGGTTTTCTTTCAGACCGTCTTCCACGCGATCCAAGGCCGCCTGTGCGCCGATCAGCGCTTCATAATGCCGTATATTGGTGACCAAAGTGGCATCGGGATGTACGGATATCTCTTTTTGTGAATTGACTAACAATTCTTTAAGCTGTTTGATCCCAAGTTTATGTTTCGCTGACACAGGCAATACCGCTATCAATGTGGAAGTATTGCCGGCAGAATTTTTGTTTTTCGCATTTTCTGCATTTCCGGTCGGGGCCTGGTTCACCTTTGGCCGATTCCGTATTGAGGAATCGCTCTCTTTCCCGACAGGATCCCGGCCGGGCAGAATACCGATGATACGATTGCCGTTCTCTGTCGGGAGGCTCATGTTTTTCGTGCCTGTCTGTACGGTCTCGCCCGATCTTTCACCCGGACCTTCAACCGATCCTGTCTTTCCGCCGGAACTATCCCGACCAGCCTCAAGACCATATCCGTTTCCTCCGTCCATTTCAACCCACAGCTTTTCGATCGTTTCGATCTGATCCCGGAGCGGTTTGCTTTGCTTGTAGCTGGCAATATCGGAGACATCCACGGTCGTGGAAATGGAGCCGAAAGCCGGCTCAATCATATCCGCCTTATTTATCAGAATAATAACCTTTTGCTTATTCTTATTCAAACGATTCCTTAAATTCGTCAGGCTTTCCCGGAAATATTCCGGACGGGTCGCATCCAGCACCATCATCACCACCGAGGCCTGTTTCAATTTCAGATAGGTGCGCTCGATCCCCATAATCTCTATCATCTCTTTGGTGTCCCGGATGCCTGCCGTATCGATAAAACGGAACATCATGCCCCCGATGTTAATGGTATCTTCTATAATGTCGCGGGTCGTTCCGTGAATATTCGATACGATCGCTTTTTCCTCTCCGAGCAACGTATTGAGCAAGGTGCTTTTCCCTGTATTGGTCGCACCGGCAATCGTCACGGGAATACCGTTTTTAATGACATTACCTAAAGTAAAGGATTCGATCAGACTATCCACTTTGCTTTCCACTTCGTAAAGCAATCCGTTCAAGGTCTCCCGGTTCGCGAATTCCACTTCTTCCTCGCTGAAATCCAGTTCCAGCTCCATCAGGGAAACAAGATTCAGCAGAGAATCCCGCATCTGTTTCAGTTCCTGGGAAAACCCTCCCTTCATCTGTTGCATCGCCACCTGGTGGGCAGTTGAAGTTTCGGATGCAATAAGATCCGCAACGGCCTCCGCCTGAGCAAGATCCAATTTCCCGTTCAGGAAAGCGCGTTTGGAAAATTCTCCCGGGCCTGCCATTTTCACCCCTTTGGAAATCAATAACATCAGAATTTCCCGGATAATATAATTGGAACCGTGACAATAAATCTCCACGCTGTCTTCGCCGGTGTAGGAGCGGGGTCCCCTGAAGACCGCCGCTATTACATCGTCCAACAACTTGTCTCCGTTATAGATAGACCCGTAACGAAGCCGATAGGCGGGCGTATCTTTCAGCCCTCTTCCTGGTTTCCCCGAAGCGCTATGCGGTACGAATACGGAATCGACAATCCCGATGGCGTCTTTTCCGCTGACCCTTATGACTCCGATAGCGCCCGGCCCCTGAGGTGTGGATAACGCGGCTATTGTGGTTTGATTATCTACGGACATTCTCTGAAATTTTATTTAATAACAATATTGACTGTAAGAGGTTGACGGAATTCCGTTTCCAATATCGGGACGCTGCACTGTCGGGATGCTAATCCTTCCATTCCAACGCCGCCACATTTTCCACATGGTGCGTATGGGGAAACATATCCACAGGCTGCACTTTGGTAATATGATATTTTTCTGACAGCAAGGCTAAGTCTCTGGCTTGGGTGGCAGGATTGCAACTCACATACACTATCTTACGAGGTGCAGCTTCTATCAAAACTTTAGCTACATCCGGATGAATCCCGGCACGGGGAGGGTCCAGCACCGTCAGGTCCGGCCGGCCGTTCTGCCCGATAAACTCCTCCGTAAGCATATCCTTCATGTCTCCCGTATAGAAAAAACAATTCTCCACTCCGTTGTCCCGGGCATTGATCCTGGCATCTTCGATCGCTTCCTTCACATATTCGATTCCAATCACTTTCTTTGCCTTTCCCGACAGAAACAGCGCGATGGTTCCGGTCCCGGTATATAAATCATATACGATTTCATCCCCTTTCAGCCCGGCAAACTCCCGCACCGTCGAATAAAGGCGGTATGCCTGCTCCGAATTGGTCTGATAGAAAGACTTGGGACCTATCCGGAATTTCAGATTCTCCATTCGCTCATAAATACATTCTTCCCCCGCATACCGCACACATTCCAAATCCGCGATGGAATCGTTCCGTTTTCCGTTAATTACATAATGCAGGGACGTTATTTCCTTAAACCTCTTCCCGACAGCCTCTAACAAAGCCGTCCGTTTTTCCTTGTCTTCGTAGGCGAATACCACGATCAGCATCGTTTCCCCCGTAGAGGAAGTCCGGATGATCATGTTCCGCAAAAAACCGGTCTGCTCGCGCAGATCGAAAAAAGAAAGACCCTTCTCTACGGCATATTCCCGGATAAACATTCTTATTGCATTCGAGGGTTCGGGTTGTAAATGGCACTCTTTAATATCCAATACCTTGTCAAAAAAATTACTGATATGGAATCCGAGTCCCAGCCGGTCCGTCTCCGACAAGGCATCTATATCTTCCTCCGGCAGAATCCACCTTCTATTGGAAAAAGTGAATTCCAGCTTGTTGCGGTAATAACGGGTCTTTTCAGATCCTAAAATCGGCATTATTTCCGGCAACTCCAAATGCCCGATCCGGGAAAGCTGATCCGCCACCTGCTGCTGTTTATACTTCAATTGCTGCGCATAGGGGAGGATCTGCCACTTACATCCTCCGCAGACGCCGAAATGCTCGCAGAACGGCTCGGCACGCTGTGCGGACTTCCGTACGTAGCGCACGACAAAACCCTCCATGTAGCGGCGCCGCTTGCAGCGGATCTGCACATCGACGACATCGCCCGGAACGGTCATCGGCACAAAGACCACGACATCGTTCCAGTGTCCCATGGCCTTGCCCTCGGCGGCGAGCGCCGTGATTTCGAGTCCCTCAAGGAGGGGGTAATTCGCTTTTTTCCTTGCCATACGCTCTGTTTTTCGGTACAAAGGTAGAAAGATTCATGTAATTTCGTACCTTTGACTCCGAAAACACTGAACCGACGTGCTGCCATGAAATTAATCCAACGAATCAAAGAACTGCACCGTCCTGGTGCATCGACTTTTCTCCCTTCTTTCTACGCCACCGTGCTGGGTATCCTCCTCTCTATCGGACTGGCCGCATGGTTAGACAGCCGATCGAAGCATACCCGCATCCTTCAGTCGCTCACCCTTGTCAGGGAAGAGTTGCAGGTCAATCTGAAGGCGTCCTCCGGAATGTACAAGCGCATCCGTCTCGAAAAGCGCGCCTGCCGCTACATGGCACGCCACATCCGCCATCCCGAGACCCTGTCGCAAGATTCATTGGACGTTTTGGGTTTGGCACCCCTCACTTCCATATTTTTCGAGTTCACCACCGATGCCATGGCCGCATTGCGTGAGGGCGGTCTGCTGACGGAAATTTCCGACGGTGACCTTATCATGAGTCTGATTCGGGCCTACCGTGGCGTTCAATCCCTCGTAAATATTTACGACGACTATCTGGACAAGAAAAGTGACATGCGCAACGCTATCTTTCATGGCGAAGAAGGGCATTCCAGCGTAAAAAGCGAAGTCCTGCGCGAATACTGGGAACGTGTACTTTCACGACCCGAGGGTCGTCTCTTCGTGCGCGAGCTCCCGAGCATCCAGTCTTCGCAGATGTACCGCAACAAAATAGCGGCCATAAAATCCGCCTTAGAGCATCTGGAAACGTTTATGACAAAATAAACCCGGACCCGCCCGAAAACCCGGCGATTCCATATTCTGTCATATAAATATTGCTAAGACAAACGTTTTTGCGTATTTTTGTGCGGAAAATTTTAAATAATGAAAAAACATTTGTTTTTTGTATTTATTGCGACATTGTTTGCTCCCAATGTATTTGCGTATAAAGACAGGAGAAACCTTATGTGTGGTTAAATTCGATGAGATAGGAAATAATCAGGGCTGGTCGGATAAGGCAAGACTTCAGCTCGCGTATGACAATCTAATAGCCAGTATGAAGCATGCGAAAGCGAAAAAGTAATTAATGTTTCGGGAAAATGAAAATCCGTCATATTTAAAACAAAGTCATATTAAAACAAATAATTATAAAAATGAAAAAGACAATAACCGTATTACTTGTATTTTTTGCCTCATCTTTATCTGTGTTCGGGCAAAAGTTGGATTTGAATACTACACTGGTGCATTTTTATGGCATTGATTTTTCCGAAGTGAGGGTTGCCGGTGCCCAGGAAGATGATGATCTTTTTGTCGGTGCGTTTATGGGTATCAACGACCTGCTTGTAAAGGAATCTGCCAAATACGATTTTTCGCAATTGGTTAAATGTCCTGTAGAAACGGATGTTACAATGATAACGGAGAAGACTCAGAAGATGGACAGATCCGAGATGCGCGAGAGGGAAATTTCGGATGTGAAGGCAGAGGATTTGGTTTCGGCATATTCATTGCCTCACAAAGAGGGGGTAGGCATGATCCTGATAGCCCGTATGCTCGACAAGAGAGCCGCGAAAGGGACATTCGATATTGTATTCTTCGACATAGCGACACGGAATATAGTATATACCAAACGGGTTACGAAAAAAGCGGGCGGCTTTGGCCTGCGTAATTTTTGGATACATCCGGTCTATGAGATGATAAAAGACAAGAAACTGTTCTCCTGACGATTTTCGAACAGGCTGCTTTATGAGAAAAACTATTTGTAAAGTTTCGAAGGATCTTTCATTAGATGCGATAGAGAAAATAATATTTTCCAATTATCATATAGAACTTGCAGAAGCGGATATTGAATCCGTCAACGAGTGTTATCTTTTTCTGAAAGAATTTTCGCAGGATAAGATCATATATGGAATCAATACCGGGTTTGGACCGATGGCCCAGTGGCGCATCAATGACTCGCACCTGAAACAACTGCAATATAATATAATTCGCAGCCATTCGACAGGTGCAGGCAATCCGTTGCCGGTCATATATGTAAGAGCCGCTATGCTGGCCCGCCTGATGACGTTTCTGCAAGCACGCTCTGGCGTTAATCCTCAGGTATGTAACCTGCTTGTCGATTTCCTGAACTACGGGATATATCCTGTAATTCCGGAACACGGCAGCGTCGGCGCCAGCGGAGATCTCGTACAGCTGGCACATCTGGCATTGGCGCTAATCGGCGAAGGAGAAGTGTTTTACAATGGGGAACGATGCGAGACAGGCAAGGTGTTCGCCAAACTCGGCCTGCAACCTCTACGGATGTACATTCGTGAAGGCTTGGCGGTTACGAACGGTACGGCTGTTATGACAGGTATCGGTCTTGTCAATCTCGTGCTGGCGGACAGATTATTCGGCTATGCTGTGAAATCTTCCGTTATGATGAACGAAATAGCGGCGTCATACGACGATTTCATGTCGGAAACATTGAACGGACTGAAACGGCATGACGGACAGCGGAGCGTAGCGGCTATGATGCGCGAAATCGCAGCAGGAAGTAAGGCGATGCGCAACCGTGAAGAAGAGTTGTACCGGCAGCACACCGATGACGAGGTGTTCGAACACAAGGTACAGCCTTACTATTCGTTACGCTGCGTACCGCAGATACTGGGACCTGTGTCGGATGAGATTCGGAATGCTATGAAGGTGTTGCTCGATGAGTTCCATTCGGCAGATGACAATCCTATTGTCGATCCCGTGGGCAAGACGGTCATTCACGGCGGTAATTTTCACGGCGATTACGTTTCTTTCGAGATGGACAAACTGAAAATAGCGGTAACCAAAATGACAATGCTGGCGGAACGGCAGATGAACTATCTGTTCCATGACCGGATTAACGGCATCTTGCCGCCTTTTGTGAATATGGGAGTATTGGGGCTGAACTACGGTTTGCAGGCCTCGCAGTTTACGGCGACTTCCACGACGGCCGAAAGTCAGACGCTGTCGAACCCGATGTATGTTCACTCTATTCCGAACAACAACGACAATCAGGATATTGTAAGTATGGGCACCAACTCGGCGCTCATCTGCAAACACGTGATTGAGAACGGTTTTCAGGTTATCTCGATATTGATGATGGCGCTGGTGCAGGCCGTCGATTGCCTTAAGATGGCGGACAAGCTCGCTCCGGCAACCCGCAAGCTGTATGATGATATCCGCGCGATTGTGCCGGCATTTAGGGATGATACTCCCAAATACAGGGAGATTGAACGAATCGAAAAACTGTTGAAAGGAGAATGCCGATGAATGCGAGCAGATATGCCCTCGTTACAGGTGCAAGCCGTGGCATAGGCCGTGCCATAGCGGTAAGGCTTGCAAAAGACGGATACCGGATCATCGTCAATTATGCGTCTAACCGCACTGAGGCGGAAAATACACTGGCACGGATTCGTGAGACGGGCAGTGACGGAGAGCTGCTGCAATTCGATGTGGCGGAGGGCGTGGCGGTGCAGGCGGCATTGGCAGAATGGCACCGGCGGCACGAGGGAGATTATATTTCGGTGTTGGTGAACAATGCCGGTATCAGAAAGGATAATTTGTTGATGTGGATGCCGGAAGATGATTGGCACAAAGTGTTGTCGGTATCGTTGGACGGATTTTATAATGTAACGCAGCCGCTGCTGAAAAATATGCTTGTGGCGAAATGGGGACGCATAATAAACATCGTCTCGCTGTCGGGAATTAAAGGTATGCCCGGACAGGTTAACTATTCGGCGGCAAAGGGAGGCGTGATTGCCGCGACAAAAGCTTTGGCTCAGGAAGTGGCCAAGAAAAAAGTTACGGTAAATGCTATCGCGCCCGGATTTATAAAAAGTGATATGACGGCGGATCTGGACGAGGCAGAGTTGAAGAAGATGATACCCGTCGGACGGTTCGGCACACCGGAAGAGGTGGCTGATCTGGCCGCTTTTCTTGTGTCGGATGCTGCCGGTTACATTACGGGCGAAGTAATATCAATTAACGGAGGAGTTTACGTTTAGCTATGGGAAACCGTGTCGTTATAACGGGAATGGGTATATATTCCTGCATCGGGAAGAATAAGGACGAGGTTTGCAAGTCTCTCTATGAAGGGAGGTCCGGTATAGGCATCGACCCGCAGAGAAAGCTTATGGGGTATCGTTCTGCACTTACCGGCATACTGGAGAAACCGGATTTGAAGGGAAAACTCGACCGACGTCAAAGGTTGTGTCTCCCTGAACACGGCCATTATGCCTATGTCGCAACTGCAGAGGCTTTGGAACAGGCCGGTATCGATGCCGGTTTTCTGGCGGCCCATGAGGTGGGTATTCTCTACGGAAACGACAGCAGTGCCGAGGCGGTGGTAACGGGGGCCGACATTATCCGCGAAAAGAAGAATACGGTGCTTGTCGGGTCGGGAAACATATTCCAGTCGATGAATTCGACGCTGACGATGAATCTGTCCACCATTTTCAATTTGCGGGGAATCAATTTTACCGTTTCCGGAGCCTGTGCCAGTGGCGCGCACGCCATCGGATTAGGATATATGCTGATTAAACAGGGCTTGCAGGAGTGTGTCATTTGCGGCGGCGCTGAAGAGGTCAACAAATACTCGATGGGAAATTTTGATGCGCTGAGTGCATTCTCGACACGGGAGGATGAACCCGCGAAAGCATCGAGGCCTTTTGACAAGAACCGTGACGGGCTTGTGCCCAGCGGGGGCGCGGCTACCATAATTCTCGAAAGCTATGAGTCCGCATTGAAACGAGGGGCGGCAATTTTGGCCGAAGTCATCGGATATGGGTTTTCCTCCAACGGCGAGCATATTTCCGTGCCGAATGTCGATGGCCCGAAAAGATCGCTTCTGATGGCTGTACGCGATGCGGGGGTCGATATCGGAGATATTTCCTATGTGAATGCCCATGCAACCTCTACACCGGTGGGTGACAAGAATGAAGCCCGCGCCATTGCCGAGGTTTTCGGCAAATGCCGGCCATTGGTTACTTCGACAAAATCATATACCGGTCATGAAATGTGGATGGCAGGTGCAAGCGAAATAGTTTATTCAACGCTGATGATGCTTAACGACTTTATCGCGCCTAATCTTAATTTTGAAGAACCTGACGAGGCATCGGCTATGCTGAATATCCCTCGTGAACGGGTAGATAAGGCATTCGATATGTATATGAGTAATTCCTTTGGATTCGGGGGAACAAATGCAACGCTAATTATAAAAAAACATAAACGGGAAGATGACAAGAGAAGAATTGATTGAAAAGACAAAGGTCATATTGGCTGAAGAGTTCGAGATAGAGGAGTCTGATATAGTGCCTGATGCCTCTTTGAAAGATACGCTCGGATTGGATAGCCTTGACCTTGTGGATGTCGTGGTTCTGGTCGAACAAAATTTCGGGATAACCCTTAAAGGCCCCGATTTTGTCGGCGTTGCAACGTTTGCCGACTTCTATGAAATGTTATGGCGCAAGTTGAATGAGTAATAATAACGATAGGCGATGGAATGGGAAATCGAGGGGCGGCCGTTTCGGCTATCTGTTTTTTGTCTATTCCATAAAATGGCTGGGGCTTGGATTCGCATATGGCTTTCTGGCCTTTATCGTTATTTATTTCATCCCGTTTGCTCCCAAGGCTACTGCCGCTATATGGAAATATAATCGCGGCAAACGGAGGCTTGGCCGGTTAAAGTCTGTTACAGAGCTGTACAGACATTACTATATTTTTGGCCAGACCCTGATTGACCGTATGGCCCTGAAAGCAGGTCTTGTTGAACGCTATAATTTCCAATTCGATAATTATGAGCGGTTTCTTGAGATTATCGATGGACGGCAAGGTGTGGTTATGATTGGAGCTCATGTCGGATGTTGGGAAACCGGGTCGGTATTTTTTGGCAAGTACGGTAAGAAGATAAATATCGTAATGCTGGACAATGAGCATAAACGGATAAAGCGGGTTATTGAGGATAACAGCGAAGATGAAAACAACTTCAAGATAATACCAGTCAATCAGGATCCTTTGGCTCTTATCCTGCAGATAAAGGAAGCTCTCGACAATGGCGAATATATATGTTTTAACGGGGACAGGTACATGAATGAAAAAGAGACTTTCCGGACACGGTTTATGGGGGCCGAAGCACTTATGCCGTCGGGTCCGTTCAAGATAGCTGCCAAATGCCGGGTTCCGGTCGTCTTCCATTATGCAATGAGGGAGAAGAACCGGACGTATAGATTTATTTTTTCGGAACCTGCCCTCGGACACGACAAACCTGTCGCGTTACTTGAACAGTACGCTGCCTCGTTGGAGCATTTGCTGGAAAGATATCCGAGGCAATGGTTTAATTTTTACAATTTCTGGAACGAATAAAAACATATGTTATGAAATTGACCCCATCGCTTGAGAAAATATATTCGCACGAACAGCAGAGCGCCCTCGAAGCCCAGCGCAGGGCACAGGAGATTGCCTTTGCGCCCGTAGTGTTCCAGGTTTCTCGGCTGATGCTGAAATTCGGCATTCTGGAATATCTGTCCGAACACAGAGAAGGTGCGACGCAAACCGAAATAGCCCGTCACGCTAACTTGTCCGAATATGCCGCACAGGTGCTGTTGGAGGCTTCGCTGTCGATCGGTACGGTGTTGGTAGAGGGGGATAGCTACACGTTGTCGAAAGCGGGATGGTTTCTTCTCAACGATGATATGGCCCGCGCCAATCTGAATTTCAATCACGATGTCAACTACCTTGGCCTGTTCCGTTTAGAGGAGTCTCTGATAAATGGCAAGCCCGAAGGTCTGAAAGTATTCGGCCCGTGGCCGACAATCTATGAAGGGCTTTCGAGTCTGCCCGAACAGGTGCAGAAGAGCTGGTTCGGTTTCGACCATTTCTATTCCGACGGGGCATTCGAGGCTGCGTTGAAAATAGTGTTCGATGGAGGCCGCAAGGTCGGGCGGTTGCTGGATGTCGGGGGAAATACCGGACGTTGGGCAATGCGGTGCGTGGCCTATGACAAGGAGGTGCGGGTAACCGTCATGGATTTGCCGCAGCAACTTGAAATGATGAGGAAACAGACAGCAGGCAAGCCGGGGGCGGAACGGATTGACGGCTATGGATGTAATCTGCTGGATGAGCATGCGGCATTTCCGGCGGCGCATTTCGATGTCATTTGGATGAGCCAGTTCCTCGATTGTTTTTCCGAACAGGAGGTTACCGGTATTTGCCGTCGTGCCGCCAACGTTATGGACAATGATACGCGGCTCTATATAATGGAGACATTCTGGGACCGTCAACGGTTCGAGACAGCCGCTTATTGCCTGACCCTTACAAGCCTGTATTTTACGGCTATGGCCAACGGAAACAGTAAGATGTACCATTCGGACGATATGCGCCGCTGTGTGGAGACTGCCGGTTTGGAGGTGGAGAAAATGGCAGACGGTTTGGGACTGGGGCATTCTATAATGGTTTGCAAAAAGAGAAATGTATAAAATATCCGAACTCATACCGCAGCGGGCGCCTATTGTAATGGTTGACGAGTTCCTTGGAATGGAGGGACAAAATGTGTCGCGCTCACGACTCACTGTGCGTGCCGACAATATATTTGTCGAGAAAGGCGTGATGGACGAATGCGGTGTGATAGAGCATATTGCACAATCGGCTGCCGCCCGGATCGGATATATATGCCGCGAGGCCCGTAAGGAGGTTCCGTTGGGATATATCGGGTCTGTCAATGACTTTCACCTGCTTGCCCATCCCAAAGTGGATGATACGATTGAAACTATAATCGAGATCGTACAGGAGGTGTTCAATATATCGCTTATCGAAGCGCATTGTTGTGTCGATGGCAATTGTATTGCCACTTGCCGGATGAAAATCTATTTGAAGCAATGATCAGACGTAGGAGGGACATAGGAAAAAACAAGGCGGCTCTGACTGCAAAGACAGAGATAAAGGTCCGTTTCAGCGAAGTGGACTCGATGCAGATCGTATGGCATGGCGAGTATGTCCGTTATTTTGAAGACGGACGCGAGGCTTTTGGCCTTATGTATCCTGGAATCGGATATATGGATTTTTATGCCAACGGATATACGGCTCCCATTGTGGATTTGCAGCTGCAATATCTGCGTCCGTTGACGATGAATGAGACGGCGACCGTAGAAATACGTTATATCGAAACCGAGGCCGCGAAACTCTGTTTCGAATATGAAATCCGCAGAAATACGGATGGCGAGATCGCTGTTCGCGGAAGTTCGGTTCAGGTATTCATCGATTCGGAGGGGAATATGTGTCTGAACAATCCGTCGTTTTTCGAAGAGTGGAAAAGGAAATGGCTGAAACGGTAAACATATATTTTGGCGCGATGAGCCTGCTTACGGCGTTAGGCGACAAGACGGCTACTCTTGATGCCATGTCTAAAGGCGTTGGAGGTCTGCGATATAGCGGGCGGTTCGGAATGAATGCAGGCGTTATCGACGGGATCGATGCCGCCGATGGAGCAACGCGGTTCGAAACCCTTGCCGTATCTCAACTGGAAAGGGTGCTCGCTGAATCGGGAATACGTCTTTCTGACTCCGATACGCAGCTGGTCCTCTCCACGACCAAAGGCGATGTCGGGTTGCTTGAGGGGGCTGCATCATCCAATGCCATACCGGAACGGGCCTATCTGTATAACACGGCAATGCGTATTGCCGGTCGCTTCCGTTGCGCAAACCGTCCGGTTGTTATATCCAATGCCTGCATTTCAGGAGTTTCGGCATTTGTCGTGGCGCGAGATATGTTGATAAACAGACCTCTGCGTCATGCTGTCATTCTCGGTTGCGATGTGTTGTCCGAGTTTATAACATCGGGCTTCGCTTCGTTCAAGTCCATAAGCCCGAATCCGTGCCGTCCGTACGATGCCGGGCGGGACGGACTTACATTGGGGGAGGCCTGCGGAGCTGTCGTGCTGACGACTGATGTGAATTATGCAACGCGGCCGTTGGTGCGGCTTACGGGCGGAGCCGTCACCAATGATGCAAACCATATTTCGGGTCCCTCGCGCACGGGAGACGGACTCTGTTATGCAATCGAGGCTTCCATGAGACAGGCGAATGTAACGCCCTCGCAAATCGGATTCGTAAACACGCACGGAACGGCGACGCTGTATAATGATGAGATGGAGAGCAAGGCGGTTGCATTGGCAGGATTGGGTGGCACGCCTCTGAACGGGGTAAAAGGGTACATCGGACATACGCTCGGTGCATCGGGAGTTGTCGAGACCATAATATGTATCGAGGAACTGCGGCGGGGCAAGATATTCGGGACACTCGGATACGAAAAACAAGGGACATCCGTCAATGTATCGGTATCGCCCGGGGAGCAGAAGATATATGGGGCGCGTTGCGTGAAAACGGCCTCCGGGTTCGGCGGATGCAATGCCTCCATCGTATTGGAGGCCGGAGAATCGGAACAAATGGAACAAGCGGAACCGTCGGGAAAACCGGAGCCATCGGGAAAACCGGCGGCCGAATGTACAAAACGGAATGTGGCCGTTGCCGGTGAATATTCGCTTCCGCAATCAGAACAGCCGTTTGGCGAATTTATTCGGGCCGAGTACAAACGGCTTGGCGAGCCGAATATGAAGTTTTTCAAGATGAGCGACTTGTGCAAGGCGGTATATATTGCCACGGAAAACCTGCTGCGAAATTTCGATTTGACGATTTATGAGCCGGCACGCAGGGCGATTATTCTCGCCAACTCGGTTTCGTCGTTGGAAACGGATGCGGAACATCAACACATTATCGACCGGCATCTGCCCGAGGGGGCTTCGCCTGCCGTATTCGTCTATACGCTGCCCAATGTCGCGGCGGGAGAAGTCTGCATCCGGCACAAATTTCAAGGCGACAATACTTTCTTTATCGAGGATGCCGACAGCGGACTGTCCGAAGAGTATGCCCGCCATGTGATAGCCGACGACAAAGCCGACATAGCGATATGCGGCTGGTGCGACAAGTTGGGCGAGAACTGGAATGTAAATCTTAAATTGTTAAGGATACAATAGCTATGGAACAACTGATTCAAGAATTAAAAGAACACTTGATCGAGGAACTGAACCTCGAAGAGATTGCTCCTGAGGACATCGATGCCGAGGCTCCTCTGTTTGGAGACGGCTTGGGCTTAGATTCGATAGATGCATTGGAGATAATTCTGATATTGGAAAAGTTTTACGGGATCAAACTGAAAAATTCGGCTGAAGCGAAACCGATTTTCTATTCGGTAAAGACTTTGGCGGAGTATATTATGCAAAATCGCAAATAGGATGAAAATAGTTGTCGGCGGAGTAGGTTTAGTTTCGGCGCTCGGTTCGGGCGTCGATGCGAATATCGCGGCTATGCGTGAGGGCAGAAGCGGTATCGCGCCATCGCCTTCGATACTTCGTACCGGCAACAAAATACCCGTAGGCGAGGTTGCTCTGACAAATGACGAGCTTCACCGCCGGTTGAATATCCCTATTGACTGTCATCTGTCGCGCACTGCGCTTCTTGGCATATCGGCTGTCCGGGAGGCTATGAATGACGCAAGGATACCGCAAGGGTTGCGCGTAGGCATAGTATCGGCGACTTCGGTGGGCGGCATGGATCTGACAGAAAACTTTTTCAGGGAGTTTATTGCCGATGAATCGCGTGGCAGATTGCGCGATGTGCGTATGCACGACTGCGGCGCCGGCACCGATGCCATAGCCCGATATTGCGGAATCGAGGGGTACAGGACTACCATAAGTACGGCCTGTTCATCGGCTGCCAATGCGATTATGACGGGGGCGAGGCTCATACGTCACGGAGTGGCTGATTGTGTGGTCGCCGGCGGGACGGATGCGTTAAGCGCATTTACGCTCAACGGTTTCAAGTCGTTGATGATTTTAGATGAAAAGCCTTGCCGTCCTTTTGACGAAAGCCGCGCGGGATTGAATCTGGGGGAAGGTGCCGGTTATGTCGTGCTGCTGCGCGGGGAGGATGCGGCGGATCCGTACTGCACTCTCGCCGGATATGCCAACCGCAATGATGCGTATCATCAGACGGCATCGTCAGCAGATGGTGAGGGCGCATATTTAGCCATGTCCGACGCGCTTGCCGTTGCCGGCATTGAACCTTCGCAAGTCGGGTATATCAATGTCCACGGTACGGGAACGCCTAACAACGATGCTTCGGAGGGGGCTGCAATGCAACGGCTTTTTGGCAGCCATATTCCGCCGTTCAGTTCGACAAAAGGGTTCACAGGACATACACTTGCCGCTGCCGGAGGAATCGAGGCGGTTTTCTCTTCGCTCGCAGTGAAATACGGATTGCTGTATCCGAATATCAATTTTAAAAAGCCGATTGATGGGAGAGGGCCTGTCCCTGTATGTGAATTTGCAGAGGGCAAGGATATAAAATATGTCTTGTCGAACTCATTCGGCTTTGGCGGAAACTGTTCATCGCTGGTGTTTGCAAAGTAATGGATATGGAATGCTTCGTCGAGAATATCGTAACCGATAAACAGGTGACATCGGATATCAAGGAACTGATACCCGATGCAGGATTGCGCCGCCGCATGAGCAGGATCCTTAAATCGGCTGTTATGACTGCAATCGAATGCGCAGGGGGCACGGATGGCATCGACGGTATAGATGCTATCATTACAGCCACCGGTTTAGGGTGCCTGTCCGACAGTGAACGCTTTTTGAGAAATATGATCGCCGACAGCGAACAGCTGCTCAATCCTGCTCCGTTTATCCAATCGACTTTCAATACGGCAGGCGGACAGATTGCCATGTTGCGGCACAACCATTGTTACAATGTAACCTATGTCAACCGCGATTGCGGTTTCGAAGATGCGTTGTTGGATGCGCTTATGCGCATGGCCGATTCGCAGAGCCGCAGGGTGCTTGTCGGGGCGTTTGACGAGCAGACGCCTTCGCAATACAGAATTATGGAGCGGATGGGCTTTTGGCGGCACGGTACTTGCCGTGAAGGTTCTGTTTTCACGACCTTGACGGCAATGCCTACGGATTCCGCTATTGCAGAGTTGTCGTGCATGGATTTTTTGTCCGGACCGATTACCGAAGAGAATTGTATGAAAAGTTATTCCGGGGGCGATGATGCAGTCCTTCTTACAAATGATATGGAAGACGTGGGATTGTTTCCTGTTGTTCCGGCACGGTTGTTTGCCGAAGGAGTGCGGAAAATCGCCGAAGGCGCAGAGCGGGTCATAATTTATGACAGACACGGCGGCGATAGACAGACAGTGATGGTTTTGAAATGTATTGGACACTGATAGTCATAGTAGGAATTGTTGCAGCTTTTTTCGTGTGGGCATCGGCAGATATCGGAAGCGGTGTATATCTGAAAACGCTGTGCCGCAAACGCACGGACGAACCTTTTGTCGCACTGACCTTCGATGACGGTCCGGATGCCGTTATGACTCCGCGTCTGCTCGATGTCCTGGATAGATATGGCGTGAAAGCCGCCTTCTTTTTAGTGGGCGGGAAAGTGCGCAAGTATCCCGACATCGTGCGGCGGATTGTCAATGACGGCCACATTGTCGGGAATCATACATATACTCATTCGGTTATGTTCCCCTTGTCGGGCGGCCGTTCTGTACGGAAAGAGATTGAGGATACGCAAAATGCTGTCGGGAATATGGCCGGAGTACGGATGAAACTGTTCCGTCCGCCATTCGGCGTAACGAATCCTGTTATCGGGAAGGCGGTCCGGTATTGCGGCCTGCAAGCCATTGGCTGGAGTGTCAGGTCGTTCGATACATTTGAGGGACGGGACAGAACGGAGGTATGCAGACGCATTGGACGGAAGTTGCACAACGGGGCTGTCTTGCTGCTTCATGACAGATGCAAGGATGCGGATGTATTATTAGAGTCCGTGTTGAAGGAGATAAAGGCCCGCAATATGCAAGTGGTTACGTTAGATAAACTTTTTGATATAGAAAAATATGAAAATTAAAGAGTTATTACGGTTCGTCCCGTTGCTTGCGATCATGCCGGCGAGCATTATGGCACAGAATGGTGATTCGGATGAACTGTTCGCACTGGAGTTAAAAGAAAAATGCCGTGATGTAAAAAGCATCGAGTGCAAATTCATTCAGACACGTTCAGCCGCCGTGCTTGCACGGGATGCGGACAAGAACGGCAAATATTATTTCCTCCAACCGTATAATGTCCTGCTCGCATTTGAAGACGGAGATTACATAAAAATCACTTCCACGATGTTTGAAATCAAGCAGAACGGCCATGTAAATGCTACCAAAGCCAGCTCCAATCCCATGCTGAAAAATCTGAACAGGATGCTGTCCGCCTGTATCTCCGGAGATGCTTCGCAGATAACATCCGGTTTTAAGACGGAGGTGACGGCAAAGGGAGACGAATTTATCCTGAAACTGTTGCCGCTGCGGAGTCGGGCCGGCAAAAAGGCACCGGAAACGCTACTTGTCTTTGACAGGAAAGACATGTCGTTGAAAATGATGAAGATGACGGATGCGACAGGCGATTTCCTCCAATACAGATTCTATGACGTACAATATAATACAGACATTGCACCATCCTTATTCGATATAAAATGAAATGGGTTGACAGCTTCTGCAAGCTTCGCTTCTTGGATACAGATGACGAAGGATTCAAGGCAATGGCAGAGTTATTGCCGGACCATCCTGTCTATAAGGGACATTTCCCCTCGCAGCCCGTTGTGCCGGGCGTATTTACCCTTGCGCTGGTTCGCGAATGTGCCTCGGCTGTCACGGGACGCGATATGGAGTATGCGGATATTAAGGAGTGCAAGTTCATTTCCGCATTGCTGCCGTCTGTCGGGATAGAGGTACTATTCGATTTCTCCCTCAGCCCCGACGGGAAATTGTGCGGCACGGTAAAATGCGGTGACGATATTATATTAAAGCTAAAAGCCACCTTGAAATGACCCTTCCCGACAAATACCGCGAGCGCGTAAATACCTTGAAATGCGTTGTCGTTATTCCGACCTACAACAACGCCGGGACCATTGCGCGGGTACTATCGGATGTCGCGGGGTATTCGGATAATATTTTAGTGGTAAATGACGGATCGACAGACGATACGGCCAATATCCTTTCATCTTTTTCCAATATCCGGATAATCACATACAAGAAGAATCGCGGTAAGGGGTACGCTCTCAAACAGGCTTTGAAAACAGCGGCCCAAACAGGGTATGATTATGCCATTACAATCGATGCGGACGGACAGCATTTTGCGGATGATATTCCTGCATTCATCGACCGCATAGAACAGGCGCCCCATTCGCTCCTTATAGGTGCCAGGAATCTGACGGCTGACAACATGCCGTCGAAAAACACATTCGCAAACAAGTTCTCGAATTTCTGGTACAAGGTGGAGACCGGACAGACACTGGCGGACACACAATCCGGCTATCGGCTCTATCCGTTGCGCCAATTGCGCGATATGCGGTTTGTCACCAGACACTACGATTTTGAAGTGGAGATCATTGTCCGTGCAGCCTGGAAAGGGATACAGGTCGAGAATGTTCCCGTGAAGGTATATTACCCCCCTGTGGAGGAACGTGTATCGCATTTCAGGCCGTTAACGGATTTTACACGGATTAGCCTGTTGAACTCTGTTCTGGTGATATGCGCCCTGCTTTTTTACTACCCATGGAGATTTATGCGGGCTATGACGAAAGAAAATATCCGTAATTTCTTTGACAAGCAGGTCCTTCATAGTCCCGACAGTAATTTCCGGATGGCGTGCGCAATGGGATGGGGCATATTCTGCGGTATCATACCGCTATGGGGCTATCAAATGATATTTGCTGCCGTAACGGCCCATTTCATGCGTTTGAACAAGGTGGTCGCGTTGGTATTTTCGAACATAAGCATTCCGCCCATGATTCCGTTCATACTGTACGGCAGTGTCGTATTCGGTGCGGCGATTCTGGGAATCGACAATCCGTTTACGCTCGATTCCATTTCTATTGAAAACATCGGAATGTCATTGACGCAATACATTACAGGCAGTCTGGCCCTGGCTGTGGTATCGGGGCTTGTCGTTTGCTGCGTGTCTTGGCTTATAATGATAGTATGTAACAGGAAAAAATATGAGTAGATTATTTTTGTCGATATACGAAAAATTTGAAAAACATCCGGCTGCGCTATGGACGGTTATCTCCTGTTGCATTCTGATATTTTCCTGCCTGGCATCCCGGATAACGTTTAATGAGAATATTACCGGTTTCTTCACCGACGGGAAAGACAAGGCGCAGAGTTCGGTTTTCGATAATCTGAAAATCAAAGACAAGATCGTGGTTTCGGTATCCGGCGATGATCCGGATGAGATGATTGAAGCGGCGGATATCTTTATCGACCATCTTCAACCGGCTGTCGAGGCCGGATACATTTTGTCTGTTACGGACGGTATCGACGGGTCTGCCATGGAGAAGTGCGTCGATTTCATCTATTCGCATCTTCCTATATTCCTGTCTGCCGATGATTATGACAGGATGGCGGATGCGGTAACGGACCGTAATATCGGCAATGCGGTGGCGAACGCTTATTCGACGTTGGTATCGGCATCGGGAATGGCTGTCGGGAATGTCATTATGCGCGATCCTCTGAATATCGGCTCCCATCTGCTGCGTCAATTCGAACAGTTCGACTCTAATGTGCAATATGAGCTGTATGCCGACAGGATCTTTACAAAGGATATGTCCTCCATGCTTGTGTTCATCGACCCTGCATACGGAATGGGCGATACGGGAGACAATGAACATTTGGTAGAGCTGTTAGATAAGGCGGCACGGGCGGCATCGACCGATAAAACGGATATAACGTGCATCGGCGGCCCTGTCGTTGCCGTATATAATGCACGTCAAATAAAAAAAGACACTACGGTTACTCTTGGCACGGCCCTTTTAATTATCCTGCTGGTAATATTCTGGTCCTTTCGCAACAAATGGTCTATTCCGCTTATCATCGTTCCTCCGGCATTCGGCGTTTTGTTCGCACTGGCAGCGGCATGGGTGATTCAGGGGAGCATATCGGCAATCGCCATCGGTGCGGGTGCCGTAGTCCTCGGGGTGGCTCTGAGTTATTCGATCCATTTTATCTCTCACCTCAATCACACGAATGACCCTCGTCAGGTAATAGCCGATCTGGCATCTCCGTTGACTATCGGCTGCCTTACCACCATCGGGGCCTTTGCCGCATTGATGTTCACCTCGTCCGCACTGTTGCATGATATAGGCCTGTTCAGCGTTTTTGTCCTGATCGGAACGACATTCTGCTGTCTTGTCTTTCTACCTCATTTTATCGGGAAGTTCGACAATAAAAAGCATAGCCGCCTGTTGGATTTCATTGAGCGCGGAAATGCCTATTCGTATGAAGATAACAAATGGATTGTTTTGCTGTTCGGCGTATTGACGGTCGTCTGTCTGTTTTTCTACAACGATGTGCGTTTCGATGCCGATATGTCGAGTCTCAACTATATGCCTGCCGGTCTCCAACAGGCGGCCACGAGGGTAGGAGAGACGACGGGCGATGCGGCAAAGAGCATCTATTTGGTATCGTCGGCTGATAATCTCACCGATCTGACGGAGCGATACGAGACGCTCGGCAAAACATTGGAAACTTATAAAAGCGAGGCGAAAATCAAAGACTGTGTATTGCTCGACAATTTTGTCATTTCACCGGACGAGCAGCGTATGCGCATTGCAAAATGGAATGCCTTTTGGGATAAAAACCGCGAAGCGACAATAGAGTCGGTAAACAAATATGCCCGATCGGCAGGCTTCCGGGAAGATGCCTTTTCGCGGTTTGAAGAATTGCTGGGAAAAGAGTTTTCCCTATGCGACTATACCCAAAACGAGATAGGCGATGTTCCTGCCCTGCGGGAGTGGATTGAGGTAAGCGATTCTTCAAAAATGCTGATTAGCAGGATTCTGCTCGATGAAGACGCGAAAGGGGAAGTCTATGCGGCCGTCTCGGAAATTCCCGGAACGGTGGTTGTTGACCGTGCCTGGTTCTCCTCGTCCATGCTCGAGAGTACGGTAAATGATTTCAATTATATCCTGCTCATATCGTCTTTGATCGTTTTTGTCGCCCTGCTGATCTCGTATGGCCGATTGGAACTTACGCTGCTGACATTCCTGCCGATGTGTATCAGCTGGGTGATTATTCTGGGACTGATGGCTGTTTTTGATATCAGGTTCAATGTGGTCAACATCATCCTGGCGACATTCATCTTCGGTATCGGAGACGATTTCAGCATATTCATAATGGACGGCCTGCTCCAGGAGTACAAATGCGGACAAAAACTTTTGGGCGCTCATAAAACCGCGATTTTCTTCTCCGCCTTTACTGCCATTGTCGGGATGGGAGTAATGATCTTCGCTAAACATCCGGCTCTTAAATCCATCGCATTCATCTCGGTACTCGGATTATGCGTGGTTGTCATAGTTGCCTATACCGTCCAGCCGTTCCTGTTCCGGCTGCTTATCAGTTCGCAGACGCGGAAAGGCGGGTTCCCTTATACCTTTTTGTCGCTTCTCAATACCCTATATTGTTTCTTGTATTTCTTTGTCGGCTGCGTAGCCATACAGTTGTGTATGGCCATATTCGCCATACTTCCCATCCAGCGGCAGAAGAAAAAAGACCATATCCATGATATCATATATTCCTTTACGCGGCTGTTCCTTAATACAATGCTGACAGTCAAAACAATACGGAACAATCCATATGGAGAGACATTTGAAAGGCCTTCACTCATCATAGCGAACCATCAATCGTTTATCGATATTTTGTTGTTGTTATCTACCACGCCCAAAATCGTGATGGTTACCAACCATTGGGTTTGGAATTCTCCATTCTTCGGACGGATAGTTCGTTATGCCGGCTTCCAGAATATCGATGACGGGTATGACGCCCTTGCCGGTTCATTGCAAAAACAGATCGAGGCGGGATATTCCATCGTGATTTTCCCTGAAGGCACACGCTCGGCGGATTGTACTGTCCGGAGGTTTCATAAGGGGGGATTCTATTTAGCCGAAAAATTCAATCTCGACATAATCCCCATCGTGTTGTATGGCACTGGGCAGATATCTTCTAAAAGCCAGCCTTTCCATATAAAAAGAGGGCTGATCGTTGCCAATATAATGAAACGTTTCAGCTCTGCCGGCAGCTCATTCGGAGACACGTATCGGGAAAAATCAAAATATTGCAGACAATGGTTCGCTAAGGAGTATGCGAGAATCAACGATATATACGGCCGGACGGACAACGCGTATTTCAGGGATGCGCTGATTAAGAATTATATCTATAAAGGCCCTGTACTCGAATGGTATATGAGGGTGAAGTGCCGGATAGACGGTTATTATGACTTGTGGGACAGGCTTATTCCGCGCAATGCCTCGGTCGTGGATGTCGGATGCGGATACGGACAAATGTGTTTTATGTTGGGGACTCTCGCCCCGGAACGTAAAATATTGGGAATCGACTATGATCCCGATAAGATAGAATTGGCGAAAAACAGTTTTCTGTGCAATGGCCGGATACACTTTGAAAATGCGGATATGCGGGAAGTGGCATTGCCGTTTGCGGATGCGTTCATATTCAATGACAGTCTGCATTATGTAGATTCCCGGACGCAGCTCTCGGTACTTTCCCAAGCGGCATCCCGTCTCAACGAAAACGGGATGATACTGGTTCGGGACGGCGACGCTTCTGATTCGCAGAGGCATGCCAAAATTGAAAATACGGAAAAATGGTCAACGAAAATTATTAAATTCAATAAAACGACCGGAAACCTGTCGTTTATAGATTCGATGAAAATGAAGGAGTTCGCGAAGGCCAGCAGTCTTAGTCTGCAAATACGCAGATGCGATAAGGACAGTTCCGAAACCTTGTACATATTTCGTAAAAAGCAACTTTATGGAGAGATATGATATCGTCATTATCGGAGGCGGATTGGGCGGACTGTTCTGCGGCGCAATTTTAAGTAAAGAGGGGATGAAGGTCCTCGTGCTTGAACGCCACCACACGGTCGGGGGTTGCCTGCAGTCGTTTCATCGCGACGGCCGCATACTCGACACGGGGATGCACTATGTGGGAAGCATGCGCGAAGGCCAGATTATGCACTTGTATTTGAAGTATCTGGATATATTTGATTCTCTGCGGCTGCACGCGTTGGATGAATCCGGATTTGAACGCATATATTTGTCGAATGGAAAGGAATATCGGCACGCGATGGGTTACGAGCGGTTTGTAGATACTTTAGCAGCCGATTTCCCCGATGAACAGGAAGGCCTTAAACGATATTGCCGGATATTGCAGGATATCAGTCGGTTGATTTCGCCGCAAATGTTGAAACAGGGCAAAATCGCGGATTTCAACGAATGTATGAAATATATGTCGCTTTCCGCTGCCGAAACGATTGGCGCTTGCGTAAAAGACCCTGTTTTAAGGAATGTGCTCGCCGGTACGAATGCTTTGTATGCCGGCAACCGGAATACGACTTCCCTATATGAACATGGCATAATCACCGGCTCCAATATCGAAGGATGCAGTTGTTTCGTGGACGGCTCGCAACAGCTGGCCGACAGATTGGCGGAACGGATCTGCAGCAACCATGGCGAGATTAGAAGATCCTCGGAGGTCATTCAAATCCATATCAGCGGGTCGTATGCAGATTATGTCGAACTCAAGGGAGGGGAACGCATCTATGCGAAAAATGTGATATCGTCGCTGCATCCCGCCTCTACCATGGCTTTGCTATGCGATAATTCCGTTATAAGAAAATCATTCCATACAAGGATGAATTCTTTGTCGAATACATACGGCTTTTTTACGACCTACCTGTTGCTGCGCCCCGGAACCGTACCGTATATCAACAGCAACCGCTGGTATTACAATACCGATGATGTGTGGTCTATCGACAAGGGGCGATATAAAGGCTGCGATCTGCCTTTTATGGTAGTTATTTCACAACCGGGCAGTATCGACAGCGGTTATACCGAGGTAATTACAATCCTGATCCCAATGGATAAACGGCGGGTGGAGCGGTGGCGGGACACACAGACGGGAAAGCGTGGAGAAGAGTATGAAGCGTTCAAATTGCACTATAGTGAGACAATAATAGATTATATTTGCCGGTTCCATCCGGAGCTTCGTCCATATATCGAAAAGGTATATACGGCAACTCCCCTTACATACAGAGATTATACGGGAACTCCCGACGGAAGCGCGTATGGCGTATTAAAGGACTACCATAATCCCCTTGCCGCTTATCTGCCGGTAAAGATGAAAATCCCGAATCTTTATTTGACGGGGCAGAGCATAAACGTCCATGGCTGTTTGGGAACTTCCATATCTGCCTTAGTAACCTGTGGAGAACTTGTCGGGACAGAATACTTGACAAAAAAGATTAGCAATGCGTAGATTTTTAAAAATATTCCTTCTTTGCCTGACAGCTATAGTCGTCCTGTTGTTATCCGTAACGACAGGCCTCTATTATTCGGCGTTACACAAATTCAAGGCACCCGATGTTTCGGTTGAATTATCCGATTATCCATTGACCCGGTGGAGCGATTCGCTGCGAATTTGCGGTGGCAATTATCTTCTTCTTAATCCCGACGGATTATGGGAGGCAAGAATTTCCGGTCCGGCATCCGAGCGCGGTGCCGTATTGGGCCTGATGTCAAAAGATCTTCTGCAGAATCAGGAGCGGGTATTCGTAGATCGGATTCGTCAGATGATTCCATCGGAACGATATATAAGTATTCTGCATAAGTTCATAGCCATTTTTAACCGTAATATGGTGCAGCATATACCGGCCGAATATTTAGAGGAGATATATGCCATGTCCCTGTCTTGCAGCAAAGAGTACGATGCCTATGGAACTCCGTATGCCCGGCAGCTGAATTATCACGCCGCCCACGACATCGGACACGCGATGCAGGAATATATGTTGGTGGGTTGCAGCTCTTTTGCCGCCTGGGGCGCGGAAAGTGCGGACGGAGATCTGATACTGGGCCGGAATTTCGATTTTTATGTGGGCGATGATTTTGCCAAAAACAAGATAGTCCTGTTTGTAAACCCGGCTTCAGGGTATAAATACGCATCGGTAACATGGCCCGGCATGATGGGGGTGGTTTCCGGAATGAACGAATGCGGTCTGGCAATAACTATCAACGCCGCGAAAGGCGCCATCCCGACCTCTACCGCAATGCCCATTTCATTGCTTGTGCGTCATATCTTGCAGTATGCTAAAAATATTGACGAGGCAATGGATATTGCCCGCACATGCCGGACATTCGTTTCAGAATCCTTGCTCGCCGCATCGGCGCATGACGGGCGGGCCGTTATAATTGAAAAGACTCCGGACGATATCCAGCTCTATACGACCGGCTCCAACCATATCATTTGCACTAACCATTACCAGTCGGGACACTTTGCAGATAACAAATACAATGTAGAAAATATTGCTTCTTCCGATAGTAAATACAGGTTTGACAGGCTGTCCGAACTGATTGAAACCAATATACCGTTGGATGCAACCAAAAGTGTCGGTATCCTGCGCGACAGATACGGCCTGCAGAACGAAGATATTGGCCTGACTAACGAGAAAAGCATTAACCAGTTCATCGCACATCATTCTGTGATATTTGAACCCGAGAAACTGAAGATGTGGGTTTCCACGTCGCCATGGCAGTGCGGTGCTTTTTTATGCTATGACCTTAATGAAATATTCGCCTCCGAAGATGCCGCCATTTCCTCTAATGCAATAGAGAGTGAACGCATACCTGCCGACACTCTTTTCCTGCAGCATGACTTGGTCAGGGTGGAGTCATTCAGACGGCAGACTGCGGAATTGCGGCAGGCCATAGAGCAACATATTGTATTGCCTTCCGATTTTCTGGAAACGTATATCGATAATAATCCCAACTACTATTTGGTGTACGATATGGCTGGTGATTATGAACTGTCACAAAATCATGTCGGGCCGGCTAAAACATATTGGGAGCTGGCATTGACAAAGGAAATACCTCACCGGTCAACTAAAATAAACATTGAAAAAAAATTAAAGCGCCATGATAAGAAATAGAGAGCTGCACTATAAGAATCCCTCTGAAATATCTGATTTTCAGAATGCACGTTTGTCGGAGACCTTGCATTATCTCGCAATGAACTCGCCTTTCTACCGCCGGATGTTCCATGAGAACCGCATCGACATCGGCAATATCCGCTCGATCGGCGATCTGGTCAATGTTCCGGTAACGACAAAACAGGACTTGCAGCAATATAACGAGGATTTTTTCTGTGTCCCCAAATCCGAAATGATTGACTTTGTCACCACCTCGGGGACATTGGGCGATCCGGTTACCTTTGCTTTGACAGAGAATGACTTGCAGCGTCTTGCCTACAATGAGGCCAGTTCTTTCATTATGGCAGGTTGCACGAAAGAGGATATAATGCAGCTTATGACGACAATCGACCGCCGGTTCATGGCCGGTTTGGCATATTTCCTCGGCGCCCGCGAACTGGGCTGCGGAGTGGTAAGGGTCGGCAACGGAATACCCGAACTACAATGGGATACCATTTTCCGAGTGAAATCGACGGCTTGTATGGTCGTACCGTCGTTTTTGATAAAAATGGTCGAGTTTGCGGAAAAGAACGGAATAGACTGTAATGCAAGCGGACTGCGACGCGCCATCTGTATTGGCGAGGCACTCCGCAAGCCGGATGGAGAGATGACTACGCTCGGCCAAAAAATCATGGAAAGATGGCCGAATATTGAACTTTACTCCACGTATGCCTCTACCGAGATGCAGACCTCTTTTACGGAATGTTCCGAACATGCCGGCGGGCATATCCCGTGCGATTTGATAATTGTCGAGATGCTGGATGAAAATAATAATCCCGTTCCCGACGGAGAAAGCGGCGAGGTAACCATAACGACCTTGGGTGTGGAGGGGATGCCTTTGCTGCGATTCAAGACGGGGGATATCTGCATCCGATACAGCACTCCATGCAAATGCGGGCGGAACAGCGCACGTTTGAGTTCGGTGATAGGGCGCAAGGGACAAATGATAAAATTCAAGGGGACGACATTATATCCGCCGATTCTGTTCGATATACTGGATAATATACCGGATGTTACCAACTATGTAGTAGAGGTATATACGAACTCCTTGGGGACCGACCAGCTCCAGATTAAAATAGGCAGCGTGAACCGTTCGGATGAATTTGTGAAGCATATAAAAGATATATTCCGCTCCAAAGTGCGCGTAGCGCCGGATATAGTTTTCGAATCGGTCGAAGAAATATCGAAGATCCAGATGCCGGCAATGAGTCGGAAAAGTATAAAATTTATAGATCTGCGGTAACGGATATTGGCTTCACTTTTTCGGGTGTCTTGACTGTATTATAGTCACCGTGATATCTCTTTTCCGTCGTTGTGCAGCGGTATGGCCTTGCTCTGCCGCTTTGCGATACCATTTTACCGCTTCCATGTAGTCTTGCGGTACGCCTAGCCCCTTCTCATAACAAAAGCCCAAATCGTATTGAGCAGCGGCGTTGCCTTGTTCTGCCGCTTTGCGGTACCATTTTACCGCTTCCGTGTAGTCTTGTGTTACGCCTTGCCCTTCATCATAGCAATAGCCCAAATTGTTTTGAGCAGCGGCGTTGCCTTGTTCTGTCGCTTTGCGGTACCATTTTACCGCTTCCGTGTAGTCTTGTGTTACGCCTAGCCCCTTCTCATAACAAAAGCCCAAATTGTGTTGAGCAACGGCATGGCCCTGCTCTGCCGCTTTGCGGTACCATTTTACCGCTTCCGTGTAGTCTTGTGTTACGCCTCGCCCATAAACATAGCAAAAGCCCAAATTGTTTTGAGCAGCGGCGTTGCCTTGTTCTGCCGCTTTGCGGTACCATTTTACCGCTTCCGTGTAGTCTTGTGTTACGCCTTGCCCTTCATCATAGCAATAGCCCAAATTGCATTGAGCAGCGGCGTTGCCTTGTTCTGCCGCTTTGCGGTACCATTTCACCGCTTCCGTATAGTCTTGCGGTACGCCTTCCCCTTCATCATAGCAATAGCCCAAATTGTGTTGAGCAACGGCATGGCCCTGCTCTGCCGCTTTGCGGTACCATTTCACCGCTTCCGTGAAGTCTTGTGTTACGCCTCGCCCATAATCATAGCATTTACCCAATTGGTATTGAGCATCGGCATCGCCTTGCTCTGCCGCTTTGCGATACCATTTCACCGCTTCCGTGAAGTCTTGTGTTACGCCTCGCCCATAATCATAGCATTTACCCAATTGGTATTGAGCATCGGCATCGCCTTGCTCTGCCGCTTTGCGATACCATTTCACCGCTTCCGTATAGCCTAGCCGTATGCTCGGGATCCACTTGCCGCTCTCGTCCTTGACTTCGATAAACTGGTAATGTGCTGGATCCAAGTCATTCTCCTGCAACATCTTCACGGCCGCAGGTTCGGCTACATGACCCTGCAGCTCTCCGCAGGTGAACCTGTACTCGCCTTCTTTCTCTGCCGGTAAGATGTTGATTCCATCTCCCATCAGGACCATTAATGATTCCAATGATCTCATGTTCCTGGTTGAAATCCCTACTATTCGTTTCCTTTTGTTCCTGGTAACAATCTTATCGTTGTTTACCACGCCTAAAAGAATAGCACAAGTCCATTGTTCACCCGGAACAAATTCATTTTTTCCATATTGAACATCAAAATAGATTTTGATGTTTACTCGCTCAAAGAAATCATAGGGTTTGTCATCCTTATTATAGCCATTGAACAATGGCTCCACGCAAACAAATTCATTACGGCCCTTGAGAGACTGTGCCACCAAGTCTGAAAAATCGTTCAGCCGGAAAAAGCGGTCGCCGAGATCCAGCACATTCGACAGGATATGCAGGGTGGCAACCTCCGGGTCCGATGGCAGATCGTTGACGGTTAAATCATCGAAACCTTTGCATACGGTTTTCAACTCAGCATCGGGAAAGAGCAGCGACACATGCAGCGCAGCGCGGGCAAGGGCCAGACGCGAAGGCTCGATCAGAATCACCCGCCGTACCCGTTGCCGGAGACCGTTCTCTCGCAGGAAATCGGCATAGCAGATACACCCCATGCCTTGACCGCATCCGTAATCCACGATGTCCACAAGGCTGTTCTGCCGAAATTCCGCAGACAAATGGTCGTATGCCCGGCGTAGTTTGGCGTTGTGCATCTTGCCGAGAGCAAACATATAGGTATTCAAACAGGGTTCGGAGTCCAACGGGCAGACACCGCGCGAAATATCCTCGAACAATTGTGTCTGTATTTCGTCCGGTAGCATCCGATAAAACACCGATGAGGTTTCGCGAATCGTCGCGAAGGATACCTTCTGTTTTTGCAATGTAAAGGCATAATTGGTTGCTTGCTCGATGATGAGTGCATCATTGGATTGTCCGGTCGTAGGTTGTGTTCCAGAAATAAATTTCGCCATGGTTTATTCTCCTGTAATGGTTTCTGCATAAGGATTGTTCCGGTGCTGCTCCCAATTGCAGACAGCCGTTTCCTTGCTTGCATTGGCATAGCAATATTCACATAAGTGCGGGCAGGTGTTGTACTCTCCGATGTCTTTGCTGGCGATGCAGCCGCAAAAGAGCCGCTGGCCCTTATCCTTGTTGTTGCGATGCTTGACAATCGTATCGGTCGGATTGAACAGGTCGCCCTTGACAATCTCCACGCCAAGATAGTCCATTAATTTTTTGTCATCACGGAAATATTTAATCATCAGGTCGTCATCTACGCACTTGTTGTGTATGATGCCGAAAGATTCAATATCTATCTTTTCGCCGCACGTAGCAAGCGTATAGCCCCAGTTACAGTTCAATTCCGATAATCCTCGGGCAATGGCGAGCATATCTTCTTCTTCGAACTCATGATAACGAATGTGATTGTTATTCAAATTGTTTTGCACCTTACGATATGCTCGGATATCAGCAAAACTGAATACCAATTTTTCGGTATATCCTTTCAGTTGGGAGCCAATCCGTCCGACTTTTTCTAAAATCTCCTCCGTGCCGACTTGCTCCGTAAGAATCATCGGGTCGAAACGCCAGATCACTTTGCCGAAGCCCAATTTATCTACCAGCCGACGGAACGTGTCGATACGCTCCTGCACCGGCGGTACGCCGCATTCCAACTTCTCGGCAACATAATCATTGAGCGTGTATTGAATATAGCAGTTGATACCTCGTTCAGCGAGATAGTCGAGACATCCGCCCGCATCGAGCAGCGGTTTGGGATCTTTCGACCAAAAGACAATCAGGCGCGTATGATCGTAAGCAACATAACTGCGTACTCCATTGAACGGATTTGTCCACGCGGAATATCCTACTTTCAACCGATGCAGAAACCAGTCTGCATAAAATGCAGGTATGTCCGTTGAACGACTCGCCGAAACGATTACGGGAGCCTGCGCCTCGATGGTTTCGCCGTTTTCTCGCCGTATGGTTATTTTCTTTACGTCCATTGAACCATGTGTTTTAGAATATGACAAATATAGCATTTTCTTTAATAGGAACTGCGGCAAACCTAAACTACATCCCGGAAAATGGGGCGAAATATCAGATTCAAAAGCTGCAAAAACAAAGAGTGAAAAAATTTTTGAAAAAAATTCGAAAAAAAATTGCGGGATAAAAAAAGATATGTATCTTTGTGGCCCGTTTGAGAGACGGAAGTTGATTGACAGAATGAAGACAAGCAGCATACGGATAT
>CANRID010000024.1 GCA_947630665.1 uncultured Bacteroidales bacterium | reverse complement strand
ACCAAACCCCAAAGGTCTTAACCGTTGATAATCAGTAGTTAAGTTTTTTAACCTTTAAAAAATGACGAAAACAGGAAGAAACGAATGCAAATTTACAATAAAAAAATGCAATAGGCCAAATTCAAGCCTATTGCATCATTAAAACTATTCCGTGTATTTTATTGGCGGCTTAGATAATACCCTGTTCCAGCATAGCCTGGGCAACTTTCATAAAGCCGGCGATATTGGCGCCTTTTACATAATCGACGCTTCCGTCCGGTTGGGTACCGTATTTAACGCATGCCTCGTGAATGCTTTGCATAATGAAATGCAGTTTGGAATCCACTTCGGCGGCAGACCAGCCGATATGCATGGCATTCTGGGTCATTTCCAGACCTGAAGTTGCCACACCGCCGGCGTTAACGGCCTTACCCGGAGCAAACAGGATCTTCGCATCCTGGAAAGCTTTGATAGCCTCAGGAGTACAACCCATGTTGGAAACTTCGCAAACACACCATGTACCGTTAGCCAACAATTCTTTAGCATCGTCGCCGTTCAATTCATTCTGGAATGCGCAAGGGAGAGCGATGTCGCATTTAACGCTCCATGCTTTCTTACCCGGGATAAAGGTGCATTCAGGGAATTTGGTAGCGAAAGGAGCCACGATGTTCTGGTTGGAAGCACGCAGATCCAGCATATAGTCGATCTTGGCTTTATCCATTCCGTTCGGGATGGTAACCACTCCGTCGGGACCGGAAATAGCGACAACCTGTGCGCCTAATTCGGTAGCTTTAGTGGCAGCGCCCCAAGCGACATTACCGAAACCTGAAAGAGCCACGGTTTTGCCTTTGATGTCTTTGCCGGCTTTATGCAGGACATGCTGAGTAAAATACAGAGCGCCGAAACCGGTAGCTTCCGGACGAAGGATGGAACCTCCCCAAGTAGCGCCTTTACCGGTCAGAACGCCGGTGCTGTATTGATGCGCCAGTTTTGTGTACATGCCGTGCAGGAAACCGATTTCGCGGCCGCCTACTCCTACGTCTCCGGCAGGAACATCGGTATCCGGGCCGATATTTCTCCACAATTCCAGCATGAAGGCCTGGCAGAAACGCATGATCTCGGCATCCGATTTTCCTTTAGGATCGAAATCGGAACCGCCCTTGCCGCCGCCCATAGGAAGAGTGGTCAGAGCGTTTTTGAAAGTCTGCTCGAAGCCTAAGAACTTAAGCATGGAAGGAGTAACGGCCGGATGGAAACGCAAACCTCCCTTGTAAGGGCCTATGGCGCAGTTAAATTGTACACGGTAGCCCAGATTGGTCTGAACTTCGCCTTTATCATCCACCCAGGTAACCCTGAAAGTAAAGATTCTGTCGGGTTCGACCAGTCTCTCTACGATTTTAGCTTTTTCGAATTCGGGATGTTGGTTGTAAACTTCCTCGATAGACTCCAAAACTTCGCGTACTGCCTGTAAGTACTCTTTTTCATGGCCGTATTTCTTTTCCAGATTGGCCATTATTTCAGTTACTTTCATAATTTATTTTGTTTTTTTTGTTTGATTAAAAAGGATTCTATTTATTGTTAATCTTTTTTATTAAAAATTATTTTACTTCCCACGTAGCTCCGCTGTGCAAAAGTTGGTCCACGGTTTTGATCTTCGCTTTTTCCCGTACCTCTATTACCTGATCGCGGACGTTATCGTCATAGGTTTTGTCCGCTACATCGCGGATAACGCCTAAGGCAACAGGATAGTCAGGATACTTCATATCCGCCAGCATACTATGGATGCCGATATTGTCGGAATGGGCATCGTGTACCAGAATATCTTTTTCCGTAATTCCGTTTTCGCCGATATTCACGACTTTGAGCCGCAGACCGTCCAGAATCAGACCCTTATCCTTATTCTTTCCGAAAATCATAGGCTGTCCATGGCGCAGGACAATCGTCCGGTCTTCCCGTACCGCCCTGTCGGAAAATTCCAGGTGCGTACCGTCATTGAAAATAACGCAGTTCACCAGCATTTCTATTACCGAAGTCCCGTCGTGTTTTGCGGCCTGCACCATGATTTCCTGATTCAGTTTCAGTTCGGAGTCCAAACTGCGGGCGAAGAACGTACCCCGGGCTCCCAGAACCAGCGCACCCGGATTGAAAGGATGCTCCACCGTTCCGTAAGGGGAGGTTTTGGTAACCAGACCCAGTTTTGAAGTAGGCGAATATTGCCCTTTCGTAAGCCCGTAGATGCGGTTGTTAAACAGAATAATGTTTATATCTATGTTCCTGCGTATCGCATGGATAAAATGGTTTCCTCCGATAGCCAACGCATCTCCGTCACCGGTAATCTGCCATACCGTCAAAGTAGGGTTGGCCACTTTTATACCGGTGGACAAAGCGGTCGCACGGCCGTGTATTCCATGGAATCCGAATGTATTCATATAATACGGGAACCGGGAAGAACATCCTATACCCGATACGAAGACGAAACGTTCTTTTGTATAATTCAGTTCTTCGCAAACTTCCGGCATAGCCCTTACCACGGATGCCAATACCGCATGGTCTCCGCAACCCGGACACCATTTAACTTCCTGGTCGCTTTTAAAATCTTGTGGTGTATATTTCATGACAAATATTCTCTGAATTGATTAATAACTGAATTTCATTAAAGGGATTTGACCGCGTCTATAATTTCTTTTACGATGAACGGCTGTCCTTGTATCTTATTGAGTTGTTCATACTTGAACTGAGGGCATTTCGCTCTGAGATAATTGGCGAAATGTCCGCTGTTAAGCTCGCAGACGATGATCTTTTTAAATCTCTTCAACACATCTTCCGTATTTTTAGGCAGCGGATTGATATAATCGAAATGCGCATATCCCACACTGCGGCCTTCGGACAAAAGTTCTTTGGTTGCAGTGTACAGATGGCCGTAGGTTCCGCCCCATCCTATAATGAGAATCTCTCCCTGCTGTTCTCCCATCACTTCCAGTTCAGGAATATAATTGGCGACCCGGGCCACTTTCTCGGCCCTTGCGGCAACCATCTTTTCATGCGTAAGCGGATCGGAAGAGACAGCTCCCGCCTCGTTCTTTTCCAGGCCGCCTACCCGATGTTCCAGTCCGGCTTTTCCCGGGAAAGCCCATTTTCGGGCGAATCTTTCCGGATCCCGCTCGAAAGGACAGAACTTTCCTTCGCAGGAATCGATGATCGGAGGATTGATCGGAGGATAATCCGCCATATTCGGAATTTTCCACGGTTCGGAACCGTTGCCTATAAACCCTTCAGAGAGCATCAGCACCGGCATCATGTGTTCCATAGCATATTTGCCCGCATAAAAAGCGGTATCGAAACAATGCGCTGGAGAACGGGCGGCCATTACCATGATCGGACATTCCCCGTTGCGGCCGTACAAGGCCTGATTCAGGTCCGTCTGCTCCGTTTTGGTAGGAATCCCGGTAGAAGGACCGCTCCTCTGCACGTCCACAATTACTAACGGCAACTCCGTAATCATCGCTAACCCCAGCGCCTCGGATTTGAGGGACAATCCCGGTCCGGAGGTAGTAGTTACCGCAAAATCTCCGGCATACGCAGCTCCGATGGCCGTACAGATGCCGGCGATCTCATCCTCGCATTGCAGGGTTTTTGCGCCCAACCCCTTATGAATGGCCAGCTCTTCCAGAATGACCGTGGCAGGGGTAATAGGATACGAACCGCAGAACAACGGACGTCCGGATTTTTCCGAAGCGGCCAACAGTCCCCAAGCCGTAGCCTGATTTCCGTTGATACTCCGGTATATGCCCAGTTCCTGCTTAGCAGGTTCTATGCGATAGGTATTGGGAATGGCGTGTATATTATGGGCATAATTATAACCGTCTCTGAGGACCTTTTTGTTAGGTTCTATCAATTGCGGCTTTTTAGCGAATTTCTTCTCCAGATAAGCTTCGGTAAAATGAAGCGGACGGTTGAACATAAAATAACACATTCCCAAAGTGAACATGTTTTTGCTCCTTATAATGGCCTTGTTGTCCAGACCGCTGTCCTTGAGACTCTCTTTGGTCAAAGAGGTGATGGGAGCCCATATAACATGATAATCTTCCAGTTTAAGTTCCGCGATAGGGTCCAGAGTTTTGAAACCGGCCTTTTCCAATCCCTTTTCATCAAAAGAATCCAGATCCAGAATAATACTGGCGCCCGGTTTCGCCCATTTGGCATTCGCTTTAAGCGCAGCCGGATTCATCGCCACCAGCACATCGCAATAGTCTCCCGGAGTTTTTACTTCCGTCTGTCCGATATGGACCTGAAAACCCGATACTCCGGCTACCGTTCCCTGAGGCGCTCTGATCTCGGCAGGGTAATCCGGGAAAGTGGATATTTCATTCCCGTATAAAGCAGATGCATCTGCAAATAAAGTTCCCGTTAGTTGCATCCCATCTCCGGAATCACCGGTAAATCGAATTACAACTTCCTGTGCATCAATAATTTTGTGTTGCATATTGAATGTTCTCTAAAGTTACTTTATGGTTATGGCAAATCTGTTATATTTGCTCAAATCTTATACAAATGTAATCATATTTCTTTATTCCGAGGTAAATATTAATAAAATTATATTCAAACCTGCGTTTTTATATTCGGATTGCAATTTATATGCCCGAACAAAAAAACGATTCCAAAACCGGACCGGCTTTAGAATCGCTCTTTTAACTCTTTTTTACCTGGCACTGTTGCTGTTTTCCCGACAGCCCGCGGAACTCTAATTGGCCTGAGCCTGCTGCGGTACCGGTAATTTTTTATCCGCCGGAATATCAAGGGCCTTTTTGGCCATCGGCATTACATCCACGCTTACGCTCTCGTTTACATACGGGATACTGGCGGAAGACAAATCGAAAATATAAGTAAAACCGTTGTCTTTTCCGATTTTCTCCAAAGCATCGCTTGCTTTCTTTACGATAGGCGCATATAAAGAATTACGCATAGTCATATATTCCTGATTCGCGTTTTCCTGGAACTGCGACAGACGTTGCTGCATCTCGTTCAATTCGCGTTGCTTCGCCTCCAGTATGGCGGCTGTCCATGTACTGCTTTTCTGCTGATAATCGGCGAATTTAGTCTGGAGTTCGGATTGCATGCCTCCCATCGTTTCATCCAGTTCCTTGGCATATTTCTCCAGTTTCACATTGGCTGAATCCATTTCCGGCATCAATGCCACCAGCTCCTGAAGATTCACATGGCCGAATTTAAAATTTTGAGCGAATGATTGGGCGGAAACCAGCATCAGAGCTACTCCTAAAACCCTTGTAATGTTTTTCATATTCAAATTTTAATTTATTGATTTTTATTTAATAGTTCAATATTGTTAAAACTCTGGCACTTAAGTCGTACTGAGGGTTATCATACACCACTCCCTGGAGGGCTGCGAGATCAAAGATAAGCATAAATCCCTCTTCTTTTGCAATTTTATCGATTGCACCCTGCACTTTATTCCGGATAGGAGTCAAAAGCTCTTCCGTTTTTTTCTGCATATAACCGTCGGGACCGAAATAAGTCTTCTGCAATTCCTTTACCGCCCGCTCCTTGCTGATAATTTCGGATTCCCGCTGGCTCCTCTGATACTCGGAGAGCGAAGCTTTGGAAGATTGATAGCTCTGATAGAGCCGCTCGATGTCCTTATAATCGTTTTCAATCCTCGATTTATATTGATCGTTAAGTTTTTCAAGTTGTTCTTGAGCCGCAGCATATTCAGGAATTTTAGATAATATGGTCTCGGTATTCATGTACCCGATTTTCTGGGCTCTCAGTGTCAGCGAACAAAATACGGCCGCCAGCACCAATAAAACAAACCTTTTCATAATCTTTTGATATTTAACCAACTTTCTTTTTAATTTTTACATTCCGGTAACAATACAACATCTTTTCCGTTAAAACGGTTGACTCTCCCCCGCCGAAACAATATACGCACACGATTTATGACCTCTTCCACGGACCCCTCCGTTTAGAATTGCTGCCCTATTACGAAGTGGAAATTACTGCCTCCCTTGAGGAATCCGTCCGAATTTTCATGATCGAATCCATATCCCCAGTCTATCCCCAGCATCCCGACAATCGGAAGCATCACGCGCAGTCCTATGCCAGCCGATCTTTTGATAGAGAACGGATTGAACTTCTTGATATCCGACCAACAGTTACCACCTTCCAAAAACAGCAACGCATAAATGGTGGACTGCGGTTGCAATACCACCGGATACCTCAGCTCCACAGTAAACTTATCATAAACGTTACCGGCATACGCGTTGTCGATAATCGGCGTAAGCGTATTATTATGATACCCGCGCAAACCGATGATCTCCGATCCGTATGTATTATAACCGCTCATTCCGTCACCGCCGACCAGGAAACCCTCGAAAGGAGAATAACCCAGATTCCGGTCGTAATATCCTAAATAGCCGAAATCGGCCGCCGTCTTCAACACCAGATCCCCGATCAGCTTCGTATATACCGCGCTCTTGAAAGTCCACTTATGGTATTCGATCCATTTATATTTCTTTTCGTCCGGCATATTCTTGTAATCCGTATCCTTTTTCCGGAAAAGCGAATACGGAGGAGTCAGCTGCACACTCAGCATAATATCGGAACCTCCACGGGGATAGATCGGCTGGTCCGTGGAATTACGGTTCAAGGAAATCTTATAACTGAAATTATTGGACAGTCCCGTATTAAACAGGAAATTATAATTCCAGTTTTTCAATTTATAGGTCTGCCAGCTTATTTCGTTATACAACACAAAATAGTTATCGGGCCATTTCAAACGCGTACCGATACCGACGGCCGCCCCGAACACTTCCATATACTCGTCGGAGTTCTGATAGAAATAATAGGAATTAGTCTGGCGCGTATAATAGAGAGACAAACTCAGGGAAGTGGGCTTCTTGCCGAACAGCCACGGCTCTACGAAACTTGCCGATAAAGCCGTATAATAGGTTCCGTTGGTCTGGAACCGGAGGGAAAGCGACTGTCCGTCCCCCAGCGGCACGGGTCTCCAGGCATGCTTCTGGAAAACTCTTTTAATGGAAAAGTTATTGAAACTCAACCCGACAGTACCCACAAAAGTATTTCCGCCCCATCCTCCCGACAGTTCGAGCTGGCTGTTGGGCTTCTCCTCTACGTTATAGGCGACATCCACCGTATTGTTAATAGGATTAGGCAAAAGATTGTATCCGCTCTCGGACATGATTTTTTCGGGATCGAAATGTCCGATGGAAGCCAGTTCCCTCATGGATCTTTCAAAATCGCTCTGGCTGTAAAGATAACCGGGCCTGGTGAAAAGAGCCCGCCGCGCCACTTTCTCGTTGGTAATGGTATTCCCGTTTATTATCACATTATTGAATGTAGCGGGCTTGCCTTCCCGGATGCGCATTTCCACATCCACGGAATCCCCTTCGATATTCAGCTCTACCGGAGTCAGGTCAAAAAACAAATATCCCTTGTCGGTATAAAGCCGTCTCACATCCATATCCTGCTGCTTGGGATCTCCGAACAACCGTTTCTGCATCGTTACCACATCATATACATCCCCCTTCTTGATCCGGAGGACATCGTTCAGCTGTTCGGAGGCATAAATGGAATTTCCCGTCCAGGTTATATCCCTGAAATAATATTTTTTCCCCTGATCGAATACGAAATCCAGCCTCAGCCTGTCGGGTTCGATATAATACATCGAATCTTTCAGAATCACAGCGTCCCGATAACCTGCCTCGTTAAACGCCTGGATCAGGCTCTGCTTATCATTATCGTATTCCTTTTTATTGAATTTCTTGCTTTTAAGGATATTCGCGAACCGCATATCCTTGGTTTTCTTCATGGCTTTGGCCAGTTTGGAATTCTTTACATTATCATTTCCCTGAAAGGTAATCTTCTTGATCTTCACCTTGGGTCCCCTCTCGACATTGAAAGTCACCCTCACGGCATTTTTAATAACCGTATCATTCTCCTGCAGCACATTCACGTCCGTCTTGAGAAACCCTTTTTCATCATAATATTTTTTAATGAGATCAATATAGTTTTTAACCATGTAATCGGACAATCCCATACCCCGGCGGAACTTGAGCCTTTCCTGCAAATCGGTTTGCTCGGATTTCTTAATTCCCTTGAATTGCCATCTGGAAACGCGCGGACGCTCCATCAGTCTAAGGCCCAAGATAATAGTATCTTTCGTATTATTTATGGAATCGATATAGAATCCGGCATCTGAAAAATAACGCTGCGCCCATATACGTTTGAGCATTTGGGATAATTCCTCGCTCGGAACGGTAATCTCGTCCCCTTTCTGGAGACCGGTAATGGAAAGAATCTGGTCTTCGCTCAGATATTTGATACCGCTGACGGCAAAACCCCCGATGATATATTTTTTAGGACTGGTATAATCTACGGTAACGTTATTACGCCCATCCTCATTTTGGGCTAAAAGGTGTACTGGCGCCAGCAATGCCAAAATAATAAGTATTCTAAATAACCTCATTTAATTTCTGTAACTGCAAATAAAACAAATTCTTTATTTTACTTTTCCATACCTTCTATCCCTTTGAGAGAACGCATCCAAAGCTAGTTGAAACTCCGTT
This sequence comes from uncultured Bacteroidales bacterium, assembly GCA_947630665.1. Classification (GTDB taxonomy): domain Bacteria; phylum Bacteroidota; class Bacteroidia; order Bacteroidales; family UBA932; genus Egerieousia. The sequence continues at coordinate 29,519 of CANRID010000024.1, read as the reverse complement.
GTGCGAAAATCGGGCCAAAGAATCTCAGTAAAATAGTACTCGGTATAAGCCGTTTGCCATAACATAAAATTACTGATCCGCTGTTCACCGCTGGTGCGGATAAGCAGATCGGGGTCGGGAATGCCGGCAGTACTCAGATATGAAGAAAGGGTCCGGGCATCCAATTGCGGAACAGAACCGCCGCTACGGGAGAAACTTCCGCCCCCGTCCTTCCCATACAGATCCGCCACATACCGGTTTACAGCCTGCAGGATATCCCATTTGCCGCTATAACTAAGGAAAATAATCAGATCCAGCGTCGTATTGGGTTCCGTCAGTTTCATGCAATCGTCTATTTCCCTGCGGAGTTTCTCGGACAGGCGACTGAAATCCCCAATCACCCGGAACCGGATACCGTTCTGCAGAAATAAAGGAGTCTCGTCCGAAATGGATTTCAACATCAAGCTCATCAAGGCTTCCACTTCTTCCTGCGGGCGGTTCCAGTTTTCCTCCGAAAACGCAAACAGGCTTAAATACCTTATTCCCTTCTCTATCGCGTATTTCACACAGGCCCGCACGCTCTCTGCGCCCTCCTTATGTCCGTAAACGCGCTCCCGGCCTCTCTTTTCGGCCCATCTTCCGTTCCCATCCATTATAATGGCAACGTGCCGCGGGATCCTGTTGTCTATTGCCATATCTTCCAATCGCAGATTCTCATAAGAAAACGCAAATATAATTATTTTCCCTTAAAATTATACAGCCGGTTTCTCAACTTCTGGGCGTATTCCTTCTGTCTTCTCCCCACAAAAGCTTCTGGTGAAGAGCTTCGATGAAATTATTATTGACGGAAACGCAATCCAGATCAAAAGACGCCTTTGAAATCGTTATCCGCTCCCCCTGCGGCAAATCGAACGACCGGTTATCGGCCGTGAGCAGTCCGGTTCTCTGGCGGCTGCGGAACGATATCTCTATACGGGAGCTGTCGGGAACGATCAAAGGTCTGATATTGAGATTATGGGGCGCGACAGGAGCAATGATAAGCACCCGGGAGTCCGGGGTCACGATCGGACCTCCGATGCTTAACGAATAGGCCGTGGAACCGGTCGCGCTTCCGATAAGTATCCCATCCGCCCAATAACGCGGAAGGACATCCCCGTCTACGGCAATTTCTATTTCCATCATTACGGGACTGATCCGTTGGATAGCGATTTCGTTCAACGCATACGGGTAAAAATCCTCCGGCAAGATTCCCGACCGGCATTCCAGATGAAGCAGAGAGCGTTTTTCTATTTCATAATCGCCCCTCAGCAGCCGGTCGATCCAAAGATTGCATTTTTCCCGACAGGCATCCCCTTCCTCCACATAGGCGGTAGTCAGAAAGCCCAACCGTCCGAAATTGATTCCGGCAACCGGAATCTTCCGGTCCCTTACTAACGTCAGGGATTCCAAAAAAGTCCCGTCTCCGCCCAACGCCAAAAACAGTTCCGTATCCCGAGGCAGGTCCGCATGGGAGGTAAAAAATCCCTCCGCGGGAATATCTCCTACACCGCCGTTTAAAGAATCATAGAACGGCCTGTACCAGTAAAACCGTACTTTTCCGCTTGTGTGCAATTTAGAAATCAGAAGGGAAAGTTTTTCAAAATCAGACGCATCTATTTTTCTCCCGTAAAAGGCAATTTTCATTTTTACTTTTAAATTTGACGCAAGATATACAATTTTAATAAAATATGTATACTTTTGTCATAAGAAGGAAGCCGTCTTCCCGACAGAAACAACATTCATTACGGTTTTTATCGGCCTCTATTATGACCACTTTAAGCGTTAACATCAATAAAATAGCGACCCTGCGCAACGCCCGGGGAGGCAATCTGCCCGATGTAATAAAAGCGGCGCTGGATTGCGAAAGATTCGGAGCCCAGGGGATAACGGTGCATCCCCGCCCGGACCAGCGGCATATCCGCTATCGGGACGTACTGGAACTCAAACCCGTGCTTACCACCGAGTTCAATATAGAAGGGAATCCCGTTCCCGCCTTTACGGAACTGGTGCTGAAAGTCAGACCGGCCCAGGTAACTTTAGTGCCCGATGCGGCCGATGCCCTCACTTCCAATGCAGGATGGGATACCGTTAAAAACAAGACTTTCCTTAAAAATATCTGCAAGACTTTCAAGGAAAACGGAATACGGGTTTCCATCTTTATCGATCCCGTTCCCGAAATGATAAAGAACGCGGCGGACACCGGCTGCGACCGGGTGGAACTTTATACGGAAAGTTATGCGAAAAAATACGCCTGCAACCGGGAAGCGGCTATCGAGCCTTATGTAAAAGCCGCCGAAGAAGCCGTCCGGTGCGGATTGGGATTGAATGCCGGTCATGACCTGAACCTGGACAACCTGAGATATTTCAACCGCAATATCCCCGGGCTATCGGAAGTTTCCATCGGACATGCCCTTATATGCGACGCCTTATATCTGGGTCTGGAGAATACAATTCAGGCTTACCGCAGGGAGTTATCCGATTTTTTTCTATATTTGTCCGTTTCAAATGAAATTCAATGAATATAATTAATATAATTGTAAAATTAATAAACAATAATCCTGATATGAAATCATTAAAAATCATTCTGCCGATTGCGGCCATCGCTCTCCTGTGTTCCTGTAATTCCAACGCCGGTTCCGCTCCGGCAGCCCAAACGGCCGAATCCGGCGTCCAGGCCAAAGAAACCGTGGCAGCGGGAAGTATCGTATATGTTCAGATGGACACCCTTGTCAGCCAGTACGACATGTTCAACGACCTGAAATCAGAACTGGAATCCAAAGTACAGGCCATCCAGGACGATCTGGCGAAAAAAGGAAGGACATTCGACAATGCCGTAAAGGATTTCCAGACAAAAGTACAGAAAGGGCTGTTGACCCGCACCCAGATGGAAGAACAACAGAACCAGCTCCAGGAACGTCAGCAGGAGCTGCAGAATCTGGGACAACAGAAACAGATGGAAATCGAGGACGAAAACGCCGTATTATACCGGAAAGTCATGGATGCCATCCAGACGTACGTGGAAAAATATAATAATGAACATAATTACTCCTTGATCCTCACCACTACCGCAGGTTCCACCGTGCTGACGGGCTCTCCGTCGTTGGACATTACCGCGGATATACTGACCGGACTGAACGAAGAATACGTCAAATCCAAAAAATAGTCCCGGCGCTTGAAGATCGCAATATTATCGTGTTTTTACCCGTACAGAGGGGGAATTTCGCAGTTCAATGCCTGCCTGCTGGAGGAACTCGGCAAGCGGCATACCGTCAAGGCGTTCAATTTCAAGCGCCAATATCCCAATCTGCTGTTCCCGGGAAAAACACAATATGTGACTCCGGAAGACAATGCCGTACCCGTGCAGGCCGAAGCCCTGCTGGATACGGCAAATCCTTTTTCGTATGTATCCACGGCTAAGGCTATCCGAAACTGGGGACCGGATCTGTTGGTGATGCGTTACTGGATGAGCTATTTCGCCCCGTCCTTGGGATACGTGGCCCGGCACATGAATGAAAACTGCAAAATCATCTCCATCTTAGATAATGTCATTCCGCACGAGCCCCGCTTTTTCGACCGGCCGTTCACCCGCTATTTTCTAAAGCCCCATGACGGATACATCGTATTGTGCGATGCGGTCAAAAACGATTTGCTCAGTTTTATGCCCCGGGCGCGTTATCTGAATATTCCTCATCCGCTCTATTCCCATTTCGGGCGGAAGCTCGAAAGAGAAGAGGCCGAAAAAACCATCGGGATACAAAAAAACAAGAAAAACATTCTGTTCTTCGGACTTATCCGGGAATATAAAGGATTGGATATCCTCATAGAAGCGTTCTCCCAGCTCGATTCCTCCTACCAACTGATCATAGCAGGAGAACCTTACGGGAGTTTCGAGAAGTACAGGAAGCTGATCGACGAATCGCCGTTGAAGGAGAATATTTACCTGACGACCCATTATATTCCCGACAGCCGGGTAGGGATTTATTTTTCCGCCGCCCACGTGTGCGTATTGCCTTACCGCTCAGCCACCCAAAGCGGCGTCAGCTCGGTGGCCTATCATTTTGAAGTCCCGATGATTACCACCGCTGCAGGAGGCCTTAAAGAGACCATCGGAGACAGAGGCACCGGCATGATCGTGGATCGGCCCGACCCGGATGCGGTCGCATCGGCTATCCGCATTTACTTTGGGGATGCTCCGGCTCCGGAGGGCAGATCGGGCGGAGAAACGGCGAGGAATGAAATGATAAAAAATATCATCCGGGAAAAAGACAGGCTTTCGTGGAGCAATTTTTGCAATAAGCTAATGGAATTTTACCGGACTTTATAACGATTCCGGAAACCTTCGCGGACCGGACGCCATTATATAGACTGCAAGCCGGGCGCAAAACAAATGAAGTTACAACAAACTGAAAACAAGAACGATATAATAGAGAATATATTATGAAATCTATCACCCGTACGGAATTCGCATTTCCTAATCAAACCGCCAAATACGTCGGCAAAGTAAGAGACGTATATACCATAGCGAACAAATATCTGGTCATGGTTGCAACCGACCGCATTTCCGCATTCGATGTAGTATTGCCTAAGGGCATACCTTATAAAGGACAGGTATTGAACCAGATCGCCTCGAAATTTCTGGACAGCACCTCCGATATCGTAAAAAACTGGAAAATAGCCTCTCCCGACCCGATGGTAACCGTAGGGTACAAATGCGATTCGCTTCCGGTGGAAATGATCGTCAGGGGATATCTGACAGGAAGTTCCTGGAGAGCCTATAAAGCCGGAGCAAGAGAGATATGCGGAGTAAAAATTCCCGACGGAATGCGGGAGCACCAGAAATTCGACAAGCCGATTGTTACCCCGACCACCAAAGCGGAAATCGGAGGTCACGATCAGGATATTTCCCGCGAAGAAATCATCCGCCGGAAATTAGTGCCAGAAGACGTATATAACAAACTGGAAGAATATTCCTTGGCCCTTTTCGAAAGAGGCACGCAAATAGCAGCGGAACGGGGGCTCATTCTGGTGGACACCAAATACGAGTTCGGTCTGAAAGACGGGGACATTTACCTCATCGACGAGATCCACACACCCGATTCCAGCCGGTATTTTTATGCCGACGGTTATCAGGAGAGATTCGACAAGGGGGAACAGCAAAAACAGCTTTCCAAAGAATTCGTCCGGGAATGGCTCATGGAAAATAATTTCAGCGGCCAAAAAGGGCAGAAAGTGCCGGAAATGGATGATGCCCGCGTAAAAAGCATTTCCGACCGTTATATAGAATTGTACGAAAACATCACCGGCACGAAATTCGAGCCGGCCGAATATACGGACAATGCCTACGAAAGAATAGAAACTAACGTTAAAAACATGCTGGCCCGTTTATGAAAGTAATATTGATTTCGATCCTGGCGGCTCTGATTGCTTTTACGGGGCGGCCTCTCTGTGCGCAAAACATTCCGGCTTCGGCTGAAAAAGTGAACGTAAAGGGAAAAATCATGTATGCCCATAAGGTAAAAAAAGGGGAAACCCTGTATTCCTTAGGTAAAATGTACGGTATCGAAATCGCAGAAATACAAAAACAGAACCCGCAGGTTTCGGCCGGATTGAAAGCCGGTATGCTCCTGTACATTCCTGCGGGCGGTCCGGAAGATAACGGGGTTTCCGGCAATCGCACCGCGCAGGAAAATTCCGGCCGGCAATTGTCCGGAGAAACCCGCTCTGCCCGTACGCAGGAGAGGAACAGGCAAAATCCCGGGCGGGACACCGCTGTATCCGATAACGCGGACGACGATATTTCCGGGAGCCGCGATGCGGACGGGGAAAATATCCGGAAATACAAACGGCATACCGTCCGGTGGTATGAAACCCTGACCGATATAGCCCGGTTCTATAACGTTCCGGAAGAAGCCATTATGGCATTGAACAAACTCACCGATGCCAAAGTAAAGAAACGGCAGGTGCTTTTTATTCCGGACCGGGAATATGTAGCGGAATATCAGAAAAATAAAGAGGCGGGGAATCAAGACGCCATTGCCGAAAACAGGCAGGAAGCCATCGTTCCGGGGGCGGCAGCCGGAACGGAGGATGGAAAGGAGCCGCTGTCGGGAACCCAGGGAGAACAGGCCTCTGATCCCCGTTTATTCCCCGGCCGATATCCGTCCGATTCTTCCGGATTCGCTCCGTTGGAAAAGAATTATTCCCAACCGGGACCTTTTCGCATCGGTATGATCCTCCCCCTGAACAGCCGGTACCCGGACGGGTCCAGTTCCAATTTCATGGACTTCTATGCAGGCGCCCTTCTGGCCGTAAAAGCCATGAAAGAGAAAGGGATGGATATGGAAATCAATATATACGACCAGTCGGACTACCCTTCCGTGGAAAAGTTAATGGAAAAGGGCCGTTTGGAAAATAACCAGATGCTTATCGGACCGGTACACAACCGCGATCTGAAGCAGATAGCCGGATTTTCCCGACAGGAAAATATTCCCGTCATATCTCCGATGGATCCGGCCGCTGAAATGCTTCTGAGCGGAAATCCTTCTATTATTCAGGCCCCTCCGAGCCCTTACCGCCAAATGGAGAATCTGATAGAATTAATGAAAAAAGATCTGTATAAAACAAGATCGCAACAGGTCTTGCTAATATACGAAAAGAGCGGCGAAGATACTGCGTTAGTAAGAATTGCCAAAGACCTTCTCTCAAAGAACTTTATTTCGTATTCCACTCTATCCTACGGCATACTGGAGGGAAGGAATATATACGGAACCCTTTTAAGGCAGCTGGATCAATCGGGCGGCGATACGCTCAATACCGTTGTATTAGTGCCGTCCAACAGCGAAGCTTTTGTAAGCGATGTGGTCAGGAATTTAGGATTGACCATCAAAGAAAACAGGACGATCCGTCTATATGGGATGCCTAAATGGAGAAACTTCGAGACCATCGATCCGGAGCTTTTCCACCGCATGAATCTGTGTCTTTCCGTACCGTATTTCGTAGATTATTCCAGCGGCTCCGTAAAAGAATTCCTGTTGCGCTACCGGGCCTTATACAATACGGAACCCACCCCGTACGCATTTCAGGGATACGATATCGCCTATTATTTCTTGTCCAACCTGTTAAAACACGGGAGCAGCCTGTTCTACCAGCAAAAAATGCCGGAAGGAAGATTATTGCAGGCCGATTTCGTATTTTTCCGGAAAACTCCCGGGGAAGGATTCGAAAATATAGCCACCCGCAATATCCGTTATAATCCCGATTATTCCGTTACGCTTCTGGAAAATTAAAAAGGATTAAATAAGGCAAGGACGGCACGCCTTCCCGAGCCATTGTTTTTCCTCCGGATCCAGGAACGGAGAGATCTTTTCATACACCTGAGCATTATATCCGTTCAGCCATACGATTTCCTCTTCCGCCAGAATTCCTTTCGCAATGCACTCCGTGGCAATAGGCACGAGAGTCAGGGTTTCGAACCGGTAAAACTCATTGACCGGGGTAGTTTTCCATTCCCGCACCATCAATACATTTTCCGTCCGGATACCGTATTTTCCCTCCATATAAACGGCCGGTTCATTCGAAAGCACCATTCCCGGCTCCAGCGGTACGGGATTTTCTTCCATACGGATACTCTGCGGCCCTTCATGTACGCACAGATAATGGCCGATTCCGTGTCCGGTCCCGTGAAAATACATAAGTCCGCGGGTATAAAGCGGTCCCCGTGCCAGGACATCCAAACTCGCTCCCCGCGTACCCTTAGGGAACGCCGCCATACTGAGAGCGATCATCCCTTTGAGCACAAGCGTGTAATTGATCTTCTGTTCCTCCGTAAGTTTCCCCACCGGAATCGTGCGGGTGGTGTCGGTCGTTCCGAACAGATAATGTCCTCCCGTATCCATCAGCAGGAAATTATCCGTTCCTATCTTTTGCGAACTCGTTTCCGTAGCACTGTAATGGGGCAGGGCCGCCGCCGGTCCGAAGGCGACGATCGGCTCGAAACTTTCCCCCCGGTAGAGCGGACATTCTTTCCGGAATGCAATCAGTTTTTCCCCCAACGCATATTCGTCCAGTTCCCGTCCTTCGCGCAACGAATCATCGATATATTTAAGCAATTTGCACCATGCGATGCCGTCCGTCAAAAACGCTTTTCTGAAACCTTCCGCTTCGCATTCGTTTTTAATCGCTTTCAGCCGGGCCACCGTTCCGCCTGCAAGAGGATCGTCCGTAAAGACGGCGCCCTGTATGTTCAGCGCATTGTAATCCCGAACCGTAATCCGCGCGGCAGAACATACCCGCAAGGTATCCGACGGAAACTCCCCTAACCTTTCGGTAAAGCTGTCGTAAGGATGAATTTCGATTCCCTGAGAACGCAAATACCTTTGCGTTTCTTCATCCAAGGCTTGCAAATCCGCAAACAGATGGACCGCTTGATTGGTTATGACCGCATAGGATTGGGGAAGCGGGTTGTATTCTATGTCGGTGCCTCTTATATTACATAGCCAAGCGACCTCATCGCAAGCCGTTACGATATAAACAAAACGTCTGTCGCCCATGCACAACGCCTGTTTGACCCGCTCGAATTTAGAAGCGGCGCTCTCCCCGGAATACTCCTGGGGGAGGACCGTTACGGGCCGGAATGCCAAAGGGGGCCGCTCTTTCCATATCCGGTCGAACGGGTCGGGAATCGATTCCACGGTCAAAGGAGCCAGATCCTTTTTCAATTGCAGATAATCCGCATAGGAAAACAACGCTCCGTCTATTCCCACCCGGGCTCCCGACGGATATTGCTCCCTGATCCATCCGGCAATGGAAGGAGTGCCTTCCATTTTCATTTTCATCAGGCATATTCCGGAGCCTGACAACTCCCTCGCCGCCTGGACGAAATATCGGGAATCCGTCCACAAGGCCGCATCCGTTTCCGTGACCACCAGCGTTCCGGCCGATCCCGTAAAGCCGCTCAGCCATTCCCGGACTTTATAATGGGCTTGCGTATATTCCCCAAAATGAGGGTCGTTCGTAGGAATAATCATGGCGGAAATTCCCCGCTCCTTCAAGAACTCCCTCAAAGAATCCAGTGCTTCTGTTCTGTTCATAAACAACGGATTTTACAGGAGCGCTTCGGGGTTGAGGTTGTTCTTTTCGATATCCTTATAATAATTGACCGTCCCCACTTTGAGTTCTACCGTAGAAGCGTCATCGCAGACTATAATTCCTTTAGGATGCATTTGCAAAATGCTTATCGTCCACATGTGGTTGACGGCACCTTCCACCGCCTGATATAAGGCATGCGCCTTGTTATGGCCGTTCACTAAGATCATCACCTCTTCCGCATCCATGATCGTGCCCACTCCCACGGTCAATGCCGTTTTCGGCACTTTGGTAATATCATGATCGAAAAACCTGGAATTGGCGATTATGGTATCGGTAGTCAGCGATTTGACCCGGGTACGGGAAGTAAGGGAGGAACCGGGTTCATTGAAGGCGATATGCCCGTCGGGACCCACACCTCCCATAAACAGACGAATGCCGCCGTACGATTTTATTTTCTCCTCGTAACGCACACATTCTTCCTCGGGATCCGCAGCGTTCCCGTTGAGGATATTCGCATTTTCTTTTTTGATATCTATGTACTTGAAAAAATTATTCCACATGAATGAATGGTAGCTTTCGGGATGATCCACCGGCAAACCGATATATTCATCCATATTAAAAGTAACCACATTGGCGAAAGAGATTTTCTTTTCGTTGTACAATTTAATCAATTCCCTGTAAGTTCCCAACGGAGTGGAACCGGTAGGCAAACCCAATACGAAGGGGCGATCCGCAGAGGGACCGAATTCTTTAATTCTTTTTACGATATATGCTGCCGCCCATTGCGAAAGCTGTGAATACGATTCTTGAATAATTAATCTCATAGTTATTTTTTTAATAAGTATTTTGCATTCTCTACGGCGGCTTCCGACAATTCCGAACCGCTCAGCATCCTGGCTATTTCCATCACCCTTTCCTGCCCCTCTAAGCGTTTTATTTTGGTATGCGCTCTCTTCCGGTCATCGAACTCCTTATAAACCAGCAAATGGGTATCTCCTTTGGATGCGATCTGGGGCAAATGGGTAATGGCGAACACTTGCATATTCTCGCCCAATTCCCCTATAAGTTTTCCCATCTTATCCGCTATACGGCCCGAAACGCCGGTGTCGATTTCATCGAAAATCAAGGTCGGCATTCCCGTATATGCAGCCATCAAAGACTTCAGGCATAACATGATGCGGGATAATTCCCCGCCGGAAGCCACCCGGGCCAGTTCGGTCGTCTTTTCCGTTCCGTTAGCGGAAAACATAAACCGGATCCGGTCTTTCCCTTGCGGAGTAAAATGATCCGCCGGAGTCAGCTCCACCTCGAATCGGGCGAAAGGCATCTCCAGATCTTTTATCTTTTCCTCCAAAGTGTGTCCCAGCTCCCGGGTTTTCGCAGCTCTTTTTTCCGACAACTTTTCGGCCTGCCGCTCCAGATCCTTTTCGAGTTGTTCCACCTGCGCTTCCAAATGCAGCTTATTCTCCTGATTGGCGCCGACATCAAGCAATTCCCGCTCCAAACCGTCTTTTACGGCAATCAGGGATTCCACATCGGTGCAGCCGTACTTTTTCAACAACAACTCTATCTCCCCCATACGGCTTTCCACCTTTTCCAGCCGGTCCGGAGATACGGTTACTTCTTCTGCGCGCCGCTCCAATTCCTCCTCGATATCCCGGCATTCGATCCGGCATGTTTCCAATCTGGAGGCCAGTTCCCCGAAAGCGGGCACAAAGTTAGAATACTTTCTCAATATATGGGCCGCATCCTTTAAATTTTGCACGAGCGAAGTTCCCATAGGCCGCATAAGCTGGGCCGCGCCATAAAGGGAATTTTTGATCTCTTCCGCATTCGCCAGTTGCTTTTGCTCCGCCTCGAGTTCTTCCCGTTCTCCCGGACGAAGACGGGCCTGTTCCAATTTATCGAACTGATATTGCTTATAATCTACTTCCCTATCCATCCGCTCCATTTCCCGACAGAGATTCGCCAAAGCGCTGCGGGCTTCCTGAAGAGCGCTATATGTCTTTTTATATTCTTCCAGCAATCCGGCAGTACCGGCAAAATAATCTAAAACGGATAACTGATAAGCCCCGTCGCTCAGCAATAAATGCTGATGCTGGGCGTGCACATCCACAAGCCGTCCGGCCAAAGCCGCTAAAGTAGCGTTCGGAACAGGGCGGTCGTTTATAAAAGAGCGTGAGCGGCCTCCCGGAGAAATGACCCGTCTGAGAAGCAATCTGCCGTTTTCGCAGAAAGAATCCCTCTCCTCACCCTCTTCCGGCTCTTCCCCAAGCAGTTCCGCGGGAATATGGCTGTCCGTAATATCGAACTCCCCTTCCACCACGCAATTGCGGGCGGGATCCTTCAATACGGACACATCGGCCTTAGCTCCGAGCAACAGGGACAAGGCTCCCAGCAGAATGGATTTTCCGGCACCTGTTTCACCGGTGATGATCACCAAGCCATCGGGAAAATCGGCATCCAGATTTTCGATCAATGCGTAATTTTGTATGGTCAGTTTTCCGAGCATCCGGCCAGCATCTCTATATGGTCCATAATATCCGCAGCCACCTCCGTTTTCGGCTTAAGAGGGAACACGACGGCTTCCCGGTTTTTGAAAATCAAGGTAACTTTATTGGTATCCCCGCCGAACCCGGCCCCCGGATCCTGCATGGAATTCAATACGATCATATCCAGATTTTTTTTCTCTAATTTCTTCCGGGCGTTCTCCATGCCGTCATTCGTCTCCAGGGCGAATCCCGCCAGAATGCTTCCCGGCTTTTTATGCGCCCCCACCCATGCGGCTATGTCTTCCGTAGGGGCCAATTCTAAGGTCCACCCCTCTTTTCCCCGTTTTATCTTCTCCCGGGCAGGATGGGCCACGGCAAAATCGGCTACGGCCGCACATAATACGACGATATCCGCATCTTCATAATTTTCCCGTACCTGCGCGAACATCTGGGCGGCGGATTCCACATGCGTGACTCTGATTCCCGGATATCCGGAGTCCGCAGACACCGGGCCGCTGATTACATGTACCTCCGCTCCCCTTTCCGCCGCTTCCCGCGCCAGACAATATCCCATTTTGCCGGATGAATAGTTGGAAATATACCGGACAGGATCTATAGCTTCCCGCGTAGGTCCCGCAGTTATCAATATCTTTTTTCCCGACAACGGTCCGGCAGAGGCGAAAATACTTTGTATGTGTAAAAGGATTTTTTCCGGTTCCTCCATCCGTCCCTTTCCCTCCAATCCGCTGGCCAACTCTCCTGCAGACGGCTCTATAATCCGCACTCCCCGCTGCCGGAGCCGGCTCAAATTCTCCTGGGTGGAAGGATGTGCATACATGTCCAGATCCATCGCCGGAGCGACCGCTACCGGACATTTGGCCGACAAATAGGTGGTCAGCAACAAATTGTCCGCAATACCCGCAGCCATTTTTCCCAAAGTATTGGCCGTTGCGGGAGCGATCAGCAGCAAATCCGCCCACAGGCCCAAACTTACATGACTGTTCCAATCCCCGTTTTCGGGATTATAGAAATCCACCAATATCGGGTTCCGGGTAAGAGTAGCCATCGTCAGCGGAGTAATGAACTGACGGGCCATGGGAGTCATGACGACTTTTACCAGGGCTCCTTCCTTTACTAACCCGCGAGCCAGCACAGCCGCTTTATAAGCGGCGATACTTCCGGTGATCCCCAATAATATACGCTTCCCCTTAAGCATAAATAAAGAATTGTTCCATCTTTAAAAGATATCCACGACCCGTATATCGCAAATATAAGAGTCGTAGGGAGAAATCCTGTCGGACGGGGCGTTTAGCTTTCTATTTTACGATAATAAATTTCTCCGTCCTGGAATTCCTTGATAGCCACTAAAGTAGGCTTTGGCAATTTTTCATAGTGGCGGGAAATTTCTATCTGTTCCCTATTTTCGAAAGTTTCTTCCAGCGTATCCGCAAAATTGGAGAACTCTTCCAGTTTCGCACTGAGTTCCTGTTTGATTTCCGCAGCGATCTGATTAGCTCTTTTAGCAATTATCATGGTCGTTTCGTAAATATTGCCGGTAGGCTGCGCCAATTCGGATAAATTCCTGGTAATGGTAGTAGTAGCCACTTTATGTTGAGTCTTTTCCATATTATATATTATTTTTCCCTGTTATTTCGTTTTTCCGGTTCCGGCTTTTTATTGTCGGGACCTGTTGTTATGTCATTTTTTTCTGCCGCTTTCTCCGCTTTCCGGTCCTGTTTCCGCTTCAACTTTTCCTCTTTGGAAAGTTTCGGCTCGCTCTTGGTGATCACCCTGCCGGACTGGTCGGAAACACCCACTTCCTTTTCGGCCTTGCGCACGTTCTTTTCCTGTTTTTTCAAATCGGTGTCTTTCATTTCATCGGCTTCCTCTACCGTCTCGCTGTCTATCCCTTTTCTGCGGGAGAATTTCTGGGCCTTCTCGAAATAGACATCCAATCCCTTTCTTAACGGAGATTCCGGATATTCGCTGATAAAGTTATAATATTCATCCATGAAGACCAGATATCTTTCCGGTTGCCTCTCCGAAACGCTGTTCAGGGCGAATTTATAAGCAGACATGGCAATATAATACATGATATATTCCCTGTAGACATTCTCCGCATTCTCCCGCAAGACATTTTTCAGTGCATAACTGGCCGCCTTGTAATCCTCCATGGTATAATAGAGTCTGGCGCTTTCATAGTTTTTACGGTCCAGCCGTCCCTGCAGATCCTTCAAAATCGCCTCGCACTCGTCAAAATACTCGCTTCCAGGATTGTCGTACATATATTCCGTTATCACTACCATCGCTTTGCGGGTAGGCGTCGGATCCAGTTCGTACCGGTAAGTGGCATCATACAGACACTGAATTCTCAGATATTCCGCCTCCTTGGTAAAAGGACTCCGGGGAAACACTTCGATAAAGTGTGAGAAATTACTTTCGGCCGTGACAAAATCCCCGTATTTATAATTACTGAGAGCATTATAATACTGCACGGTATCTTCCTGCGGCGTTCCCTGGCACAAAAGCCTGAGATTCTCGAATATATCCGCCGCCTTCTTGTATTTGCCACTGTTGAAATAATGGAAAGCCGCCTCGTATTTCATATCCACATCGGAGCTTTTCATCACGATCTCGTAATAATTGGAACAAGAAGCAGCCGATACGGCGACCGTCAGTATAATCAATATTTTCCGGATTCTCATCATCAATGTTTATGTTAAATCTTGGACATAGGCAAATAACAAGCCAAAACCGGTTTTACCGCCGAAAGATGCCTGTCAGCTCTCCTGAAGGAATCTTTCGACATCCATAGCAGCCTTGCATCCGCTGGCCGCCGCCACGATTGCCTGCCTGTATTGCGGGTCCTGCACATCTCCGGCTGCGAAAACCCCCGGGACATTCGTTCTCTGGGTTCTTCCGTCGGTAATTATGTAACCCTCGGCATTGGTTTCCACCCACGGTCTGAATACTTCCGAATTGGGATGATGCCCTATGGCTAAGAAAAAACCGTGAATGTTTATCACCTTCTCTTCCAATGTCTTATTATTGACCAACAAGGCTCCCGTAACTCCGAAGTCATCCCCCAGAATCTCTTTGGTATTATGATTCCACAACACTTCTATGTTAGGTGTATCGAATACTCTCTCCTGCATAGCCTTGGAAGCCCTCAGGACATCCCTTCTTACGATCAGATACACTTTTTTGCAGATCCCGGCCAGGTAAGTGGCCTCTTCGCAGGCGGTATCGCCCCCTCCCACTACCGCCACATCCTTGTTTTTATAAAAGAATCCGTCGCAGGTAGCGCAGGCGGAAACGCCCTGTCCTTTGAATTTTTCCTCGGAAGGCAATCCCAAATACTTGGCCGTAGCGCCGGTACAAATAATCAAGGCCTCAGCCTGTATCTCCTTTTCATTATCTATCTCGACAGTAAAAGGCCGGCTGCTCAGATCCGTGCGGGTCACTATCCCGAAACGTACATCCGTACCGAACCGTTGTGCCTGTCTTTTCAGATCATCCATCATAACAAGGCCCGAGACCCCTTCCGGATATCCGGGAAAATTATCGATTTCGGTAGTCGTGGTCAGCTGGCCCCCCGGCTGAATGCCTTCATACACCACCGGATGCAAATTCGCCCGGGCAGCATAAATGGCGGCCGTATACCCTGCCGGGCCGCTACCGATAATCAAACATTTTATTTTTTCAGTACTCATAATAATATTCTTGCGAAGTTAATAATTTTTTTTCAGTCTATCCTTAACAAAGTATTCGAATCTGAGGCTCCAGACTAAGACAAACGACCCCACCCATCTGGTTATCAATAAAATATACCATACACCTCCTAAAGAGGACAATAATATAAGATCTTCCAGATTGCTGTGGGATATGGCGATATGCACATTCAACAAATCGATGTCCCTTCTGTTTACGTGTCCGCTTTCCGTCTCCTCGAGCATTACGGCCGCTCCGTATGCCAGCCCCAGAATGTTCGCTACGATCCAGAGAAAGGAGGTGCGGGCCGGCAATCCGAAAAAAGCCAGCACCGGCTTCAGGAATTTGGATATCCAACGGATCACCCCGAACTCGGACAGTAATTTCTGCAAAATAGCCAACGAGAATATCAGCACGGTCATCTTCACGACCACCCATCCCGTGGAAACCGCCCATTCCCTGAACATCGCCATAAAATCATGGTTTCCTTCCTCCGCCGCGGCAGCCGCCTGCGTAATGCTTCCGGGCAGGATCAGATTCAGCAGGAACGCCAATATGAATGCCGACAAAGTACGCACTAAAACGATCCGTACGGCGGAAGTTCCCGTTTTCTTCTGTACGGCCGTTTCTGTTACCATATTATGGGAACACAAAATCATTACGCTCAATATAGTGAGGGTGCGCACATCGAAATCGAACGCCACCGCTACGGAAATAGCCGCATAAACATTTACGAAATAACCTGTTACATAAGGGAGCGCCGCTTCTCCGGGCAAGCCCAGGTGATTGAAGACAGGGCTGAGAAAACGGGAAATCCAGGGAAGGATATCGAAATATTTTAGAAACAGGATGGCAAATGATACGCCCACGGTTATTTTAATAAGCCAGATGCATGTTTTAAACGTACCGGGCAGCACTTGTTTCACGCTTTTCTTTATCCGCATCCCGACAGATTCTTTCTTATAAACGGTCATTCTCTCTGACATTTAGGATGGCGCAAATATAGAGATTTTTTTCTTTAGTAGGCAAGGCGGAAACCCAGTTGCAAGGTAAAATTCAACGGGGAATCCTGCCGGATGGTGCGTATGTCGGATTTATTGTCGAAAAAGTAGGCGGCGCCGGGTTCGAAATAGATATTGAACCGGCCTCCCAGATTATATTGTATTCCGGGAGCGGCGAAAACCGAATACTGCCATTCTTTCATGGAGACCTTTTCCCGGCCCAAAGTACCGGAGACGCATTTTTCCAGCATTCCTCCCGCCCCCAGATACAAAGAAAAGTTCTTCCTCTCCAGAAAACTCCAGTTGGCGCGGACCGGAATCCCCAAAAAATGAAGGGTCTGCCGGAACCCGGCGCCGGTATCGTCAGTTACATCGGACATAAGCAATGTATAAACCAACCCCGTTTCTATGGAGATACGAGGCGTTACGCTGCGGCCGATATACAACCCGAAGCTCAGAGGTTGTTTATGTTTGTAGGAAAATGTTTTCTCGTTGTCCAGATAAGGGGAACCGTTAAAAAATACCACTTTCAAATCGGACGGAACCGCTGTGAAATCATTCGGGGAGTTCATAACGGAAGAGTTGGGCAGGCCGCCTCCGCCTCCCGGAGAACTTTTGGAAGAAATCCCGGAGTTGGCCACCGCCAAACCTGTTTGCCATCCGGAGCCACCCTCTCCACGCTTCGAATCTGCCGGAGAAGCATCCACCACCCGTATTTTTTTATATCGTCCGGCAACCCTTCCGCGCTTTTTCCCGTCTTTACTTTCCTTCCGGGAGGCTGCATCCGCCTCCGCCGCTTCTTCCCGTGCCTGCATCACGTCTGCCCCCACTTGCTCCACCGCCGGCCCGTTCTTGTTTTCCCGGGTTGTATCTTTTGTTCCATGAATATATTTTCCCTCTGTTTCCTCGACGATCTTCTCCTGCGAAGATACATTCGTCCCGTTCTCTACATTTTCTCCGGATTCTTTCTCCGCTCCGGACAATTCCTGCATCCGGTCTGACTGCGGCCTTGTTTCTCTGTTTTCCGGATTTTCCTCCGGAGTGCGGAATAAGTCGTATTGTCGGGATGAAAGCGGCTCCGTACTTTTATTTTCGGTCAGCCATTCCGGCCGGTCTTTCTCCGGTTCCGCTACCCGGACGGGCTCCTGTTGCGGCCCCAACAGCCATTTTACGGAAAAGGCCAGCACAAACAACGCTGCAGCCACAGATGCGGCTCTGCGGAGAAAAATAAAAAAGACCGTCTTTCCGGGTTCCCGCCATTCTTTTTCCAATTTTTCCTTTACGGACGGAGGAACGGGCTCCCGATAGTCTTTCAGGGAGTCTTTCAACTGTTCCAGCCATTTTTCATTCCCGTTTTCCATATCATCCATATTACTCCTGCTCCTTGATATACGCTTTTATTTTCCCGGCCAGAATCCGTTTGGCCCGGAATAATTGGGATGAAGAAGATTTCTCGTTGATTCCCAATATCTGCGCGATCTCCCGATGCGATTTTTCTTCGAACACGTATAAATTAAACACCGTGCGGTATCCGTAAGGAAGATCCATTACAAACTTCATCAGTTCCCCCGGGGGGATCCTGCTCACGAAAGAATCGTCGGGAGACTCATACTCCTGCAAACCTTCCTCGTCCAGAGGAACCGGGAGTATGGAAGTCCTGTTTTTTCTCAGATATTCCAATGACGCATTTACCGTTACCCGCTCTAACCACGCCCGAAGCGAACCGTTTCCCCGCCATGTATATTTATCGAACGAGCGGAATATTTTCAGAAATACGTCATGCAGCAGATCCTCGGCAGCAGGATAGTCGCCCAGATAACGCAGGCAAATGGAAAACAGCCGCCCGGAAAAATCCTCATAGAGCAATTTCCTGGCGACATTGTCTCCCTTTTTACAACGTTCTGAGAGTTCTCTTTCCTCCATCCTTTATCTATTATAATTTTATAAATGCACCGATCCGGCAAATACTGCATCCCGAAGACATTATTTTGGAAAAACGCCGTCTTTCAAACAATATCGATCCGGGCTACCCGGGAAAATCAAAAAAAATTTACCGGACGCATGCAGTATTCATGCCTATACGACGTTTATCATACGAATACCCAATAAATAGATAAAATTAACTCAATTCCATGAACGATGAAAAAATTAAAACGGCTCCTTTTCCCCCTTGTTAATTGCTTTCCCCGTTTCTCCAATCATGCGATAAGGACCTACCGGTACAGGTCTCTTGCCATGGTTACGGTCAAAAAGTGATTAACGAGGGGGATCATTATCTCGTCTCCTATCGGGAAAACAGGATTTACCCCGGAGACAAAAGCATGACAAGCTCTTATAACGCGGAGGACGGCAAAAGAGCATTTATTTATAAATAAGGCACTTATAAATGAGACAGGAATAAAACGACTTGACAAACTTGTGGCTTAACAAATAAGAAAACCCTCGGAGAGCAGCACTTTCCGGGGGCTTGTCGTACAACGGGAAGTCCCCGTTTTTATCAATAATTGCGTTTCATCGGTTCGAAATAGGCCTGCGGATGTTTGCAGGACGGGCAGATCTCAGGAGCCGCGGTTCCTTTGAATACGAATCCGCAGTTACGGCATTGCCATTCTATTTCACTTTCTCTGCTGAATACGGTGCCGGACTGCACTCTTTCCAGCAAAGTCCGATATCTCTTTTCATGTTCCGCTTCCACCTTGGCGATATTTCTAAAGCTGGCAGCCACCTCCATGAATCCTTCCTTTTCGGCTTCTTCGGCGAAGTTCGGATACAAAATGTCCCATTCTTCATTTTCTCCCGCAGCGGCATTCCGCAGATTTTCCTCGGTACTGCTTATTTTACCGGCAGGATATTCGGCGGTAATTTCTACCATGCCGCCTTCCAAATATTTAAAAAATACTTTCGCATGTTCCTTTTCCTGATCGGCAGTTTCGGTAAATACGCCTGCAATCTGTTCAAAACCCTCTTTTTTGGCTGCGCTGGCAAAAAAGGCATAACGGGTTCTTGCCTGTGATTCGCCGGCAAACGCTTTCAACAGATTTTTTTCTGTTTTTGTTCCTTTTATACTTTTCATAACTGTAAATGTTTAATAAATGTTTATTTTTTCAGAATATGTTGTTGTCTTTCCTTGAAAGTGCCTATGAGCTGAATATCTATATCGGTCAGATTGAAATCAGGTATTTCTTTGGATTTCAAGTATTCGGTCACTAACCGGATCAGTCCGGGGTCGTCATAGTCTAAATATGTGTTCATGTCCTTATCATACAGATGGGCATGTTCGTAGGTATTGACATCGAAATACATTTTATTGTTCGAACTGAATCTGCGCACTACCAGACCCGCCCGCACAAACGATTCCAATACATTATAAATGGTAGCGACAGTCAGCGAAGGAAAAACCTCTTTAACCTCCTCTCCCACCATATCGGCCGAAGCATGCCCCAGTTTCAACAGAGTACTATAAACCGCTATCCGCTGAGGAGTAGCTTTCAACCCGCCTTTCTGGATTTTTTCCTTTATATTTTGCATATCCTTGTTATTTCAGGGCAAAGTTATTTATAATAATTATTATTTACAAATATTTTTAAATAAATTACTCCCGACAGTATTTTGCATTCGGAATTTTATTGTAAATTTGTAACGGCCGGCCCAGCCGTGGCTGCGGACAAATGCAGCCTGCATGATACCACACTTATTGAATATTTCATTATAATAACCGTCAATATTCCGAACATGAAAACTCTGAGACTCATCGGCATCCTATTTCTGACACTCTTATTGTCCGGGGGAACCGGCCTTATCCAGGCGCAAACGGACACTGGGGAACAAGGTTACAAGATTCCGCCCAAACAAATGGAGGACATCATTCTGGCTCCGGCCATCCCCACAGTTTCCTTTTCTCCCTTGAAAAACAAATTCGCGGTTTTCAGTATAAACGACCTTCCTACCAACCAAGAACAATCCAGGGAAGATGTCAGACTGGCCGGCCAGCGGGTACTCGTCTCCACTAACAGCCCATTGGTCAAATCCGTCATTACTCAGATAGAGATTAAAAATCTTCCTGGCCAAAACGGATTCCAGGGCATTATCCGGGGATTTGGCGAAGATGTCAGAATCCTTCACTGCAAATGGTCTCCCGACGGTAATTATCTGGCAGCAGCCATAGAGGAGGCGGACGGAGTTTATTTATGGATAGCGGACGTAAATTCCGGCACTGCACACCGGTGTTCGGACCGGAAGCTGAATTTATTTTTCGGTCCCAATCTTTTCCAATGGACTCCCGACAGTAAATCGGTAACCGTACCCCTGATTCCCGAGGACCGTCCCCTGTCTCCCAAAGCCCGGGGCAAAGAATTTCCGGCAACTCCGACCATTCAGGAAAGCTCCGGCCAAAAAGGAGGCGTACGCACCTATCAGGATCTGCTGACGGATAAATACGATGAATATCTGTTCGATTATTATGCTACATCATCCATAGCGACCGTTTCGCCGGATGGCACCGTCAAAAAAATAGGGAAAGACGCCGTTTATACTTATTACAGCTATTCTCCCGACGGAAAATACATGCTCGTGCGTTACGTCTACAGGCCGTACTCCTACCAGGTAGGATATAACCAATTTCCCAATTCACTGGAGCTGTGGAATAAAAACGGGGAAAAAATAGATACCATCATTACCAAAGGACTTTCCGTGGGCAACGGTAACAAAGATGATAAGGAAAAAAGAAGCGGTTTCGCCTGGCGTCCCGACAAGGCAGCTTCCTTATATTGGTACGAAAGCTATAAAGTCGCTGCGGATTCCGCGGCAAAAGACACAAGCGGCGACAAGAGTCCCAAAGGGAAAAAACCGAAAACCAAGACCTATAAAAAGATTATGGAATGGAACGCTCCTTTCGATACTCAGGCTCAGGCCATTTTTTATCCGGACTTTAACATCCGCCGGATTCATTGGTGCGACTCCCTGAATATATTCGTATCGGTTACCAATGAAAAAGAGAAAAAAGACGAACTGTATTTCGTAAAGGACTTTACGAATACCTCGCGGCCTCGCTACGAGGGCGATACCTTAGGATTAGTAAAGACATCCTCCCTCGATCTGATATACAGCGTAAAATCCAGAGACCTGTACGCATCTGCGGGAACACCGGTAACCATGCCCAACAAATACGGCAATGAAACGGTCTATTCTCCGGACAAATATGCCACCATATATTTCAGCAACCCGGGATATTCAGCCGCCGGAGCCTATCCGTATATTACCCGCTACAATCTGAAAAAGAAACTTTTTACTACGGTGTGGAGCTGTCGGGACCCTTATTATGAAGAGCCTGTGGAATTCCTCGATCTGAAAAAAGGCATATTCATTACCAAGCGGGAAAGCCAGGAAGAATTTCCGAACTATCTTCTTTTGGAAGATTTCGGCAAAAAAGACATCCGGCTCACTTCCTTCCGATCTCCGATAGAGTCTCTCGTCCGCAACATAAAAAAACAAACGGTCGAATATTATCGCGAAGACTCCGTACTGCTCCGGGGGACGCTTTATACTCCGGCCGATTACAAGGGTGAAGAACCGCTGCCGCTTTTTATCTGGGCCTACCCTGCGGAATATCGCGACAAAGAACTCGCCCAACAGAGAAAAGACTCGCCCAACAAATATACGACTATCAGCCGCTCTTCCATACTGATGATCGTTCCTATGGGATATGCGGTATTGAACGACGCCTCTTTCCCGATTATCGGCAGCGAAAAGGTGCAGCCAAACGACAATTATATCAAAGATCTGGTAAACAACGCCAAAGCAGCCATCAAGAAAGTAGCGGACATGGGAATCGGGGATTCTACGCGCGTAGCAGTGGGAGGCCATTCCTATGGGGCATTCATGACGGCCAACCTGCTGGCCCACTCGGATCTCTTCGCTGCGGGAATCGCCAGAAGCGGCGCTTATAACCGTACACTGACCCCATTCGGATTTCAAAATGAAAGCCGGAACTTTTGGAAGGCCAAAAACGTTTATATGGAGATGTCCCCGTTTGCCTATGCCGACAAAATAAAGAGTCCGATTCTGCTGGTTCATGGTCTGGACGATAACAATCCCGGGACTTTCACCATACAAAGCATCCGGTTGTACGCCGCCATTCAGGGCAACGGCGGAACGGTCAGGTTAGTATTGCTGCCATACGAAAGCCACGGCTACTCTACTAAGGAAAACCTGCTCCAGTTAGGATGGGAAACCTACCAGCACTTGGATAAATATGTCAAGAACAGACAGCCCGCCCAAAAAGCCGGACCGGACCAAGACGACGAACCGGACCGCGAATAGAACAATTGACACGACAACAATCGAGACGAATCGAAACAGAAAATAAACAGTTTTTACTAACATTACTGAAAATGAGACATTATTCATCCTCTTCCGGACTTGCCTTTCTTGTCCTTCTGCTGGCCACACTGCTCTGCGGATGCGCCAGACGCGCCGAAGTATATACCACGGAAAAAGCCATCCGGCTTTCCGACAGCGCTTCCATCGTAGAGGCCGATTATATATTGATACACTCGGACTCCCATAAAATAAACGCCCTGTTAGAGGGGTACAATCAGGAGATCGAAAGAGGCCTGAACGATACCATCGCGAAATTCAGGGAAGAAGCTCTCGAAACCAAACCCTATCTGCCTCCCGAAATGAAATACGAGCTGTATATCAAGGACTCCGTTTTCATGGCCGCCGATAATTTCGTGAGCCTGCGCTATATGGTATATACCTTTACGGGTGGAGCGCACGGGATGACCTGTTTCTACAGTTACAACTACGACATCTCCGCCGAAAAGCAATTAGATAAAAAGTCGCTTTTCAAACCCGAATGCACCGCACAAATCGACCGGCTGCTGGAAGAATATTTCCAGGATCCCGACGGGTGTTTTACGGAGAAACCTACCGTAGAATCCGCTACGGCCATAAACATTACTCCGGAGTACGTAACGTTCACCTATGACCAGTATATTCTGGGCGCATACGCCTGCGGTCCGGTGGAAATAAATGTACCGGCAACCGAATTGAAAGATTTTCTGGAGATAAAAGATTTTCCTGTCGGGATATAAAAAAATAGCTTATCGCCCCTTCCGTTTTTTTATGTACTTTTGCACGCCATGAAAAAATTCAAGGGGCTTTTGCTGGCTATCATATCCTCCGCCACCTTCGGATTCATTCCGTTGTTTTCCATTCCTCTTCTGAAGAACGGAGTGGGGTTGGATTCGGTATGTTTCTACCGGTTTTTCTTTTCCGCCCTTATAATGGGCATCTTCCTCACGATCAAGAAAATCAGTCTTAAAGTGACTTTCAGGGAATTTGTGAGCCTGTTTTTCCTTACCGTCTTCTATGCGGCCACCTCCATGTTCCTGACCGGGTCCTATCAGTATATTCCCAGCGGCATAGCTACCACCATCCACTTTTTATATCCCGTACTGGTAGCTGTCTTCATGATCCTCTTTTTCCGGGAAAAAGTATCCGGGGAAAAAATATCCGCCATCATACTGGCCATAGCGGGCGTCTATTTCCTGTGCGGAGGATGGACGGGAAGCACGTCTGCGGACGCTGCCGGAGCGATTCCCTTAAAAGGATTGCTCATGGTACTCCTGACGGTCTTTACCTATGCCTCCTATATCGTAGGAGTCAATAAAACCCCCGCAATCAATCATATAAACGGGATGAAAATGACCTTTTACGTACTGGTGGATTCGGCATTTATTTTTCTGTGCAATATTCTCGTAAAGGGAGCCCGTTTCGATATGCTTCCCGACGGAGGGGCCTGGGCGAATGCCCTTGCGCTGGCTTTGCTGCCCACGCTCATTTCCGATTTGACCCTTATTTATGCCATTCATATGATCGGTTCCACCACCACGGCCATATTAGGCTGCATGGAACCCCTTACCGCCGTCATCATGGGCATCATTTTCTTCGGCGAGAGGCTCGATTTGCCTCAGGGCGCGGGTATGGCGCTGATATTCGTGGCGGTTTTCCTGGTGATTCTCGCCCAGCGGAAAACAAGCGAAAGACCGCCCTCCAAAGGCGATAAGGGCATATAAGGAAGCCGGCACCACTTCCCGTTATCGAATATAATTCTTCCCGGGTGAACGGGCTTTCAGGAAAAATCCTTATATTCGTACCCGTATCATTGTAAAACAAAACTGATATGAAATATTCAACCCAAGACAAACTGACAATCGTAGGAGCCGCCGGCATGATCGGCTCCAATATGGCGCAAACCGCCCTGATGATGAAACTGACTCCCAATATCTGCCTGTACGACCCATTCGCTCCGGCATTGGAAGGAGTCGCCGAAGAATTGTTCCATTGCGGCTTCGAAGGGGCCAATATCACCTTTACCTCCGATATCGAAGAAGCCCTGTCGGGAGCCTCCTATATCATATCTTCCGGCGGAGCTGCCAGGAAAGCAGGCATGACACGGGAAGACCTGCTTAAAGGCAACGCACAGATCGCCATGCAATTAGGAAAAGATATCCGTACCTATTGCCCCGATGTAAAACATGTAACGGTCATTTTCAACCCGGCCGACATTACCGGACTGATCGTTCTGCTTTATTCCGGTCTGAAGCCATCGCAGGTTTCTACTTTGGCCGCGCTCGACAGCACCCGCCTGCAGACCGAACTGGCCAAATATTTCAAAGTCCCGACAGATAAGATCCTCAATAGCCGCACCTACGGAGGACACGGGGAACAAATGGCCGTATTCGCTTCCACCACCACGATAGACGGTACGCCTCTGAATGAATTGATCGGTACCGAGAAAATGCCCCGGCAAGATTGGGACGACCTCAGACAAAGAGTGATCCAGGGAGGGAAGCACATTATCGAGCTGCGCGGACGCTCTTCTTTCCAGAGTCCGGCTTATTTATCCGTTGAAATGATAGCGGCTGCCATGGGAGGACGGCCTTTCCGCTGGCCGGCAGGAGTGTATGTATCTCAAGGAAAATACAATCATATTATGATGGCCATGGAGACATCCATTTCTGAAAACGGCATTTCCTATAAAGAACCCGCCGGCACGCCTGCAGAGCAAAAAGACCTGGAAGAGAGCTACAGTCATTTATGCAAACTGCGGGACGAGGTGATCGCTATGGAGATCCTCCCTCCTGTGAACCGATGGAACGAGCTGAATCCGCACATACGCTGAAATCGGCGGAATGGATTTAGCAGTTTAGTTACAAACACTCAGGATCCGGTCTTAACAACCGCATAGGAGACTTGGATGTGGACGTTTATGGCCGCATAGGACCGGAGACAAAGTCAAAAGCTCCGGCGGGCAAAATAAAGGAATCGGCTGCAATCAGAAAAATTGCAACCGAAAAAATCGCTTTTGGGCAGGCCTCTTAAAACTGTCGGGATACAGATCTGAAGCCTTTCCCTTATTTTCATCTTGACTGTTACCGATGGATGGTAGTGGTGGTGGTAGTTTTAGGTTTATAAAACCATGACACGATCCATAGCAGCAATACGGCTCCTATTACCGAAGTAATGAGATTCCCTATAATCCCGACGGTAGTGATGCCGAAAAGGCCGAACATCCAACCTCCCAACAAACCGCCGATAATACCTACGATAAGATTCACAATCAGACCGAATCCGCCGCCGTGCATAATCTTTCCGGCCAGAAATCCGGCTACGATGCCAATGATAATGTACCAAAGAAAGTTCATAACATTTCACTTTTAAATATTGATAAAATTTTAAATAAATGTTTTTATCGAGGGGTCAGTCTGTCTTATCCGATTGCCTCCGGCATTTTACCTCCTGGGCAAAACAATTCTTTGTTCTAAAGAGATAACAAAAATGACTTTTTTTAGTTGAATCATTTTCTTTTTTTGATGCAACGTGCTATCACAGATCGCCTGCCACCCGGCCTTCTTTAAATGGACGGCAGGATTTCAGCACTTTTCCCCGAGGGGAGATGATGCGGGAGTCTCCGGCATACCGGAGACCTGCGGGATCTTCACCGGCACAATTGACTCCGAGAATATACGCCCGATTCTCCAAGGCTCTCTCCCGAAGCAACCGCTTCCAGTCCCGACGGCGCGATGCGGGCCAGTTGGCGATATAAATCGCTGCATCGTATTTGCTTTCGCCGGGAGCGTCCGGATTCTCGTTCCGGCTCCATTCCGGAAAACGTAGATCATAGCAGATATAGGTGGCGAAACGAAAACCTTTCCACTCTACGACCAAATCTCCGGAGCCGGGAGAAAAACCGCCTTTTTTAAAGCAATTATGTTTATCGTAGATTTCATACCGTCCGTCGGGATACACCGCCAGAAGCCGGTTGTAGAATTTATCATCCTCCTTATAAATAGTGGAGCCCATAATCAAAGCTCCCGTAGCGGCAGCCCAGGATTTCATGTGTTCCAATACGGCAGGATAACAGGAGGCTATTTCATTTTTCTTCCACAGGGCCGCGGCCTTATCGCCCGATTTCATTTCACAGCCGGATACAAACAGTTCCGGAAATATGATCAGATCCTTTCCCCGGTAATTTCCGATGCGTTCCCCGAAGCGTCTGAGATTTTCCTCCACATCGCCCCAAGCCAACTCGGCCTGCATTAACACCACCTTGCATTTTCCCGACGGTTCGCTTCTCTCTTTCCCCACTGCCGGCCACGAAGAAACAATGCCGCCTGCAAACGCCGACAAAAAACAAATCGCCGCGATAAAGAATCTTTTTTCCCTATTGTTATTTTTCATATTCCGTCTTGCCTGCCCGTTCCATATTCGAAAACTATACTTCCCGACCGTCCGTCTCCGCATATCCATCGAAAACACGAAGCCGGTCCGATTAGAGTTCTTTCAGCTTTCGTTGTGCATCGGTATGGCCTTGCTCTGCCGCTTTGCGATACCATTTTATCGCTTCCGTGTGGTCTTGTGGTACGCCTTTCCCGTTTTCGTAGCAGTCGCCTAAATTATATTGTGCATAGATATCGCCTTGCCCTGCCGCTTTGCGATACCATTTCACCGCTTCCGTGTAGTCTTGTGGTACGCCTTTTCCGTTTGCATAGCAGACACCCAAATTGTTTTGAGCAACGGCATGGCCCTGCTCTGCCGATTTGCGATACCATTTTACCGCTTCCGTGTAGTCTTGTGGTATGCCTCGTCCAATATCATAGCAAAGTCCCAAATTGCTTTGAGCTATGGCATAGCCCTGCTCTGCCGCTTTACGATACCATTTCACCGCTTCCGTGTAGTCTTGTGGTACGCCTTTCCCACTTTCATAGCCATAGCCCAAATTGCTTTGAGCAACGGCATCGCCCTGCTCTGCCGATTTGCGATACCATTTTACCGCTTCCGTGTGGTCTTGTGTTACGCCCCGCCCAAAATAATAGCAAATGCCCAAATTGCATTGAGCCTTGGCATTACCTTGTTCAGCGGCTTTGCGGTACCATTTCACCGCTTCCATGTAGTCTTGCGTTACGCCTTCCCCATTATAATAGCAGCTGCCCAAATTGCATTGAGCCTTGGCATTACCTTGTTCAGCGGCTTTGCGATACCATTCTACCGCCTCGGCATAATTTTTTGCTTCATAATGACGCATTCCCGTTTGGTATAACGAATCGGCGCTTATGCTTATTTGGACGGGAATGTCTATGGATACTGGGGAAGGAGATGGTTTAAACGTGCGTATCAATACGGTGAGTGCGATGACGACAACAATGCACAAACAGATGATTACCGGCTTTTTGGGGAAAGAAATACGATAGCGCTGCCAAATAGGTTTTGATGGAATCGGACTCGGTTCCGGAGTCGGAACAGGATTCCGATTTATACCTAAGATTTCAGAAACAATCTCAACGAGTTCCCTGAATCTCTCCTCGGCATCGGGGAAAGCATCGATCCAGTGCATTTGATTTAGAATCAATCGCATATTCCCTTTTAGCGGTGTTTCGTCGATGCGGTAGGGAATAATGTGTTTTTGTTCCTCGAAAGCCAGATTAAGCTCTCCACTTACCCAATGTGATAAAGACGCCGGTTGTGAAAAAATGATGATGAAAATGCGACAGTGTTGGATGGCATCTTCGATGATATCTCCATAATTAGCACCTGCGGGAATATCGCGCGGGGCAATCCAACATTTGATGCCATGCTCTTCGAGTACGTGGCACATGGCATCGGCAATATTTTTATTTTTGGAAGAATAACTTATAAAGACATCGTGTTTCATAAAGCGGTCATTTCTCGCCACAAATTTAATCATTGAAAACAAATGTTCCTAAAACTTAATAAGATGTTTTCAATATTCCCAAAATTTTGGGCTGTTGGACGATAGAAAATAACTCCTGAACAGCAACTACCGATTTTTTACCATTTCAATGATAGTCTATGAAAGATATAATTTGAAAAAACAGGAAAAAAATTAATTATCGCGACAAAGGAAGCAGAATGTCGAACTTTTGAATAAGCCCCATAATGAGTGTTGTTCAAGCGGAAATTATTTTCTACATTTGCAATTGCATCGCACAGCAATGTGCAGTGCAGATACATAGGAAGTGTTTTCGTATAGTCCTAAGTAAGAAATCTGACAGTTTCAAAAAGCAAAGGGACGATAGACAGCACTCATTTCTTGTGCAGATGGCAGAAAAGCGCATACGCGCTTTGTCCCCATATCTGTTCAAGTGTGGGGTATTATATCGTTTATTTTGCTTGGGCTTTGTCAGAGCCTCTTACTTGATAGACGAAATCGGCTCTCACGCTTAGACCGAAATGGCAATATTATTACTCTGATAATCAGATATATGATAATGAGTACATTATGAATTGATACCATAAAATTCCCATTGTTTTTATTTCCCCAAGTAGCAAATTTTAGGAGAGTGTCCGATTCTTTGTCGGTAAGTGAGAAAATAATTGAGTTAGCGGTAAGGAAAGTGGTTTTTATATAAAAATAGCATTCTTATTGTCCTTGCAAAAATGTATTTTCGAGCCTAACGGATAAATTACTTGGTCAATTCATCATTTATTTGAATCCTTTTTGTATCTTTGTGTGTAATATACAGTAACGTATGGAATTATGAACAAAAGAATGCCCTTGCGATTAGAAAAATGTCCTTTGGTGGATGCTCTAATCGAAATCAGATTTGAATCTCCTGACTTCGTCAATGCGTACCCCAAAATTCATCAGTGAATAGAGGTGCGATGCGTTGATGACGTTTCATGA
>CANRID010000023.1 GCA_947630665.1 uncultured Bacteroidales bacterium | reverse complement strand
GACAACTACACGGGAGAGAATGCGGAGGAGGTAGGTCTTGTGAGGAACAGGGCGCTGTCGTTCAACCGGGCGTGGTCGGCGTTGAAGTGGTTGCGTGAGAGCGGGAAGTTCGCAGGAGTGAAACGGGAGGACTTCGTGATCAACACCCTGACGGACCCGATCAGTCGGGTGGACGATGCCAGCACACGGGGCCTGAATGCGAAGCTGAACCGGTGCGCCCGGATCCGGATCAAGTACATAATAAAGAAGAACAGCAATGCAAAGGAAGGAGAAGACGATGAATAGAAAGAGATACATCATCAGTGCCGTACTGCTGCTGGTGGCAGGGATATGGCACGCGGAGGCCGCCAGTGGGGCGGAGCCGGAGAGGAAAACGGCCAAGACGGCGGCGGAACAGCTGTTGCGGGGGAGCCGTAGGGACAGTTCGGGACGGATCTCGGTGCGGTGCCAGGCGGTACGGATGGATACGGCGGTGGTGCTGCAGGCCCGGATCCTGCGGGATGCCTATGCGGTGCGGGTAGCCAGAGGGGGCCTGCGCTTGGAGTTGGAGAACGGGGAGACGGTGACACTGGATCCCGAGCGGCAGCCGGGGTGCTGCAGTGACTGGGCGCAGGGCCGATGGAACAGCGTGTCGTTCCGGCTATCGGAAGAGGAACGGGAGAAGCTGGAGGAACAGGACCTCGTCTCGGTGACTATCTTGGCGGAAGTCGGTCCGGGAGAAAGTATCGGGATAGAACGGAAGGTGCCTTCCGGAAAACGGAAGGCCATCGGCAGGATGCTCCGCCGGCTCAGGTGACAGGGAAAACCGCTGTCTGTCGGGAAAATGAATTCCCGATGCTCCATTGCATGTGCGGTACAGGCTTCCCAAGGGCCTGTACCGCCTTATATTATAAAACTGCACTTGTCTTCCTGTTTTATTAAGGGTAAATGCTTCAAACGTTAAATTTATCCAAACCACCGAAGATATCGGTTATCGTACCGTGTTACCGGACGGAAAGATGGCTCGACCGGTGCGTGGCATCGCTCGTAAATCAGACTTTGCAGGATATAGAAATCATCCTGGTGGATGACGGGAGTCCCGACAGGGTGCCGGCTATATGTGACGAATGGGCGACAAAGGATGCGCGCATCAAGGTCATCCATCAGCAGAATGCCGGGCAGGGACCTGCCCGGAACGCGGGACTGGACATCGCCAAGGGCGAATACGTGGCATTTGTCGACAGCGATGACTGGATCGATGCAGATGCCTACCGTGCAGCATATGAAGAAGTCGAACACGATAATAGCATTGATACTGTTATTTTCGGCATATTTTTCGAAAACCGGTGGAACCGTGAAATCCAAACTAATGCCGTTCCTGAAAGAATGCAGTGGAAAGGTGCGACAACTGTCAGAAATTTTTTTCTGGATTGTATGCTACGTGACTCGTCGTACCGGTCAAGGAATATTAGTCCAGGTTCCGAGGAAATACGTTACTTAACTACTTCTATACGTAGACGAGAACTTATTGAAACTTACCGCATAAGATTCTTATCAATACCATTGGGAGAAGATATGATTTGGGGAATCGAATATACGCTCCAATGCGCCAATATAGTATGGCTGCCTGCTTGTTATTATCATTATCGTTATAACGATACCTCTACAAGTCGTAAATTCTATGTAGAAACATACGATATGTTACGCGAAGCATACAGTATTATGCTAAATATGGATTCAAATCCGCAATATGTACAGTGTATTGATAAAATATTTATCGACAGTACCCGTAGGTATATATTGTCTCTTGTCGTATCAGATTATCCATATAAAATACGGCAATTGTATCGTATATTGAAAGACAGCATTTGGCATGAGCTCCGGAATCGTTTTAAAGCTGATCTTCTGCCGTTTTATTTTAGGATTTTTTTGTATTTGATCTATGCTGGAAATCCTCACGCTGTATATATATTAGGAAGACTGATGAATTATGTCAGATGTCTGCTAAAAAGATGACTGATATTATTAACCGGTACTTTGGCTTGAATTGATTAATCTTATGAAACTGACTATAGAATTTTGTCGGATCGCGATCTGCCAATAAGTTTTTTTAAAATATGGTTCATATTATAATACTTCCATTATAGATGAGACCTTTGGTAAGCGTCCTTACTCCATGTTACAACTCCGCTGATTTCCTGCATAGATTACTGGACTCTATTTTGGAACAAGACTATCCTTCCATCGAGATGTATGCCATTGATGACGGATCGACCGACCGTACCCGACAAGTCATCCAGACATACATCCCTGTTTTCCAACAGAGAGGATATTCTTTGAAATATGTATCCCAGTCGCATTCCGGACAGTCCGAGGCAATCAACAGAGGATTGAAACTGATCAGGGGAAAATATCTGGTATGGCCTGACAGCGACGACTATTATGCCGATTCGGGAGCCATTTCAAAATTAGTGTCCAGACTCGAAGACAGCGATGAAAGCGTCAGCATGGTCCGGTGTCTCCCTACATATGTTGACCAATCAGGTAATGTCTGCGACGGCTTCCGCATAGACAACCTTGATAAGGAAAACCTGTTCGAGGATTGCATTTTCGGAACGAACGGTTTCTGGTACCTGTCGGGAGGATATATGATAAAAACAGGCATGCTGGATAAATCCCTCGGAAACAGATGTATCAGCACCGCCCCGAATGCGGGCCAGAACTGGCAGCTACTGCTGCCCCTGCTGTATGGCCACAGATGCCTGACCATAAAGGAATACTTATATAAAGTGGTCATTTGGGAAGGCTCCCACTCACGGGGATCATACAAGACGTACAGAGAATTGCTGCATAAATACAGAGACTTTGAACGTGTATTGGTGCAAACACTGAAAAGGATGTCCTCTCTGCCCAAAAAGGAAAAGCGGATGTATATCGGACAAATACGTGACATGTATAGAAATATATATTTCCGACACCGGATCAATCATCTGAAAACTATGGGTAAACGTATCGTAAGAAACCTTATTTCTTTTATCTGTCATGACAGGAGAGAAAGATAAAAAGCTATGCAGCGGATGCACGGCCTGTGCAGTTGCTTGTCCTTGCGGGGCGATAGAGATGCGGCCCGACAGCTGGGGATTTCTTTATCCGGCCGTAAATCAGGCACGTTGTACGAAGTGCGGGATATGTGGTTCCGTCTGTGCGTTCCATTCCATAGAGGATGATTCTCCCCCGCCAGCATTTGCCTATGCCGTGCGGCATCGGGATATAAGCCAGCTGGAAAGGAGCCAGAGCGGAGCCGCTTTCATCGCCCTGTCCGACCGGATACTCGAGAGAGGAGGCGTGGTCTATGGGGCAGGCTATTCGGATCATTTCAAGGTAATGCACAAACGCGCTGCCTCTCCCCGGGGACGGGACGATTTCAGAGGCAGCAAGTATGTTCAGAGCTATCTGGGAAATATATTCCGGGAAATAAAACGGGATCTGCTCCTGGGCAAGGATGTGCTTTTTTCGGGAACGCCCTGCCAGGTTGCGGGACTTTATTCCTGCGTAGAGAGCCCCCTGCGGGAAAAATTGTATCTGGTGGATTTAGTTTGTCACGGAGTGATCGGCCCTTATATATGGAGAGACTATCTAAAATATCTGGAGCACCGGCATAAGAAACGGATTGTCTCCGTTCATTTCAGAGACAAAAGGTTCGGATGGCGCTCTTACCGGGAGACCTTCAGGTTCAATAACGGGCGTACCGTCACCCCTGATTTTTTTATTTACCGGGACAGCCTGTTGCGCCCCTCATGCGGCTCCTGCCCTTTTGCCGGACTGAAGCATCTGTCCGATATAACCATCGGGGATTTCTGGGGGATAGAAAAGAGCTTTCCTGAGATGGGAGCGGACAATAAAGGCTGTTCTCTGCTATTCTGCAATACCCGCAAAGGGGAGGAACTGTTCGGTGAGATTGCAGACCGGGTACAATGCCGGCAGGTAAAGACAGAGGCCTGCCTGCAGCCCAATCTCGTATCCCCCACCCGCATTCCCCGTCATCGTTCATATCTCGAATGGATCTACCGCATCGGCGGATTCGTCCCGGTCTGGATCAGCCTGATCCTTCTGGCTACCACAAAAAGAACTGCCCATCGGATAAAGCTTCGCCTGTCATGAAAGTAGGGATATTGACATTTCACCGTGCACACAATTACGGGGCAGTCCTGCAATGTCATGCCTTGCAGCAAGTGCTGGAAAGCATGGGGCATGAAGTGCGGGTCATAGATTACAGACAGCCCTACATAGAAAGTCTGTACGCGATATTCAGCTGGAAGTATGTCCGCCCGATGCTCGTGCATCCGCATTTGAAAAGTATATGCCA
This sequence comes from uncultured Bacteroidales bacterium, assembly GCA_947630665.1. Taxonomy (GTDB): domain Bacteria; phylum Bacteroidota; class Bacteroidia; order Bacteroidales; family UBA932; genus Egerieousia. The sequence goes on along the minus strand of CANRID010000023.1, from coordinate 34,039 downwards.
TTATATGGCAACAAGCGGGACAAGACTTCTGCGTACGGTCCGCTATCATCGCTTCCGTAAAAGATACCTGCATACCACTCCCAAATGTACCCGAACCGTCCTCCCTCCATTCGACTGTTATGTCATAGGAAGCGACCAGTTATGGAGCCTTCACTGTACAAATGGCAGGGATGAAGTCTATTGGGGGCAGTTCATCCGCCCCTCCCGCAGCAAGGTGGTAGGCTATGCCATCAGTTCCAACTATGAGTCGTTACACCGGATAGGCGTGGAGGCGGTAAGACAGGGCCTGGAAAATTTTTCTGCCCTGTCATTTCGGGAAAAAGCCATCGGAAGACTGGTCTATGACATGACCGGAAGATGGGGGGAGAACGTACTCGACCCCACGTTGTTGATATCGTCTGCCTATTGGGACAGTTTCGGAAATGCCGGAAGAAAGCAAAAGGCATCGGTAGTGGTTTATCTGATGAGATCCAGAAACAGCAGAGAAACCAACCGTAATATCCTCAAGAAAGCGCACAGGTTGGCGCAATCCTTGAATTGCGGAGTCACCGACCTGTCATACAATGTGGCCAGCCCTCAGACATTTGTAGTCTGTTTCAGAGAGGCCCGGTATGTCATCACTAATTCATTTCACGGAACCGCTTTGGCTCTGATTTTTGAAAAGCCCCTGTATGCCATCCGGGCCCATGACTCCTTGGATGAACGTTATGTGAATCTGCTGTCACTTGCCGGAGCCGGAAAGATGTTGGCGGATGCGGATTTCTCTCCGACTGTCGTCCCGGCGGATTATACAGCTATCCGGCAGAACCTCGCGGAAATGCGCCGAAAATCCATAGAATTTCTGAGATACAACATACGCTGACCATGCCAGTCAACCGTACCAGACAAAGCATCAAGAATATCCGTATATCTTTATGCTTCTCCATGTTGATTCTTTTTTTCCGTTTCTTTTCCCGGAAGATTTTTATCGACCATTTCGGCATCGAAGTGCTGGGGCTCAACACCACTATTACCAATCTTCTGGGATTGCTGAATCTGACGGAACTGGGGATTGGCAGCGCCGTTTCCTATTTTCTGTACATGCCACTGGCCCGGTCCGACCGGGAGGCCGTAAACGAAATCGTTTCTTTACAAGGATGGCTCTACAGACGAGTAGCGTATATCATACTGGCCGGCGGCACGGTAATGATGATGCTTTTCCCATGGACATTTTCCCAAATGAAACCGCCGTTATGGTATGCCTACGGAATGTTTACCGTCTTGCTGGCCGGAGCTGTACTCGGGTATGTGGCCAATTACCGGCAAATTGTACTGAACGCGGACCAGCAGGCATATAAGATCACCTACAGCGTAAAGGGCTGGCAGGCTTTTGGGGTTATTATCCAGATTCTGGGGATAAAATATCTGCATTACGGATACTTTTTCTACCTTGTCATCGAAGCGGGCGTTGCCATTATGTGCTGTCTGTCCCTGAACCGGACAGTCAGACAAAATTATCCATGGCTTCACCCCGATTTGTCTGAAGGAAAGCGTCTGCTCCGAAAATATGACGGAATCACCCGTAAGACCAAACAATTGTTCTTTCATAAAATATCGTTCTATGTGGTCGACCAGACCGGTCCTTTAATAATTTACGGATGTTTGTCGCTGCCGATGGTCGCTGTTTATGGAAATTACCTCGCGATTATCACTAATATATCCGTTCTGTTTTCCGCCCTGTTCGAAGGGATGAGGGCTGGAATCGGAAATCTGGCGACAGAGAAAAATCCCCGGCAAATACAGGCTTTCTTCCAAGAATACATCACTATCCGGTATTGGCTGGCAGCAATTATCTGCTTTTGTCTGTATCAACTGACCACTCCTTTCATTTCGTTGTGGTTTGGCAGCGAGTATTTGATAGACGCCGTTTCCTTTCATATCTTGATATTGACCACATTCTTATCCATGGCAAACAGTTTTGAATTGTTCCTGTCGGCTTTCGGACTGTTTCAGGATGTGTTCTCATCTGTTACAGAGGGGGTCTTGCATCTGTCTTTTTCCATTCTGTTAGGTAGCTGTTGGGGATTGCCCGGAATACTTGCCGGCAGGCTGATCGGATTATTGTTCCAAATATGCTGGAAGCCTTATTTCTTGTACAGCCGCGGATTTCAGATTTCAGTCAAAGTATATATCGGACTTTTAATCAAGATTATGTCATTGATTGCAGTGGCGGCAAGCATTTGCCGGATTATGACGCTGCACTTCATCAGTCTCTCACATAGCCTGATGGAATGGATATACAACAGCATATTGCATATAGTTTACAGTATGCCTGTTTTCTTCCTTCTGTTTATAATGTTCTCTAAGGAATTCAGAAATGCGGTCCGCCGTTTTTTACCAATAGCCATGCCTAAATTCTGATTCCTTGAATCGTCTGTTTTTCATGTCATATTTATCGCTTCAAAGAAGAATACGCCGCTTTGTGCTGGACTGCTTTTGGGTAGGGAAAGTGGATCCGGACATTTCCATCTTTTGCAACAACTGCATAGGGTCATTTGTCGCATCGGATTTCAGATTGCCATTCAACTCTCCAACGGTGAACCTTATGATACCTCCCGCCGATTATATCGATTACATCTCCGCATTGGAGCGCCATATCGGTGCGGACATCTATGCTATAGACAGCGACCGTCCATATCCAGTAGCTCTAATGAATGGAATACATATATACTTTATTCATTACCAAAATATTGAACAAGCGAAAGAAGCCTGGAGAAGGAGAGAAAAACGTATCAACCGCAACAAGATGTTTTTTATTTTAGTCGAATGCGACGGTTGTACCATAAAAGATTTGGAACGGTTCGATGCGTTGTCCTACAGGAATAAAGTAGCCCTGACCCATCGGGAATATCCACAGATCAAGTGTGCCTACCACATAAAAGGATATGAGAATCGTGAGGAATTGACAGGATTGTATCTTTTCCGTCGGATCCTGCCATTGAGATTTTACGACAGATTTAATTGGCTGAAATTTCTGAAAAGAGGAAAAATATGATAAATCCCGGAATTACCGTAATCGTAGCGGTATATAAGGCCGAAGCCTACCTTTACCGCTGTATGGAAAGCCTGCTCGGGCAGACCTTCAGGGATTTCGAAATCTTACTCGTCGATGACGGCAGTCCTGACCGTTCCGGCAGGATATGCGATGAGTATGCGAAACAGGATGGACGTATCAGGATTTTTCACAAGGAACACGAAGGCGTCTCTTCGGCCCGCCAATGCGCAATAGACAACGCTTTGGGGGAATATACCATCCATGTCGATCCGGACGACTGGGTAGAGCCGGAGATGTTGGAAAAACTATATGAAAAAGCGAAAGAAGAGGATGCGGACATGGTATTTTGCGATTTTTACATGGAATACGAAAACAAAACAGTATGCAAACACCAAAAGCCAATCTCGTTGGCCCCTTTTAAAATATTATCCGACTTTATTATTACCAATAGGATAAAACTTCTGCTCGGTAACCAGCTGATACGTCTGGCCTGCTATAGAAATTACCGAATCATTTTTCCCGAGGACATGGCGCAGGCAGAGGATGATTGTGTGACCATACAGTTCTTGTGCAGAATCAAGAAGATTTCTTATTTGCCAAAAGCTTTCTATCATTACGACCGGTACTCCAATCCAAATTCATTGACGAAAAGAAAAAAAGGGAAAGATATAATAATATCGGTCTGGGACAATCTACACAATCATTGCAAGGATGATTTATACCGGACAAGTCCGCGAATATACAATGCGTGGCTGACTGTTACAGCCTATGATTATTTTATTAAGAATCTATTGACCGCTTCCGAGTGGCAGGAGAAATACCGTTCTAAGGCAGTTAATTTTTTACGGGCCCGTGTCAGTCTGAAAATTAAATTCTTCACCGTTCTTTCGGCTCTGGGATATAAGGACATCGCCTATAGAATATATCTGCGATTGAAACGCATAACAAAACGTGATGAAAATTCATACACTTTTATCCGGAAGTAAGATTTCGGGCAGATGCCGGTAGATGCGGATTTTTCTCTGGTAGCCATGCCTTATGGAAAATGTCTTTATGTTATTGCCACCGAAGATGGATGTGACCAAGATGGGTATGAAAGAAAAAAGTCCGCATTCGCAAGCCTTGGATCTGTTGAGGTTTCCTTTGGCGATAGTAGTACTTACCAGTCATACTTTAGGTAACTATTACAATTAAGTCAAGGATTTTCCATACCAGTTTTTCACGAAATATCTTATTTCATATACGGGTTTTTCTCTGGTCAAAGTGTTCCGATATATTATTTCATTTCGGGATATGTATTTTTTCTTGGGATAGAATTGACACGTGAAAAATACTTCCGGAAACTAAGGAACAGGGTACATACTCTTCTGATTCCATATCTGTTATGGAACAGTTTATTCATTATTCGTGCTATTGTGGTAGGTTCGCCTTATTTCAGCCAATTCGTTACTGGCTATGAATCATTAGATCTGACAATCCCGCATCTGCTATGGGATTTTTGGGACAGCGGAAAAGGAATTCGACCTCGTACTACGAGTATTGACAGTTTTAGCATATACCCTATTGATTACCCATTATGGTTTGTGCGTGATTTGATGATAGTGGTGCTTATTGCACCTTTCATCTGGCATATGGCAAAACGATTTGGAAATATGTTTGTAATCGTGTCCGGAGCTTTGTGGTTCATTTTGAGCGGAATTCCCATGGGACATGCAAATCAGTTGTCGACGGCATTTTTCTTCTTTTCCTGGGGAGCCTGCATGAGCATCCGCGGCAAGGACATGACGGCTGAGTTCGGACGCTATTTCAGGATATCCGCCATTTTGTATCTGATGTTGGGCCTCGGATATGTGGCGAGCATACATCTATGTCCTGAGTTAACAACCACTCTCAAGTCACTTAATAAAATAGCCGGTCTCGTCTTTGCATACAACATGTCGGCGTGGATGCTGCGTCACGGACATTGCCATGTGACTTCTTTTCTTGTGGCGTCATCCTTTTTCATTTATGTTTCACATAGGACTATTAATAGCGTTATACTGAAGACGTTGTTTTTCGCTGTCAAACCATCGACTGATTTTGCAATGATTTGTGTATTCGTGTCTACACTCATTATATGCGTCGGTGCTCTGTTGGGGATATTTTATCTGATGCGCAGATTCATGCCTTCGGTTCTGTACGTGCTGACTGGCAGGAAGTGATGTCCGTTGTGGAGACTGCATGCGGGCGCTTAACGTAAAGGACTATGGACAAATGCATTCCAGAATACTGCTGATTAATCTACTGTATAAACATAAAGCGATAAGGAAGAAAGAGTAATTCACAAAAGAATATGATACCCAAGAAAATTCATTATTGCTGGTTGAGTGAAGACGCAATGCCGGCCAGTTTTATGTACAACATAGAAAGTTGGAGAAAAAACCTGCCGGATTATGAATTCGTGAAATGGGATCGGAAGCGTTTCCCTTTGGGAAAGAATATTTGGGTAAGACAAGCCTTTGAACGGAAAAAATATGCTTTTGCCGCCGACTATATACGGCTTTATGCCTTGGCCACCGAGGGCGGCATCTACCTTGACTGCGATGTGGAAGTCTTGAAGTCCTTTAACGATCTGTTACATCTGCCCTACTTCATATGTCGCGAAAACAGTCCTCAAGGGATAGAGGCCGCCGTAATGGGAGCAGAGAAAGGTATTCCCTGGATTATGCAAAGTCTGGGTTATTATCATGGACGCAAATTCGTTAATGAAGATGGAGTAGAACAGACTGCCGTGCTGCCGTCAGTATTGACCCATGTGATATCCGCTCATTATAGACTGAGTTATGTCAATGGAATTTCCGAATTTGAGGATTCACCGGAATGCGTAAGTGTACTTCCCTGTGATTTTTTTTGTCCAAAAAACTATGTGACAAAGAAAATATCAATTACAAAGAATACATATTGCATTCATCACTTCGCAGGAAGCTGGCAGCCAGCGTGGAAGAAAATTTTATTATATCTGTGGCTGCCTTTATCGACAAAGTATCCTGTTTTAAAATCATTTATAAAACATTAGTTTGATTTGAAGATAGTAGTGAATGATCAAGTCTTATACTGTCTATAAAATGAGAGCATCCTTAAATGAAGTTGGTTTTTTGATTTTCTTTTTGCCTTTATTTGCTATTAAATTGCTTAATATCACGGCGGAAAGTGTTCTGTTAAGGGCGATGGGAGTAATATGCTTCGGATGTTTTGTCATATTCGTTTTACATAAGAAATATAGCAAGAATTTGTTTCTGTTGCTTGCATCATTGTTGGTTTATACAGCAATTCTTGTATTTACCTGCGAAAAGCAAGGTGCTTTTTTTTCCGTTGTCATGATAATATTGATGAAAGGTGTAAATGCAGATCGGAAAATTTATAGGATTTGTCTGATAGTCGGATTAATTTTTCTTTTTGCCGTCTGTATTTTAAACAGGCACGGATGGGAAACGAGTAGGTTTATAAATGGCGAATGGAGATCAATAATAAAACGCGGTAATATCGGATATATATCTTATACGGCAGTAGTATGTTTATATCTGTTTATTAAAAGAAATAGCCTGAAATTTCGACATATAGTATGCATATTTATCATAAGTTATCTGATGTACTTATATATGTTTTCCAGGTCTGGTTTCATATCCGTACTGATTCTTTTATTCATTCTAACAATATTACGGAATGGACATATTAAAAAATGGAAACTTGTAAGATGGTCCTGTATATTATCACCGGTCATATGCTTTGGAATATCTTGGTTCACGGCGGCAAAATATGGAGATAGTCCGGTTTTAATATATATGGATAAATTGGTACAAGGGAGAATACATTTGGGCAATTATTATTTAAACCGATATAGTGTCAAACTATTAGGACAGCCTATATACGAAAATTTTGGCAGTGATTATTGTGTTCTTGATTGTGCATATCTGGATATGTTGATTTGTGAAGGAGCAATTTTTTTGATGTTATGGATATTAGTCAATACAACAGTAATCAAATACATGTATGATAACGACAGAATGACGGAAGTCGCCATTTTAGTTATGTACGCTTTTCATGGAATATGTGAGACATTTTTGCCCAATTGCTTCTTGAATATGTCATGGTTCCTATATGGAGAATATCTATACGCACGAATAACCCAGACTAAAAATGACATCAAAACTTCAAAGTTGTCCTCCATTAGTGAAATCTATACTTCTCACGGATAGACTCTCGATTGAAGAAATACTGACAGTTCCAGGAAAGATACATACATTTTTGAATCCAGTTTCGTATCTGACGGCATTGAAACAAGAAAGATTGTATGCCGGTTTTGATTCGGTAATGGTAGATGGATCTGTTTTGGCTGTTTCCATCAGGTTGTTTTATGGCAGAAAAGTCAGACGTCGCAGTTTTGATATGACTTCTATTGCATCCCGGTTGTTCCAACACATTCTGTCTGAAGGCAAGAGAGTATATTTGGCAGGAGCCCGGCAGGAGGAGATAGAAAAAGCAGTAAAAATTTTATCGGGACAATACCCTGGAATTCAAATCGCAGGATATAGGAACGGATATTTTTCGTCAAAGGATGAAATACTAAAGGAATGTGAAAATATTATCCGTCTTAGTCCCGACTACGTAATTGTCGGAATGGGTGCGCCTATGCAGGAACGTTTCTTGAGTACATTGAAAGATGCCGGTTATCAGGGAATTGGATTTACATGCGGAGGTTTCTTTTCTCAATTGAGCATGAAAGGTGTCCAATATTACCCTCAATGGATGGATAAATACAATTTAAGATTTCTATATCGTTTCTATAAAGAGAAACATACACGTGAGAGATATCTAAAAACTGCACTTGTCTTCCCGTTTTATTTTATTAAGGATAAATGCTTCAAACGTTAAATTTTCAGACTACCGAAAATATCGGTTATCGTACCGTGTTACCGGACGGAAAGATGGTTGGACCGGTGCGTGGCATCGCTCGTAAACCAGACTTTGCAGGATATAGAAATCATCCTGGTGGATGACGGGAGTCCCGACAGGGTGCCGGCTATCTGCGACGAATGGGCGGCAAAGGACGCATTGGTACGGATGTCCTTATATTCTGAAAGGAACTTTCGGATTCATTCCGAAGCCGAAAGAATAGGTCGGACATCGGCTGCAATCAAAAAAAAGTGCAGGCCCTTCGGCTTGCTTTTCATCTTTCTAAAAGTAGCCACAAAATTCCAACATTCCAAATTTTCTTAAGGAATGTTTACAGAACACACAACGCCAAATGATATAATTAGAATTAAGTTATCGCAAGAACCCAAAACGAAATACCGCAAGAACCCAAAACAGAATACCACAAAAAGCCAAAATGCAGTTTGTAAACACACTTAAAATCACTATCTTTACAGACGAAAACCAATAATATAGGATATGGCATACTTACCACGAATTGCAGACCATATATTAAATGAGTATTTGGAAGCATTTGGCGCTGTTCTTATTGAAGGACCTAAATGGTGTGGCAAAACCACTACTGCCGAACAACAAGCCAACAGTGAACTGAAACTCCAAAACCCGGATACACGGGACGGTTATCTTGCTACTGCCGCCACACGCCCCTCTCTTCTTTTGGATGGAGCGACTCCGCGACTGATTGACGAATGGCAGGATGCCCCTACTTTATGGGATGCAGTAAGGACAGCCGTGGACGAGCGTCAGAAAGTCGGGCAATTCATACTTACCGGATCAAATTCTGTAGATAAATCAAAAATACGTCATACCGGAACAGGCCGCATAGCACAGATGCGGATGTTTCCCATGAGTTTGTGGGAATCCGGTGAGTCAACGGGCGAGATATCTCTTACAGAACTTTTTAATAATCCGGACTTGGTTATTGATGGTAAAACATCAAAACTTGACATAAAACAACTTATATTTGCTTCATGCAGGGGCGGATGGCCTGCATCGTTATTGGGAACTACTTCTCGAGCACAATTGTTGGTCGCCAAGAATTATCTACAAAGTGTTTGTTCAAGTGATATCTCTACGGTTGATGGTGTGGACCGGAATGAAAAACTTGCACGTGAGATATTACGCACGTATGCCCGTAATATTTCCACGCTTGCCAAAAAGAGCAAAATGATTCAAGAGGTGGCTTTGACTACAGAAAGTTGCACGGAGCCTACATTTGACAGTTATGTGTCTGCATTGGAAAAACTATTTGTTATCCAGGATATTGATTCATGGTCGCCAGCCGTTCGTTCTGCAACAGCAATAAGAAGAGGAAAAAAAAGAGGTTTTACGGATCCATCTATTGCCGTCGCTGCACTTGGATTATCACCCGAACTTTTGCAGATGGATTTAAAGACCTATGGATTTATTTTTGAATGTATGGCCATGAGAGATTTGCGGGCATATTCCCAATCATCATACGGATTGATTTCATATTATCATGACAGGTATGATCTTGAAGCGGATGCTGTTCTTCATCTTGATGATGGACGTTATGCTCTCATTGAGTTCAAACTTGGAGGGGCTGAAATTGATATGGGGGCCAAGCATCTTCTTGAAATTAGGGAACTTGTAAGAAAAAAGAATGAGAAGGAAACTCAGATAAAGATGAGAGAGCCAGACTTGTTGTTGATTATCACCGGTGGCCCAATCGCATATACGCGTCCTGACGGCGTAAAAATAATACCGTTGGCTTGTCTTAAAAATTGATTTTAATAGTGGGTGGACATCACCAATATTAAAGTTATTTCCCAACTATCGCAAAATTTGCGCCGGTTAGAATTCGGCCTCTTTATTGTCCTCTGTATATTGTTGATATACTGTGTTTTTTCTGTCTCTATATCCCCGGGGTCAGCAATATCGTGGTGTAGGTGGTGACGAGCGAGGATACTTCGCTCCAGAACAGAAGATGAGTGCGATGCAGTCTGGTCTTGAAATTTCCGGGTTTCCCGACAGCAACGGCTATGGCGATACCGATGATACAGACCGACCATACGGACAACACAATAGCCAGGTCGTTTAATCCCACCCATATCTGGGAGGTGACCAGTCCCATTGTCGCCCCGATGATATGGATGCCCTCTTGTGGCTCTTTGGTAAAGTTCGGGGCGAGTCCGACCAAGAAGGTCCCCAACGAGGCGGCCAATGCCCAGTAGTACGTGTGGGACGCACTGGCGGCCAATATTCCCGGAATGAGGAATGCGGCCGTGCCCCATAGCGTGAGCGTGAACCACCTGCGATGTCTGATTTTGAAAAAGGTCGCGCTGATTGAGTCGGGAATGCCTTTGATTTCTATGCATACTCTTATGGTATAGAACACAATGAGCAGGAGCGACAGTAATGTGGATGTTAAAATGATATACTGCATGATTTTTAATGTCAGTTTCTGTCGGTTTTTGTGTTTTTAAATGAAAACGGCGAAAAAATGAAGTCCGGATATGGTTTTTCCTACCACATCGGTGTGAAAGGGGAGGCGTGTTTCAACCGGTCGTTTACGCCGAAGCAGAGGTCGCTCTCCTTCGATGTGTCGAGCTTGAGCACCGGAGCGCCGGGTGTAAGGTCGAGGTCCTTCAGGTCTATCCAGAACTCGGCGAACTGCGAGGCGAAGCCGAAATAATAGATAAGATTCTTGGTATCGGCGGCGCTACGCCACTGTGTGGACGAAAGGTTGGGTTCGCCCTCTATGGTGTATCCTAACGGTACGGACACGGTCCCCAGCACGCTGAATACCGCGGCTGCAGCCGTCCGGGAGTCTGTATCGGCGGGAATATGGTCGATAAAAAAGGAGGCCCTCACAAAACGGTCGGCGCTGCGCACCGTCCCGGGCAGCATATTCTTCCCTCCGATTTGTTTCCAATAGCCGTCGATGGCGAGCATGCGCTCGAAAGGCGGGTCGTTGGTCAGCACCCGATAATCGTGGGAAACGTAGGTATTCAACTTGCCGTTCTGATATTCCATTACCATGGTCATTCCCGAGCGGTCGGTAACGGCCCAGTGCAGCGCCGCCGCGGTCCCTTTATCGAAGCTCTGTCCGTAAATGGCGAAAGGCGTCTTGACCAGCCATTGCTCCACTTCGGCCACGGTAGCAAAGTTGTCGAGGAAATAACTTATCAGCATGGCCAGACTTATCACAGGCATCGTGTCGTCCTGCGAGGTGTTATAGACCGTTCCCTTGCAGAAGAGTGCGTTCATTACCAATCCTTTCTCGTTCATCCCCTCCGTTACGCCGCCGTCATACGAGACGGCAAGCACCGATCCGTATTTGGATACCCAGTGCAGCGTGTTGCCCGAGGGCATTCCCGACTTTTGCATGCCTCGCGGGTAGACGTAAAGATTGGTCGGGATGGGCGTCTTCCAATCTAAAGTGCGTCCTACGACCGTCAGACTGTCCTTGCCCTGGAATACTACCCGTGAACACGGGTACGCGCCCGTTCCGCCCAATAAGGCTATAAGCGCACCGAATAGAAATACTCGAATTTTCATGTTGCAAAATTTTTAATAAAATGGATGGCGGTCATTTCCGCCGTATATTAAACAACGGAAAGACCGCTTCGGTTTGTCCGTTGTCGGGAATTTAATATAATTTAACGCCGCGAAACGATCCCAATTGACCGTTTATGGCTGGCATAGATGCAAATTATAACTTATATTTGTATTTTGTTAATTAATAGCAAAGATAGGTATATAAATTACATATACCATGAAGAAATATATTGGTAATTTAGTTGACAGGATTCGGAATTCCGTAATACGGTTTCTTCACAACACCGAACTCAAGCGGAAACTGCACGGAGTGCTCTTCGAATCCGATACTCCCCGGGGCAAGCGCTTCGAGCACGTGCTTCTCTCTTCCATCGGCGGAATGGTCCTTATCACGATGTTCGAGAGCATCCAGACTCTTCCTTTTTGGATAACCTTGGCATTGGAAATCCTCGAGTACCTTTTGCTTTTCGCTTTTTCTGTGGAGTATCTTGCGCGTATCTACTGTTCCCCTCATCCCAGACGCTACATCTTCAGCTTTTTCGGTATAGTCGATATGCTTGCCACCGTGCCGTTCTATGTCGGGATTTTCTTTCCCGGAGTCCGGCATTTCCTCATTATCCGGGTTTTCCGGCTCATCCGCGTGCTGCATGTGTTGCATCTGCGTTCCATCATCAAGGAGGGCAACCTGCTGCTGATGTCGCTGCGGCGGAGCGTCAACAAAATTTTGGTATTCTTCCTATTCGTGGTGATTTTAGTCTTGGTCTTGGGGACAATCATGTACATCGTGGAGGGGGGCAGGGAAGGATCGTCGTTCAACAATATTCCCAACAGCATCTACTGGGCTATCGTCACGATGACGACCGTGGGGTACGGCGACATTACGCCGGTAACGTCGCTGGGGCGTTTCATCTCGGCGGTAACGATGTTGCTGGGTTATACGATCATCGCCGTGCCGACAGGCATCGTGTCGGCACAGATGCATAGCGAGATCCGCAGTACGCGCGCCGGGAACCTGTGCCCGCATTGTGGCAAGGGCGGACATAAGGGTACTGCCGCCTACTGTTGGTATTGCGGTCATCCGTTGAAAAGACCCAAGAGAAGAAAGGCTCACGCTGTCCAGGAAAAAAATGATGCCGCGGAGCTTCCATAGGCATCGGCGGGAGAACCCTTATTCTTCCATCCATTCCTCCGATTTGCCGAAAGTTTTGTCGGCAAACAGTTCTGCGAGTCCGGACACTTGCTTGAGGCGGAGCAGCTCGTCTTTCGACATGCCGATGTTGCGCATGATCCATGCATCCGACATGCCGCTTGCAACGAGTTCCGAGACGATGCCGCTCATCAGTTCCACGTTGTGCGTACCGCGGGCGCGGTTGTGGCGTATCGTGGAAGCCATGCGTTCCGAAATATCCTTGTCGATGACGGTGACCGGCAGCAGGCCGTGCTCCCGCTTGTAGATACGGGCGGAAGTTTTCATGACCATGTAGCGGTGAAAACCGTCGACGATTTCATACAGATCCCGGTCTTTCAGATAATAGCAAACGCAGGGCATGGTATAGCCGTCCTCCCAGATGGACAGTTCCAGGAGTTTCATTTCCGGTGGCGCCACAATGTTGGGATTATAGTTGTTGGCCACTACTTTTTCTATGGGAACTGCGATGACCCCGTATACGGGGCTTCTATATTCTTCCATGGCGTGTCAATGATTTGTATTTCTGCATCACTTTTTCTTTCAGTTCCTTCTCTCTCTTGGTGAGGGCGAATCCCATGTACTTGCACACGTGGTCGTTCTTGAGTATGCAGATACACATGCGCTTGTAGGTAGGTATCTCGCGGAATTCGCTGATATCGATATCATCGAGGTATTCCATCCGTACGGGATGCTTGTCCGTATGATAGGCCGAGTCCTCCCCGATGGTGAACGGGATGCCGGCGGCACGCAGTTTGGCGATGGTCCTTTCGGAGAGGCATCCGCCGCGTTCGCGCCAGAAGCGCACGCTTACCGCGAGTTTGTTCAAGTAGTTACGGCGTGCCGCCTCCGGCAGCGTATCCAGCAGAAAGTACATGTACCGCTTCCACGAGAAGCCGGGAGGACACTTGATGGATTTCCATCCCATGGCCGAGGTATGGCCGTAAAGCCCCGCAAAGTTCACTCCGTTGACGCGGCTGATCATACGTCCCCACATGTCGGGGTCGATAACGCGGTAAACCGCTAAGGACTGTATGGCTTCGGAGATGAAAGGACTCGCTACACGCTGCCGTGTGAGGGGAATGCCCGCCTGCCAGTAAAGGTCGTACAGGGGATTGTAGTCCCAGCGGAACCGGCCGTATGCCGTCCAGATATCCGTAATCTTCCAGTCATACAGGGGGTAGGCGTTGTAGATGTCGTATCCCATACGGCGGGTCCATTTGTAGTTGTACAGGTGCCTGTAGTTCTTGTCGCTGTGGATGGCGCGCCAGCGGTTGTAGCTCTCTTGCGTGCGAATGCCCACAAGACAACAGATCCGCCGGCATCCTTTCCGCTGTTGCAACCACGGCGCGAACAGTGTCTGGAAGTCGTAGTCCCACAGATCTTCGCTATAAAAACTGAAATCTTCCGCTGTGTAGCACCCCTTGGGGCGTTCCCTGACCCATAATTCCCTCTTGTTTTCTTCCCACGGGCGCCAATACGACTGATGCATGGAAGTGCAGGTCGCCACCTTGAACGGCACGCAACAATGGAAAACTTCCAGAATGTCGCTGTTTGCCGAGAGGGTGCGTTCCACATATTCGGTAGTCTGGCGGTACTGTACCTCGTAGTCCAGATGCAGCACCCCGAGCTTCCGTTCAGGGGCATGCTGCCGGATGTACTCTATGCACAGATTGAGCAGTACTCCGCTGTCTTTGCCTCCCGAGAAAGAGACATATACGTAGTCGAAATGGTCGAACAGTATCTTCAGCCGCCACATTGCCGCCTCATATACATTCAACTGCCTGATCATATTTCCTTCCGCGCGTTGTAATCCATCTTTTCGTAATTCTTGTATTCGATGTATGAGGTAAACCCGTTTCTTTGAAAAGCGGAGACATGACGTTTGTGGACTACGGCTACCAGTGGTCCGTTGAGTTCCCTGTTGGATGTGATACTTTTGAGCAACTGGTCAAGCGTGTCGGCCCGGTCTCCCCGAATGTAGTAATTGTCAATGCGAGGCCTGCCTTCTCCGGTCTTCACGGGCATGAATCCCACAACATCTCCGCTCTCCATGGCGATGAACCATATATATTTTCGAGAGGTCTTGAACGGATAGTTATTGTTCTGTCTGAGCACGGCCGGATTCATGACAAGGGGTGCGACCAGATCGTACAGCCTTTTGTCTGTTCCTTCACATCGCAATATTTCCATAAGACAAGTAATTTGATGCAAAATTACTGTTTTTACCTGAATTTGTTCAGGTGTTACTTGACCAGCAGACGATCGCCCGCATCCCGTACCACGGCTTTTTTCCATGTTTCGGAATAACCCGGCTGGGAAGGATGTGCCGGAATGCCTTTGCCGTTTCCATTGTCTTTAAAGGATCCGTCGGGATTCTGTCTCTTCACATTTCCGTCGATATATTTTACCAGCAGGTACTCATCTAACTTTTTCCATTTTTTAAACATCCTGTCGGCAAATTTTTCCGACCATCCGGTCAGGTATTCTTTTACGTCTGC
The DNA here is from genome assembly GCA_947630665.1 of uncultured Bacteroidales bacterium. Taxonomy (GTDB): domain Bacteria; phylum Bacteroidota; class Bacteroidia; order Bacteroidales; family UBA932; genus Egerieousia. Next base: position 18,825 of record CANRID010000023.1, on the reverse strand, counting down.
GGGTTTGGTGTTATAGATTCTGAGGGCTTCCTTGTCTATCTCGGGAATAATCTGCAAGGCGCCGTTTTCATGATCGTCCGCCGCTTTTCTTATTTCCGGGGCCAACAGATTGTACCGGAGGTATGCCTGATGGGCTACCCGGTTGAACAGCCAGAAGGCGGAGGTAGGAGAGTAGGTAATCATGTCGCCATTCTCTTCCGCTAAACAGTTCGGCACGCGCAGGGAGCTGCTGTATACGGGTGTCAGGCAGGAAGTGGCGGCATCGTCCACGCCGAACCAGATAATTCCGCCGATTTCATCGGGCAGCCAGTTCCGGGCCTGTCCTAACAACCAGAATCCGGTTTGCTGGGTGGCGATGGCGCGTTCATTGGTGTATTTTTTTCCGTCCACCTGGAAAGTCATGGGACGCCATCTGTAAGGAAGTTCGAATCCTCCCGCACCGATATCTTTGGTCATGTCCAGAGGAGTGCCTTCAAAATGATCCCGCATGACATCGGCCACCTCCTTAGGAGTGAGTTTGTGGGAAGGACGGATGAAAAGCGGCATTTTGTTTTTAGGGTTGGATCCTAAGGCGTAATCGAGATAGGCTTCGGCCGGCTTGTCTCCGATCATCCCCTCTCCCAAGATGTTGAAGGCGGACCAAACGCGGGCTTCGCAGCCTCTGAGTGCGGAAAAATCCCATTCCGCAAAGGCGTCCGCGAAGCTGAATTCGTTGTCGGGACCTTCATAATATCCCCCTTCTTTGGCGAATTGGATGATGTCTTTGGAATACAGGCAGTTTTGAGGATCGTCCAAAGGGAACGAGGTAATGCGGGACTGGTTGGCATGGGCGCAGATATATCCGTCGGGAATCTTCACGGCTACCCAGGCGGCCCCTTTATTTATATTTTCACCTTTTTTATTCAGTTTTACACCTTTTCCTACCATTTCCATAATCCAGACTTCGTCCTTGTCTGCAATGGAGAAGGATTCCCCGCCGGAAGCGTAGCCGTATTCAGCTACTAAGTCGGTCATTACCTGGATGGCTTCCCGCGCGGTTTTGGCCCGCTGGAGAGTGATGTATATAAGGGAACCGTAATCTAAGATTGCGGTAGTGTCTCTCAGAGAGAACTTGCCTCCGAAGGTAGTTTCGGTGATGATAAGCTGATGCTCGTTCATGTTCCCCATAGTGGAATAGGTCCTTTCTACCTGGGCGATGTCTCCCATGTAGCGTCCGGTTTCCCATTGATATACTTTCAGGATACTTCCCTTGGGAAAAATTCCGGCGGGGGTATGATACAAGGCTCCGTATGTAGTGTGGGAATCTGCAGCATAGGTAACCATGACAGATCCGTCGCGGGAGGCTCCGCGGGTGATGAGAAGATTGGTGCATGCGTCCGCTATTTCATAGGAAAGCATGAGCAGGAGCGAAAAAAACAGTTTCTTAAGGAATAAATTCATGTCGTATTTGATTTTGTTTATTAACTTAGTGGCTGATTACAAATATACGATTTTTTAATTATAAACGGAATATGAGCAGGATATATTTAACGCTTGTTTTAATATGGGTGGGTTTTCCGGTTATTTTTGCGCAGGAACCGCCCAAACAGAAAGAGCCGCATGAGGTGGCGGCGGAAGAGGCGGTCCGCATGGAGAAGGAATTGGAGCTGACTCCCGATCAGGTTTTTTATGTGGATTCTGTCCTGCAATATAATTATGCCGGTTTGAAGGAAGAATTCGACAGTATGTCCGGATCGGGCATGCAGGATGCCCGCAATTATGAGACCGTTCGGGATAAATGGATTCAGAAGAACCTGGATGCGTTTAAAAAGATCTTGTCCGATCAGCAATATATAAAGTATCTGAAAATGATAGGGAGAGGGAAAGAATACAAAAAAGGGAAGGACGGCTTGTATTATAAAAAGGAGATCCGGAAAAAAGGGACGCAGTGATTTGCTCTTCCGGAATGTGAAATGGATTGAACCGGAATCGGAACCGGAACCGGAAGGAGCGGGCAAGATCCGTCGGGATAGAATGATAGATCAGCCGATGGGATAAAATACGGGCTGGCGGTTTTTGTAGTATGCCAGATACCGGAATCCGCAATTTCTAATTATATCTTTATAACGTTCGAAATTTTCTCCTATCCGGAAAGTGTCGTGGGCGTCCGATCCCAAGCTGACAGCCTCTCCGCCCAGTTCCCGGAAACGGAGAAGAATCCGGGTGTCGAGGACGGGAACGTGTCCGTTTCTTTCGCGGTACGTGTTGGTATTCACTTCCAGCGCCTTTCCTTCCGTAGCGAGAAAGCGCAAAAGCGGATCGAGCAGGTCTCCGAATTCCCGATAAGTAATATCCCTTACCTGATAGGGTGCATACCGGGCGATATAGTCGAAATGCCCCAGGATATCGAAATCGCGGTATTCTACGACCATATCGTACATGAGTTCAAAGGCTCCTGCGTAGGCCTGCCGGTAGGTTTTGTTTTCGTAATAGGCACCGTAGTAAGGATCCTGTCCGTCGACGAAATGAAGGGAAGCGATGACGCAGTCGAACCGATAGGGAGAGAGAAACTCCCGGGTAGGCTGCAATGTTTCGGGTTGCAACCCTATCTCCACCCCTTTGAATATTTCTACGGGATACAATGCGGCCAACCGTTCTATTTCTGCCTGCTGGGCTCCCGGATCGAACCGGAATACTCCTTTCAGCTGGGGGGTGCCTATATCTAAGTGGTCCGTAATCGCCATTCCCGCCAGACCGGATTTTACGGCTTGTCTGACTCCTTCTTCCATGGTCATCCGGGCATCGGGGGAAAAATGGCTGTGGGTATGCGTATCGTGAAATTTCATGCCGCAAAGATAAAAAACTCCCTTTTACGATGAACAAAAGATATTTTTAATATCTTTAAGACCTTTTAAGGATAAAATTTTTCTGAAAATGATACAATTGATGATTATCGTGTTCATTGTGGGATATTTGGCCATCTCCCTGGAGCATGTGCTGAAGATCAATAAGGCGGCTGTCGCATTGTTTATGGCGGTAGTATTGTGGATATTGTACGCTTATGTCGCTCCTGCCATAGTTCCTGTCCTGTATCCCCGTGAGCTTGCCGATTTCATTGTGCAGGGGAACTTGTCTTCTCTTTCCCTGGCGGAACAATCTCTGCGGTTCGTGGCCGAAAAACAAATGGTGACCCGGCTGGGAGATATTTCCGAGATTATTTTCTTTTTATTGGGAGCGATGACCATCGTGGAGCTGGTGGATTTACACGGAGGCTTCGCCCTGGTTTCGCATTTTATGGGGGTGAAAAATAAAAAACGCCTGCTGTGGTTGATAGGATTGTTTACATTCATCATGTCCGCGACTTTGGATAATATGACGGCTACCATTATCATGATCGCCATTATGTCCAAGTTGGTGCCGGATCGCACCGACCGGTTGTGGTTCGCTTCGGTGATCGTCATCGCCGCCAACAGCGGAGGCGCATGGTCTCCGATAGGAGATGTAACTACCATTATGTTGTGGGTAAAGGGAAATATCACCGCGGAACGGGTGGTGCTGCACCTTATCCTGCCGAGCATCGTTTCTCTTGTCATTCCTATTTTGCTCGTATCTTGGAAAATCAAGGGGAACCGGCCGCTGAAGACTGACCCCGATGATCTGGAAATAGGGGAGAAACTTTATCCTAATATTACACGTCTGGATAAATTCTTGATAGACCTGGTAGGGGTGGGCGGATTGTTGTTCGTGCCTGTCTTCAAAGCACTGACCGGGCTGCCTCCTTTTATGGGGGTTTTGCTGGCGCTGGGATTTCTGTGGCTTCTTACCGAGATTATTTACCGGAAGAGGACGGATATGCGGGAAAACCAGAAATTGCGTATTGCCGTTGCCTTGAAAAAAATAGATATGCCCACTATTTTCTTTTTTTTCGGAATATTGCTGGCTGTGGGCGCTTTGCAGGAAAGCGGCCTGCTTACGCAGATGGCCGGATATCTGGATCAGAAACTCCATAATGTCTATTTGATGACGGGCATTATCGGGATATTGTCTTCCGTAATAGATAATGTGCCTTTAGTCGCGGCGGCTATGGGAATGTATCCTTTGTCGGATCCGGCCATTGTACAAGTTGGAACGTATGCCGCTCATTTCGTGCAGGATGGCGCTTTTTGGGAGTTGCTCGCGTATTGTGCGGGTGTGGGCGGAAGTCTCCTGATTATCGGGTCCGCCGCCGGCGTTGTGGCTATGGGTGTGGAGAAAATAAATTTCGGATGGTATCTCAAACATATTTCCCTTAAAGTTTTTTTGGGATACCTGGGCGGGATGCTGTTATATGTTCTGATATCCTGAAAGGACGGGCCGGGTGATCGTATCCCCGGTCATCGGAATTCCCGCTGTCAGAGTTTGTTCAGCGCGGCCACTTTCCAATTTTCCTCCTCTTTTACCAAAGAGAGAACGCTTTGGACTATGCCTTGCCGGAGGGTGCTGTCGGGAGTGGGTTTATGAATGGAATAGGAGACCAGCAGGGTATCTCCGTTGCCCTGTTTTTCTACATTGTCTATTTTCAGGGTCAGGTGTTTGGTGGTCTTTGCGATCCGGTCTTTCATATTCTGCTGCAGATGCTCTATTTCCTCTACGGCTTCCAATAATTTTCCCGACAGGGAAGGCGTACAGAACGAGGCGGCTTTTGCGTAATCGTTGGAAAGATAGGCATTCAGAAATTCCTCGGCGGTATTTTCAGGTTTCGGTCCTTTTTGGCAGGAAACGATAGCGGAAGTAAGGACGGCGACAGCTAAAATGGAAAGGAAAACGTTGGATCTCATGACGGCAGGCTTTTCTTATCGGGTGTTGGTCCGTAATTAATGACTCTGATTCTCTGAAATGCAAATATAAAAAAAATTGCGGTTATTTGGGCCGTCAAGCCTCCATTTCCACTATCGTAATGCCGGAGCCTCCGTACCGGATGTCCTCGTCTTTACAGGAAATCACTCCCGGAACGGTTTTGAGGAATTTGCGGATCTCCTCCTTGAGGATGCCGTTTCCTTTTCCGTGCAGGATTTTCACCTCCGTCATGCCTACCATCAGCGCATCGTCTATAAACCGGCTCACGGTCTCTAACGCTTCCGCCAAACGTTGTCCCCGGATATCTATGTTGGGTTTGAAATCGAGTTTCCGTTGAGCGATGCCCAAAGAATAGCTGCTTGCGGGTTTGGCCTGCTCTTTTACGGCTTCGGCGAATTCCCGGTTGGAAATAAGCTCCGCCTTTTCCTTAGGAATTTGACTGATGATATTCCCGATGGAAATACTGATCCGGCCGCTTCCCGTCTGTATGACCTCTCCGATCATGCCGCTGTCCTTCATCCTTACCTTGTCCCCTTTTTGCAGCTCCCTTACAGGTACGGGTTTTGCCGATTTCGGAGCCGTATTTCCTCCGGCAGACCGGGCGGAGCCGTTCCGCATCCTTTCCTCCTTCCTTTTCCGGCGCTGGAGCAATTGTTCTATTTTCCGCTGGATCTTCCGGTCGGCCTCGCTTTGTTCCGTTTCCATAAGAGATTGTTGGTATTCTTTTAATTGCTGCCGCGTCCGGCGCGTTTTTTCTTTTTCCGCCTGGGCTTCCCGGATTTCCCGGATAGTCGTTTCTATACGTTTGTTGGCCTGGCTGAGAATTTCCCGGGCCTCTTCCCGGGCCTGCTGTAAAATCTGTTTTTTTGCCGCCTGGATATCTTCAAGTTCCTTTTGATAACGCTCAGTGATGTTTTCCAGGGTCTTGTCGGTATTTTTTATCCGGGTGAGCTTCTCGTCCAACTGCCGGCGGTTGCGGGATATTTTTCTCAATTGTTTTTCCATGTCCACGAAACCGGCGCCGGCCTTTTCCTCCGCCATGCGGACAATGTGCTCGGGCAATCCTATTTTACGGGCCAGTTCAAAGGCGAAAGAATTGCCCGGAAGCCCGGTTTCGAGTTTGTAGAGAGGTTGCAGACGGGCCGTATCGAACAGCATGGCTCCGTTAAAGGCCCCTTTGCTTTTGTCTGCATACATTTTCAGATTGGTATAGTGCGTAGTAACGATCCCGAAAACTCCCCGTTTTTCCATTTCTTCCAGAATGGTTTCCGCAATGGCGCCTCCCGCGGCCGGTTCCGTACCCGAACCGAACTCATCTATCAGCACCAAACTTTTGTCATCCGCCTTTTGCAGCAATTCTTTCATGTTCATCAGGTGGGAACTGTAAGTGCTGAGATCGTTCTCGAGGGACTGTTCATCGCCTATGTCTATAAAAATATCGTTGAAAACGGTAAATTCCGAGATTTCGGAAGCCGGTATAAGAAGCCCCCATTGGAACATGTATTGCAGCAAACCTGCGGTTTTCAGACAAACCGATTTCCCTCCGGCATTGGGTCCCGATATGATAAGGATGTGCTTTTTCTTGTTCAGGGTCAGGCTCAGGGGTACGATCTCCTTTTTCTCTTTCTTAAGGGCCTTCTCTAATAGCGGATGCCTTGCCCGCACCAATTTCATCTCGTTTTCCTGCGATAAAATGGGCTTGCCTGCTTCCATCTGGAGAGCTACCTGGGCTTTGGCCCGGATAAAATCGATTTCTCCCGTAAACCGGGCGCCTTCAATCAGATCCGGAACATACGGTCTCAGAAAATCCGTAAACTCACGCAGGATGCGGTAGATTTCCCGTTGCTGTGAAAAGTATAACTCTTTGAGCTGGTTATTCAGTTCCACTACCTCCATCGGCTCTATGAATACGGTTTTTCCGGAAGCCGATTCATCATATACGAACCCGGGCAATTTCCTTTTATTGGCGGCGGCTACCGGAATGAGAATCCTCCCTTCCCGGATGGATACCGAAGCGTCTTCCTCCGCAATTCCTTCTGCCTGGGCTTTTTTCAGTATGGATTGCATGCGTCTGGAAATGGAATTCTCTTTTTCCCTTATTCCGGTCCGGATTTTAAACAAGGCTTCCGATGCGTTGTCCCGGATCTCTCCGTTTTTATCTAAAATCAGATCTAACCGTCGGGATATTTCCGGGAAAAACAATATGGGGGCGGCCATTTGCTGTAAAAAGGGATAACGTCCTTCCTTGCAGTTTTTGAAAAAGGAGAGCAGGTTTTTCAGATTCTCGAGAAAAATCTGGAATTTTTTCAGATTTTCAACGCTTAAAACGGCCGAGGCGGTTTCCAGCGGCTTCAGAAACGGAATGCTGTCTATAAAATCGGTAGAGGGAAAAGAGCTTTCGAACAGGCAGATGATGCGCATTTCCTCTGTGAGCGAAAGTCTTTTTTCTATGGTCTGCGGATGGACAGAAATTTTTTCTTCCGCCACCCGTTCCTGTGCATAGTTGGTGGAGCATCTCAGAGTCAGTCCCTCTCTAATCTTCTCGAATCCTATCTTTTGCTCTATCTTTTTAAAATTCTCCATTGGACATATTTTGATAAATCCGAACCGTTTATAACGGTTACAAAGATAAAAGTTTTCCTCGGGATGGCCTAATGACAAATAAAAATAGTATCTTAGTGGGACGAAACCTATACTTATCACGATATGGAGATTGCACCGGATGCGGTTCGATATATATTGCTTATCCTGACAGCCTATCTGGCCGGATCCCTTTCGGGGTCCATCATGCTGGGCCGTCATCTTTACGGGATAGACGTGCGGAACTACGGCAGTAAGAATCCCGGAGCCAACAATACCCAGCGGATCTTGGGATGGAAAATGGGGTTGGTGGTGCTGGCTTTCGATTTGCTTAAAGGTGTGGGCGCGGTTTCCTTAGTATATCTGTTGCCGCTGGAACCGGAAACGAATGCATTCGTAGGCACGCAGATCGTATTCGGGCTGGCAGCCATCTTAGGACATATTTTCCCGGTATTTTATAATTTCAAAGGGGGTAAAGGAGTGGCGACTTTATGCGGGACGCTTCTGGCGATCCATCCTTTCGCTGTCCTGATCTGTACTTGTATTTTTCTGATCGTCTTCGCTTTTACCCGGTATATTTCCGTAAGCGTCATTGCGGCGGTTACCTGTTTCCCTTTTTTGGTCAATTCGCTGTTCGCGTTGTGGTTAGACCCCCAGGAAACCCTTACCTTAAAGATTTTCAGCGTTGTGGCCGGGGTAACCATCTGGCTTACCCATATAAGCAATATCAAAAGGCTCATCCGCGGAGAAGAAGAGAAATTCACTCTTAAAAAGCCGGTTCCCAGGAATCGGACTGAAGAGTATCCTTGTCCGGTGCCCGATGAAATTCCGGAATGATTCCGTTTCCTATTTGTAAGAATTTTCTATGGCTATTCGCAGCTCTGCGATGCTGTTCATTTTGCGGATCTCTCCGTCGGTGACTAACGAAATGTTCCCCGTTTCTTCCGATACCACTATTACGGATGCGTCCGTAGCTTCGGAAACTCCCGCCGCGGCGCGGTGCCGCATGCCTAATTGCGGAGGGATATTGGGATTCTCGCTGATGGGAAGCGTACAGCGGGCGGCGATAATGCGGTTATTGGCGATGATCATGGCTCCGTCGTGGAGGGGCGTGTTTTTGAAAAATATGTTTTCGATCAGCCTTCTTTTTATATTGGCATCGATCACGTCGCCTGTTTCGATTACGAATTCCAGAGAGGAGGTATGGGCTAATACGATCAGTGCGCCGGTACTTGTTTCCGACAACTTGCGGCAGGCCTGTGTAAGTTCTTCCAAGGTTTCGAGCGGAATATCCGTATTTTTCCTTCCGAAGAAGTTATGGGCGAAGAAACGCCCTTTCCTTCCGTTGAGATACCTGGACCCCAAATGCAGCAAAAACCGCCTGATCTCCTGCTGGAACAATACGATCAAGGCGATTACCCCGACTCCCAGCACTTGCCCTATAATGGCGGAAAGGAGATTCATGCCAAGGGCTTTCACGATAATCCAGGTTACATATATAATAATGATCCCCAGAAAGATATTGATAGCGGCGGTACCTCTTATCAATTTATATATCTGGAATACCAGCAATCCCACCAGGATAATGTCGATGATATCGATCAGCTGAAAATTAACAAAATCGAACATTTTTTCTTTCGTTTTATAAGGCTCATTCCGGGTTCAAAGGTAATCTTTTGTAACTATTCTACAAAAGCTAAGGTGGCGATGCTGACCGTACAGCCGTATTCTTTCATTAATACCGCGCAACAGGCCTCTAAGGTAGCGCCGGTGGTCAGCACATCGTCTACCAGTAAGATATGCCGGCCGGTTAGCTCCGCTTTTCTCTTTTTTGCGGAGGAAACGGAAAAGGCTTTTTCCACGTTTTTCCATCGGGAATTCCGGTCTTTGAGCGTTTGCGTGGGCGTAAACCGTTTTCTTTTCAGGCAGCGGGTCTCCACGCGCCCTCCCGTTATGTCGGCTATGCCCCGTGCGATTATTTCCGATTGGTTGAATCCTCTTTTCCTTTTTTTTCTCGGATGCAGCGGAACCGGCACGATCGCATCGGGAGGAACGAAAAACGGATCTTCCTTTATCTTATATCCCAACATCCGGCCCAGACGGAATCCTAACGGGAGGCGGGATCCGTATTTTACGGCATGGACCAGTTTTTTGTATTTATTCACATAGAAAAACAGACAATAGACCTTTTCTATGCTGACTTTTCCCCAAAATACCGTTTCCGCAGGATTATTCTGCGTTTTCCAGAAATAGGTAAAAGGAATCCCCGCCCGGCAATGCAGACACAGATCTTTTTCAAACCCCAGCAGCTCTTTTCCGCACACCGCGCATAAGGGCGGCAAAAAAAGATCCGTCATCCGGCACAACAGGCGGCCGCTATGTTTTATTACGGTCTTTATTCGGGTTCCCATTGAATTACTTCATTCCGGCTCTTTTGTTTCGGTTTTTTCCCGATAATTTCCGGGCCTTCCGGCTTTTCCTTCTCGGCCTGTTTTTGAACGCGAACCAACGGAAAAACTTTTACATTTGCAGGCGGAATCGTAAAATTTACCGGGCGGAAAGGATGAAAATTTAAAAACGGAAAATATGGAAGAGAGGATCATCGAATTTATCAAAGAACACCATTTACTTACTTTAGCGGTAACGGACGGAAAGGATGTCTGGTGCGCCAGTGCATTTTATGCCTTTGCTTCCTCTCTTCCGGGTTTTGTCATTGCTTCCGAAGAAAAAACACGGCATGTGCGGATGGCCTTGGGAAATGTTCCGCCGGCGGAAATTGCCGGGTCGTATGCTATGGTGGCGGGAACCGTTGCGCTGGAAACCGAAAAAATAGGGATGATCCGCGGACTGCAATTCAGGGCCGTTATGAAAAAAGCCGGCGATTCGGTTTTTGACGAATACCGGCTTCTGTATCTGAAACGTTTTCCGTATGCCCTTCTGAAAAAAGGCGATTTGTGGCTGTTGGAACTGACGGAGGTGAAATTTACCGATAACCGCTTGGGTTTCGGCAAAAAACTTCATTGGGAAAATCCTCTGCACTCCGGACTCCGGAAAGAAATCGATTGATTCCGGAGGCGCCGTTTGCGGATCGGTTCGTTATACGGTCCCGAAAACTTTCCTCACTTTTTCCACTGCGTCTAATTTCTCCCAGCCGAAAAACTGGACTTCTTTTTTAACGGGCTTTCCGTCCGTTACTATTTCTACCTCCTGGGTATAGGGCTCCCGTCCCATGTGCCCGTAAGAGGCGGTAGGCTCGAAAATGGGATTTTTCAATCCGAATTTCTCAATGATCGCGGCGGGGCGCAGGTCGAATATCTCTCCGATGATCCGGGCGATTTCTCCGTCCGGCTTCCCGACAGTGGATGTTCCGAAAGTATTTACAAAAATGCTTACCGGCCGGGCTACTCCTATGGCATACGCTAATTGTACCAGCATTTCCCGGGCCACCCCTGCCGCTACTAAATTTTTGGCGATATAACGGGCTGCATAAGCCGCCGAACGATCTACTTTGCTGGAATCTTTTCCGGAAAAGGCTCCCCCTCCGTGAGCGCCTTTGCCTCCGTAGGTATCCACGATAATTTTCCGTCCGGTCAGACCCGTATCTCCGTGAGGCCCTCCGATAACGAATTTTCCCGTAGGATTGACATGCAGGATGTAATCTCCCCGGAACAGCTTTCGGGTCTCTTCCGGCAGTTTCCCGATCATCCGGGGCAGCAGGATGTTTTTGATATCGCTCCGGATGCGTTGCTGCATGGCCGCATCGTCGTCGAACTCATCGTGCTGGGTGGAAATGACGATCGTGTGCACTTTTAGCGGAGTATTGTCATCCGAATACTCTATGGTGAACTGGGACTTGGCATCCGGCCGCAGATACGGCATCAGTTCCGTTTTTTTCCGTATTTCCGTCAATTCCAGCAAAGCCAGATGAGAAAGGTATAAAGGCAGCGGCATATATTCCCGGGTGTCGGTGCAGGCATAGCCGAACATCATCCCCTGATCGCCGGCTCCCTGTTCTTCTTTGTTTTCCGTTACCACGCCCCGGTTGATGTCGGGCGACTGTTCATGGACAGCCGAGAGGATTCCGCAGGAATTTCCGTCGAACATATATTCCGCTTTGGTATATCCTATTTTGTTGATAACTCTCCGGGCTGTTTGCTGGATGTCTACATAGGCTTCCGAACGCACTTCTCCCCCCACTACGACCAAACCGGTGCTTACGAAGGTTTCGCATGCGACTTTGGATTCGGGGTCCTGCCTTAGGAATTCATCCAGAATGGCATCTGAAATCTGATCCGCTACTTTATCGGGATGCCCTTCCGATACGGATTCTGATGTAAATAAATATGACATCTCTCAATAATGATTTAAGTGAATGTACGGGTTTGTCGGGAAAATAAGACGGCCGGCCGGTGCTGAAACTGTTTCCGAATTCCGCCGCTCCGCGGGATGCGGGGCAACATCGTATGAACAGAGATCGTTTTAGCATTTTTTAAGGTGGTTGCAAGCAGTCAAATCTTTCCACATTTGCGTCCGCAAAGATAAGGTGAAAAAACATGGCATGCAATTTTTCAGCTAAAAATTGAGATATATCGTATATAAATTGCTACTTTTGCGCCGTAAAATTTTTTCCCAACTTATTTAAAACAATATGAAACAAATATTTAGGTTATTCTCTCTTACTCTGTTGAGTATGGTGGCCGCCGTTGTCTGCTGGGCGCAGGTAACCACCTCTTCCATGAGCGGAAAAGTTACTGAGGACGACGGAACTCCTGTACCGGGAGCTACCGTTATCGCAATTCACCTGCCTTCCGGCACCCAATATTACTCCATGACGGATAATTCGGGTAACTACCGTATTCAGAACATGCGCGTGGGCGGTCCGTACTCCATCGAGGTCAGCTTGCTGGGATTCGGTTCCAATAAATCGGAAGGACCGGTTCTCCGTCTGGGCGACAACTACGTACATAATGTGACCTTATCGGAGGAAGCCATAGAGTTGAATGAAATAGTCGTATCCGCAGGCATTGTGAATCCTATTTTGAATTCTGACAAGAACGGCGCTTCCATCAATATCAGCGAAAGGCAATTGAATTCGCTCCCTACTATCAGCCGCAGTATCACCGACTTCACCCGGATGACTCCGCAAGCGAACGGAAACTCGTTTGCAGGCCGCGACGGCCGTATGAATACCATCAGCATCGACGGTGCCGCTTTCAATAACAACTTCGGGTTGAGTTCCAATCCGATGCCGGGCGGTGAGGCGCAGCCTATTTCGTTAGATGCTATCGAGGAAGTTTCCGTAAATATTGCTCCTTTCGATATCCGCCAGTCCCAATTTACCGGCGCTTCCATTAATGCGGTAACCAAGAGCGGTGACAACACCATCCGCGCTTCCGTTTATACCTACTTGAGGCCGAAGTCTTTTACCGGAGAAAAAGTAGGGGACGTAATCGTTAAGAACGCAAAAGAAAAATCCGCCTATACCTATGGAGCCCGCGTGGGCGGTCCGATTATAAAAGACAAATTGTTTTTCTTCCTGAGCGGGGAATATGAAAAACAGACCACTCCGAGCGGTGCATGGGAACCGAGTACCGACGGCGTCTTCAATGTAGAACGCAGAATCTCCCGTACTACCGTATCCGATTTGGAAACCATGTCCAAATTTTTGCAGAGCACTTATAACTATAACCCGGGCGCTTATCAGAATTTCCGGAATTTTGCTTCCGACAACTATAAAATCTTAGCCAGGATCGACTGGAATATCAACAAGAATCATAAATTGACTTTACGTTATAACGATGTAAAAGGAACATCCGACCAGTTGACCAACTCCAATTCCGCTCCTAATCCGCGCGGCTCGGGACGCAGCTCCGAAAAATCCGTCTCTTTCCAGAATTCCTGGTACGGCTTCGAGAATACCGTCAGGAGCATCACCGGAGAGCTGAACAGCACATTCGGAGCCAAGATCTCCAATAAACTCTTGGTTTCCTACACCATGGTCCGGGATAAACGTACCAGCGACAGCGATATTTTCCCGTTTGTCGATATCTATAAGGACGGCGACCAGTATATGTCATTCGGATATGAATTGTTCACATATAATAACGATGTAAAGAACAATACGCTCTCGGTGTCGGATAATCTGTCCATCAATCTGAACAAGCATACGCTGACAGTCGGCGCCTCCTATGACTATATGTATTTCTTCAATGCGTATATGAGGGAAGCTACCAGTTATTATAGGTATGATTCGATGGAAGACTTTATGAATAACGGAACGCCTAACGCATTCGCGGCCACATACGGTTTTGCGGGCAATGATGCGCCGGGTGCCGAACTGGGCTTCGGCCAGGCAGCCCTGTATGTTCAGGACGAATGGACTCCCAACAAAAAATTCAAACTCACGTACGGTTTACGCGCCGAGCTGCCGATTTATCATAATGAGGTAAGCGGACCGGGCAAAATCATGAATGGCAAAGTTCCCGAAGATTTTACCGAGTATCTTTACGGGTATAACTGGGATCATCCGGTTGTAGGGGGAGACGTAACGGCTGTGGATCCGTATAAGATGGATTTGGCAAGTTGGCCTAAGGCCAGGATTCAGGTTTCTCCGAGAATCGGATTCAACTGGGATATCAAAGGCGACAGAAGTATCCAGATGCGCGGAGGTACGGGTATCTTTACCGGATTGCTTCCGTTCGTATGGTTCACCAACCAGCCGGCTTCTTCCGGAACTTTCCAGTCTCCTGAAACGGTTATAACCGATAGGGGCGTTCTGCAGAATCTCAAGTTCAATCCGGATTATAAACAGCAGATCGCCAATCATCCGGAGTTGTTCCCTCAGCAGCCGGGGATCCTTCCGAGCGGTTCCAATGTCTGCGAAGTATCCAAAGACTTCAAAATGCCTCAGGTATGGAGAACCAATCTTGCATTCGATTTCGAACTCCCGTGGAATATGGTGCTGACTTTGGAATACCTGTTGTCGAAAGATATCAATGCCGTGATTCAGAAAAACGTGAATATGCCTTATCCTACCACCTATATCAATGGTGCGGACAACCGTCCTTACTGGGGAGGCGATACCAAAATTCATTCGAATATCAGTACCGCCATGGTGCTGGCCAACTCAAGCCGCGGATTTCAGAATTCCCTTACGGCCCAGTTGACCAAAAACTTTACAAAGGGACTTTCCGGTATGGTCGCCTATACCTATACCGTTGCTAAAGACGTATCCTCTAATCCGGGTTCTACCGCTTCCTCCGCATGGAGCTCCAACACCGTGGTTTCCTATCTGAATAATCCTGAATTGAGCTGGTCTGATTTCTCGGTTCCGCACAGAGTGGTCGGGAATATTTCTTACCGTATCGAATATGCAAAACATCTGGCCAGTACATTCTCTCTTTATTATTCGGGGGCGGCGCAGGGCAGAGCCACTTTCGCCTATTCCAACGATATGAACGGCGACCGGAACGCTTCCGACCTGATGTATATTCCTAAAAGCAAGGATGAAGTCCAGTTCATAGACGCCATTAACACCAAGACGGGCGAGGTGATGATGACCGCACAGGCCCAGCAGGATGCTTTCTGGGAGTTCGTAAATACCAATCCGTATTTAAAGAAAAACAAAGGCAAATATGCCCAGCGTTTCGGATATGTTGAACCTTGGTACAATCGCTGGGATTTTAAATTCCTGCAAGATGTTTATACTAATTTCGGTTCGGACCGCAGATATACCCTCCAGATCAGTCTGGATATCCTGAATGTAGGAAATCTGTTATGCAAAGACTGGGGCGTTTATCAGACTATGGGTTCCCAGAGCTACGATCGTATCCGTCCGCTGACACAGGCGAAGAGTTTCGACTCCGATTCAAAAGGGGGATGGAGTCAGAAAACCGGTTTGAATGCGGATAATTCCATCAGCTATATTTTAAATGCGAACAGTGTGGAAGCATTCAAGAGCAGCAATACCTGGAAGAACAGCACTACAACCAGCAGTACATGGGGAATGTTGTTAGGTATCCGCCTGTTGTTCTGATCTTCGCGGAAGCGTCGGGATAAATAGGCAATCCCGACGCCGACACAATATCTCATGAATAGAAAACCCGTCCGACTTCTTTACCTTGTCGGACGGGTTTTTTGATTTTTGTTATTCTCTTTTTATTGGAGTACCGTGTAAACTATATTCAGCATAGGGTAGCGTTCAGCTTTAGGCCCGTTTATTTTCCCGTTGTAGTAGGTATATTCGATGTTGAATGTAACGTTACCGTACATATCCGTAGTCTGGGTACTCGGCATAAACCAGAAATCGTAGGCGAATTGCGTATCGGAAGCCAGTTCCTGACGGGTCTTGGAGATCATTTTCTGAAGGGTAAAGGAAATGTCCCCTTTATAGACCATTGCGGAGCGGTCGATATTGCCGGCCGGGTTATCGGTAGTATAAATATCGGCCGGCTGGTAGTAATACATTCTTCCGGTCAGACTTTCTCCCTGGTAGGCAGGGTAGAGAGAAGGGGGATAACTGTCCAATTGTTTATAATCGGCGGGCATTTCATACGGCAGCACATATTCCCCTTTGATCAGAAGTATCTTCTTGGGATCGTAATTATTCTTTTCCATCCAGTCGTCCAGCATGGTTTTCAGAGCATCCATGCTTATGTACGGTTTTATTCCGGCGGCTCCTTCCACAGGCAATACGGTCATATCCGAAGTGTTGGCCGTTTCGAGATGCTGCGATCCGTATGAGGAGGTATTCAGACAATAACCGTCTCCGGCGAAAGTTAAGACAACGGTAGTATCTTTACGGGGCAGTCCGGCTTCCCATTCCGGCTGGAAATTATAAGAGATAACCAAATTGGCATCGGAGGTTGAGAACACGTTCAGTCTTCCGCCCGTAAGTCCCTGTTCGGGAGCCGAGGCGGTAAGATACAATCCCTTGAATTTTTTTATAAAAAGATCCAGACTGTCCAGTTCTGTTTCGGTAGCTGTAAGCAACAGGGCTCCGTAATCGTTGGATAGATAGATCTTGATGGAATCCCCTCCGAAGAAAGTGGCCGAACCCGTATTCAGCGGCACGGGGTCGTAATCGCCGGGACGAATGGAATTATTGTACAAAGTGGTGGTGTCGATGACTTTCATCATGCGGTACACTTCTATATTTTGAGGAATGCCGCTTTGGGATTCTTCCAGTACCTGTGTTTCGCTTATGGCCGTAACGAAATAGATGGATTTTATGACAGGATCTTTCCCGAATTTGATCGTCCCTCCGAGAACAGGGGAAATATTCGCTGCCGTACCGAAATGGATTTCCCCGAGTTCCGCGCTGCGGAAAGCTCCCAGTAGAGCGGTCGAATAAGACTGGGCCTGAAGGCTGTCGGCCATTTTTAACTCTAACGGAAGGGGAAAGGTTACGGTATGAACCTGCAATTTTTCGTCATCAGGTATGAATTGGGATCCTAACGATTTGTCCACGGAGATACAAGAAACAGCTAAAAAACCGATGGCCAAAAGCGATAGAACCAGCGTGCGGGATATATCCTTAAATTGCATTATCCTCTAAAATTTTGTCGTAAAATCGATTGTATTCATTAATATAGGCCGAATCGGAAGTGTTTATTTCTATGAAAGGCAGTACCGGAAGTTTCGATGCCTGTATGAACTCCTCCAGCTCCCGGTTCAGTTCCCTGCTGCCATAAATTATTCCGTCGGCATTTTGAACGGCTAATTTAGCAAGATTTATGCCATTGGCGGGATTCAGCACTTCTATGTCCTTGCTTTTTATGCCCGGCAGGATTATTTTCGATTTCATTTTCGGAGAAAATGCTTCCCCGGATATCTCATCGTATAAAGAAAGGATGAGTTTGCTCTCGGTAAAAATGGGATCCTCCTTGTATGCCTTTTTCAAATAAAGCGGAAGGATATGGGAAATCCAGCCCTGGCAATGGATGATGTCCGGTTTCCACCGGAGCTTCTTTACCGTTTCGAGTACTCCGCGGGCAAAAAAGATCGCCCGTTCATCGTTATCTTCGAAAAACGCTTCGTCCTGATCCCTGTATATGAATTTCCTGTGAAAATAATCGTCGTTATCTATAAAATATACTTGCATTCTGGCCGCCGAAATGGAAGCCACTTTAATTATCAAAGGCCTATCGATTTCATTCACCACAAGATTCATTCCCGACAGACGTATTACTTCATGCAACTGGTTGCGCCGTTCATTTATGTTGCCGTACCGCGGCATGAATGAGCGGATTTCTTTTCCCTTTTCCTGGATACCCTGGGGCAAAAAACGTCCTACCGTGGAAACGGCGGTTTCAGGCAGGTACGGGAAAATTTCCGAATTTACGAATAATACTCTCTTAGGCTCGTTCATAAAAATAAAGAATTTCACACAAAGATAGAAAAAAATATTTAAAGAATTTAATATCCGAATTTTGTATATCTTTGAACTTTGGTTTTATGAACAGGAAAGAAAAAAATATTATCGCCCGCAGGCTTGTGCATTCCTATCTTTCGTCCATTATCAGTATCAGTCTGGTATTGCTGCTGGTAGGTATTTTCGGCCTGATCGCCATCAATGCCCGTTCAGTTTCCGATTATTTTAAGGAGAATATCCGTATTTCCGCCATCCTGAAAGAGAACGTAACGGAGGCCGAGGCCCTGAAATTCGAGAAAACCCTGTTAGGGATGCCTTTTGTAAAGGGAACCCAGTATATTTCAAAAGAACAGGGTATCAGAGAAATGAAGGATATGCTGGGGGAGGATTTCTTGGAGGTGTTCGAAACCAATCCTATTCCCATTTCCATCGAAATCCAGTTGAAGGCGGCCTATTTTTCCATAGACAGTATTCAGGCGGCCGAAAAAAAGCTCTCGGAAATGCCGCCGATAGATGAAGTGACCTATCAGGCTTCCCTGATAGAGATTATTAACAGGAATATGGAGCGGGTGGGCGTTATCCTGATGATATTTATTCTCTTGATGCTGTTCGTCTCGTTTGTCCTGATCAATAATACCGTGCGGCTGAATATTTATTCCAAGCGGTTTTCCATTTATACCATGCGCTTGGTAGGGGCGACGCGGGCTTTTATCCGCGCTCCTTTTCTGACTCGGGCGGTTTTCCAGGGTCTGCTGGCCGGTCTGCTGGCGGCCGCGGGGCTGGTAGGTATTTTGTTTTTCGTAAAAAACGAATTCGCCAGGCTCTTTTCGATTTTCGATATGGAGATCCTTTTGATCGTATTGGGCGGCACGGTACTTCTGGGAATTGTCATTTGCTGGATTTGTACATTTTTTGTAGTGGGGAAATTGGTTTCGCTCCGGAGCGATGACTTATATTACTGATCGTAACGAATTAAGATATATCCTCAAATCCGCAACTTCCCTCACGAAGTGCTACAGACTGAAGAGAAATGTTCTTTTGATTAGAAATCCACCCAT
>CANRID010000022.1 GCA_947630665.1 uncultured Bacteroidales bacterium | reverse complement strand
GCGGCAAGTCGGTCTGGAACTTCTTCGGAGACTTCTTCCGGTGCGAGGTTCTGGGGTCGGATACCTACAAGGAATACCTGCCGGCCTTGACACGATAAAAAATCAGAAAAACAACAGGGGAAACACAACATGGGCAAACGTCTCTCGACGAGTGTATACTGTTGGACGCCCTAAATTGACCACTAACATATATTTCAATTTCATCGATTATCGTCCATCGGCCAGATTAAGTATACTCTATTTTAATTCAACCAACGCATATTTATAAAATTTCATGAAAGGAATCATTTTGGCGGGCGGCTCCGGCACGCGGCTATACCCGATAACGAAAGGCGTGTCTAAACAATTGTTGCCGGTTTTCGACAAGCCGATGATATACTATCCGCTCTCGGTGCTGATGCTCGCGGACATCCGCGAAATTCTCATTATCTCCACTCCGCAGGATCTGCCTAATTTCAAACGGATCTTCGGCGACGGCTCCGATTTCGGATTAAAGTTACACTACGCTACACAACTCTCGCCCGACGGACTGGCGCAGGCCTTTCTCATTGGTGAGGAGTTCATTGGTAATGACGATGTGTGCCTCGTTTTAGGGGATAACATTTTCCATGGCAGCGGCTTTTCCGCTTTGCTCCACGAAGCGGTTCGCACAGTCGAAGAGGAGCGCAAGGCCACGATTTTCGGCTATTGGGTCAACGACCCGGAGCGCTATGGCGTTGCGGAGTTCGATGCGGTCGGTAACTGCCTCTCCATTGAGGAAAAACCCGCCTGTCCGAAATCCAATTATGCTGTCGGAGGACTCTATTTCTACCCGAACAAGGTCGTCAAGGTGGCCAAATCCATCAAGCCCTCGGCGCGTGGGGAGTTGGAAATCACGAGTGTCAATCAGCAATTCCTCGCCGACCGCGAATTGAAGGTGTGTACATTGGGCCGTGGCTTCGCGTGGTTAGACACGGGTACGCACGATTCGCTGTCGGAAGCCTCAACCTATATCGAGGTCATCGAAAAACGGCAAGGGCTGAAAGTAGCCTGTTTGGAGGGCATCGCCTACCGCAAGGGTTGGATTACCCGCGAGAAGATGCGCGAACTGGCTCAGCCCATGCTGAAGAATCCATATGGCCAATACCTGCTGAAAGTCATTGCTGAAATAGACTGCACGGGGCAGGAAAATCTGGACTGACAATATGAAGATCATCAAGACGGACATAGAAGGCGTAGTCATCATTGAACCGCGCCTTTTCTGCGATGCGCGAGGCTATTTCTTCGAGAGCTTTTCCCAGCGGGAGTTCGAGGCAGAGGTCGCCCCTATCCGTTTCGTACAGGACAACGAATCGAAATCCTCCTACGGCGTAGTGCGGGGGTTGCATTTCCAGAAACCGCCGCACGCCCAAGCCAAGTTGGTGCGGGTGATTTCCGGACGGGTACTCGACATCGCCGTCGACATCCGGCGCGGTTCACCCACATTCGGTCGGCACATCGCCGTGGAACTGACGGGCGAGAACCACCGGCAATTCTTTCTGCCACGAGGTTGCGCCCACGGATTCTCGGTTCTCTCGGAGGAAGCCATATTTCAATACAAGTGCGACAACTACTACGCCCCGCAATCCGAGGGCGCATTGGCATGGAACGACCCCACGCTGGCCATTGATTGGCGTATTCCGGCAGACAAAGTTGTGCTGTCGGGAAAGGATAATCACCACCCGTATCTCAACGATGCCGATGTGTGGTTGTTCGACTATAACGAAAATCTCTACTGAACATGAATATCCTTGTTACGGGATCCAACGGACAGTTGGGCAGCACTTTGCGCTTAGTCGTCGCCAGAGTGCCGACCCTATATCTTTACGGATGTCGCTGAACGGGATATTACCGATGTTCAGCCATCGAGAGGATGGTCACAACGAACAGCATCGGAATCATCATCAACTGTGCGGCCTATACGAATGTTGACAAGGCCGAGGACGACCGCGAGCAGGCTGAACGGATCAATGCCACAGCAGTAGCATATCTGGCCGCAGTCATGAAACGACATGATGGCTGGCTCATTCACGTTTCAACAGACTACGTATTCGGAGGAGGTCTGTACAATACCCCCTGCAAGGAAGACCGGCTGGGGGAGCCTGCGGGAGTCTACGGTGAAACGAAACTCCATGGTGAACAAGCCATCGCCCGCATCGGCTGCCACCATATCATCCTCCGCACGGCATGGCTTTACTCCGAATTCGGAAAGAATTTTGTCAAGACGATGCTCAACCTCACGGCCACACAACCCGAACTTAAAGTCGTTTTCGACCAGACTGGGACGCCAACCTATGCACGAGACCTCGCTGAAACGATTTTTGAAATGGTCGAGAGCCGCAAATACACGGGCAACGAAGGCATCTACCACTACTCGAACGAAGGCGTATGCTCGTGGTACGATTTCACTAAAACGATCGCCGAACTGGCAGGTCATACGTCATGTGACATTCTTCCCTGTCATTCCGATGAGTTTTCCTCGAAGGTGAAACGTCCGGCCTACTCGGTGCTGGACAAGACGAAGATCAAAACGACGTTCGGCATCCGCATCCCCTATTGGACCGATTCACTCAAAAAGTGTCTGCAAAATTTGAAGGAACATGAGTACTAGGCGTAATATTCTCATCACTGGCGGTGCCGGATTCATCGGGTCGCATCTCTATACAATGCGCTGATTGCACGGAAGTCATCGAACTGTTTTACGGCAGAGTTCCGTCTGTTTTATCTGACCTTTCCGGAAATATTCTCCACACCGTGGAGAATATTAACATGGTCGCACTATAAGAAATAGTCATTGGACCATATCCCCAATTCCCGAGAATTGTTGAGAAAGGGCAGTACATCAGCTTTCACCTGATTGATCTCAGTGGTGGCAAGACGTTTTTTCAATTCATTCACAAATTCGTTCAAGAGCATCTCCCAGCCGTTAAACTGACGTATTCTTTCCTGAAGATGCCGGAAATCAAGTTCAATGCCATTTCTTACATACCATTCAAAGTCATACTAATCACGCCCTTTTACGCGTGACTTCCATACCCGGAATACGAAGGCGTGCATCTTTCCGGCAAACAAATCGGGAAGCTCAACATAACGTGTCATAAACGTCTGTGTTGTCTTTCAGAAATGCAGACTCAACCTTGCCAAAATTCCTCTTGTCTTTCTTTTTAATCTCCACATTTCGTCCGACAACGGAGAACTGGTCTATGATGGGCTGGAAATATTGCTCAAAGTCAAAAGATCGGTTTTCTTTCAATAGCGTAAAATCCATATCTTCACTGAAACCTGCGACGTTGGAATCATTTTCCTGATAAATGATTCGAAAAAGGTTATATCTCTACAACCTTTTTAAGTATTCTTTTGTATATTTGCATATTGATTGCAAACATGAATCCGGATGAAGTATCTGAATCTAAAGAAGGCGTTGACAGCATGGCAGGAACTGCAGCCTCTGTCGGAGAAGGATCGGGAAAGGCTTAACCGCCGATTTACTGTAGACTTTAATTATAACAGTAACCACATTGAGGGTAATACATTGACCTATGGACAGACAGAAATCCTGCTACTTTTCGGGAAAGTGATTGGTGAGGCCGATGTGCGTGACGTACAGGAGATGACTGCAAGCAATGTCGGCTTGCGAATGATGACCGAAGAGGCTATACTGAAAGGGACGCCTTTGACGCAAAGTTTTATCCGGACATTGCACAAAACCATATTGCGAGAGGATTACACTGTGTATCGTGATTTGCCGGATGGTATGCAGACAAGTTATGTGATACACGCCGGACACTATAAGACGCGTCCAAATAGCGTTATTACACGATATGGAGACCGGTTCGAGTATGCCTCACCGGAGGAAACCCCAGGGTTGATGAGTGATTTGGTAGATTGGTATAATACCGCCGAACAAGAGGGGAAACTCTCTCCTGTGGAGCTTGCTGCGCTGTTTCATTATCGGTATATACGCATTCATCCTTTCGAGGATGGCAACGGTCGCATTGCCCGATTGATGGTGAATTACATCCTGACCCGCCACGGATATCCGATGATAGTTGTCCGCAGTCGCAAAAAAAGTGCATATTTGGAGGCTTTGCATCGGACTGACATTACAGTAGGTCCGGTACCAAGCGATGGTGCGGCTGCAGACATCAAGGATATTCGTCCTTTCTTGAAATATTTCAATGATTTGGTGGCGACAGAGATATATAACGACGTATTGTTTGTAAGCGACAAGAATGAAAATGTATGGTGGTATGATGGAGAGCGGATTGCATTCCGAACGCCAAATTACACAAAGATACTGCACGCGATGCAAACTCAACCTGTATTGACGCTGGCAGATATGAAAGAGGAAACCGGCATCAGTATAACCGCCATACAGAAATTGTTGGATCAATTGATTTCCAAGAAATATGTGGAGCGCGGAGAGAAAGATGGGAGCTGGCGAGTTTTTGTAACTCAGTAAATACTCATTGTATGAACCCATTCTTTGAAGAAATACCCACTCATGACGTACAATGTGTTATGCCATAATTGACTCTCAGTTTAATTAGCCGTAAGAGAGTAGTGTATGAATAAAGATAGAAAAACAATAACCGATTTTGACGAATATATCCGTCAGGGAGAGCCGGAGAAAAGAGAAAAGGCGTATATCTGGCAGACTGCCATAGGTCTGCAGGCTGTTGACGGGCTTACAACATCCGACTACCTCAATAAAACAGCCAAAAGGCATATTGAGGGAGAAATTGATATTGATGAAGTTCGTGAACTCATAAAGACTTATTACCGGTCAAAATCCTATCGGGAGCCTGATGATGAGAAACGAGAGGCTGACGGGGTATCAGCGAATATATCCAAAATCCTGTCAAATCATACACTTGATTTTAGCGCCCAAGGATACATTGCGCTACATCGCCGAATCTTTGCCGGCATATTCAAGCATGCAGGTAGAGTTCGGGACTACAATATCACGAAAAAAGAGTGGGTGCTGGAGAATGAGACGGTAAACTATCTGAACTGGGAGGATTTGCATAGGGCGTTAGATTATGACATTGAACAAGAGCGCAATTTCAGCTATAAAGGCATTACCGCCGATGCCATGATTTCCCACATTACCCGTTTCGTATCGGGTCTTTGGCAGATTCATGCGTTTGGGGAAGGAAACACCCGCACGACGGCGGTATTCACGATTCAGTATCTCCGCTCCATTGGATTTGACATCACCAATGATATGTTTGCAAAACACTCGTGGTACTTTCGAAATGCATTGGTGCGCGCAAACTACAAGAACGCGTTGAAAGGCATAGACTATACTCCTGTTTATTTGGAGCGATTCTTCCGCAATCTGCTGTTGGGAGAAAGATGGGATTTGCGCAATCGTTATCTGCATATAAATCCGGCGGAGGAATGGAAAGTCCAACCGAATCTTGCAGACAGGACAAGCGCAGGACAAGTGCAGGACAAGTGCGAGGCGACTGATGATACATTGCAGGACAAGCGGCATACAAACAACCCGAATATTGAAAAATTGGTGCGAACGCTTGGTGAACAGCAAATGTCTGTAAAACAGATAATGGAAGCACTTGGATTGAAAGGACGCGACAACTTCCTTAATCTCTACTTGAAACCGTCCATATCCAAAGGTTATGTACGTTTGCTGTACCCCGATTCCCCTCGCCATTCACGCCAGAAATATCTTCTGACAACCAAAGGGCTGGTGCTTTATCGGGAAATAATTAGCAAACAATAACACATCCTAAAAACGAGCAGAAAATCTGCGATTTTTAATGATGTTTGCCCTAAATTTTTCCGGTACATCTCCTATGCTACCTAAAAATTGTTATTTTTGCATTATTAGTGCATGGTTTGTCCGCGTGGGTATATGAAGCAAACGACAGAGATAGCTATTCTTCCGTTCAAAGTTCTGGAACTGGCGGAGATTATTGCAGAGAAAAAAAGGCTCTCTGTGGATGATGCTTTGTTCTATCTATACAACTCTGAACTGTATCGCGACCTTTCTGACCCCGAGCAGAAGCTATGGTATTACAGTGGTACACGACTTTATGATTTGCTCGAAGAGGAGAAACTTTACGGCAAGAAACAGGGATTCCATAAATCAGAATTGCAGTTTTTGGTTTTTTGCGTTGAGCAATATCGTCTGCGTGACAATCTCCCGTCTGCCGGAGTGTTGGCCATGTTCATCAGATTGGGCATTGATAAATTTTTGAGGGACAATTTTGAAGTATTGCATTCTCAGGGAACGGAATATATTCTGCATGAAATAGATGTGTATATAAAGAGACGGAGATAGCTTATGCGTTTGTATCATGGTTCAACAATGACTGTTCGCAAACCTGCGATTTCCCGAAGTCGGCCTAAAACAGATTTCGGCAAGGGCTTTTATACAACGACCAGCCGTGAACAAGCGGAAAAATGGGCGCAGATAAAGAAGAACAGGGAAGGCAATAATGAAAATGTCCGTGCCGTTGTTTCTGTCTTTGAGTTTGATGAAAAATTGCTGGATAGTACCCAATATAACACGAGGCATTTCAACGGAGCGACGGTCGAATGGCTGGATTTTGTAGTAAGCAATCGCAAAGGAGGCACTTCGCACGATTATGATATTATAATGGGTCCGGTCGCAAATGACAAGTTGTATGCGACGATTTCATTGTATGAAACCGGCGTGCTTGATGCATCAACGGCTATTGAACAACTGAAAACTCATCAATTGTTTGACCAGTTGTCATTTCATACGGCAAGGGCTTGCGGTTTTCTGAATTTCGTTGAATCTTATGAGATAAAATAAGGCGTGCAGTTGCATTAAACTGCTCAGCTCAGGGTGCCAAGCGGACGCAAATGTAACAACTAAATCATCCCTGTCATATAGAAAGGTATATACATTAACTCATTATCTCCAATCTTAAGATCTTTGGTGTATAGCAGATAACTATTCTTAATTCTTGCAGAGTATTTGGCTCTAAAAGCATCAAGCGATGCATGAGTCTTGTATCCCGATGATTTCACTTCAATCGGGCAAATCTTATTACCTCGCGACAACAAGAAATCCACCTCGTAGGAGTGTTTCTCATCCTTCTCGAATGTGTAGTAAAACAACTTATTGCCTGCCGCTGTAAGCATCTGGGCCACAAGATTCTCATATATATAACCGAGATTAGCCTCCAGCTTATCTGCCAATACCTTTTGATAGATGACATTCTCAGCAAAATCCTTATCCCAAAACACCATTGTTACGAACAATCCAGTATCTGCAACAAAGAGTTTATATTTTGATATATCTTGCGTAAATGACATTCCCACATTTGGATCATTCGAGTGATATGATACAAGGACGGCTTTACTGTCTTCAAGATTGATGAGCATCTCCCCTTCTGTACTATCCTCTAATTTCCCGACAACCGCATTGGTATAATAGCGGGATGAGTTTTTACTCAGTTGGGCAGGAATCGCCATAAACAGCTTGCTTAGTCTGCCAGTTGCATCAATCTTTAAAAAGTCATCTGCATACAACTTAATGATTCTTCGCTTCACAGCATCCACCTTTGCGAGATTGTTCGTATCGAGATATTCATTTACAGCCTGTGGCATTCCTCCGACAAGCATATAAAGTCTTAAGTCTCTTTGTTTTGTACGATGTGCCGCTCCTAAAGGTATCCGTTTTTCGTAGAATGTCTTAATTAATGGAATGGAAACATTGTCGCCTAATGCCCAACGGAACTCCTCAAAGTCCATAGGATACATGTCAATCTGTTCTTCCTCGCTTGGAATTGTTATTCCCTTTGTATTTTGTTTGATACTAATGAGTGAGCCTGTTTCTATGTAGTCATATCTGCCATCTTGTACAAGGTATTTGATTGCCTGTCTTGCATTAGGGCATTTCTGCACTTCATCAAAGATGATTACTGATTTACGTTCTTCCAAAACGACATTATAGATAGTCTGCAATTGAAGGAATATAAAGTCCAAGTCCATCAAATCATCGAACAGCGATTTGATAGTCGCAGAAGCCTTATTGAAATCAATAATCAAATACGATGAGTATTCTCTTTTTGCAAATTCTTCAGCAATTGTCGATTTGCCAATACGCCTTGCGCCTTGTATCATCAAGGCACTCTCTCCATTAGATTCTTGCTTCCATTGAAGAATTCTGTCGTATATTTTTCTTTTGAAGACTCTCTTTTCCATAATTTCAACTACTGTTTATGATGCAAAAATAAAGTATTTTCAGTCCCCCGCAAATTCAAAACATCAAAATCCGCCATTTCCCCGAAATTTATTTTGTAGGATTCCGCCATTTCCCCAAGATTTGAGCCGTCTTTTGAGTTGGCAATTTCCGCCCTCCCCTTTCGTCCCGCTACGATCCAAGCACAGAGGAAGAAGGTGATTGTTCTTCTATCGGGAATCTATACTAAAAATCAAATACTTTCAGAATGGTTATTTCCTTGCTTTTCCACTCGATTTTTTCTTTTTGCGAGTTGGTGATGACAAGGAGGTTATCGCAGTAGAGTTCTTCGGCTGCTTCAACGAGAGCATCCATTTCACGTTTACGTGTTTTCTCAGAGGAGATATCGTAGCACACTTGGATAAGTTGCTCTACCTTGGTCCCTTTTCTGGTGACGAAATCAATTTCTTTATCGTTACGTGTCTGATAGTAGAACAGTGTTTTGCCTGGAATGTATCCGCGACGCAGCAACTCCACAAACACTTGGTTCTCCAACAGCCTGCCGAGATTTTCACTAAGGTTGAATGCCGTACTTTGCACAAAACCGTTATCAACAACGTATACCTTACTCGGTGCTTTCTTCATCAGCTTCATCTTGTTGTTGAAACGCGGAAGATAGAAGAACAGATAAGGTTCTGCCAGATAGTTGCAGAACTTTTTTGTAGTTGTTACGCTCGACAATCCCAATTCCGCAGCAAGGTCATTAGCAGAGATAGGATTACAGAAGTTGGAGAGCAGATAAGTGGCAAGATTATACAAATCTGTGGTATTCCTCACCTTGTGGCGTTTAGCGACGTCTTTTAATAGGATGGAATCGAATAAGGTCGATAGATAGCTTTTAGTGATACTTCGTGATTGGATGGTTTCAGGATAGCCACCGTTACGCATATAATCATCGGCAATCACGATTGCCTGTGCCGACTGCTCCTGAAGATTGGGATTGATATTTTTCCAACGCATCGTTTCCTCAAGACTGAAAGGGAGCATCTCAATCTGGAGATAGCGACCTGTCAATACCGTTGCCATTTCACTACTCAACATTTTGGCATTACTTCCTGTTATAATCAAATTCTTGCCTCGGCGATATAGCTTATTGACCCATAAATCCCAATCAGGTAAATTCTGTATTTCATCAAGCAACAAGTATTCATAGTCCGGATAGACATCATCAAGCATCTTCATTACCAAATCCTCATCCCAGTTTTCAAGCAGAAGATTGTCATCAAAATTAAGATATGCAAAGTTCTTCCCTTGCAACATAAGCAATGCAAACACAGACTTACCGACACGACGAGGCCCCGTAATCAATTTGATTAGCGGATTGACAAGTAATTCATCAAAATTATATCTTGTATCCCGTTGCTGATATGGACGAGCCATCAACTCATCACGCTCAGTCCTTTGATTGAGGATTATATTTTTCATTTCGCATCGTATTAGAGTGCAAAAATAGTCATTTTTGTCCAATAAATTCACTGTACTGGATAAAATAGTATGTTTTTTATCCAATAGAATGTAGATATTGAGTAAAACAGGTAAAAAAAATAGCGTGCAATTCCCGCTTCAGTGATGGTTCCAATTCTGCCGGATAAGGTATTACCAAAACCGTTACCTGTCTGTTTCCGGCTTGTCATAGGTAACGAATCCGATTCTGCGGCGTTGCTTTTGCTCTTGGGACTGGCTCAAAAGCTGGGTCAGTGCCTGATAGATGTCGTTGAACTGCGCATCGGTGCTTACTTCCAGTTCCTCTATGCGTTTTAGCAGTTCTTCATACCCTGCGACCATCTGACGCATAAGGACAAATGCCCGCATGATGGAAATGTTTACCTCTATGGCTACCTTGGAACGGAGAACCGAAGAAAGCATGGCTACGCCCTGTTCGGTGAAAGCCATTGGCGGGGTAGGCGTATGACGAATGTTGTCGGGGAACTTATCACAAATTGTGATAAGTCCCGACCACTCGTCTTTGCTCAACTCAAACATGAAATCACTGGGGAAACGGTCTATGTTACGTTTTACCGCCTGCTTCAAAGCTCGTGTCTCCACTTGATAAAGTTCCGCTAAATGCAAGTCAAGCATCACACGGTAACCAAAAGATAATAAAAAAGTCCCACAAAATATTGATTTTGCAGGACTTGTCTTTTTGTTGCCGCCTTTTGGCTTTTCTCTCTGGTGATCCGCCTGGGGCTCGAACCCAGGACCCCAACATTAAAAGTGTTGTGCTCTACCTGCTGAGCTAGCGAATCTTAAACGTTTCGGGTGGGCAAAAGTAGGAATTTTGTTTGTTTCCGCCAAATTTTCTTTTATTTAGCCTGCGGGCCGTACAAGATCCTATTCAGAAGCCTTTTCCTGCTTGAATTCCCGAATCCGTTTTTATCCTTCCGGATAGAATATCCTCCAGTAAGCCTCCGTAGCCTGATAAAGCGGATAAGAAGTAATGTAATAATAATAACCATGTCCGACATTTTCAGTCCACCGGTTCCAATCCAGCAATTCAATGGAAGCAGGCGAGTAAATCCCGGAAGCATCCACAGGATAATAAGCGACGCTTACATCCGAAACGACTAAAGTTTCCCCGTTTATGATTTCTCCCCAAGGCGGTATGACAATTCTATCCGGAAAGACCCATCCGACTTTCTTCCAAAACGGACTGAGCGGATTGGGGGATACGGTCGATTCCCTCCACTCATCGTAAACCCATTCATCGCCGCTCATCCCTGTTTGTTGCTGGACAAGCAATGAATAGATATTCAGTTCCTCATATACGATCAGTTTCAAAGCGTCCCAGACCATCATAGTGCCGTTCTCCCCCTGGATGGATAAAGTAACATTATATAACCCGTTGGCTTCGGTCTTATTCTCCTTCAAAGCGGCCCTTCCGTTTTCATCGAATATAATTCCGTCCCGACGGTCGATCGTCCAGACGGGATTCGCATTCGGATCGGTATCCAATACGAATGCATCTTCCGACAGGGATAACGGATCGTTGTAATAGCGGGACAACGCCCTGTTCGCCACCAACTTCAACGTATCTTTCAAAACCCGGTTCGCTTTTACTTTACAGAAAACGACAAACTTCTTGGACGGGAAATCCCTGAACGTAGCCGTTATCGAATGCAGGGGATGCTCCGAATCGGAAACTTCCGTACCCTCTACCCGACCGCTTTCCGGAAGAATCCTGATATATTTCATGTCAGTGGCGTCGCTCACGGAAAAATCGACCGCCAGCACTCGGGCATGCTCAGGATAAACCGTATAGGAAATCTCTTTTCTGAAATTCTGATAGACTTCCAAAATTTCTTCCTCAAACACGATTTTCAGTTCGCGGATATCCAGGTCGTAGGTAGCCTGTACGCGTCCTACCTGTGCCGTAATCCGGCAGCTACCCGGAGATTTCGCCCGGACAGTAATCCCGGCAGAGGTAATTTCCGTCACTTCCGCCTTTTCGTTTGAGGCCATTACCTGAGGAATTACATCGGAAGGTACCAGAACGGAGTAAGGCACCATGACCGTTTCCCCTTCATACATAATGCGGCCCGCTGTCGGGAAAGATATCTTGGGTACCTCCACAGTGACTCGGCAAATGGCTTCTTTGCCGTTTGCAGAAACTTTTATATCCGCCTTTCCGGCCTTCAAGGCCGTTATTTCCCCTTTATCGGACACAACGGCGACCGATGTATCGGAACTGGTGAACACCGCCGGAGCCTGCGGACGGGTCGAATATTTCAAAACGAATTTTTCCCCTTCATATAATGTCTTCGAAAGCGGTTCCACAGTCAATTCCTTAGCATGCACCATTACCCGGCATACGGCTTCTTTCGTTTCGTCATCCACACTGGTGGCAGTAACTATACATTCGCCTGCGACAATCGCCGTCACCTTGCCGTTACGGTCTACCGAAGCCGTTCCCGGTTCAGATGCGGACCACTGCACTCCGGGCTCCGAAGCGCCGGCCGGCTCCACGACGGCTTCCAACTGTCCGGTTTCCCCTTCAAAAAGGCTCAATTCAGCTGGCACGACCTTTATATCGGTCACATATACCTTGCTATCTACTTCCACCCGACAATCGGCCGATATATCCGTCCCATCCGTAGTTCTTGCCGTAACGGTACAGCTTCCGTCGCCCACGGACATTACAATCCCGTCCGGACTGACACGGGCTACGGAAGAATCGGAACTGGACCAAACCAATTCCCGGTTATCCGCCGTCGGGGGCAATATCTCCACTCCTATCTTCCGGGAATCCCCTAAGGAAGTGAATTTGCAGAAAAACGGGTCGAGCGTAATGGAAGTCACCAAGTCCCTGATCCGGCTGTTATCGACCCTCCAGGTATTTTCCTCCACAGCTCCATCTCTTTTAAAGAATACCGTTATATCCTGTTGCATGTTCCGGATCACATCGAAATTGGATACCATATCGGTACCCGGATAAAAACGGTAAAGGATCTCCCCTTTCTTCCGCGGAGACTCGTATGCGGCGGCAATCTCCACATACGTGCATACCCCGTAAAAAGGGCTTTCCGGAGGAAACGTTTTCTGCATCTGCTCCAGATTGTCGGGAAGCAAAGTGCCCTGACGGTTTTCAAAGACATAGAACGGAATACCGGACACGAATTTCCCCAAAGCGATATTCTCCACGGCCGGTCCGTCGCATGCCTGTTCCGGGGACAAGACCTTGCTCTGCCTGAAAACCGCAACCGTTTTGGGAACATTTTTCAGCCCGATTCTTTTTACCGTCAGCTTCACATCGGGATACAAATCCGTAAAGTCTCCCCTGACCGTGATTTTCGCTACGCACCGGGTCAGGTTTACCGGCAGGGTACATCCGTCGTAAAGAATTTGCGGAGAGGTTTTTCCCGACATCAATACGCTCCCGGAAGCATTTTCCGCCAGGCCGTTCTCCGGAGCATCATACATCATCTTCCCCATCTCAGTCTCCGTTCGTACCGGCAATTCCCTGCCGGCATTCGCTATCGCATACACCGTATATTGCATTTTACTGTAAATGGTCAGCTCCAAGGGCTGGAGGGCCGTATCGTACCGGAAAGAGACCAGATCCCCTCTTTCGTTAAAAACATATAAGTTAATATCCTCCACAGGAGCTTTATCCGTACCGGCATCTCCGGCACGACTCGTTTGCAGGACGGGAGCGGCTTCTGCCGATGTACCGGAGGCCAGCATATAATCAAAATATACCGTTGCAGTATCTCCCCTACCGTAAATCAATTCATCCGGGGAGACATTCATTTCCTTTTTCTCGCAGCCGGCACATGCGATCCATAAAAAAAGAATCACCGGAAATTTGAAAATTCTCATACTCATTTTTTCCTTTTTAAAATTCCACATCGGCCGGATAAGTCTCTCTCCAGTCTTCGGCGGATACCGTAATCAGAGAGGCAGAAAAATCTATCTCTATTTCTACATCGCTGAGGTTTTCCGCTTTCATATCGTACCCGTTCTGCACTAACCATTCCCCTAAAGGGTACTCTTTCAACACCTCGGAAGACCCGGTCTGATCCATGGGGCCGTCCGTAATCAACAACCGTATTCCCGCGCATTCTTCCTGCCGGAGCAAACGGAAACGATATTCCGGTTCTTCCCCCTCTCCCGGCTCCGGAAAAGCGGCCGTCACCCCGATTCCCGCAACCGGTTTTCCGTTTATATCCAACCCTTCGCTGCCGGACAGAATTTGCATCCCGACAGGATATTCCGTTTCCGCCGTATTTTTCAGCAGGACTTTTACCGTCAGGAACTCTTTCCGCAAGACGACCTTAGCCGAGACCTCTTCCCCTTCAGTACGAATACCGCTTCCGTAAAAGAAAAGGGAATCCGCCGAAAGGGTCTGCTTTTTGAGCAGAATCGCCTCCGGCTTCATACCTGCCCGTATATAGGTTGCTTCCGTTATGTTTCCCCATACGCGGCATTCTACCATATCCCTTTTCACCAATACCCTGTAACCATTCCTGTATTCCCCTCCGTAAAGGGTATCCCTGCGAAGGATGTCTCCCGAGCTGTCGAAAAGCCAGACATGCAGGTTCCTTACCCGGGAAGGATCGCATCCGTCTAAAAGAAGGGTCAGATAACACGGACAATCGGACCGGTCCTCGAATATTCCGCCGCATCCCGAAAGCGCGGATAAATGAATGAATAAAAAGGCCGGAATAACAAACCGGTAACGGAGTGCCGGCCAGCTTATGTTTTTACCCATATATTCCTCCTCAAAACTCTACATTCACCGTCGGCATAGTGGCCCAATCCAATACATTCAAGGTCGTTACCATCGTTCCTCGCACCACCGGACAGTCGGGGTCCGTGGAACCGGGCCGCAGAATCGTTACATTGACGGTATACCCCGTATTCCTCAAGATGCCCTTATGTCCGTTGGACGGATCGTATCCGAACCCCTCACGATTGATATCCACCGGATAATAATAGGTATGGCCGTTCAGGTTTCCCTGGATTACAAGACGGGTGAACCGGTCCGATTCCGTCTCGGAAGCGATACAGTTTTCGTAACAATAAAAATAATGGGCCGTATGATAGCCTGCATCGGTAATATCCTCAGGCACCCCGTCATAAAGCATACCCGTCATGGCACATCCGTTTACATCCCCTTCCACGACCTTTTTATAGTTAAGCATACGGGAAGCGGAGGGAACACCTCCGTCATGGTACAATATGTTCTCCCGGGCATTCAGAAGATAAACTTTGACATCGGTAAGCGCCGCCCCTTCATAAGGAGTACCGGCGAAATCCGTTTTCAAGGAAGCGAGTCTGACACAGGCTACCAACCGCGAAACGGAAAAAGTAAGCGAAGTCCTCACCTGAAGGGTCGCTTCCGTATGGCCGGTCATCACAAAACTCTTGAGGTTTTCCGACAACAATGAAGATTCAACCGTCCGGAACTGGGAAAGAGTGGTGATCTCTTTCCAGTCGTTGCGGTGGGAATTGGCTATCGCATAAATTACTTTCGCTCCGGTGGTAGCCTTTACCTCCAAGTCCTTCAGACCGGACAACTCCCGGCCTTCGAATTTCTTATAGGATTCGAGACTGCCGGCATCCTCCCCTTCGTTTCTGAAAATGAATATTTCCAGAGATTCGACTGTGTTATCATCTTCCTGAATGCCGTGGCCGTTTCCGGAGGCTTTCGTCCCGTTTTCGGGAGCGATGGTAACATATAAAATGCTCTCTTCCGGTTTCGGCGGTATCTCCATAAGTCCGCCGTTTTTGGAACAAGAAAACAGGCTCCAGACCGGAAGCAAGAAAATCAACGTGTCTTTTAAAATTTTCATATCGATTATTCAGGTTATTTATCAAATTATTTTTCATATTTTTTAATCAAGGCGGAAATTTCGGGATCGAGATTTCCCCGGTGCCGCATGGACGGATCCTGTACCGTCGAACTAAGGAAATAATCCGCGGCCTTGCGTTCTTCTCCCAAGCGGGCATACACTACCGCCAGCATATAATCCCTGCGTGCGGAAACGGGAAGATTTTTCAGCACCTCCAGCGCGGATCCGTTATAATCCAAGCAGATATACGCTACGGCCGTATTGAGGTCCTCATAGACGCGCAATTTGGTAACGGCGGTTTTATAATCCCTTTCGGAAAGCGCCTTCAGGCCGGACATATACACCGTATCGATTTCCGTAGTATGGATGGTATCCTTTATCATGCCCCGCCGGTGCAAATGAAAATCGAACTTCACGCTCCGCAGCAAAGGATAAATATATTTTCTCAAATACGGATAATCCTGAGTCCGGGACAATGCTTTTTCCCTATTGTCGGGATCCCGGATAGAAAAACATTCTAACAAACGCGTCCTGTTTTTCAGCGCAGTATCAATTCGTATCAGTTTTTCCAAACGCTCCCATTCCTCCGCTACGGAACGAATTTTTATCACATCCGCCACATCGGGTTTATCGTCCGTTTTCAAAGACTTCATATCCGATTCCAAGGATCGGGACAGTTTTTCCTCAGGCAACAACATCTCCTTTCCCGACAAAGACATTTGCCGGACCTCCGTCCGGAGGCTGTCGCGGACACCGGAGATGAATTCCGAAAAATACCTTTTGATCGTACCCGCCCGTTTCTGCGCCAATACCGCGTTGGAACGATACTCCCCCTCCGGAGAACAA
Source organism: uncultured Bacteroidales bacterium (assembly GCA_947630665.1). Classification (GTDB taxonomy): domain Bacteria; phylum Bacteroidota; class Bacteroidia; order Bacteroidales; family UBA932; genus Egerieousia. The sequence goes on along the minus strand of CANRID010000022.1, from coordinate 22,278 downwards.
GCCGCCGTTATGATAAGGGAATCCAAAAAGAAATCCTCGTTGCATAAAACGGCCCGGATATTCTCTTTGATCCTCCCTATTTCATCCTCATTGTCCGACAAAGTATCGTTTATATCATACCGGCCTGTTTCAAAATCGATATAAGCGGCTGTATTTTCCCTCGCATTTCTCTCGATGATCCTTTTTATATACCGGGGAGCGTTATCCGCCAATGCGCTCATGGAGCTTATATAAAAGGTAAGAGGCTCTGTCGGCGGCATCGTATAAATCCGCCGGTTTTCCTCGAAAACCGCCCCCCGGAGAACCATTTCCGCTTTACGCAGATCTTTCCGGGCCAAAATCGTCTGCACATAATGATAACGCACCGAACCTTCCGCCGTCCTGACCACCGAATCCAGCCGGATGCCTTCCGTAACCAAAGGGGACTTAATGTATTTCCCGTACATTTTATCCCTGTTGAGTTTCCGCCGCTCGTTCCTTCTTACCAACCAGTCCTTCGTATAATGCCGGATTGCTTCCTCTTCCGTAACTCCGAACAGACTCCGGGCATAAGAAGTATCCGCGAAAGACGTATCGCTGCCAAGCCTCCATAAAGCCGGAAAATTTCTCTCCAAGAAGATTTCCAGCAGCCGGCGGTAAGTAAAAGACTTTACGAAATCGCAGGAATCCGGAATAATGGAGGAAAGATATTTATCGAAGAGCTCGTATCCTCTCAACTGTCCGGCCCGGTACTGCTCGCCCGTAATATGTAATTTTTCCAGAAAAAGCGTATCCTGGGAAATATAAAGTTCCGGAGCGAGCCGTACCTGCCATTTCGAATCCAGCATCGTTTCCGGGACCGTAATATCGAAACCTATATCCACTTTTCCGCCCCGTTCCGCAAGATTCCGGAATTTCGCCTGAACGACCACGGGTTGCAATCGATCGGTAGGAACCATTTCTCCTGTTTCCTCGTCCTTTACGGCATCCATAATAATACGGTCTTCTTTCAGATCTCCGGGCGGATTCGTTTCCTCATCCACAATCCGTACGCGGGCCGTATCCGGTCCCGGATATTCCGGACGGGAATAACGTTCCGTATCCTCCGCAACGGCGACATCCGCCGAAACGGGACTCAGGCGGAGTTCCCTCAATTTCTGTCCTGTTCCGCATGCGTTTAAAAGCAAGACTATACATACGGAAATCATAAGTACAACCGGACGGTTTCCCATTATTTTTTCAGGTTCCTTCTCTGACATATCGTTCCCTCCCTTCATCCGTACTCGTTTATCCGCCATTAAAAAAGATAAGTCAGTTGTATTAATAAATTGTCGGGATAGACGACTATTTTCTTATCCTCCCCCACAACTTTTCCGCACCTGGGACATGCATACATCTTATATTCCGTATATCCGGCACCGATACCCGCTCCGAATTCTAAATTCAGATACCGGCCGAGCATCCATGCGTATCCCGCATTCATCTCCAGACCGTAAAGGCAGCCTTCATACGTCTTTTTCCCGAATATCCCGCCCCGGTTATAACGTTCCCACCGGAGAAAGCTTCCCGCAAACCATCCGGAATTTATATGCCAGGGCCAATACCGCGCGCCGGCCCGTACCGCGATTTGGCGCAGCTGGAATTGCCTGATCCCGTCTCCGGCCTTGCGGAATGTCCAGGGATTATAACGCACCCCTGCCGTAAGGTTCCATTTTGAAGAGAGGGGAATCCCGATTTCCCCGTTCAGGGTAAAAAGAAGCAGATAATCCGCAATATTTGCGGACACGCTCGTCTGTGGCCTTACAGTTTGCATTCCCTTTTCCGTCTGTCCGGACGGTCGGGCCAAAAGGCGATAGGCGCTCCCGGCCATGGCTGCTCCTATAAAAAGGCATGCAATTAGAATTTTCATATTTTTCATTCATTCGATTTTCCGGCGAAAATAGCGGAGACGGAAACGAGGAAAAGGCCAAAATGTAAATTTTACGCATGCTCCGGATAAAATATGCGATTATAAAAAAAACTGCAAGCCGAGAGCAGAAGGCAAATGAAATTTGGATTATGCCGAGGCGCCGCGTGTTTGTAACGAAGTTAAAAAAAACTGCAAGCCGAGGGCAGAAGGCAAATGAAGTTTGGATTATGCCGAGGCGAAGCGTGTTTGTAATGGAATTAAAAAAAGAGCCCGGTGCCATACCGGACTCTTTCTCCATATTTCATACGGGTGCTTTCTCAAGAGGAAGAACGGTTTATTCATTATCCTCGATTACTACTACACGGTTGAGTTTCGCACCGTTAAAACGTTGTTCGGATGATCCTACCGCCTGAATGGTAAGTTGAGCAGGATTTACCCCGAATTTCTTTGTAAGGGCATCGAACACGGCCTGTCCCCTCTTCTCGCTCAGCTTCTGGTTATATGCAGCCGTACCTGTCTCTTTATCGGCGGATGAGTACAATATGAATTTCTTATCCGGAACTTTCTTGATCACATCGGCGATATAACCGATATTGATTAGGGACTCTTCTGTCAGGACAGCCGTATTTATGCGGAAGAAAATGGCCATATCCGCCAGTACGGGATACATTTCCTTCACTACAGCAGCTTCTTTAGACTGTTCCTGAGCCAGTCTGTTCGCCAATTCGTCGCGGTTTCTCTGAGCCTGCGCCAATTTCCCTTTCAGACCGTTTATTTCATTGATATACATACTATTGTCGCTCACAGGCACGATATCTGATGCTTTAGAGAAATCTCTCCGGTTGAATTTATAGGTCAGCCCTAAGGTTACGGTACCCATATATTCGGCTCTGCTGCCGCCGGTAACGAAATCGAAATTCTGATTTACGAGCATACATTTCAGTTCCAGGTTGATATCCACAGCCGGAGAAATACGCATGTTGTTAAGCAGACCGGCCGTAGCGGCAATCTCGTTCTTTTTGTAGCCGTTATCGGTAACATTGCTGGAATGGGCCCAGCCGAAACCTACATACGGAACAAAATCCCAGAACCTGTCTTCCCGATAGCCACCCCAGGCATTCGACACATTCCACAACAAATCCGCATGGAGATTGGAGGTATGGAATTTCTCTTTATAAAATCCGTTTTGGGAAGAACCCGTAGAATAAGGCTGTTGGCCGTAACTCCATCCTTTTGCACGCAGGCCTGAATACTGGAGCCTGACTCCTAAGCCCGGAGTAATCCATTTACCCAACGATACATCCAACGCAGGTGCCACTCTTTTCCAAAAAGAGCCGCGGTTGTCGTTTTCACCCCAATAGACATTGGCACCACCTGCAACCGAGATAAAGATATTATCGAAAAAACGGTTGGTAAGGTACGGCCCTTTTTGAGATTGCAGTTCAATTACGGCTTCATTCTGTGCGAAGGCGGTAAAACCGAACAACATAATAATTGACAAAAAGATAATTTTCTTCATAATAAAAATTTGTTAACAATATTAGCCTTTATAATTTTTGCGTTTTAGAACAAAACAGATTATCCCAGCTTTTGTTTTATCCACGGGTTTAAATTTTTATCTTTGTGCAATGGAAAGCGATCTAAACACAAACGAAAGGATTGACCTCAAAGACAGGACACATGAAGCTGTCAGAATTACCTGGACGGGCTTTTCGGCAAATCTGGTTCTCTCTGTAGGGAAAATCATGGCCGGCGTCTTCGGAAAGAGCTCCGCCATGCTGGCGGACGGAATCCATTCGCTCTCGGATTTCTTCACCGACCTGATAGTAATCATATTCATACGCATTTCCGCCAAAAAGGAAGACAGGAACCATCATTACGGACACGGTAAATACGAAACGCTCGCTACCCTGATCATCAGTCTTATGCTGATGGTTGCGGCAGGAGCGTTGCTATACGAAGGCGCATGTAAAACCATATCCTCTCTCTCTGGGGCGATACTTCCCCGCCCCACCTGTCTGGCTTTGATTGCAGCGCTTATCTCTATCGGGATAAAAGAATGGCTCTACCGGATTACGGCCAAAGTGGGCAGGAAAATCAAAAGCGATGCGGTTATCGCCAACGGATGGCATCATCGATCGGACGCGTTTTCCTCTGTCGGGACGTTTTTAGGAATTTCAGGAGCCATGTTCCTGAGCGAGCGATGGAGGATTCTGGACCCTATCGCCTCTATTCTGGTAAGTCTGCTTATCCTAAAAGTCGCTTTTCAATTATTCAAGCCGGCTATCGAAGAATTGCTCGAAAAAGCGCTTCCCGACAATATTGAAAAAGAGATCGGCGACATTATAGGCCGGGTGTCGGGGGTCCGGGCTTTCCATAATCTGAAAACGCGCAAAAGCGGCAATAACTATATAATAGACGTCCACATAAAGGTAGATCCCCATATAACCGTGGTAGCCGCCCACGATATCGCTTCGGGAGTGGAGGATGCCCTCTCCGACCGGTTCGGAGAAGGAACCCAGTCGTCTATCCATACCGAGCCTTATTTTCACGGAGAGGTACACAATCAGGACAAATCTACCTTAATGTAACACTCTGCGCCTTCAATAACCGCCAATGACTATTTGTGATAACAAGATATGGGATTTTATAACAGATTGATATATAAATACTTATAAAAAGCAATTACTGTAAACAAAAACAGTCATTCTGTAAAGTGACAACCTTTTTCAGTGAAGGTCAAAACGTGATGCTCAATTGAAAAAAATGGGAATTTTGTATCTTGCATCATATTGGGCTGGTCCAATTTATTTCACTATCTTCCGGAGTTTGACACCTTGTGAGGTCGATTTTATGCAATAATCGGGGCTGCAGACTGCTGTAATGGCGATTTCTGGCCTCGATATTTTTTCGGAACATGTAATGTATTCGGCGATTGGTCTTTGTCGGGAGTGCGTTTTGTTTTTCACGTTTTTTTCGTACCTTTGCCGATGTTTTTTCGGAAAGGTGCCGGAGTGGCCGATCGGGGCGGTCTCGAAAACCGTTGTACCTTCGGGTACCCAGGGTTCGAATCCCTGCCTTTCCGCCAAGCAGTCTGACATTCAGCCCAAGAAATTTCGTTCGGTTTTAGTTAGCGTGCGGGCTTGCGGTCGTTGTGGCGTCCGGTTTGGGCGTCTGATTAGCATATAGTTTGGCGGTCGATTAGGCGTTTGGCTGACGTGGGTAATGAGGCCAAAAATAGTCTACTTTTTCGAGTGTCCCTTTTCAGATGGATTTTTAGGCCAAGGGCCTTATAATAGTAATATGTATTCTGTATATATGTCCACAACAATAGGCGGCAAGTAACAAAGAAACAACAAATATTTTTCGACTTTTGCACGTTGCAGCCAAACGAAAGAATCCGCAAGAATCGGCGTTTTGATAAACTATACTGTAATGGGCGGCGAGGTGCATTTAGATATTTACGATGACCGTTTGTCGGTTACTTCTCCAGGGGGAATGTATAACGGAATGCTTATTCAGGATTTGGATATTGCCGATATCTCTTCGGAGCGACGAAACCCGATATTGGCAAATGTTATGGCTCAACTCGACTATATGGAGAAACGCGGCAGCGGCCTTACTCGCATTTGTAATGAAACCAAAGCATTGGATGGATATAAAGACGAGTTGAAGCCCATATTCAAATCTACTCCGTCTCAATTCCAGACAATCATTTTTGCGGCTATCGGTATGCAAAATGACGGAGATATGTCGGAGACAAAACTCACTGAACGTCAGCGAAGAATATTGGATTTGATCAAAGCGTCTCCGACAATAAGCGGTCGCCGGATGTCGGAGATATTGTCGGTGAGCCAGCGTACCATAGAACGCGATATTTCGGCTTTGCAGAAAAATGAGATTTTGAGGCGCAAGGGAAAGGATAATGATGGCGAATGGATTGTAATTGGGTAATGGGTAATGAGGCCAAAAAAAACAAAAACAAAGGATAAGAATTTGAAAAACAAGAAGCTGTTTTTAGTATCATCGGACGGGCGTATCTTTTCTATCAACGAGCGGCGGCGGACGATGGAGAGATCGCCTGACCGCAATTCAAACTCCTTGTCGTTGAAGGTAAAGCGGCACATACCGCCGAGGCAAAACAGATGCGCCAGATATTCCATTTCAATATCTGTTCTTATAATACCAAGTGTATCTGTAACAATTATATCTTTCAGCTCTTCAATCATAAGTACCTTAATATTAAGCAAAAGTACGAATAAATATCGAATCGCATTTTAATTTTACACACCTTTTAGCAATATCAATACATAAATTAGCAAACTCTTTCAATAACAACCATTTGAATCTTATGTAATCTATATTTATTGTATAATATGAATCGTTCGCAACCAGTTTTCCACACCTCCCGTATTCTTTCCGGTCGTACCGAATCCTTGCAGATGCTTGGAATCGGGAGTCAGCTCTACTATTTTAGCAAGTGTTTCCTCCCGATAAGTCGAAGCATAGGTGCAGAACGGTACGATAATCTTATCTGAAAAATCATATTCAGAACTTTCGAGAAACGACCATATAGCCATCGGTGCGGTATGCCATCAGACAGGACAGCCTACGAAAATCACATCGTAATCGTCAAGATTCTCCACAGTGCCGTTCAATTCGGGACGGACTCGTTATCCAGTTCTTCACGAGCTACCTCCGTACACTCATTGTAATCTGTCGGGTAAAGATTGACCGTTTCAATGCGAAAAAGGTCTGCACCGGTAGCATCGGCTATAGTTTGGGCAAGGTGTTGGGTATTGCCGCTCCAACTGAAATAAGTAACGAGAATTTTGCAGTTCGCATCATACTTGATAGTGTCGTGTTCGTACAATGGCGTGTCCGAATCTTTCGAGCAAGCTGGCAGCAACAGCACTATTGCTGCCAGACAAAGTAGAATTAATGATATACGTTTCATATACAATCAGTTTTTATTCTGTCATACCAATTTCTTGTAACCAATTCAATATACCATTTCTTGAAGTTGCAGTATTGTTCCTTGAGATACTATAACCATTAACCATAGTAGCATTCGGAACTAAACCTTTTATATCTTCTAACGTTCCCGACCATCCGCTTCCTCCGTGTGTAGAGAAAGGTATAAGCGTTTTTTCATTGCAGTCGAACTTATCGAAGAAAGAATACATAGCCATAGGCATCTGATACCACCAAATCGGGTAACCGACAAAAACTACATCGTAATTATCGAAATTGTCTATCTCCGTAGCGATTGCCGGATGAATATCGTTCTGACGTTCATTATTCGCCTGATCCGCCAAATCATCAAAATTACCGGGATAAGGTTGTGCCGTCTGTATGCGTACTATATCACCACCCGTTACTTCTCCAATCACAGTTGCTACATATTGAACACTTCCATAGAGGTCTCCATCTACAATGACACGACTTGCCGAAGTTACAGCATCCACACCATCGGGAAGGGGTTCTGAAAAATAGGCTATTAAGATTTTATGATTGGTTCCCGGCACTGCCTCCTCAATATCTGTATCGCCATCTTGGTTATTCGGCTCATCGTCTGAACAGGCAACTATAACACTACTTACAAACAATAGTGTTGCCATAATATAAAACCACTTTTTCATACTATTCCTTTTTCCGGTTATCCATTGTCATTCCTATCTCTTTCAGCCACTCCGCAATGCCTTTCGTATTCTTACTTACTGCACCGAAGCCTTTTAGATGGTTGGCATCAGGTGTCAGTTCTGTGATGCGTGCCAACGTTTCATCCCGATAGGTCGAGGCGTAGGTACAGAATGGTACTACAGTCTTCCCCTTGAAACTGTAAATCTCGGTGAAGGTATTGATAATCATTGGAGCAGTCCACCACCATACGGGGCAGCCGATGAACACCGTGTCATACTCATCCCAGTTCTCCACCTTATTCTTGATGGCAGGGTGGGCATCGGCTTCCTTCTCCTTCTTCGCCACTTCGGTGCAGGTTTTGTAGTCGGTAGGATAAGGCTTTTCGGGTTCGATGCGGAAGAGCGTGCCGCCTGTCAGTGAGGCAATATGTTCTGCCACGTGCTGCGTGTTGCCACCCCAACTGAAGTAGGCAATAAGAATTTTCTTGGTAGATGACTCCTTTACGGAGTCTGTTTGTGCGCTCGCTGCCATACAGCATAGCAAGGCGGCGAGCAAGGTCATCAGTCTTGTTTTCATATCTTTCAGTGTTAATTATTAGCCATTATTTTAGTCATCCAACTGTCGAAGCTCACCATCCACGCCTCGTGCGTATATCCGAATCCGTGCGGCATACCTTCGTATTCGTGTTCCTCCACCTCTACACCCGCTTCACGCACGGCATCGGCACAGGCTTGGAACTGTCGATAGAACGGGTCGCGTGTGCCGTAAGCAAAGAATGTCGGCGGAATCTTCGAGGAGCGGAACTTCTCCACATCGGTAGAAGCCACGCTCAACCGACCGTAGAAGGCGTAAATCATTCCAATCGTGCATACATTGGCAGAAACTTGGTCGAGCGCATCGGGGCGATAGTCTGAGGCGAGTGCCGTACCGTTTACCAACTCATCGAAATTAAGAGCCTCATCACCGCAAAGAATACCTCCCGCAGAGAATCCTACCGAAGCGATGTCGTCAGGACTTATTCCATAGTCGGCAGCGTGCTGTCGGACGAAGCGGACGGCACGAGCCAAGTCGAGGCTTCCTTCCTCCATCCGATAGGGCTGCACACGATAATTCACCACGAAAGCCTGATAACCGTGACGGGCAAACCATTGAGCGACGGGAGTTCCTTCCATTTGGTCGCTGCGGAACTGAAACGCACCGCCCGCACATACAAGAACCGCCCCTTTCACCTTCATTCCCTCGGCAACAGGGAAGTAGTTCATATACGGACGGAAAGATGGCGGATCTTGATAAGAGCCTTGATTGCCCGTATAGTTCGTGACTTTTGCCATATTGCCTTCCTGCCACAGATAGATGGTCGAAGCCAGCGGGTCTTGATTGTCATCCCCACCCGTCGGAGGGGTGTCATCGCCTGATGCGGCAAGCGTTGTGAATTGACGGGACTGCCCGTAAACCGTACCTGCGGAGGTCTCGGCATACGCACGGACATAATAAGTCGTATTAGCCGACAGTCCGGTGGCATAGCAAGCGAAAGAACCTGCATCCCCGGCTCCGGTATTGTGGCTGTCGGACAGGGTAGGATTATCTTTCGTTGCCCAGCAGATGCCGAACTCTGCAACCGACTTCGTTTCGCCGATGATACGACCACCGGAAAGGGCATTGTCGGAAGTTATGGCTGTTACTTCATTGGTTTCGATGCGAATATCGACATTAGGCGCAACATCATCATCATTTGTACATCCTGTGACTGATGTGCAAATAAACAGTGATGAAATGAATGATATGATTAGCTGTTTCATAATTCAATTTGCTTCAATTATTCTTTTACAGGACGCACTGAATACCCCATGTAGCGGCGATTGTTACGCGCAGGCTGTTGGTTACCTTCATAGAAATAGAAGTAATAGGCATAACGGGCATCATTACCGGGATAGAGTGTGCCGCTCCAATAGCACCCACGTTGTCCTACCTGATTCGATACGGTTTCGCCATCGCGTGATGCGGCAGCCGGGAAGAAGATAGAATTGCCATTAGCGGCAGTCGCACGGCGTCCTGCCACACCATTTATTTCCGTCCATTCCCATGTGCAATTATCAACTAGTTCCTGAAATTCGGCTTGTGAAGGCAGACGCCAGCCGTCGCCCCATTGTGTGCCTGCAATGTCATACTCTGTTCCGCAGATATTTTCCGGCGGTGTCGCACTCGGATAATCATCAAGTTCGGTTGTCTGTTTCTCGCCCGTTGGGTCAGCCCATCCATAGCGGCCACCGAACTCTTCCGGATCCGATGCTCCGACATTCCATGAAGCCCATTTCACGCTCAACCCCAAATCAACGGCTTCTGCTGTAACAGGTGCAACAGCCTCTTGCTCGAAACAGGCTTGCAACACAATGTCTCTTTCCGGCATAACAAATGAGTAAACGGCATCTGTTGCAACCGACTCTTCATCCTCATACCATCCGTTAAAAAGATACCCTTCGTTCGCCGTGGCAGTCACGGTCACTTCATCACCTTCTGTATAAGTGGTTTTGTTTACTGTGGCGGTTCCGCCCTCTGTTGCCGATACCGTTACCGTGTAGGTTGGTTCGGGGTCATTCTCGTTGTTCTCCGAACAAGAGATTGCAAAGCCAGCGAACAATATGAACGCCAAACTCTTAAAAATACCAAGTTTCATAATTAAATGTTTTTACCTAATTGATACGCTTCCTCTTCAAACTGGCTGCCTTTGACCGCACCTTTGCGCCCCATACCGATAGCCTTCACCATACCACGCTCCGTAGGATTGGGCAGGCACATTACGAAACCACGGAAAGCATTGATAGCCCAGTCTGCCGTGCTCTCTTCGGGGTCAGCGCAAGCGGTAAGGTAGAAGAACTCCTTATCCTTCATCTCACGGTAACGCCCGAAAGTGCGGTCTATAAAGGTTTTGAGTTGTCCCGTGATGTTCATATAATAGACAGGACTTGCCAATACAATGACATCGGCACGCACCATTTTATCAACCAGCATTGGCACATCATCTTCCGCTTCACTGGCACGGTCGCCCACACGCTGCTCGTCCGCTTCCGAGAAGTAATCAATGCGGTAGTCGGCAAGGAAGATTTTCTCCACTTGTCCGCCTGTCTCTTCCGCTCCACGGGCGAAGGCATCGCACAACAGGTCGGTATTGCCACCCTTGCGGGGACTGCCAGAGATTATCAGTACACTTTTGTTCTCTTTCTGTACGGGCGATGTCTCCGAGAAATTGATGTGGTATCGCTCCGCACTCTTATCACTTTGTTTGCTTGTGCAAGCGGTCAAAGCCCCCATAAGGAGGCTTACGACCATGTAGATAACGGTTCTTTTCATTGTCTTATAGGATTAAAGATTCTTCCCGAAGAACTCCGTCAGCTTCTGCACCGCCTGACTGACATACTCCGGCACATAATATGTCTTGATATGCGTGGCTCCGGGGATAAGGAACAGCTCCTTCTGCTGCGTGCCTGTCGCCCGGCTGTAGCACTGCTCAGTCATATAAAAAGTGTCGGCGATGCTTCCTGCAATCATCAGTAGCGGTTGGTTGATGAGGTACATGTTCGCGCTGGCATCGAAGGCGAACAAATCGACCAGACTGCTCTTGGTGTAGCGGAAGGTAGAGTTGGGATGCGCGTGGCTCTGCAGGTAATATGTGTAGCCGTCGCGATAGAGGTCGAAAGCCAGTTTCGCTGCCTGTTCGGGTGTCACACCGCTCATGTCGCCTACATATTCCGGCTCGCCGCCCTCTGCTTCCTTTTGGCGGGCGGCACAGGCATCGGCAAGACGTTGCTGCACGTCATTCATCTGTGAATCGAGGAAACCATTGCGGCGCACCAGTCCTGTGTTGAACATACTCAGCGTGGCGACCGCCTTGAAACGCTTGTCGGTCTGCGCCGCTGCCAACGTATAGCCGCCACCGCCACAGATGCCGAGAATGCCTACACGCCCGGCATCCACACCGGGATATTGCAGCAGAATGTCGGCGGCACGATGGATGTCCTCGATACGGTAAGCGGGCTTGTCCGTATTGCGCGGCTCGCCCTCGCTGGCTCCCTGATAGGCGGCATCGAAGGCAAGACAGATGTAGCCTGCCTCCGCCAACCGTTGGCTGTAGAGTCCTGCTACCTGTTCCTTCACGCCACCGTTGGGATGCGCCACGACAAGGGCTGGATAGCTTTTCGCCCCGTCATAGCCGGCAGGGGTATAGACATTGGCGGCAATCTTCAATCCGTTCAGATCGTAGGTGATGGGGTGGATGTTCACCGCCCCCTGCTTGTTCTCAGTGAGGGCATCGGCATAGACCAGTCCCCACGGGTTGCTGTTGTGGCTCTTGAAACCTGACAGGTCAGCCACGGCAAATGCTTTGTTCTCTTTCATTGTTTCCTGTGCGTTTAAGGTATTGCATACAGCCATTGCCGCACATAATACGGTTGTTATTATCTTTTTCATACTCGCTTGTTTATTTATTTATTTATATACTTCTCCCAAAACTTTACGGCATCTTTTTCCCAACCTTCCGCACTCGTCCCGATACCTAATCCAAAACCATGACGCAAGTTCGGGAATAGGTGAAACTCTGCATCTATCCCCAATGCTTGAAGGTTTTCTACACGTTGTCTCATAACCGATGCACTGGCGATACCGTCATTATCCCCGATAACCACGTAGGTCGGAGGGTCATCACGTGTATAATCCGTATGGCTTGTATAGCCCATAATGACTGTTGCCGGACGTGGATTGTTTACATTGATAAATCCCTGTGTGGAGTAAGAGCCGAGATAAGCCGCCATGCGTGCCCCTGCCGAACCACCCCACAACGAATAATCTTCGGTGGATACCTGTAACTCCTCTGCGTGACGCATAATGAAGTCGATGGCTTGTGCAAGGTCTTCACACGCCACTTGTGCGCCTCCTGTCCGATATTGAATGGAAAAGGCATTGTACCCCATTTCACTCAATGCAATGGCTAATGGAAATCCTTCGTGGATAGCTCCTACATACGACCAGCCACCACCCGGACATACGATGGCAAACGGTTTGCTCGGTTCTCCCCGAAAGAAGAACAGACCCGTATTGTTCTTGCGTGTATCCGCTTGCTTCTCCGCATCGGAATAGATGTCATAAAACAAACGGTTGCCGTCGTGTACATAGTCTATCATCGTATTGATTGTTTCCACGGCACGCTCACCTGTTATATAATTGTGGTAAGGCAACATACTCGCGACATTCGCAAGTGGCAAATCATCGTCATACTTCCGCTCGGCAGGCAGGATGAATTGTCCGAATCCACGAAACGCTTCGTGCTCCACCACATCTTTGACGGTATTGGCGGTGGTCAGATGCCCGTAAGTATTCCTGTCTTGATTATTCGGGAAGAAAAACGGCAGGGCATTGTAGAGGTATTCTGCCATAGGTCGGTATTCATGACGTGCGCCGTCTTTCTCATGAAAGGTAAGATTAGAGAGCGGAAATATATCTGTCAGTCGTGCCATTGCTTCCACTTGAACCAATGTTTCCCTATATGCTGAATCATCCGTACCGCTTGCTGCCCAAATATAAAATCCGTTTCCTGCGTATGTGGATTGACGGACAATATCGGCAAGATACCGTGCCGTTTCGTCCGGTCGGTTCATTCCTGCGAATCGTCCTAATGACCAGCAGTCGGCACTGACCGGCATGAAGTATTTGAAACAAGAAAGCGTATGTTCCAAAGCGTACCATGTCGTGACGGCTCCCATTGAGAAACCTCCTATGGCACGGTGTTCACGAGAAGCTTCCAAGCCTGCAGCATCCGTACTTTCTGCGTAGGTATGGTAACGGCTTTCAACAATAGGTATAAGGTCGTTCACAAGTTCCTGCGGCAGAGCTTCGCAATACGGGTCGGCATCGGCATAGTCCGGGGTAGGATCTCCGTAGTTGTAGCTCGGTGAAACTACGATGGTCGGAGCCATATCACCGTTCTCGGTCATGTGGTCGAGAAGTTTGCGTAACAGTCCGTTCTCTGCTTCAAATGTGGTTGATGCCGTACCATAATGTCCATGCACGAAGTAAAGCACATTGTACCGTTGGTCGGAAGTATTATCGTAACCGTATGGCAGATAAACGTATGCCGTGTTGGTGCGTGCCGCTCCGGTTTCTTCGGCATAATCGCGCGTATTGTAGTCGATACGTACCACCTCGCCCCGGTGTTCCGCCTCTTGTTCGTAAACGGCGGGAACAGGATTGGTCTTGTTTATCAGCCCTGTGTAGTCTTGCGGTCGGTCAGGCGTGTCTGGATCTTCTTGTTCCTGATCCGGTGGTAGAATCGGTTTGTTATCTTCGATGTCCGAGCAGGAAGCCATACACAAGCAACAGAGCAATATAGTTTGTAACATTATCTTTCTCATTTGCGTGTATTCTTATGAAATTTATATTGCATCCACATTACCCCGTGTTCCCGTTCAGACGCAGAAATCAGTTGTAAGCGTTGTTCTTGTGCCGGATGTTCCGTTTTCCCTCCTATATACTCAAAGATGGAAGGCACCCCCGAAAGCCCGTCAATACCGGGATAGATAACGAGGCTCAATTCGTCAATCAACTTATCGGCAAGTAACGCTCCGTTCAAAATACCGCCACCTTGTACTGATATACTACGGATTCCAAACTCACGACCGACCGTTTCAAGTCCTTCTCGAAGATTGGCTGCATCACTAATGATAACATACGAAATCTGCTTCTCCCGTAAATGGGCTAAATATTCTTCTGTTGCATTTTGTCCGGCAATAACAAGTATATTATCTCCTCGCACGGTAGCGGAAGTGAAATAGATATCTCCTTCCGGGTCTGCAATGATAAACAAACGTTTGGAGTGGCGTTCGCCGATAAATATAGTCGGTGTATCAGGCGTTAAGGTATGACCTGACACTGCGAACTTATAAGGGAATATACCTCTGACGGTATTTTTTCCGAACATCCATGCGTCAGTGTTTAGCTCACGACCGATGGCTGAATATATTTGTAAAAGTTCTCCATGTTCCGCTTTATAGGGAGCAGTCCAACGGCTATCTATCAGTCGTCCATCAACGGAACTCATGATATGACATATTATTTTCGGTTTCATAATTTACTTTTTAATAGGTGAACCTCCAAATACTTCGCTCATCTCCATCTTGTCAAGAGCCATGTCTATTGCTTTTACTTCCTCGCCAGACAACTGAATATCTGCCGCACCGATATTCTCCTTCAGCCGGAACAGGTGGCGTGTGCCGGGGATTGGGACGATGCCGGGACGCTTGTTCATCATCCACGAGAGGGAGATTTGCGAGGCGGTGGCACGGTGCTCCTCTGCCAGTTTTTCGAGCAAAGAGAAGAGCGCACGGTTCTTCTCGAAACTCTCTGCACGGTATTGCGGCATGGAAGCACGATAGTCGGTGGCGGGGTCGAAAGGCGTATCAGCAGTATAACGGTTGGTCAGCACCCCGTTGGCAAGCGGAGAGTGCGCCACAAAGCCGATGCCTAATTCCTCGCAGACCGCCAGCAACGGTTCGTGCCAACGAGCCAGCATGGAGAAACGGTTCTGTATGGCGGTCACGGGACAGACACGGTGGACACGGCGAAGATACGCCTCGGTCGTCTCCGAAATACCCCAGTGCAGGATTTTCCCTTCACGGATAAGGTCTGCCATCACTCCCGCCACTTCCTCCGGCTCTGCCTTCGGGTCGATGCGGTGCTGATAATAAAGGTCGATATGGTCGGTGCGCAGTCGGCGAAGCGACCCTTCCACGGAGCGACGGATGGTGTCGGGGCGTGCATCGGGAACAAGCGCATGAGGTCCTGCTCCACCAGGATTATCGAAAGTCAGTCCGAACTTCGTGGCAATGACGATGCGGTCACGGTACGGGTGCAGAGCCTTACCCAACAACTCTTCGTTATGGTGCGGACAGTTGGGCGTGCCATATACCTCGGCAGTATCGAAGAGCGTATATCCCATCTCCACCGCATCGGCAAGGAGTTCCGTCATCTCCTGCTCATCGGCGGGCACACCGTAAGCGTGGCTCATACCCATGCAGCCTAATCCTACGGCGGAGACACGGAGTCCGCTTAGTCCTAATGTTCTGTAGTACATAGTTGCTTCTACCTTTTTAATGAATCATTGCTTTCATGATGTTGAACACTTCTTCCTTGCTTAGTTCGGTCTCGCACGGAATGGCATCGACCGCTTCATGGGTGACTGTTCCTTCATAGTACATCGGTATGCATAGCTCAGTGAAGAACGTCATCAGCTTTTGGGTAGAATCTTCCATAGAACCCTCGAAGCCGAAAGCATCCCGGTAGTAGTTCCGAATCTCTTCCGCATGGTGCTTTCCCATCGCTTGCAGGAATCGAGGGAAGACTGAAGTGAGGCTGCGGCGATAGGTACTGCCGAACAGCACTTCGGGCAGGAACTCCAGTTCGTATATCTCGTATGCAAACGGTTCTTCCTTGCCAATGCCCAGACGGGAAGAGGTGGAGAGTGAAGCCCCCATCAGGATAGTGCCCCTCGCATCGAGGTCATCGGGATGCTGTCGCAGAGTTCGGGTCGCTTCAAGCACGTTTCTTACGTAAGAAATGCCAGCATCGTAGGACATCTTGTTCTTGTCGCCCAAGATACAGGCGGTGAGCTGCACTAGTGTCACCAATCCCGTGTAGGTGGTCATTTCCTTATCCAATGTCAAGGAGTATTTGGGGCAAAGCAGGGCATAGTCGGCGGGGATGCCGTATGCCGTCCCGAAGTCGCCTGTCCTTGAATCTACCGATACCGCTCCCAGTCCGTTCTCCGAGCCGCTGGAAGGGTAAGTCGGGATAAGAGCCAACGGAAGTCTTTCCTGTCCATAGGGCGATTTGCCTTTCAGGTAGTCCCAGAGGTCCGCTTCGTGATAGAAGCCGAAAGCAATCAGCTTGGCACTGTCCATTACGCTGGCACCGCCCGCACCGATAATCATTGTCACCCCATTTGCCTTTGCGAAGCGGATGCCCTCTTCTATCTTGGCAAACTCTCTGGAAGAGCCGCCATATTCCACAAAAGAAATCCCGGCTTCGGTCAGCGTTTGCACGATGTCGGCATGACAGCCGTTCTGCTTGACGGAGCCGTTGCCATAGACAAACATCACTTTATGACCTTTTACTATTTCAAGGATTGTCTCCCGAATATCGTTGCGGAAGAACAGTTTGGTATCGTTTCTAAATATAAAGTCTTTCATATATATCTACATTACATACATTCCAACAATAACTCGAAAATCTCATCTCTGGTGAGCTGACGGCAGCATCCCGGTGTAATAAAACAGGTATCAGCAGCAGCACGAAGCAGCCTTTCGTCCGTAATACCCATTTCACACCAACGAGTCGGAAGCCCTATTTCACGGATAAACGCTTCCAAAGCTTCAATACCTTGCATGGCAGTCTTTTTGGACGTCGCGCCTTTCACTCCCCATACGGTTTCCGCCATACGAGCCAATTTCTCTGTTCCGGCATCTAACAACCGACGATAAAGCGCAGGATGAATCACCGCTAACCCCTGTCCGTGGTTGCAATCGGTATAAGCTCCTACGGCGTGCTCAATCATGTGGCATTGGAAATCGGTCTGTTTGCCGAGTTTAAGCATTCCGTTTTCAGCCATTGCCGAAGCCCACATCAGTTCGCCGCGTGCGAAATCATCATCAGGGTTTTGAATGAGGCAGCGCAAATTCGATATCACGTTTCGCATCACTGCTTCGTTGATTTCATCTGAAAGATTCGTCGCTTGGGGTTTGCCCATATAAGTTTCCATACAGTGAGAAAGGGTATCGAAGGCACCGCTGATGACCTGCTTCATGGGCACAGTCTTCGTCAGGTCGCTATCCAAGACGGCAAATGAGTGAAATGCTCCGAAAAGCGGTTGTTTCAATTTCTTCTCCTCATGGGTAATCACAGCTCCGTTGTTCTGCTCCGCTCCTGTGCCGGATGCGGTTACAACAGCTCCCATCGGAATAAACTTAGTCGGAAGACGATGTTCATCATACCACATATCCCAAATATCCTTATCAAGCATGGCTTGTGCCGAGACAATCTTACAGCAATCTATAACCGAGCCTCCTCCAACTGCAAGAATAAAATCAATATTGTTTTCACGGACGAGTTTTGCACCTTCCTGAACTTTTGCATAAGTCGGATTAGGCATGATTCCGCCAAAATCAGTAACATTCTTATCCAACTCTTCCAACCATGTCCGCAGTTTATCATAAAGACCTGTACGTTTCAACGAACCTCCTCCATAAGCCAACAACACATTGTTGCCAACTTTTTTTAGTTCCGTCTTAATCGCTTCTTCAGCGCATCCATTGCCAAAATACTGTTTGACAGGATATTGATAAATAAAACCGTTCATATTATTAGAATAAATTGTACATTTTAGATTTTGCATACAGCTTTAATCCCGCATGGGCATTTTGCCCATCTGCTCCACTTGTTCGTAGGTGACATTGAAGAAACGTTTCTCCTTGTTAAGCGACTGCATCTGTGCCATTTCCTCATCGTTCAACTCAAAGTCGAAAATCTGAATGTTCTCTTTGATATAATCAGGATTCGATGCACCCGGAATAACAGAAAAGCCTTCTTGGATGTGCCACCGTAGGATTACTTGTGCCGGAGTTTTTCCGTGTGCTTCTGCAATTTTCATAATCGTAGGATCTTTTAGCAGAGCCCCATTACTCATTGCACCTCCCAACGGGAACCAACATTCTACCTGTATGCCATAAGGTTTTACCTTTTCACGCATAGCCAAACGTTGTGCGTATGGATGACATTCCATTTGGAGCACGGCAGGCTTCACGGTTGATTCGCTCATAATCTTGTTGAACACCTCATCGTTGGCATCGAAGTTACTTATTCCCAATGCACGTACCTTACCCATTGCAACAGCTTTTTCCATATCTTTCCAAGCTCCAACGAAATCACCCACAGGCTGATGCACATAAAGCAGGTCGATATAATCCAACTGCATACGAGTCAGCATTTTATTTATAGCTTCCATCGTTTTACCTTCGCCATATTCAGAGGGCCAAAGTTTGCTGGTAATCCATATTTCTTCGCGCGGAATACCGCTGTTCTTCACGGCACGTTCCACTCCGGCTTCGTCATTGTAGGCGTGTGCGGTGTCGATGTGACGGTATCCGGCTTTCAAAGCGGTGAGGCACGACTGTTCACACACTTCATCGGAGGGCTGTAGGAAGGTGCCCAATCCGAATTGCGGCATCAGGATACCATTGTTGAGTTGTACCATCGGTACGCCTGCGGCAGTTTTATAAATATCCTGCGCAAAAGAGGTGTGGCATATCATGGAGGCAAACGCCATAAGTCCGGTAATGATTGTCTTTCTCATATCTTTATCTGTTTAATTGATTACATTATCTTCATCCGACTTTGCAAAGGTAGAAAGAACCTTTCGGGCAGGCTTTACAAGAAATTCGGTGGAAACTACACTTATTTCGGTTTTTATATTCATCCGATATTTAAGGCGTTAAAGTTCAATATCAACTTCCGAAAAAATGGTAATTCATGCCGTGTTTTTTATTCCACTGATATAAACAGACCTATCTAACTTTGCATCCGAATTAACACGGAAACCTTTTCGGTAAGCCGAGTGCAGAGCCAAACTCGTTTGAGCTATGCCGAGGCGAGAAAAGTGGCGTTTGAAAAACGAACAATCAATAATTAAATAATGTATATATGAAAAATTATTTGATTTATCTGATGGCGGCTGTTGCCGTCCTGACATTTGGAGCTTGTTCTCCCGATGAAGACTACGAACCCGAAATTCCGGGAGTTGAAACTCCTGAAACACCTGATGAAGGTGAAGATGAGAATCCTGAGAACCCAGACAATCCGGAAAATCCCGATGAACCAGAAACACCTGACACCCCAAGCGGTGACAGCAAAATGTTAGTTGTTTATTTCAGTTGGGGCGGCACAACGCAACGTATGGCGCAGGAAATCGTCGAGCAGACAGGAGCGGATGTTTTCCGCATCGAGCCGGTCGTACCTTATCCTACGGAATATACTCCCTGCACAGAAGTTGCGCGTGAGGAGAAAGACAATAACGCACGTCCGGCTATTGCAGGCAAAGTGGAAAATTGGGAACAGTACGACACCGTATTCATCGGTTGTCCCGTATGGTGGTGGACTACTCCGATGATTATTTGTACCTTTACCGAAAGCTATGACTTCAAAGGTAAAACGGTCGTTCCGTTCTGCACTTACGCTGCTACTTACCGTGATGAAACATTGGCACGCATCGTAGAGCTTACTCCCGATGCCGAACATCTGACCGGGGAAGGACTGACAAGCGGACGAATCAATGAACAGAACATTGCCTCATGGCTGAAAGAAATCGGAATAATTAAATAACATATAATCTTACATAGATATGCATATTCTTAAAAACATTCTTGCAATGGCAGCGGTTATAACCATGTCGTGCAGCAGTATGATACAAGCTCAAGCGAAAAACAATAATAACATGAAATCAGTAATCGTCTATTTCACACATTCCGGCAATACCGAACTGGCAGCCAAGCAGGTTGCAGAAGTAACAGGATCCAAAATGATAAGGCTCCTACCGGAACAGCCCTATTCATCGGAAGATGTCAATTGGGTAAACAAGCAGTCCCGTTGCACGCAGGAACACCTCAATCAGTCGCTTCGTCCGGCAATCAAACCGATTGACATTGATTTTGCAATGGTTGATACGGTATTTGTCGGTTTTCCGATTTGGTGGCATGAAGAACCGGCCGTAATCCGTACTTTCCTCGACAATTACGGCGAACAATTGAAAGACAAGGTCATATTTCCTTTCTGCACTTCTTACGAAAGCCCTATGTCGGAAGCCGATGCTACACTGAAAAAAGGCTACCCTTCTCTGAAAATCAGAAAAGGACTTCGTTTGCCTGCTAAATCAGAAGAAATCAAAAAATGGATAAAACAATGAATACAGTGAAATTAAACAACGGCGTCGAAATGCCCCGGATGGGTTACGGCGTCTATCAGGTATCGCCCGCCGAGTGCGAGCGCTATGTAAGTGATGCCCTCAGCGTGGGATATCGTATGATTGATACGGCGCAAGCCTACCACAATGAAGAAGGAGTAGGTAATGCTGTCCGCAAAAGCGGCATCGACCGCAAGGAGATTTTCCTTGTGTCGAAAGTATGGATTTCCAACTACGGTTACGAAAAAGCAAAGGCTTCCATCGACGAAAGCCTGCGCGAATTACAGACCGACTACATCGACCTGATGCTGTTGCACCAGCCTTTCTGCGACCGCTACGGTGCGTACCGCGCATTGGAAGAAGCGTACAAGGAAGGCAAGCTCCGCGCTATCGGCGTAAGTAATTTCTATCCCGACCACTTCATCGACATCGCCAGTAATATGGAAATCGTTCCGGCGGTCAATCAGGTGGAGACCCATGTCTTCAACCAACAGATCGAAGCGCAGAGAATCATGGAGGAATTCGGCACGCACATCATGTCGTGGGCACCGTTCGCCGAGGGTCGCAACAACTTCTTCACGAATCCGATGCTGGCCGAAATCGGTCATAAATATGGCAAGAGCGTGGCACAAGTCGCCTTGCGTTGGCTCATTCAGCGCGGCGTCATTATCATCCCCAAATCGACGCACATTGAGCGGATGCGGCAGAACTTGGACATCTTCGATTTTGCACTATCCGATGAGGATATGGCCGCTATCGCCACACTTGACACAGGCAAGAGTTTGTTCTTTGACCACCACGATGCGGAAACCGCTCGTATGTTTATGGGATGGAGGGGATGAATATGAAAAAGAATTTAGGAAATACTCCCGTAATCACTCCGCTGCCTGTACTGATTGTTGCCACTTATGATGAAAACGGAATCCCCAATGCTATGAATGTGGCTTGGGGCGGTCAGTGCGGCTATCATCATGTTGCATTGAACTTATCGCTCAACCATAAGACAACAGAAAATCTGGAACAGACTAAAGCATTTACCCTGAGTATAGCCACTGTCGAAACATTGGTATTGTCAGACTATTTCGGACTTGTGTCCGAGCGCAAGGAAAACAAAATCGAGAATGCCGAAGTACATATCTCGCAAAGTGAATTTGTGAATGCTCCTGTCATTGACGAATATCCTTTAACACTTGAATGCAAGGTCGTTGAAATGCAGGAAGCATTGGGTGAAATGCACGTTGTAGGAGAGGTTGTCAATGTGCTGGCAGATGATACGGTTTTGGATGGGCAGGGCAAGGTGAATTTGGATAAGTTACAACCAATTTCATATGATTCAACTTCTCATTCCTATCGTATGCTGGGGAAAATAGTCGGTGAGGCATTTAAGGACGGCACAAAAATTGAATAGTATCTACTTCCATAAAGCAGCCCATGAAGATCACACTTTTTGGGCTGCTTTTATATTATGTAGAGCCAAGTAACAATTTTATCAGAGTATAAACTGCGGGAACTTTATGGTATCAATTCGCAGGTATTGTAACTTTATAAAGCTGATAATTAAATATGTATAGAGTTTTATCCGGTTCAAGTGTGGAGTCTATTTCATTTATCTTTGTAGAGGTTGTGGAAGGACCTTGACTGGGATAAAGATAATACTCCACACCCGGCTGATATGGAGTTAGTGGTCAATTTAGGGCGTCCAACAGTATACACTCGTCGAGAGACGTTTGCCCATGTTGTGTTTCCCCTGTTG
>CANRID010000021.1 GCA_947630665.1 uncultured Bacteroidales bacterium | reverse complement strand
GTATTACCATTTGCAAACAGCATTAAATCCAATAACAACGTAGAAGAAACAGAATCTTGGAAACTACAATTAAAGGTTAGTAACAAATAGTGGGTGGGGCAAGCCTTATTTTAGCAAAATGAATATTGAATACAAAATCAATATTTATGAAACTAACCGATAAACAATTTTACAAGCGAACGCTCCACAAATATACCTCCGGACGAAGGGACATACATTATCAATTTACTCCTATACTTTCTTGTATCATTTCATATATTGCTAAACGATTATTATGTAGAAATAGCAAAACTGAATCTTAAATAAAACAAAACTCCCGATTTTACATTCTTGGGTGTAAAATCGGGTGTCCGTTCTGCAACTTGCTGATTTTTAGCGTTTATTGCGGTGCGGACGGGACTCGAACCCGCGACCCCATGCGTGACAGGCATGTATTCTAACCAGGCTGAACTACCGCACCGTTTGAAGGGTCTTTCCCCGTTGCGGAACCGTTTGTTCCGTTTGGGATTGCAAATATAGAGATTTTTTTTATTCTGCAAAAATTCTTCTGCAAAATGGAGGGATTTTTTTCTTTTCATTATTTCCGGAAAAAAGAAAAATGCACGTTCCCGTATTTTCTCTCTTTGATAAAATACGGATGTTCCGTGAATCCGTATGTACCGGGATGTTCCAAAATCAGATATCCGTTATCTTTTAGGATAGGACGGGAAAGGATTTTGTCGGGAAGAGTGTCTAACCCTTCGATTGCATAAGGAGGATCGGCGAATATGATGTCGAACTGGCGGGTACAGATATTCAGAAAGTCGAAAACATTGTGCCGGACCACCTGCATGCCTTTAATTTTAAAACCGGCAGCGCACTGGCTTATAAACCGGGAATGGCGGGGGTTCATTTCCACGCTTACTATATCCGTACATCCGCGTGAGGCCGATTCCAGGCTGATGCTTCCGGTGCCGGAGAACAGGTCGAGAAACGAGATTTCGGAGAAGTCGAATTCATTGGCAAGTATATTGAACAATCCTTCTTTTGCGAAATCGGTGGTCGGCCGGGCTTGATAATTGGCCGGGGGATTGAAGGTCTTTCCTTTGAGTTCTCCTCCTATGATTCTCATAATGAATAGAGTATTTAAGAATCTTATTTATAGGTATAGGGGCCCGTTTTTTCGAGCGGAAAGGCTTCCACTCCCTGGAAATATTTTTCGAGGGTTTCTTTTTCTTCTCCGCTCAAAGAGCCGCAAACCCGGATGCAGGTTTGTTCCGGATTGAATTGAACCTGTTTTATCGCCAGAAACAGAAAATACAGGGCCGTATTGAAGTGTGCGGCGGGATATGAATTGGCCAGCAGAAGATTGTCGCCTTCCTGTATGACTATATGGAGGGCCGGTTTTTCCGGGTTTTCATTTTCTCCCCGTACGGACGGGCAGAAAGAAAATACTACTTTATTATATTTCTGGATACTTTGGACCGTTTCCAAGAGTTTGCATATAAGCGGATAAATCCGGTCCTGCTCCTCTTCCGGTCCTTGTTCCCCCGAATCGCACCGGAGACTGTCGGGAAGGGCATATATCATTGTTGCCTGATGCTCCGGAAAGGAGACGGTTCCGATACTCTCGTCCGGACTTATATCGAACATTTTCCTAAAGGCTTCCGTGTAATTATACTTATTGGATAATATTTGCGGAATCAGAGAGTATTTCGATGTAATGTAATAATAATTCATTCTGATCGGAACTGCATTTGGATAACAGGTAACAGGCGACAAAGTTAATGAAAAAAGGAATTTGTCAAAATAATAAAAGAGCCGCCTTTCTCAGGCGGCCCCGTAATCATCGGCGCGAAGAGTTCGCTTATCCGTATATTTTCGTGCAGACTATTCCCAGTTGCCGGCGTTGTTGTTAGGAGCATCTACGCTGCCTACTTTCAGTCCCGGATACCGGTTGGTGTCGTTCCTTTCAGCATTAAGATTGATAATCAACTGGCGGTTCAAGCCTTTGAGCAGAAGATTGAACGGCATGGAAGCTTCAAACAGCGGTACATCCACACCTGATACTTTTTTAACCACCGCCTGCATTTCCACCGGTTGCCCGCCGGAGAAAGGAATGGTCTTCAGAGAATCCGGAATAAAGTTGGTCCCTTTTAACAAAGTATCTTTCACTGCAATTTTAATACTGTCCCTATATACCCTTTTTTCAGCTACAGCCGCAGAGTCATCCCAGGAACCGACCTGTCTGATGACCGTAATTTCACCGTTTCTGTAGAAATCAATCAGCGAATCTATGCTGGGAGTAAACCTTCCGTATTTGCTCTTGAAAGCAACCTGCAAAGTCCGGATATCCTTTAATCTTTCGATACCCACCTTTTCTCTCATTTCTCTGTTTTTCTTGAATTGGACAGGCTCCTGAATACTGCTCCAGATAGCATATCCCAAGCCGATAATGGCTAAGGGAAGCACTACGAATTGTAAAATTTTTTTCATTTGAGTATGTATGAATTTTAATATTCTATTATTGGACAAAAATAAAAAATATATTCCACCCTTGCAATATATTTTTAATTTTGCATTAATAAAATTTGAACCCTTGAAAGTGAAGGAAAGGTTGAAATCGGACGACTTATTGAGATTAATAGCTGATACAAAGCATATTATGCTGACAGGTCATGTTAATCCCGACGGAGACTCGATAGGCTCGCTTGTCGGAGTCGGAAAGTATCTGCAGGAACTTGGAAAAGATGTTTCCGCCGTCGTACCCAACCGGTTTCCGGATTATTTAGGCTTTCTGGACCCTGAAAATGAGATATTGATTTATAGCGAGAATCCCGACAGGGTACGGGAGACGGTAGCCAGGGCGGATCTGATTATTTGCCTCGATTTTAACGGACTTAAAAGAATAGAACAGTTGGGAGAGCTTATCGGCCGTTCCCCTGTGCCCAAAGTGCTTATCGACCATCATCCCCAGCCGGAAAATCTTTTCGCTCTCGTTTTCTCCGAAACGGAGGTTTCCAGTACGTGCGAGCTCGCTTATCGGATATTCAAAAATCTGGCTCCCGGGGAAAAAATTTCTTTAGAGAGCGGCCGGGCGTTTTATACCGGCATGATGACCGATACGAATAATTTTGCCAATTCCGTATGGCCTTCCACTTTTCGTATGGCCGCCGAGTTGTTGGAGTTGGGAGTGGATAAGGAGGATATACAAAGCCGGGTGTTGTGGAGTTTTGCAGAGGGGAGAATGAGGTTGATGGGATATATGCTGCATGAAAATATGAAAATCTTTCCGCAGTACCGCGCAGGGCTGATGATCCTGACTAAAGAGATGAAGGAGCGTTTCGGATATGAAGATGGGGATTCTGAAGGGTTCGTTAATCTTCCGCTCGGTATCCGGGAAGTGGAGGTTTCCGCTCTGTTTACGGAGTCGGATGATTTCATACGGGTGTCGCTCCGCTCGAAAGGCGATATTTCCGTAAACCGGCTGAGCCGGCTCTATTTTAACGGGGGAGGGCATGAACGGGCTGCCGGCGGCAAGTTGTATATTCCTGTTTCCGAGGTGGAGGAATATTTTAAAAAATCCGTCGGGGAATTTATGGGAAAAGAAAAATAGGCATATCTTTTGTTATTGACACATTCCGGCATGAAGCATTTATTCTACATAAGCTCTTTTCTGATAGGCATATTCCTGTTCTCCTGTACCAAACAGGATCGTGAAAATACGGTTATAGACCAGGAAAAGAGAATCGATACTTATATTTCCTCCCTGACGGATGTCCGGGTGGTGCGCAGGGACGGGTCCAACCGTATTGTCGTGAAGGAGGGACCGTCCGGTGCCGATACGCTGGCTGCCGGAGACTCGGTCCGCTTTTATTATGCCGGCTATGTTTTTTCCGGAGGAAAAGGCGATTTGTTCGTTACCAATAATGCGGAAGTGGCGCAGGAAAATAATTTTGTGACGGACGGGGCGGTAGAAAAAAAGAGAATAGATAGAAAAGACCTGATTCCCGGCCTTTATAGCGGAATGATCGGAGCCCGGGAAGGGGAGACCTGCCATATCGTTTTTTCTGCAAAATACGGATTCGACAATACGGTGGTTTATAATATTCCGAAGCTGACCCCCCTGTTTTTTGAAATATGGATTGAGGAGGTTATAAAAAATTAAGATAAACGAGTATATTTGCACCCTATGAATAGGACGATAAAAAATATGATTGTAGCTGCCTTCGCCGGTTTGACCGTATATTCGTGCGCGAAAGATAAGAGCGAATCGGCTAATTCCGTGCAGCAAAGGATATTGGAGGCGTATCTTACGGAGAATTGTCCGAATGCCGAGCGGACGCCGTTGGGAAATTATATTCTGAGCCGCGAAAACGGAACCGGGAAACAGGCCGAAATGTATGGTGCCGTATATATAGAATATTCCACCATGACCTTGTCGGGACAATATACTTATACCAACCAGGCCGACGTCGCCCGGCAGCTGGGAAGCTATTCGGCGTCCAATTATTACGGCCCTGCATTAATGGAAATAGGCTATGGAACTACGTACAGCGGTCTGGAGGAATTGCTGCTGATGATGAGGGAAGGAGGGAGCATGACGGCTATCATTCCGCCGTGGCTTACCGTTTCGCAGTACGGAGGGGAAGGCCAGCAGGAAGTAACGAATATGATTTATAAGATCCAGTTGAAACATGTAATTTCCAATATTTTGCAATTCGAGCGCGATACCCTTATAGCGTACAGCAAAAAATATTACGACGGCATGGACTCCGTATCTTCCGGATTTTATTTCAAAAAATTGTACGATTCCGGAAAGGATACGATCGGGCAGGGAGAAAGAGCGGGGATCTGGTATGTGGGTAAATTGTTGGACGGCTGGGTGTTCGACACCAATATCGCGGATACGGCCAAAAAATACGGAATTTACGATGTCTCGAATAGTTATACGGCGTTGGATGTCACTTATGAATCCACGTGGAGCGAAATGGCGGAGCTGAACAGTCTGACGGAAGGATTCGTCCGGGCTGCCAAAAAGATGACTTACGGAGATGAAGCCGTTACGTTCTTCAATTCCGGATATGGCTACGGATCGGATGGGAATGGCAAAATCGGAGCGTTCCAGCCGTTATTCTTTTACATGCGGGTGGATGAAGAATAATCCAGTGACGCTGTGATTATATCTAAAATGAAATGCGTCCGGCAAATTCATCTTGTAAAAGGTGTATGCCGGACGCATGATATTATCTGGTAGGGACGATTTGGAATGTCCCGACAGTTTCCGTAGTTATTTGCTGATGAAATGGTAATGCGAACCGAATCTCTCGAAAGCGGCTTTGTCCAATTCTTCCCGACTGTCGGGATGCGCGATGCTGATCATCAGACGAGCTCTTTCCTGGAGGGATTTGCCGTATAAATTCACCGCACCGTATTCCGTTACGAACCAGTGGATATGATTACGGGTAGTTACCACGCCCGCTCCCGGAGTTAGCACCGGAGCGATTTTGCTGATCCCTTTATTGGTCGTGGACGGCATGGCGATAATGGCTTTTCCGCCCTGTGAAAGGGAGGCTCCGTAAATGAAGTCGATCTGGCCTCCGACTCCGGAATAGAATTTGGTGCCTAAGGAATCCGCGCATACCTGGCCCGTAATATCCACCTGAAGAGCCGAGTTGATGGCGGTTACCTTAGGGTTCTTGGCGATAACGAACGGGTCGTTGGTATATCCCACGTCCATCATGGCTACCATCGGGTTATCGTCTATGAAATCATATACGTCCTGTGAACCCATCAGGAAGGTGGAAACCATTTTCCCTTTGTCGATGGCTTTGTTGGCTCCGTTGATTACGCCTTTTTCCACGAGCGGCAGCACGCCGTCGGCGAACATTTCCGTGTGGATACCTAAATTTTTATGATTCCCCAACTGGGCCAATACGGCATTCGGAATGGCTCCGATTCCCATTTGGAGGGTGGCGCCGTCTTCGATGAGTTCCGCGCAGTTTTTCCCGATAGCGGTCTCGATTTCGGACGGTGCGGCGAAATGGGCCGGCTCCAGCACGGTATCGCATTGGACGAAATGATCTATCATGCTCACCGGAATCATGGCGTCTCCGAAAGAACGGGGTACGTTTTTATTCACTACGGCGATTACTTCTCTCGCACATTCGATGGCTGCCAGCGTAGCGTCCACGGAGGTTCCCAAGGATACGTATCCGTGTTTGTCGGGAGTGGATACCTGGATCATGGCCACATCGCAAGGCAGTACGCCTGAACGGTAAAGTTTCTGGGTCTCGCTCAGGAAAATGGGAATGTAATCCGCATAACCCGCTTGAACGTTCTTGCGCACGTTGCCGCCTACGAAAAACGCCTGGTGGAAGAAGATGCCTTCATACTTGGCGTCGGTATAAGGAGCCGCTCCTTCCGTATGAAGATGGTGGATTTTGACATCTCTCAATTCCCCGGCATCCCCTCTGCGGCAAAGGGCGTCGATCAGGACTTTCGGAGCGCTTGCCACGCTGCTGAAATGGATGTGGTCACCCGATTTCACAACTTTTACAGCTTCGTCGGCACTGATAAATTTAATATTTGCGTGCATTTTTTAGTTTTTTATGATAATTAGAAATAAGTTTCCGGTAATGGCTGCAAATGTATGAAAATTCTGTCATAACCCGGCAGAAATTTTTAACTTTGCGGCCGTTATGCCCATAGTGACCATTACGAGCGACTGGAATAAAAACGATTGGTATCTTCCTAAGTTAAAAGGGAGTATTTATAGCTATTTCCATGATTTGCAGGCGAAGGAGGGCGTTCTTCTCTCCGACGGGGACCAGGCCGGTGCGCACCTGGGGCGCTGTGAAATAACGGTGACGGATATAACTCATTCCGTCCGGCCTTTCGATGTGGCTGAAGCCTGCTTTATCCTGCGGAATTGCTATCGGGATTTTCCGGAAGGGACCATCCATCTGCTGGCGGTCGATAGCGAGCCTTCGCCCGAAAAGCCTATGGCGATCGTATCTTCGGCCGGCCGGTATGTCGTAGGCATAAACGACGGCCGTTTTTCTTTGCTGTTCGACAAGCTTCCCCCTTTGGGTTTTAAGCTTTTTCCTCCCGACGGGTTCTCCACCTTCGCGGCACTGGAGCAGTTTACGGAAGCTGTCGGGATTATAATGGAAAATACATTCGGAGACAAGACGGTCCCGTGTACGCTGGCGGGGGCCGGTATGGAGAGACCGGTAGTGATGGAAGACCGCATATTGGGGAGGGTAATTTATATCGATTCGTACGGGAATGCCGTAACCAATATTTCCCGGGAAATTTTTGCCAAGCATTATACCGCCCGGACGGATTCTTCCCGTGAAAAGCCGGATTTCGTCATTTATGTGGGCGGGCCTTATTTGAAGTTCCGCTCGGTGTCCCGGGTTTATTCGGATGTGCCGTGCGGCTCTGAACTTGCCCTGTTCAACTCGTTGGGATTGCTGGAAATAGCCGTCAATAACGGAAACTTTTCCCGGGTTGAAAATATCGACACTACGGCGGAGGTAATGATAAAGTTTACTGCGTGATTGTAATGAAATTAAAATAAACTGCAAGCCGAGAGCAGAAGGCAAATGAAAATTTGGATTATGCCG
Organism: uncultured Bacteroidales bacterium; assembly: GCA_947630665.1. GTDB lineage: Bacteria > Bacteroidota > Bacteroidia > Bacteroidales > UBA932 > Egerieousia. The sequence goes on along the minus strand of CANRID010000021.1, from coordinate 31,203 downwards.
AGGCGCCGCGTGTTTGTAACGAAGTTAAAATAAAATAATGGAAAATTTTGAGAAAAAAGACAGGACCCGGGAATTGGAGGCATTCGGCCGGATCCTGGATATCATGGATGAACTCCGGGAAAAATGCCCCTGGGACCGGGAACAGACCATGGAAAGCCTGCGCCCGCTGACTATCGAAGAAACATTCGAATTGAGCGAGTCGATCTTGCAAAAAGACCCGCATGATATCTCCAAAGAATTGGGGGATATTCTGCTGCATATTATCTTTTATGCGAAAATCGGACAGGAACAGGGAGCGTTCGATATCGTGGATGTAATCGATAATCTTTGCAATAAATTGATATACAGGCATCCTCATGTTTTTGCCGCTACAAAGGTGGAAAATGCGGCCCAGGTAGTGCAGAACTGGGAACAGCTCAAGACTCGGGAAAAAGACGGCAACAAAACCGTTTTGAGCGGGGTTCCCGACAGTCTGCCGAGCGTGATAAAAGCGTACCGCATGCAGGACAAGGCCCGTGCGGTAGGATTCGACTGGCAGGAAAAAGAGCAGGTTTGGGATAAAGTGCAGGAAGAGATAGGGGAGTTGCGGGTCGAATTGGACAAGATGAGCCGGATAGAAAAGGAGGGGAAAGAGCGGAGCTGGGAGGAAAAAATGAAAGCGGGGGAGAATTCGGAGGAAATCGCGGACTATAAGCTGCGGAAAGCGGAAAGCATGGAAGCCTCTGAAAAAGAATTGGGAGATGTCCTGTTCTCGCTTATCAACGCGGCGCGTCTTTATAAGTTGAATCCCGACAGCGCGTTGGAAAGCACCAACAAAAAGTTCAAAAGCCGTTTTACCTATCTCGAGAACGCCACTATCCGCAAAGGAAGATCCCTCAAGGATATGACCCTTGAGGAAATGGACCGGATATGGGATGAAGCTAAGGCGGCAGAGCGGAAAGCCGGTGAGAAATAATGCAATAAAGGCAAAACGATAAATGATAAAAGCGGTTTTTTTCGATATCGACGGCACCCTGCTGAGTTTTAAGACACACCGGATTCCGGAGTCGGCCCTGCTGGCGCTGGCCGCTCTGAGAAACAAGGGGATTTTATTGTTCATTTCCACGGGGCGACCGTATGCCGATACCGCTTTTTTAAGAGAATGCTTCCGGTTCGACGGTTATATCACCCTGAACGGCCAGTATTGTCTGAACGAAAAAGGGGTGATCTATAAACGGAGCATGGCCCGTCAGGATGTGGAAGTGATTGTAGGACAGGTTATCGGGGGCGAATATATATGCAGCTTCGTGAATGAAAACGGTTCTTTTATCAGCGGTACGGACGAGACGGTCCGGAATCTTTTCGGTTTGGTAAATGTGAAAATACCGCCGGTAAAAGACCCTAAGACGGCTTTGGAGGAAGAAATCTATCAGGTGTCGGTTTTTTTGGACCGGTTTCACGAGCATATTCTGCTTGACCGTGCGACAGGGGTGCGGATCGCCCGCTGGCATGATTTGTTTACGGATGTCATACCTGCAGGGGGAGGAAAGCAAAAGGGGATGGAAGCCGTATTGCAGTATTACGGTATTTCCGCGGAGGACTCTATGGCATTCGGAGACGGAGAGAACGATCTTTCCATGCTGGAATATGTAAAAACCGGAGTGGCGATGGGAAATGCTTCTGAAAAAGTAAAACGGGCGGCCGATTATGTAACCGCATCCGTCGATGAGGATGGCATCCTGAAAGCATTGCTGCATTTGGGCATATTGGAAGAAAAAGATATTGTTGCGGTGCAGTCGGAAAACCGGAAAGGCGGCCCTGCGGATAAGCCTGCGGATAGATTGGCAGATGAACGGGCTGATGAGCGTCCGGAAGATGATTGTAGGGAAGATTGCGGGGAAGATTGGCAGGAGAGAACCGGTATTTTATTGGGTAAAGAGGGCATGGAAAAACTGGCTGCCTCCTCGGTAGCCGTAATCGGCGTAGGCGGTGTGGGCGGATACGCGGCAGAAATGCTTTGCAGGGCCGGCATCGGGCGGTTGGTTCTGGTGGATGCGGACCGGGTGCATGCGACCAATAAGAACCGGCAGATTATCGCGTTAGACAGTACGATGGGCGACTTTAAGACCCGTGCGATGGCCCGCCGGCTACGGGACATAAATCCGCAGGCGGAACTCATTCTGAAAGAAGAATACCTGGATGAGGGGAATGTGTCCGGATTGCTTTCCGGCGAGCGGATCGATTTTATAGTGGATGCGATAGATACCCTTTCTCCCAAAATCGCCCTTATCCGGTATTGCGTGGAAAACAAAATTCCTCATGTGACTTCCATGGGAGCGGGCGCCAAATTAGATGCTACGGCGGTACGTATAGCGGATATAAGCAAGTCGTATAATTGCCCCCTGGCGTACGTGCTTCGTAAAAAATTGAGGAAAGCAGGGATTTCGAAAGGATTTCCGGTCGTTTTTTCCGAGGAACTTCCCGACAGGAACGCCATTGTCCCCGTAGAAGAACGGAATAAAAAAAGCCGTACAGGCACCATTTCCTATCTGCCGGCCGTATTCGGATGCGCCTGTGCGCAAGCCGCCATAGAATTTTTGCTGCGTGAATTTTTGATAGATAAATGATAAATGCTACCTTTGTTTCCTTAATAATCCAGCGGCCTGCGGAAAGGTGGATTTTAATCTAGCAGATTTAACTATAGTCAGATGCAAATTTCAGTAAAAGAGGTAAGCGACCCTAAGGAGCTTAAAATATTTTACCAGTTTCAAAATAAACTTTACCGGGGATGCAAGGCGTATGTGCCTACATTGGATTTCGATGAAAAAAATACTTTGACCCGTAATCCCGCATTGGATTATTGTACCCGCAAAATGTGGCTGGCCTATGCCGGCGGCAGGGCCGTAGGCAGAATCATGGCTATTATCAATCCCCGCTACAATGAATTGTACGGAATCCGCAATCTCCGGTTCGGATGGTTCGATTTCGAGGAGGATATGGAAATCGCACGGGCCCTGATGGAGGCGGCCGTGCAATGGGGCAGGGAACAAGGCATGGATAAAATACACGGGCCGCTGGCTTATAATACTTTGGGCCGTCAGGGAATGCTGGTAGAGGGTTTCGAAAACACCCCGCCGTTCAATTGCATTTATAATTATCCGTATTATGTCGATTTTATGGAGAAAATGGGCTTCCAAAAGGAGGCGGACTGGCTCCAGTATAAACTGAACGCTTCCCAGGGAGCTCCGGATAAACTTAACCGGATGTCCGATATTTTGCTCCGGCGTTATAATCTTCATTTGCTGGATTTGCGGGAGTTAAAAGGGGAGAAACGGGACCGGATCATTTCCAATTTCTTTAAAATATATAACGAGTGTTTCCGCTCCGTTCACAATTTCATTCCTTTTACTGAAAAAGAGATTGCTAAAACAGGGAAATTTTATTTCCGGATGCTTCGTCCGGAACTGACCTGTTTAGTAGTGGATCAGAATGAGGAGGTAGCCGCCTTCGGTTTGTGTCTGCCGAGCCTTTCGGAAGCCTTGAAAAAAGCCGGAGGAAAAATTTTCCCTGTCGGGTGGTATCATTTGCTGAAAGAATTCAGAAATTACGATACCATAGATCTGATGCTGGTAGGCTCGAGTCCCGCCTGGGCCTCTAAGGGATTGTCTGCGATCTATCATGCGCATCTGGCGGCCAGTTTCCGGGAACATCATATCCGTTGTGCTATTACCAATCCCCAAATCGAGACCAATACCGCCATTAAAGTCTGGGAAAGTTACGATCACGAGTTCTTTATGCGCCGGCGGTGCTGGATAAAAGAGATCGGATAAAGTGCAATATATTTACAAATATGTATCTCCCTTAGGAGAAATCACGGCGGCCTCCGATGGAAAGTGTCTGAACGGCTTGTGGTTTGCGGGACAAAAATATTTTGCATCCACGCTTTCTCCGGAATATCGGGAGGAAACGCTTCCCGTATTTGAACAGACGAAAAAGTGGCTGGATTGCTATTTCAGCGGCACAAATCCCGGGTTTACGCCACCCATAGCTCTTAGCGGATCATCGTTCCAGTTGACGGTGTGGGAGATATTGCGGCAAATCCCGTATGGAGAGACGGTTACCTATGGAGAGATTGCAAAAAAGGTCGCCCGGCAATTGGGAATATGTTCCATGTCGGCGCAGGCGGTAGGGGGTGCGGTGGCTCGTAACCCTGTCAGTATTATCATTCCCTGCCACAGGGTGGTGGGAAGTGGCGGCAACCTGACGGGATATGCCGGCGGCCTCTCGAGAAAGATGCGGCTTCTCCAGTTGGAAGGGGCTTTATAGCCGGGCTTTCCGTGCCGGAAGGGGAGCGATTGCAAAAAAAATTCCCTCAAAATGTTTTATCATTATGGCCCGGATTATCCATCACCGCTACCGGGATGTCCAGTGTACACAAGTATTCCAGGGTGTTTTGTGTGATTATCGGATCGCTGTCGGGATACATATTATAAACAAGCAGGATTATGGGAATGTTCCGGCTGCGGCATGCCTCGATGCTCAGCAGGGTATGATTCAGGCTCCCTAACTTGCCGCTTGTTACCAGTACGACCGGATAATTCCGTTCCCGTATATAGTCGATAGTAAGATATCCTCCTAAAGGGTACGGGGGATCCGTCGTAGCGGAGTTTTCCCGGATGGGAACCATAAGCCCGCCCGCGCCTTCCAACAGTACGTTATCGTATCCGGCCGTCAGCTTCCGGGTGGCTTCCGTTATTTTTTCCAGGGATATGACGGTATGATCCAGCTTGGCGGCCAGGTGGGGAGAAGCGGGATAGGAGAGAATTACGGGGGCGGTAGTGCCGTCCCGGTCTATGTCCATCAGGGGGAGGCCCATTAGTTCCCGGTGCATGGCTATATCCTCCGAAACGGTGTCGCATCCGGTCTGTATCATTTTCTGAGTGATGGGACGGTATCCGGCCCGGGTGAGTGCGTTTGCTATGGCGGCGGTCGCATAAGTTTTGCCTATGCCCGTATCTATGCCCGTTATGAAAATGACTTTATGCTCCGCTAAGTGTGGCGGCAGTTCTCGGCTCAGTTGAAAAAGTTTTGTCATTTTATGTCTTTTTTGCATTCGTTTGCGTTTTTTTGTCTTTCTGATAGTTCCTTTTCGTATTAGGAACGGATGTTATGTTTTATTGTTTCCGGAGGGCAAGTTCTTTAAGCACCTCCACCGTTTCCCGACACAGCGTTTTCAGATCCGTGTCGTTTATAACGTATGGGGGCATGGTATAAACCAGTTTGCCGAAAGGCCGGAGCCAGATGCCGTGTCGTACCAGTATGGGCTGGATGACGCGCAGGTCTGCCGGCTCGTCCAACTCTATGACTCCTATGGCACCCAGCACCCGTACTTGGGCTACACCGGGTAGTTCCCGGGCCGGAGAGAGTCCTTCGATAAGGAGTTTTTCTATGTGTTTTATTTTCTTTTGCCAGTCGTTTTCAATCAGGAGCCTGACTGATGCGCAGGCTACGGCGCAGGCGAGCGGATTTCCCATGAAAGTAGGACCGTGCATGAATACACCGGGTTTCGCCCGGCAAATGGCTCCGGCTACTTCATCCGTACATAAAGTGGCTGCTAGGGTCATATATCCGCCTGTAAGGCCTTTCCCGATAGTCATAATGTCCGGAACGATTCCCGCATGTTCCCATGCGAACATTTTGCCGGTTCTGCCGAACCCGGTAGCGATTTCATCGAAAATAAGCAGGATTCGGTACCGGTCGCATAATTCCCTGGCTTTTACCAGATATTGGGGCGAATAAAAACGCATGCCTCCTGCTCCCTGGACAACCGGCTCCAGGATAAAGGCGGCGATTTCCTGCCCGTGTTCTCTGAAAATCTTCTCCAACGCTTCCACATCCCGATCCAAAAGGCTTTTCTGCATGTTCTCGTCGGGATGATCTTGCCGGTACTCCCCGGGAAGATTCATCGGACGATTGGTGTGCGCGAATTTTCCTTGGACATGCCAACCCCATGTCGTGCCGGGAGCCGGAGCGAAAAAATGAATGGGAAGCGATGGCCCGAACAGACTGTGCATGCCGGTCACGGGATCGCAGACGCTCATGGCGTGCCAGGTATCTCCGTGGTACCCGCTGCGGACGGTAGCGAATTTGGTTTTTTGGGGCTGATTCCGGGACGCCCAATATTGGATGGCCATTTTCATGGCTACTTCTACCGAAACGCTTCCCGAATCGGAATAAAATATTTTGGTCAGGGGAGGGGGCAGGATTCCCAGTAAGAGGCGGGTAAGTTCCCTGGCGGGTGCGTGCGTGAATCCTCCGAACATGATATGGCTCATTTTATCTGTTTGCTCCCAGATAGCCCGGTTCAATACGGGATGGTTATAGCCATGAATGGCAGCCCACCAGCTTGACATGCCGTCTATAAGTTCCAGAAATGCCGGAGATGTGTCCCGGTTCTCATTTTCATTGTTATGGGGAAGATTACGGATTTTTCTGTATCCTTCATCGGCCTGCATTCCGGGAACCGGAGCGGAGCCTGCTTCCGGATTTCTGATTTTAATCCGTACTCCTTCGGCGCTTTCCACAAAAAAAATCGGGACAGGATTTTCCGTAGAGGAATAAGGGTGCCAGATATGTTTTTCCAGTTCATCGGGCAATGGACCGGACGGTATATTTGGCTTGCCGCTTGTTCTATTACATGCGCCGGCCCCGGCATCCGTATTCCTGACTTCGTTATCCTTCCGATGAAAATCGTATCCGGCCCGGGTAAATAAACGGATGTCTTCCTGCACTCCGGCTCCTGTGGTCGTGAGCATGTCTCCCATAATAGCCGCATTGATGCCTGTGTAAAGCGCTTTTTCCTGGATCTCCTTGCTCAGCAGGGCCCTCCCTCCCGAAAATCGGAGAAAAGCGCGGGGGTTTATGATCCGGAAAAGAGCCACCGTCAGCAAATATTCATCTTCGGTCAACGGCCGGTTATTTTCCAGCGGCGTGCCCTTGATAGGGTGGAGTACATTTATCGGGATAGAAAATATTTCATGTTCCCGTAAAAACAGAGCCATATCTATCCTGTCCTCCCAGGTTTCTCCCATTCCGATAATTCCTCCGGAGCATAAGGACATACCCGCTTTGCGTGCCGCCTGCAGGGTTTTGAGCTTGTCTTCTGTCGTATGTGTGGTGCAAAGGCTTTTGAAATAGGCCGGAGAGCTTTCTATATTGCAATGGTACCGGGTGACGCCCGCTTCATATAGTTTCTGCATATCTTCTTCGTCCGCCAGCCCCAGGGAAACACACGGAACGGCATTTGTTTGCCGGCGGATGGCCCTGACAATTTCGCAAATTTCCCCGATTTCTTTTTTGGAGACTTTTCTTCCGCTGGTTACTAAAGAAAAACGCCGGATTCCGTAATCGCAGTTTTTCCGGGCGTTTTCTACGGCGGTCCCGACAGAGATCAGGGGGTAGATTCCCACTGTCGTCTGGTTATGCACCGATTGGGCGCACCATTTACAATCTTCCGGACAGTTGCCGGATTTGGCATTTACGATGGAGCAGCTGTCGAACCGGTTCCCCATAAAAGACCGGGTGATCCGGTGAGCCAGACGATATATTTCTTCGACTTTTTCCCTTGCTTTTATTTTTTCTATATTTTCTATATTTTCCGTATTTCCCGGTTCTCCGGTTTCCCGGACGATTTCAAGCAGATTGGCTTTAGATAGGATTTCCCCTTTCAGGGCTTTTTCTATAATGATCGGGTTCATGAAAAAATTCGATTAAGTTAAAATGATCGATTGCCGGACAATTTTGTGTAAATAGTCAATTATCGATTGACTGCACAAAAAAATCCAACAAAAATGTGAGTTATTATTTAATAATTTGATTTTTAGGCAAATATGCAAGATTGCCCGGCGATCAGGCTCCCTTCTGCAGAGAGTATTTCCTCCATGGATTTTTGCTGGAGTGAAAGGTGGGAACCTTTTGGAACAATGATTTCGAGTATGTTGGTTTTAAGAAACAACCGGTCTATGACTCCTTTGGAGAGCTGTCCGATGGTGATGTTTTTTTTCAGACCCGAGAACACGGCGTATGAAGTACGGCTCCATCTTCTGAAGCGTATGGAGGGGATGTGGTTTCTATAGCCGGGATGGAGTCGTTTTTTCACAAAAACAAAGTTATAATTTTTATTCGATTTATTGTTTTTTTATTTCATGGGTTTATTGTGCGGCGGAGAATCCGATATGATTGCCGACTGGAATTCCCTCCGGCGACCGTAGGTCAGAAACCCTGTCGGGATGCGGCAAGTCTGCTTTGATATTGATGCGCTGAAAGCGAAAGAATTGATAAAATACGCGCTGCAATATTTCCGTAAAATCCGGAAATTTTTCCAAATAATTTCCGTAATTTCAGGAAACTTTGTATATTCGCACTTGAAACATTCGAGAGATTATGAGAAAGGATACTATTAAGTCGTTAATAGCACTCAAACAGCACGAGATGCCGTTTGTGGTTATTCATCGGGACGAGGAACTGCCGCTAAACCGCAAGAAAATAATCACTATACCCGGTGTACGCAGATGCGGCAAGTCCACTTTGATGATGATAGCGATTAATGCGCTGATCGAAAGCGGTGTGCCGATGAAGAACATTCTGTGGATAGGATTCGATGACGAGCGTTTGAACAAAATGACCTCCGATGACTTGGACGAGGTAATCGTCTCCTATATGGAAATGTATCCCGATGTGTCTATAAAAGACGTGTATATGTTTTTCGATGAAATTCAGATTATCGAGGGCTGGGAATATTTCATTTTACGGGTGTATAAAAGTTATTGCAAGAATATCTATATATGCGGCAGCAATGCCACGATGTTATCTACGGAACTGTTTACGGCTTTGCGGGGCTATCCGCTCGAGCATAAAACCTATCCGCTCTCTTTTAATGAATACTGCCGTTTTAAAGGTATCGGTACGGATAGCAGTCTCGAACAGGACAGGGCGAAAGTCAGGAATGCTTTTGTCGAGTATAATCAGGCAAGTGCATTTCCGGAAGTGGTATTGACCCCGTCGGAGATGGAGAAATTGCAACTCCTGAACGGTTATTTCGATACCATGCTGCTGAAAGATATTGCCGAGCACTATGAAATAGCGAATTTGCCGGTCCTCCGGTACTTTGTCAAACGCATTATGGCGAATCTGTCCAAGCCGACCTCGATATTGGCGATATACAACGACCTCAAATCGCAGGGCCTGCGGATAAACAAAGACGAACTTTACCGATGGGCCGATTATGTATGCGATGTTTTCCTGTTTGTCCGCATATCCAAATATGAACGCTCTTTGGCAAAAGAGCAGAAGTCCCGGAAAAAGTATTACTGTATCGACAACGGCTTGCGCAGCGCCGTATTGCTCCCGCAGAGCGATGACAACGGCAAGTTGTTGGAGAATATCGTATTCCTGCATCTGTATCGTAGTCTGAGACCTGCTGACCGTATCTTTTATTTTCAAGAGTCCTCCGAGTGCGACTTCGTGGTTCAGCGGAATGAACGTATCGATGAGTTGATACAGGTTACATGGGATATGTCGGACGACAATACGAGAGAGCGGGAAATCAACGGTCTGTTGGAAGCCTCGAAAGCGACCCGATGCGACAGGTTATCCATCATAACGATTGATGAGGAGCGCTCTCTTGAAAGAAACGGCAAGAGAATCCATGTTGTACCGGCATGGAAATGGGCGCTCGGAAAATATTGACAGAAAAACGGAATATCAGTCATGCAGTTTGCGGCGCAGGAAGAAGCGGCGCGTAAACAACAGCAACAGAATAGTCCCCGCCACTTGCGAGACGGCGGTGAACCAGAACGCCACCGTGTAATCGAAATATTCCGCCAGGATGCCTCCGAGCAATATGCCTATGCCCATGCCCATGTCCCACGAGGTGAGTATCGTAGAGTTTGCCGTACCCCGCTGGTCGTTGCGCGCCATGTTGATGAACATGTTCAGAAACGCCGGATACATGCGTCCGTTGCCCAAGCCCAGCAGCAGCGGCGATACGTAGTAGGCCCATGCACCGGGCGACCACGCAAACAGCGTCAGTCCTAACGATGAAAGTATCGTCCCTTGCAGAGCGTTTTCCGTGAGCTTCCCTTTCCGCAGCGAGCGGGCGCCTATCAGACGCGAGACGAAAAGCCCTGTCGCGATGATGGCGAAAAACAGTCCCGTACCGTCGGTAATGCCCAGTTTTTCTTTGCTGTATATCGCAACATAGTTGCTCAACACGCCCCAGCACATGCCGAACAGCGTGATGTTCACCGCCAGCAGCCACCCGCGGGCGAGGAATAAGTGGTCGAGGCTCAGTTTCGGTCTCCCCTCCACACGTTTGCGGGGGCGGGTTTTGATGGTCGATACGGTAACGAATCCCAAGAAAGCCACCAGAAGTGAGAGCCAGAAGAGCATCTGGAAATTGTCGGTTGCGGAGTAGATGTAAATGCCCACCGTAGGGGCGATTGCCATGGCGAGGTTGTTGCTCAGCCCGTAATAGCCCACCCCTTCGTTGCGGCGCGGCGACGGCAGCACATCTATCATCACCGTGCTGTTTGCTACCGTGGTGGCGCCAAACGGCAGTCCGTGCAGGGTGCGTACGATGGCGAACATCAATATCGATGCCGCCCCGAGATACCCCGTAAAGCAGATGAAGAAACAGAAAAAGCAAAGCATCAGCACTTTCCGCCGGTCGAATGTATCTACGATGAATCCGCTGAACGGGCGCACCACGAGTGCGGCGACCACATATCCCGACAGCACGAAGCCTATCATGTCTTTGTTTGCCGTAAACCGGGAGTCGAGGTAGAGCGGCAGGAGCGGAGTGAGGATATAGAACGAGAAGAATAGCAGGAAATTTCCCGTCATTACCTTGATATATTCCTTGTTCCAAAGGCGCTCGGAGGGACGGGCGGCGATAGGTTCTTTTATTTCGGAAGTCGCATTTTTTCCGGCCATGGTGTCGTATGATTTTTCCGCTGCAAAATTAATTCATATTCGATTCCATGCAAGCGGATAGGCAGAATCTCTTGCATTTTTACAGAAAACAGGTGGACGCTATCAGGCAAAATGATTTCCATAGACCGCCTCTACCGCCGGATGGATGACAGGAGACGCCTTGCTTGTAATACTTTTATTAGTAATAATATTATTAGTAATAAGATTATTTCTTATCTTTGCAATCAAATATATTTGGAGAATCATGGAAAATAAGCCTTTTATATTCGGAGTCGCGACCTCGGGCGACAACTTTACCGATCGGGAGAAAGAGACCGAACGTCTGTTGTTGAATTTCCGGCACGGTGTAAATACAGTGCTGATTTCACCCCGTCGTTGGGGCAAGACCTCGTTAGTGCAGAAGGTCTGCCATCTGGCGCAATCCGATGAATTGAAAGTCGTCTATTTCGATGCTTTTTCCTGTCGTAGCGACCGGGATTTCTATGATGCTTTTGCTTCCGCGATTCTCAAACAGACGTCTTCAAAGTTGGATGAGTGGTTGGAAAATGCCAAGTTAATCCTTTCGCGTATCAGTCCTAAAATATCATTAGGTCCCGATCCGCTGACCGACTTTTCCTTATCACTTGAAGTGAATCCCAAGAGCGATGATATCGATGAAATTTTGCAACTCCCCGAAAAAATAGCGCAGCGTAAAGGCTGCAATATTGTCGTTTGCATCGATGAGTTCCAGCAGATCGCCGAGTTCAGGGATTCCAAGACGTTCCAAAAACGATTGCGTTCCGTATGGCAACTGCAAAAGTCGGTATCTTATTGCCTGTTCGGCAGCAAGAAGCATTTGATGAACGAACTGTTCGAGAGAAAAAGCCTGCCTTTTTATAAGTTCGGCGATGTCATTTATTTACAGAAAATCGACATAGCCGATTGGATCGACTACATTTGCAGTCGGTTCGAGTCGACCGGGAAGCAGATTTCGAAAGACCTGGCAGGAAAAATCTGTCAGAGAGTAGAGAACCACTCATCGTATGTGCAGCAGTTGGCATGGCTGGTATGGATTCATACGGATAAGATTGCTGCGGAGCAGGATTTAGAGGCGGCATATCGGGATATTATCGATCAAAACTCGCCGTTGTTTGAGAAGCAGACCGAGAGTCTGACAACTTATCAGATGAATTTCTTGCGCGCCGTAATCGATGGTGTTCATGGCGAATTTACCACGCAAAATATTCTGCAAAAATACCGTCTCGGCTCATCAGCCAATGTCAGTATCGTAAAGCGGGCATTGATAAAGAAGGAACTGATCGAAATCGAAAAACGTCAAGTCATTATTCCCGATCCCGTAATGAAAGAGTGGCTGAAACGGGAATTAACATTGATGTCGCTTTTGGAAAAGTGAAATTTTGCATAAAATTCGCTTTTCTAAAAGTGTTTTATTTGTAACGGATGTAACGGAATTCGATACGGGATGTGTATTGGGTATTGACGTAAGAATGAGAGATAATGGTTAGTAGTACATATTTGTGTGCAGAATTACCAGAATCTTCTTCGGAATGAGAAATCGCCAAAACGGAATAACGAACCGAAGGATGTTGTGTAGGTGGATTGTGGCGTATTGCGACCGTAATATGCAGCAGAGTTGATTTGCGAAGCAACGATCATCGGATCATTACCATTTTGGACTGCCTTAGTAAATAAGTTCATTATTTCGTATTTGTTGCCGAAAACGGCATTGGGCTGAATCAGAATTTCAGATACTACTCGCTGAATAGAATGAGGATATATAATGAAAGTATTATTGGCATGACAAGTAACGTTCTTAAACTCACTACTCCCGAAGAACACGATGACAGAATAAATTGGAATATCAGGATTTTGTGGCAAACATTGCCTAATCGCTTGAATATGTCCGGCATTTTGCATGACAGGATTATAAAAACGATGCTTTTCTTTACCATAAGCCAATAATTGGGTCCAATATCTCTGATTTTCGTTACCGAAAATCCAACCACTGTAATCTTTTATCTCAAAAACGATAATACCCGCCTTTGTAGCAACCGCCACATCAACTTGCGTATATTCCCCATTAGGTTTCTGTATGTATAAGTCGTGAAATATGGCTTTGGGATTGATACCTACTTGTAATAGCTTTAATACTACTTTACGCTCAGACCATTCTCCACGAGTAATAGGTGTAACCTGCTCAATAAGCTTGCGCTCTTTTCGTTTGATATAAACAAGATATGCTATACCAACCGTCAAACATGTTAGGAATATAACAGGTGAGAATAACATAAATTACGTTTGAGAGAAGAATTTGCAATGTGATAAGCTATTTGAAGTCAATTATAGGAATTACTTTTGTGGTTCCATATTTTTGATATTTATAGTTTCCAATTTGTCTTGCACATGTCCCTTGAGGAGCCTTAACTACTTGTTTGTTATAAAAATTAGTATCCTCGTGAGCTAAGATTAAAACTTCTAAATCAGAAGTTAATATATGTCCTGAAATAATTTCTCTAATTTCTAAAGCAATAGCATCTCCAGACTCCAAAACTTTCTGCACCTCAAAATTTTTCCGGCTTACACATTCGCCCGGCTTGTCGAATAATGTTTTTCCAGAGGTAGTAACCTTATCTGATTTCGGTCGTTCTACACTATCAATTATTCTAATAGCCGGTACTGTTTTCTCTATTCCCATTGTGACGCGATATTTATAAATTCCCACATGTTGAGCACATTGATCGCTTTTAAGAACGATTTTTTGGCCGTCATAAAATCGTTGTTTATTGTTTGGTATAATAAAAACAATTGCGTCAAAAGAGTCATCGGCGTGAGCTAATGCACATCCCGATTCTACCACTTGTAACACCTTAAATTGTGAGTATTCCATATAATCTCCAGGTTCTTCAAACATCTCAAGTCCGGATTTGTTAGATAAATTAACGTACAATGCGAAAGCAAATGTGATTATAATACCTGTGATTATACCAAGCACATAGATAAGCCATTTTTTCATATTTGTTGTTTTTTGTTGATTATATCGTATAATAATTAAAGTCTTTTTTTGATATTTTCCCTATTGAGACAAATCACTCAAGATAAGAAATATCATCGTTGATTTCACTGGAACTTTTTCCCTTTTATTTTTCCAAAATCAATTATTCTTTCAGATACAGATATATCAGAAGATTTTTCAGCATTAGGATAGAATCGTTTAAGCTCCTCAAAAATCAATATTGAAAATATCTATCTGTTGTTTCTGACCAGTAAAGATAGTAATCTATTTTATAGAAATCACTCAAATTTACATATATTGATAGACTTTTACACCGAGAGAATAAAAAGGTCAAGGCTATCGCAAATTAGCTGCCATTAATACTGACTTTAACTGAAAAAAGTGTCAACAAAAATTAGGGAAGGTCGAGGTAGGCGGCAGCCGCAAGACCTTCGGGCAGATCGCGGGTATTCCGGACAGCTACCTCGCATTGGATGATATCGAGACCGGCAGCGGCAACCGGATTCCGCTTTGGATGTTCGGCTGCTTGTATTGATGATTGAAATACGAGGCGGCACGGCATTTCACGTTCTGTTGCAGGTTGCGGTAGAAGAAGTTCAGTTCCACTACGTGATAATTTCCCACCGGAAAAAGTTTGGAAAGCGAAGGCGTATAGTAGGACGCCGGATCGACTCCGGAGATGACAAGTGCGCGGGTCTGTGCGTCTAAACGGGCGCTTATCATGTGTGCCTGTTCGGATTTGATGCTGCCATCCGAAGCGATGAATACGGTACCCAAATGCAGTTCTGCCGGAGCCGTCAAGGTATCCGTGCGCCAGTTCAAAGGATTGATTGCAGCACGGCTTCCCGACAGCAGGATAGGAAGCCGGTCCGGAGCGGAGACGGAATTAAAAGTAATGAAAACCCCCGTATCATCGGCGCCGGCGGCCGATACGAGATAAGGCGAGACATCCGTCTCATGCACGGGATAGCCCAAAGGATACGCCGCTATCATGCGGCGATAGAGACCCTCGTCCATCTCTCTTTTCAACAGTTCAATCACCGCCTTCCCGCCTTGGCTGTGTCCTGCCAGGATGAATGGACGGCCTTTGTTCACGTGGTCGAGATAATAGTGGAAGGCCGCCGCGATGTCCTCGTAAGCCACGGCAAAACGTTCCTCGATGATGCGGTCGTTCTCTATCCATGACTCGATGGTAATTTGGCGGTAGTACGGTGCAAAAAAGTTGGCTTCGGAGGCGAAAATCCCCTTGGCCAACCGCAATGGCCCATCGACGGCCGCCCGGTGTTCCGGTTTTTCCGGGTCCATGTAATGGCATACGGCTTCCGTGCTGTCCTTCCAGTCGAACACGCAGGTCGGGACAATGTAAAAGACATCGTAGGCGCATCCATCCTCCGCCGTACCGCCGAACCAGGCGGTTGACAGGGCGTAATCCGGTGCTTTCGGTATATGGTCGCCGTCCATGGCGACAGATCCCCGGCTGCAGGAGATAGCCAGCAGGGAAACAATCAGTATCAGGCCGAGCTTCTGTTTCATCGTATCGTGCATGGTTAATTCTGCCGCGAAGATACATCGAATTCCGCGATTGTAGAATTGCAATGGGAGAATATGGCAGCAAAACGAAATTATCCGGACAAATAAATGAAGTGCCATAAAAAATTCTTATCTTTGAACACAGAAAGCGGATGGATGAAAAGTTCTTGATCAAATGAGAACAACTATCGGACAACGAAATCCTTACCTTATAACCCGTGCGCTCCGCACATTCATGTGGGCATCGATATTGGCTGCTGTATCGAATCAGCTGGCAACGACCACCGATGCCGTCGTGGTGAGCAATCTGATAGGGACGGACGCCATATCTGCCATAAACGTCGTGATGCCTGTGTTGACCCTTTTTACCTGCTTGATGATTCTTTTCGGCATAGGAGCGAGCATCGTGGCGGCAAAGGCAATCGGACGTTGCGATGAAGAAACGGCCAACGGTATGTTCACCTCCTGCTTGATTTCATCGGGCGTTACTTCTGTGGCGCTTGCGATCTTGATGTTCTTTTTCAGCCCTTTCATCGTAGAGATATTGACGCAAGGAAATGAAGACATTTACAGGTATGCCCTGCCTTATCTCCGAAGCATGAGTCTGTTTGTCCCGTTTCTGATGTTGGCCGGCGTTCTGGAGAATTTCGTGAAAACCGACGGGAATCCGCGTATCGTAATGATAGCGGTCATTGTCGGGAGTGTGCTGAATTTGGCGTTCGATATCGTTTTTGTGAAATATTGCTCTCTCGGCATCAGAGGATCGGCTTATGCTACAGGACTCAATTATATTGTGGCGCTTTTGATTTGCTGTACCCATTTCCGTTCTCCATATAATTCGCTGCGATGGCGATTGGATAGGAAACGTCTCTTCAAGTATGTCGGTCAAAGCGTATCGCAAGGCTTTGCCATGAGTATAAACACGTTTCTCCTTGCGGTTAGCATTACGGCGATAAATGCCATCGTGCTTCATGCGCAGGGCACAGAGGGCTTGTATTGCTGGTCGGTGTGCCTTCAACTATTCCTGATTATGCAGATGGCGCTTTCCGGAATAAGTTCGAGCATATATTCCATCGGAGGAGTTTTGGTCGGAGAGCAGGATATGCAAGGATTGTCCATTCTCAATAACAGATGTTTGCTTTATCAATGCGCGGCGATGGCGGTAGTGATGTTGTTCATATTTTCAGCTCCCGATATGTTCGGACGTCTTTTCGGCAGTGTAAACGGCAACGGTTCCGAGTTTCTGCCGGCGGCGCTCCGCATTTACAGTCTGATGATTATACCGTATTCTGTGGTGGCGCTGTTACGCTCCAATTACCAGATTTTAGGCCGCTATTCTCTCAGCCTGTTCCTAAGCGTATCGCAACTCCTGCTTATGGCGGCATTTGTATGGGGATTCTCTTTTATCAGTCCCAAGACACTTTGGTGGGGGTTCCCATTATCCTCTTTCTGCCTTTTCGCGGGAGTCCTTGTGTTTACAGGGGCGGTTCATGTCCGGAACAGGAACATCCGGATGTTGACCTTGATACCGGAGACAGACAAGGTCGAGTCGCTCAATATTTCCGTGAAGTTGGAAAGGGAGGATATAGAAAATGCCACCTGTACTATCGCCGATTTTCTCCGGCGGCAGCATATCGATGCGACCACGACCTACGAGGTCAGGCTTGCGTGTGAAGAATTGATGTATAATCTGCTGAACTATGCTGTGGAGAAAAATCCCGAAAAACATTTTTTCGACCTTCATATCCGGTGCCATGACGGAAAGGTCAATATCCTTATAAAAGACGACGGCCGGCCGTTCAATCCGATATTAAAACAGGACTCCGGAATTTTGTTTTCTCTTGATGACGAGCATCTCGGATTGAAATTGGTGAACAGACTCGGTGCTGCTATCAGCTATAAATATATGTACAATCAGAACATGGTTCAAATTACTTTTCAGACGGATAAATAGTTTTTTTGTATGACAAACGAATATTTGCAGCTTCTATGGGAAGCATTTGAAAAAAATACCGGCAAAACGGCCGTGATCGACTATGGAGGACGGCGAAGCACAAGTTATGGTGAACTCGGTTGTCTGACAAGGCGCATCGCTACAGGCCTGAAGGGAATGAATCTCCCGCCTCATTCGTTCCTGCCGATTTTACTCCCTGCTTCGATGGAGTATCTTGCCGCTGAAATGGGGGTTTGGATGGCGGGTCATGCCATTGTGCCGATGGGCATGACATTCCCTTCCGAGCGGGTGGAACATATCAAGAAACATTGCGAGGCACCTTTGGTCATAGACAGCGAAATGTTATCCCGATTAACGGCATCTCCCGATGCGTTCGGCGCGCACGAGCCGCTCGACATGGAGAGTAATGCCCTGCTGATATATACAAGCGGTTCGACAGGCGAGCCGAAAGGGATCCTCCATGATTTTGAAAGCCTTGAACTTGCATGTAAATACGGTATGAGGAAATCTTTCCGTCCCGATTCGGTCTGGGGGTCTGCAGCTCCGTTCTATTTCATAGCCGGCATAAGCATTCATTTCAATGTGTTGATAGGTGGCGGAGAGCTTCATTTGTATGATGACGAGGTGCGCTTCGATGTGCAGAAGATGGCAGATTATGTGGCAGACCATGGCATTACGCATACCTTTATCAGTCCTTCGGTGCTTCCGAATTTCCACAACCATTCGACATCGCTCAAATATGTTTTTGCCGGAAGCGAGAAACTTTCCATGCAGACGAGCCGCGAGGGGTACAAACTGTATAACTCTTACGGAATGAGTGAAGTGGTAGGCGGATTCTGCCCGTTTTTGGTAGAACGGCCGTATGACTCGACTCCCATCGGACGGATAGATCCGAAATCCTCCATAGAGTACCGTCTGATCGATGAAGAGGGCAAACCGGTACCCGAAGGCGAGGAAGGGGAGCTCATATTGAAAGGAACTTTCGCCAAAGAATATTATAAGGATCCGGAACGCACGGCGCAGCTTCTTCGCGACGGGTGGCTGCATACAGGGGACATCATGCGCGAGCTTCCCGACGGAAATCTGTTGTACATCAACCGCAAAGACTGGATGGTAAAGATAAATGGCCAGCGGGTGGAACCGGGTGAGGTGGAATCGGCCATGAAGCGTATCGACGGGGTGAAAGAGGCGATTGTCAAGGGATTCAAGGCAAAAAACGGCAGTCAATATATCTGCGGTTACTATACGGCGGCGCCCGATTCCGATATCGCTCCGCAGACTATACGCGATATATTGATCAAAAAGCTGCCTTCCTATATGGTGCCGCTGCATATTTTGAAAGTAGAGCGTTTCTCGCTTTTGCCGAACGGGAAAGTAAACCGGAAAATACTCCTGCCGCCCGAAACTTCGGAACTGCAATCGACATACGTGGCTCCTTCCGACGAAACGGAAAAAATCCTTTGCGATGCTTTTGCCAAAGTCTTCAAAATGGAAAAAGCGGGCATTGACGATGATTTCTTCCTGCTCGGCGGCGACAGCATCAAGGTGATGTCTCTCCAGCAAATGAGTAAAGGGCTGGCCCTTACCTCCAAACTTATTTATAAGGGGCGTACCCCGAGAAAAATTGCCGAGTTGTGCCGGAATGCGGCCGGAACGGTTATAAACGCCGTCCCGACAGAACCTGTACCTCTGTCGCAAACGCAAATGGGTATTTTTGCAGAGAGTATGGCACGGCGCGGCGAAGCGGCCTACAATAATCCGATACTGCTGAAACTCGACCCTTCCCTCGATGAAGAAAAGTTGGCGCGGGCCGTGGAGCAGGCTGTGGAGGCGCACGCATTCGTAAAGGTGCATATTCGGGAAGATGCAGACGGGAATCCGGTAATGATAGCCGATGACAAGCCCTATAATCAGGAAATCGAACGGATGACTGAAACGGCGTTCGAGGCCATGAAACAGCATCTTATCCTCCCTTTCGACCTCCTCGCCGACCGGCTTTTCCGAATCCGCATCATCCGCACGGAGAAAAACCTGTATTATTTTACCGATTTCCATCATATCATTTATGACGGAACATCGATGATCATTTTTTCTGCCGATGTCGACAGGGCTTATGACGGCGGGAATCTCCAGCCCGAAGAATATACCGGCTTTAATGTCGCCATGGAGGAAATGGCCATGCGCGATACCGATGCCTATCGGGAAGCGAAAGAGTGGTATATGAATACATTCGGAAGTTTGGAGGTGAATAGCGTTCCGATGCCGGACACGCATGACGAGCAAATCCGTTTCGCCTCCTGCGACCGGAAAACAGGTATCGGGAGCGAGATACTGGACCGCTTCTGCCGGCGATTGGACATTACGCCCAATATTTTGGCTGTTGCAGCGTTCGGCCGCCTTTTAGGCGCCTATGCGAATATGTCGGAATCGCTGTTCGCCACGATTTACAACGGCCGGAACAGTACGCGTGTGGCACGGACCATGGATATGATGGTCAAAACATTGCCGGTCTATTGCAGCTGGCATGCGGACACTCCGGTCTCCGACTATCTCCGGAGCGTCAAGCAGCAGATGTTGGATGTCATGAGCAACGACATTTATTCTTTTGCCGAACTGGCTGCCGCAACGGGTATCAACAGCGATGTACTGTTTGCCTATCAAGGCGATTATCTTGCCGTCGACCGTGTTTGCGGAAAACCGGTGCAGCCGGTTTCCTTAGAAAGAAATGCCACCGGCTCCCCGCTCGATTTTCAGGTATTCCTTCACGACGGGGAATTGACTCTCCATGCCGAATACATGCTCAACAGATATTCGGAAGCGTTTATAGACGAGATGGCGCGGAGCTATGCCGCAGTCTTGAAGTCGATGCTCGAAGCCGATCTGATGTCCGGGATCGAATTGACGGACGAATCCCAAACCGAGAGGCTCGACCGTTTCAACGGCACGGAAGTCTCCTATGACAAAACGCAAACGGTCGTAACCCTTTTCGATGCCGCTGCTGCCGCATATCCCGATAATATAGCCGTCATTTATCGGGATAAAAAATATTCCTATAAAGAGACGGCCCTGTTGACGGATGCAATGGCGGCGGAATTGAACAGACGGGGGCTTGGCGCCGGCGATGTGGTCAGCATCATGATACCCCGCAGCGAATGGATGGTTATAGCATCATTGGGCGTACTGAAAGCCGGTTGTGCATACCAGCCTCTCGACAGCTCCTATCCCGAGGAACGTCTCAATTTCATGATTAAAGATGCAGGCTCCAAACTGCTCGTTACGACGGAGGAATTGCGTACTCTGGCGGGAGAATACGAAGGGGACGTATTGTATATAAAGGATATTGAGAAACTCCAATCTTGCTCCCGACAGAATGACACGGGAAAACCGGAAGACCTTTTCACTTTGCTCTATACGAGCGGTTCCACCGGAGTGCCGAAAGGGGTCAGGCTGACGCATTCCAATTTGGTATGTTTCATCGACTGGTATATCCGGTTTTACGACCTGAAACCCGGCGATTGCGTGGGCGCTTATGCTTCTTATGGCTTCGACGCCAATATGATGGATATGTATCCGGCGCTTGCGCGGGGAGCTTCCGTCTGCATCATTCCGGAAGATATACGCCTCGATATGGAGCAGCTCAATGCCTACATGGTCGCGAACAAAGTAACGCACCAGTTCATGACTACCCAGGTGGGACGGCAGTTCGCAACCGATATCCGCGAAACATCGTTGAAATATCTCTCTATGGGCGGTGAGAAACTCATCTCTTTCCCGATACCGGACACATACCGGACATTCAATGCCTATGGACCTACCGAATGTTCGATTATCTCTACAATCTATGAATTGCAAAAAGATGAGACGGTTGTCCCGATAGGCAAAGTGCTGGATAACTTGAAAGGCTATATAGTGAGTCCGGAGGGAAAACGCGTGCCTGTGGGGGCAATCGGAGAATTATGGATTGCCGGGCCTCATGTGGCGGACGGCTATCTGAACCGTCCCGACAAGACATCCGAAGTGTTTATGGAAAATCCTTTTGAAAAGGGAGATTATACGCCGCTGTACCGGTCGGGCGATGTCGTGCGCTATCGGCAGGACGGCAATATCGACTTTGTCGGCCGTATCGACGGACAGGTGAAGATTCGCGGGTTCAGAATAGAACTGAGCGAGGTGGAACAGGTCGTCCGGGATTTTCCGGGCATCAAGGATGCCACCGTAGTGGCTTTCGATCACCCGTCGGGAGGAAAATTCATAGCGGCTTACATCGTAAGCGACCAGTCGCTCGACACCTCGGCCGTGGCGGATTTTATCCGGGAAAGAAAGCCTCCTTATATGGTTCCCGCTGTGATTATGCAGATAGAGCGCATACCGCTCAACCAGAACCAGAAAGTCAATCGTCGGGCGCTTCCGGCCCCTGAGTTCAAAGCCGAACAGACGGAATCGGACAATAACCGGCCTTTGAATGCGTTGGAGCAGGAACTTCATGATATGGCAGCGAAGGTGACGGGAGTGGAGGCCTTCGGCATTTCCACGCCTTTCTCGGGCATAGGGCTTACCTCTATTTTGAGCATAAAGCTTTCCTCGCAGTTGTATAAACGTTTTGGAGAGGAAATTCCATCGAAAACGCTCCTTAACGGAGGCTCCGTCGAAACAATAGAAAATATTCTTTTGGCGCGGTGGATGAATCCGGACCATCGGGAAAAAACATCATCGGATCCTGAACCTTCCGTATCCGTAGAAGGGGAAAAAGCGGTACCGCTTTCTTTCCCGCAGACGGGAGTCTATTTCGAGTGTATGAAACACCCTACCGATGTCTTGTACAATATACCCGCCATAATCAGATTCGACGGGAGCGTCTCCGGCGACAGACTTCAGGAGGCTGTCGTGGCGATTGTCAAGGCGCATCCGGTCCTTTGCACGAAATTCGAAAATACCGAAAACGGCGTAATGCAGTCGCATAATGGAGATACGGAGGTGGTTGTGGAGCGCCGCCGGCTCTCGCTTCGGGAGTTTGAAGCATTCAAAAACGAGTTCGTCCGACCGTTCCGTCTCTCTTCGGGTCCCCTGTATCGTCTGGCTGTGGTCGAATGTGAAAATGACACGTGCCTTTTTACCGATTTCCATCATCTGGTTTTTGACGGCACCTC
Source organism: uncultured Bacteroidales bacterium (assembly GCA_947630665.1). GTDB lineage: Bacteria > Bacteroidota > Bacteroidia > Bacteroidales > UBA932 > Egerieousia. Next base: position 8,588 of record CANRID010000021.1, on the reverse strand, counting down.
CTTCGATATTTTTATCAACCAGCTGCGGGATGCCTTGCGCGGAACGAATCCTGCCGTAGAGACATATCCTTATTCGGCGTATGTGGCAGATGAAAAGAGTTTTGAGAACTCGGCGCTTTTTGAGGAAAACCGCCGTTTCTATGCCGATATGCTGGCGGAGATGGAGAGCGCCAGCGAAATTTCCGCCGATCTCAAAGGGAAAGAGGCTGAGGGCAAACTCACGAGCGTCCATTCTCCGTTCGACATGGCTCAGGTCGGGCAATATGCCCGCAATCACGCGACGACTCCGGCCGCGATAATGCTGGCGGCTGTATTTTACACGGTCTCGCGCTACATCAATGATTCCAATGTCTATCTTTCCACTATCAGCAGCGGGCGGAGCGATGTCCGCACGAGCGATACCTTCGGAATGTTTGTCAATACCCTTCCGCTTGGAATAAAGATCGGAGAAGAAACATCGGCCGAATTTATCGGTAAGAGCGCTGCCGTTTTTCAGGGTGTCATCGAACATGAAAAATACCCGTTTGCGAAAATTGCCGCCGATTTCGGCTTCAAACCTCAGATTGTTTACGAATACCAGCTCGGCGTCATAACCGGAACCGATTTTCCGGAGATGAAAGGGATAGAAGAGTTGGAAATGAACTCGGCCAAATTCAAACTCTCCATACACATCGAGTCGGCTGACGGCAAACCCAGCGTAGTCGTTTTCTATAATGATGCGCTTTATAGCGGCACCCTGATGGAGGGATTGGCAAGAAGTATCGTGATTGCTGTCGGGAAGATGCTTTCCAATCCGGAAGGGAAGATTCGGAATGTAGATTTTATCGACAAAGAGCGTGAAAAGGAACTCGATGAATTTCATGCTGTTGCGACCGCAGCACCTAAATTCGGCTACTTCCATGAAGGGCTTGAACATCAGGCCCTCGCGCAACCCGATAGAAAGGCGCTTATTGCTTGTGACGGGGAGTTTTCATATTCCGAACTCGACGCCTATGCCAACAGAATCGCTAATGGCCTCATAAATAGAGGCGTGAAAGAGCAGAGCCGTGTTGCGCTGATGCTCCCCCGCACTTCCAGAATGATCATGGCGATGTTCGGCGTGATGAAAGCCGGCTCTGCCTATATCCCTTGCGATCCGGAATATCCTGTCGAGAGGATCCAACATATTTTGAACGACAGTCATGCCGCCTATATCATTACCACTGCCGACCGTGTTCCCGATTTCCCGAATGCCATCGATGTGGAAATGCTTCTTGACGGGGCTGTTACAAAGCCCGAAATCCATATCACGCCTAAGGATCTGGCATATCTGATTTATACGTCGGGTTCTACCGGCAAGCCGAAAGGCGTCATGCTGCGACATGAAAGCATTGCCAACTACCTGACCGATCATCCGGCCAACAGCCATATTCACGCATTGGCAACTACTGCGAAAACCTTGCTCTCGATAACTACGGTTTCGTTCGATATGTCGCTCAAAGAGATAGGCGCTGCATTGTTCAACGGTCTGACGCTCGTGTTCGCCGATGAAGACCATACGACCAACCCGATTCATTTGGCTGCACTGTTGGAAAAGACAGAAACCGATGCTTTCAATACCACGCCTTCGAGAATGTTGCAGTTTATGGAACTTCCCGCATTTGTCAAAGCTTTGCGCAGGTGTAAGGTATTGATGTGCGGCGGAGAGAAATATGCCGACGGTCTTCTCGACAAGTTGCGTGAAGCGGCTCCCGATGCACGGATTTTCAATACATACGGTCCGACTGAAATAACCGTTTCCTCCAATGCCAAAGAGCTTACCCGTACCAATCGGGTGAATATCGGTCGTCCGTTGCTCAACGTTACGGAATATATTGCGGATAAAGACGGGAACGAGCTGCCGGCCGGTATTGTCGGTGAACTGTATATCGGCGGCATGGGGGTTGCCTCCGGCTACAACGACCTTCCTGAAATGACGGCCGAACGGTTTATCGACTATAAAGGACTTCGTGTATATAAGTCGGGCGACTATGCCCGCTGGACGTCCGGTGGCGATGTAGAAGTGCTGGGCCGTACCGACAACCAAATTAAGCTTCGCGGCTTGCGTATCGAGTTAGGAGAGGTGGAAGCCGCGCTTTCCGCTGTCGACGGCATCCGGAATGTCGTTGTCAAAATTGTCAGGATAAAGGGAGAAGAACATTTGGGCGCCTATTTCACCGCCGATAGAAAAATCGATATTTCCGCGCTTAAAGCCGAACTCGGCAAGACGCTCACGAAATATATGGTCCCGACGGCTTACCTCCAAATGGATAAGATGCCGCTTACACCTAACGGGAAAACCGATGTCAAGTCGTTGCCGGAACCGGAACTCGTGCAGTCCGGCACGTATGAGGCGCCGACAAATGCTACCGAACAGGCTGTCGCCGATATATTCGCGAAGATTCTTAAATTGGAAAAGGTCGGTGCTACCGACAACTTCTACGAGTTGGGCGGTACGTCGCTTGCGACCACCCGAATCATCATTGAAACCGATAAGTTAGGCTATAATGTCGCTTATGGCGATGTCTTTGCCCACCCTACGCCCCGCAAATTGGCAAACTTCATTCTCGGTGCGGGAGACAAGGAGGGTACGGATGATGACGTGGCTCATTATGACTACTCTGCTATCGACGCTGTTTTGAAGGAAAACACCCTCGACGCTTTCCGTTGCGGAGAGCTGCAGAAACTCGGTCGGGTTCTTCTCACCGGGGCGACCGGCTATTTGGGCATTCATATCCTTCGCCGGCTCATTGACTCGGATGCGGAACAAATCTGGTGTTTGGTGCGCGGAAAAGATGAAGAAAAAGCCGCTTCCCGCTTGAAAACGCTTCTGTTCTACTACTTCGAAAATTCATTTGAAGCGCTTTTCGGCGGTCGTCTCCGCATTGTGACAGGCGATGTTACGGATGTCCTTTCTCCTACCATCGAGGTGGATACGCTCATCAACTGTGCTGCGGTGGTGAAACATTTCTCAGAAGGTACCGAGATAGAGGATGTCAATGTAGGCGGTACCCGTCATTGCGTTGATTTCTGTTTGCAGACCGGTGCCAGAATGATCCAGATTTCTACGGCAAGCACCCGTGGCATGAGCGTTAATGGCGTTCCGGCTTCCGATGAGATATTTAACGAGCAGAAACTCTATATGGGGCAGTTTTTGGGCAACAAGTACATTCACTCCAAATTTATTGCCGAACGAATTGTGTTGGAGGCGGTCGCTCTCCGTGGGCTGAACGCTAAAATCATGCGGGTGGGAAATCTTTCCGCACGGAGTACCGACGGGGAGTTTCAAGCTAATTTTAATACCAACTCTTTCATGGGACGCCTGAAAGTGTACAATATGCTTGGTTGCTGTCCTTATGATGCACACGATAGTCAGGTGGAATTTTCTCCTATCGACGAGGTTGCCGAAGCCATTGTCCGGTTGACTGCAACGCCCCCCAAATGTGTTGTGTTCCATCCCTATAACAACCATGCCATGTTGCTCGGCGATGTTCTCAGCGAGCTGCATGTGGTGGGTGAAGGGGTGCGTTTTGTGGAAGCCGACGAATTTGTGCAGGCGCTCGACAAAGCGAAGGAAGATCCTAAAAAGGCGGAACAGCTTTCAAGTCTCCTCGCCTATCAGAATATGACCAAAGGACAAAAGTCTGCCGATGTGGCCCGTCAGAATACATACACCATGCAGGTTTTGTACAGGTTGGGGTATCGCTGGTCTCCGACGTCCTGGGATTATCTCGACCGGTTCTTTACGGCTATCAACGGTTTGGGCTTCTTCGACAGATGAAGATATGTAAAACAGAAAAACAAAACCAGAAAACAGAAAACGGACGCAAATGGCATACAATCCCCTAAAACGTGGTAAGAGACTCATTGGAACCAGCGGTGTTTTGCTAATCATCACGGCTGCCGTGCTGCTTGAATTGATAGCCATCGTTCAGTACAAGTATTCTCATGACGAGATTACCAAAAATCTCCGACTCAGGGCGGAAAGTGAACTTCGGGCCAAAGACCTTGCCATTCAAAATATTTTGAAGCAGGTAGAAACAGCCGTGGAAAATCATGTGTGGGATGCCGAAAGGCTTTTGGCCTATCCCGATTCGAGCTATGCCGTTACGCGCCGGCTTGTAAAGCAAAACTCCAATATCATCGGCAGTTCCCTCTCTTTTATTCCGAACTATTATTCCTCGAAAGGATACTGGTTTGAAAGTTATGCTGTCAGACGAGAAAATGGCGCTATCGAAACGATGCAGCTGGGATCGGCGGAGCATGACTATACCGGTATGGAGTTTTTTGAAATACCGGTGGAGACGGATCGTGCCAGATGGTCTAACCCTTATTTGGACAGTGACGGGGCGCGAATGCTGCTGACTACCTATTCCGAACCTGTGCACGATAGTTCGGGCAGGTTGGTGGCCGTACTCGATGCCGATGTTTCGCTCGATTGGCTCGACAATATTCTGAGTATGCAATATGTTTCTCCTTCGAGCTACCATATCCTGATGTCGCGTACGGGTCAGCTGATGAGTTATCCCGACAAAGGAAAAGTCATGCGAAGCACATTTGAAGAGGTCGTATCGGAGATGAAAGACACGTTGCTCCTTGACATCAACCGCAGAATGCTTGCCGGAGAAAGCGGAATGGAGACAGTAAGCGATGCACGGGGAGACAAATATTATGTGTTTTATTCGCCCATCGGGGGAAATACGGGGTGGTCACTTGCTGTTGTCAGCTCTGAAAATGAGGTCTTTGGCGAATATGAAAAGATGAGGATACGCTTTTTGTGGCTTCGTATTGTCGGGATTGTTATTTTGGGATTCATCGTTTTCCGTTTTGTGCGGAATGTAGGCAGGTTGCAAAAGATTACGGTCGAGCGTGAAAGAATAGGCAGCGAGCTGTCCATAGCCCGGAACATACAGATGGGTATGCTGCCCAAAGGGGGAGTCTTCAAAGGCAGCAGCGAAATGCTGGAAATCGAGGGCCTGTTGGTGCCGGCACTGGAAGTGGGCGGCGATTTGTATGACTATTATGTCAAGGACAATCGGCTATATTTCTGCATTGGCGATGTGAGCGGGAAGGGCGTTCCGGCCGCGTTGCTGATGACGGTAACGCGAAGTCTGTTCCGCTCCGTCTCAACGTATGCCTCCGGCGCTGCGAAAACGGTGGAATATATGAATTTGTCGATGTCGGACATGAATGACTCCAATATGTTTGTTACGTTGTTCGTGGGCGTACTCGATTTGATTTCCGGAAAACTCGACTACTGCAATGCCGGGCATGGCGCTCCGGTCTTGATAGGAAAAGAGGTTTCACGGCTCGATGTCGTACCGAACCTTCCTTTAGGTGTATATTCGGACTTCAAGTATCAGGGACAGGGGGCGGTGCTCCCTTCCGACTGCACATTGTTCGTATATACAGACGGTCTGACGGAGGCAAAAAATATGGAATATGCGGAATTCGGCGAGGAAAATATGATCCGGACGTTAGAAAAGATAAAGGGCAATGGCTTGCTGCCGGCGGAACTGCTTGAATATATGGTCGGGGAAGTGAACAGGTTTGTCAAGACTGCCCCGCAAAGCGATGATCTTACCATGCTTGCATTCTGTTGCAAAAGGACGGGCTGCTCGGAAAACGGCGAAAAAATAGTGTTGAAGAACAGTCTCGAAGAAATTCCGCGATTGAACGGATTCGTAGTGCATTTCGCTGAAAAAGCGGGCTTTGATGATGCGGAGGTATTGGACTTGAAACTCGCCTTGGAAGAAGCGACGGCCAATGTGATCGATTATGCCTATCCTTCCGGTACAGTGGCAGAAATTGTTGTTGAGGCCTGCTTTGATGAAGCGGAAATACGCTTCGAGATTATCGACAGCGGAAAGGCATTCGATCCGACCGCCGTTGCCGATGCCGATGTGAGCCTGGATGTGGATGAACGCGAAATAGGCGGACTCGGCATCTTTCTTGTGCGCCGGATTATGGATGAGGTGCGGTATGTCCGAAGCGATGACAGGAATCACCTGACGCTTATTAAAAGGAAGAAATCGAAAATCTAATCAATGAATAAAAACATGAAAACGACAATCAATGAAGAGAACGACAAAATGATTGCTGTACTTGAAGGAGAACTCGATACGGCAGCGGCTGTTCAGACAGAGAAGGATTTCCAATTGTTGATGGATTCCAAAGGAAAAAATATCGTGCTTGACTGCACGGGTTTGCAATATATATCATCGAGCGGGTTGCGGCTATTCCTCAGTCTCCTGAAACGTGCAAAAGCAAACGGAAGCACCCTTACTATCGAACATATCAGCGACAACATCAAAAAAGTGTTCTCGATGACCGGATTCTCTGCATTGTTCGATATCAGGTAAAAACGAAATATGCCGAGATGGTTTATATCCAAGATGCTCCGGAATCTTTCACCGACGAGATGTATCGGAGGGAGCTCTCGAAAGTGTCTGACCAGCGCCGTAAGGCAGCAGAAGGCTTTTTGAGGGCGCAGGACCGGATTCGGAGCGTTTTGTCATACCGGTTGCTTCAGTACGGGTTAAACTGCGAGTACCAAATCGATGTGGCTCCGGAATTTATATTCAATGAATACGGAAAACCTTTTTTAAAGGACTACCCGCAAATATACTTCAGCCTCAGCCATTGTGAAAAGGCTATTGCTTGCGCGATTAGCGAAAGTCCTATCGGGATCGACATCGAGACTCTTCGTCCGTTCGATGCCGAGCTGGCCGAATATGTATGCAGCAGAGAAGAATTCGCTGCCATTTCGGCTTCTTCCGAACCGGAGGTTGCGTTTACGGTGTTATGGACCAAAAAGGAAAGCCTTTGCAAGATGTTAGGTACAGGGCTGCCGTCTAAAGAGGAGTTGCGGCAGATTCTTCATTCTCCGTTTCGCGCCTCTTTTGAGACAACTGTAAATAAGGCTGCGGGATATGTGGTTTCCACTATTTTCAAAATTTAAGGATAGTCGTTATATTTGTGTAGAATTTGCATGGCAGGTGTACTATGAAACGGCAAGACGAATACGTATCTTTATTGCAGAGCCATAGCGACGAGCTTCGATCGGAGTTTGGCGTTCGTTCATTGTGCATATTCGGTTCGGTTGCCCGCAATGAGCAACACGAAGGAAGTGATGTGGATATTTGCGTTGAGATGCAACCCAAAATCTTCCTGTTGATAGCATTGAAGGATAAACTTGAACAACTGCTTGGCTGCCAGGTTGATGTAGTTCGCCGGCACCACAATATGAATCCTATCCTCGAAGAGGAGATAAACCGTAACAGCGTCTATGTATTCTGATTCCAATCGCCTTGTGTTGTCGATATTTCGTCAGATAGAGTCGGCCCTTTTGCTGATTCGGGACTGGAATGCCGGCATAAGCGACATTGATGACTATCTACACTATCCAAACGGGGTGCAGGTGCTGTCGGCAACGTGTATGCAGTTGCAGGCTATCGGCGAGGGAGTCAAGAATATTGATAAACATACAAAAGGCGAGCTGTTGCCACAGCGTCCCGAAATTCCGTGGAAGCAGGTAATGGGCCTGCGTGATCATATCGCTCATGGCTATTTCGAAATAGATGCTGAAATTATCTATTGCACGGTACAAGAGGATATTGAGCCATTATTGTCCGCCGTGCGTTTCTTTATTGCTGAGTTGAGCAAATAATCAATCTGTTATAATCTTAGAAGTGCGTATCTCAGCCTCAAATTGTAAGAACAAAATGACGAAGGCTCCTGTTACGGCAGAGGCCTCCGTCATTCCGCTATTGCCAGACTATCCTATGTGAGATCTTATCTTTTCAGAAACTTTCCAAGGTCCTGTCCAGTTCGAAAACTAAATAGTCGTAATGTTTCTTTGTTGTTCCGCGTGCGGATTTAGCTTGTTTTTTTACCAAACTCCGGATGCGTTGTAACTGATCGAAATACAAGGAACGGCTCACGATTTTCAAATCGGATTCTTTCGTATTGGGCGTCAGTGCCCGCCTTTCAAGAGCGTATTGATATTCGATGTACGCACAAGGCATCATCTCTTCCGGGTTGAAATGCAGGGATTCAGCCAGCGTTTCTTCGTTCCCCAAAGACTCTGTATACAGTCCATTATTTTTTGCCTCGCTCTTGTAAAGTTCAAGATTCCCGACAAGCGAATGGACATAGGCATATTCCAAAATCTTGTCATTCTCCGAGAGTTCCTGGCCTTGTATGGTTCTTTCCCAAATATTCGCATAGAGGTCGTCGAGATACTCTTCCGGCGTATAAGGGTCAGCGGAACTCTTGGCCGTAAATCCTATTTTCCCTAACAAACTATTGTCCAGCAAAGCACGCAATAGCGACACCTGATAGTCATTTACCGGTGCATTTCCGGGGTCAAAAAGTTTGAGTACGTCGGGGTTCAAGGCCCATTGAGGCAGTTCTTTGACACTCTTCAAAATAAAATCCACTGCCTCTTTCTGCTTCTCCCGAGATACGGGAATGAAAGCTTCTTTTCCGTCTCCATAAACCGGATATTGGAGATAATTTCCTCCCACATACGCCAAAACGTGCATCATGTAGCGATTGAACTGCTGGAG
>CANRID010000020.1 GCA_947630665.1 uncultured Bacteroidales bacterium | reverse complement strand
AAAAACACTTTTTTTAATAAAAAATAAAGCCTTTTTCTTCATCCCTCTCTTACCAAGAGAAGCAGTAACGCGGGAGAATGTGGCAAATATCTGAAAAACAACCATATCTATTCCGGAATAACCGCAAGTCCGCTCAACAAAGTAGTGCCCGATGAGGTGTTAAGCAAGGAGTTCCTTAGCCAGTTCAAAACAGAAGCCGATGTGAGCACGCTTCTTGCAACTGCTTAGTAGAGATCAACCTATTCGGGACACAATGCGAGTACAATCGGGACTTATAACATCGCTATTGTCCCGTATTTCAAGATAAAGTCGCTATATTTGTCCCGAATTAAGATTTTAGAGTATGACTACACAAGTAGAGATATTGCAATTTCTGCATTTCAATCCATTATCGAATAGGCTTGAAATTGCTGCCGCTTTGAGTGATACGCCCAACGAAAGAACACTTAAGCGCATGATTGTCAATGCAGTACAACGTGGAGATATAGTCGTAGCTGGTAAAGGCAAGGCCACTCGCTATTCACTTTCGGCACAAGCGCAGTTGATGATGCCGTTAAACATCGATACCTATTTTCTCAAAGAAATCGATGAACGCAAAGTGCAGGAATCATTCAATTTTGATCTCGTGTGCAATATCCTGCCGAGAGTCGTACTCTTTACCGATGATGAATTGCAGCGTCTCAATACTGCACATCAGAGGTTCATCGCCAATATGCAGACCCTTTCAGATGTGGAGTATCGCAAAGAGATGGAACGGTTGGGAGTCGATCTATCGTGGAAATCTTCGCAAATTGAAGGCAATACCTACTCTTTGCTCGAAACCGAGCGGCTGTTGCGAGAGAAACAGACTGCTTCGGGCAAGACCAAGGACGAAGCCGTTATGTTGCTCAACCATAAAGATGCTCTCGACTTCGTACTTGACAACCCTGACTACCTGAAAGAGATAAGTATAAGACGTATCGAGGATATTCACTCCATATTAACCAAAGAGTTGGGTATCGGCGGAGGTATCAGGACACGTCACGTTGGTATAATTGGTACAAACTATCGTCCTCTCGACAACGAATTTCAGATTAGGGAGGCATTGGAAGATAGTTGTGTACTTATAAACGGCAAAGAGAACATATTTGAAAAGGCACTACTTACGCTTGTATTATTATCATATATTCAGCCATTTGCCGATGGCAATAAACGCACGGCCCGAATTACAAGCAATGCGATACTATTGGCTTGGGGTTACTGTCCTTTGTCGTTCCGCACAGTCGATTCGGTGGATTACAAGAAAGCAATGCTACTGTTCTACGAACAGAACAATATTGCCGCTTTCAAGCAGATATTTATCGAACAGTACGAATTTGCAACAAAGAACTATTTTTAAATAATGCCCTTGTTAAAGTCCGCTTAAATGTTATTCCGAGAGCAAGCAAGGTTTGCTCCTATCATTGTCAAATTGTCCTTTTACCAGATCGGACAGTGTCGTTCGACGCAATATGTCTATAATATGCCGATAAATCTCTGAAAACGGTTTGCGAATGGGGCAGCTACCCTCGTCCTTGCAAAATTCACACGGCATATATTGATCTTCACACACGCATGCCAGCATGCTTACCGAACCCTCGAAACAAATTACCACATCGAACAACGTCACTTCCCGCGGATCTTTCAACAGGTAATAGCCGCCGCTCTTACCCCGTGTGCTATTCAGCATTCCGCGATTTTTAAGCATAAGCAGTATCCCTTCCAGAAAGCGCTGGGGAATCTTTTCCTTTTTGGCAATACGACCGATTTGTAAGGGTTCTTTTCCGTACTCCGCAGCCAATACGCTGAGCGCCAGCATGGCATATCTTGTTTTCTTCGAAAGCATGGAGCCTTTTGATAATTGTCTTTGCAAAATTAATCTTTTCCGACATATCTTATTCTAAAAAGAAAAATATCTTTTACATACAAGCATCCCGACAAAATCTACACTTAAAAGGTGTAGATTATTAAAATAAATCTCTATCTTTGCGGTGTAGTATAGATTGACTTCCGAATCAAATCAGAATCAAATGAGAAAGATCGTGGGTATCATTTGTGGATTGTCCATGTACAGTTCATTGTTCGCGCAACAAAATACGGCGGACTTGACCGATATATCCGCCATGGAAAAGCGAGTGACCGTCTTGGAGAAAATTACCTCTGCACTGCCTACAATATCGGGATTTGTCAATATGCGCTACCAATATAACGGAGAATCGAACAGCTTCGACATACGGCGTGCGCGACTCGACCTCAAAGGCAATCTGGCAGCTAAACTCGACTATCGTTTTCAAGACGACAACAAATCAAAGGATTTTTCGGAACGATGCAATTTTTCGCCATGTTCTGATGAAATAAAAATTTACCGATTATGAAAATTGTTGCAACCTTATTTTTGGGCGCACTTGCCTTAGGCAGTGTTTCCTGCGGTAATGGAAACAGATCCAAAACCGGTGAACTGAGCGGCGAGTTGTCGCTCTCGGGAGCATTCGCTCTCTATCCCGTAGCCGTCCAGTGGGCGGAAGAGTTTCAGACCCTGCACCCGGGCGTACATATCGATATTTCGGCTGGAGGGGCGGGAAAAGGGATGACCGACGTACTGGCCGGAGTAGTCGATTTCGGTATGGTTTCACGCGAAGTCTATCCGTCCGAAAAAGAAAAGGGAGCAGTAGGTTTCGCCGTGGCGAAAGATGCCGTAGTCCCGACAATCAATAGCTCCAACCCGAAACTCAAGGAATTGTCCGCACACGGTCTTTCCCGTAATGCGGCTATCGATATATGGATTACGGGGGAGGCAAAGACATGGGGTGATATTCTCGGTACGGATGACGCAACGCCCCTGCATACCTATACCCGCTCCGATGCCTGCGGGGCCGCTGAAACTTGGGCTTTGTGGCTTGGATCCAAACAGGAAGACTTGGGCGGTACGGCGGTATTCGGCGATCCGGGGGTTGCGGCCGCCGTACAGAAAGACATATACGGGATCGGACTCAACAATATCGGTTATGCTTACGATAATGACACCCATTTGCCCAACGACGGAATCGTGGTATTGCCCATCGATACCGACGGAGACGGCCGGATCGTCCCCGCTGAAAATTTCTATGACACGAAAGACAGTCTTGTCGCAGCTATTGCCGAAGGGAAATATCCGTCTCCGCCGGCGCGTGATCTCTATTTAGTTACCAAAGGAATTCCCACCAACCCTGTCGCGGTAGCATTCCTCAAATATGTCCTCGGCGAGGGACAGGCGAAAAACATTCCGGCAGGCTATATCAATATTCCGGAGGATAAAATTCAGAAATCATTAGCGTTACTCGAATCTGCGAATCTATCGGAATAATCGATGAATGTACGACGAATAGCAAGGGAAAAAACAGCCGGCGCCATCATGCTGTTATTGACGGGTGCCTCGCTGTTGCTGGTTCTGATCATGGGAATCGGACTATATATGAAGTCGGCTCCTATCTTCGAAGATCATTCCCTGTGGGAATTGCTCTCGGCCAGCGAATGGAAACCGTTCAAGAACCGGTTCGGATTTTTCCCGTTCGTCATGGGTACGGTGTGGGTGACGGGCATCGCTCTCGTGCTGGCCCTGCCTCTATCGCTGCTGGTCGCCGTTTTTCTGACCGAGTATTCGCGTGCATGGGTCAAACGGTGGTTTTATCCGGCATTGGATATTCTCGCCGCACTTCCGTCAGTCATCTACGGTGTGTGGGGTTCCTTGCTGATCGTTCCGTGGATTTCCGAACGGCTGGCGCCGCATTTTGTCGAGTTTTCGTCGGGATATACCGTGCTGGCGGGAGGCATCGTACTGAGCGTTATGATTCTGCCGCTGCTTGTCAGCCTGTTTGTCGAAATCTTCTCGACCGTACCGCAAGAGTTGCGCGACGCTTCGCAGGCTTTGGGTGCCACCCGCTGGCAAACGGCCAAGAAAGTGGTGATTCGCCGTTCACTGCCGGGTATCTTCGCCGCCGTGGTACTGGCTGTTTCCCGAGCATTGGGCGAGACAATCGCCGTACTTATGGTATGCGGGAACCTGCCTCAAGTACCTCACTCCATTTTTGATGCCTGCTATCCCATTCCGGCTCTCATTGCCAACAACTATGGCGAGATGCTTTCGCTGCCGCTCTACGAAGCGGCTCTGATGTTCGCCGCAATGATTCTTTTCGTTGTGGTATTGTTGTTCAACCTGCTATCGCGAATTATTCTTTATAGACTTAAAAAATCATGAAATCCAAATACATAGAAGAGATTATCGTCAAGATCCTGATGGCATTGTCGCTGCTTGCCGTTGTCGGCTTCGCCGCAAGTATCGTTTACACGATCTTTCACCGTGGCTGGTCGTGTATCACATGGGAAATGGTGAGTTCGCTCCCTGGCGGTGGATTTTACATAGGCAAAGAGGGCGGATTCCTCAATGCCATTGTCGGGTCGGTCTATATCGTGGCGGCCTCCACCTTTCTCGGGCTGCTGATCAGTATTCCCGTAGTCTTTTATCTGAACATATTTCTCAAAAGCAACTCGAAATTCGCCTATGTCGCCCGTTTAGCCTACGACGTGCTGTTCGGGATTCCGTCTATCGTTTACGGAGCCTTTGCTTTCACGTTGATGATCTGGCTCGGATTGCGCACATCGCTGCTGGGTGGCATTTTGGTCACCACGCTGCTCATCATCCCCATTATGATCCGTTCGATGGACGAGGTGACCAAGACTTTCCCGCGCGATTTGCTCGACGCTTCGTACTCGCTCGGTGCCACGCGGCTCGAAACCATGGGGGTCGTCCTGCGGCAGATCATGCCCGGAATTGCAACGGCGACATTATTGTCGGTGGGGCGCGCCATAGGTGATGCGGCCGGAGTAATGTTCACAGCCGGATTCTCCGACTCGATTCCCTCATCTCTATCGCAGCCGGCAGCCACGCTGCCTCTCTCGATATTCTTTCAGTTGAGCGCTCCGCAAGCCGAAGTGCAGAACCGCGCCTATGCCGCTGCGCTTGTATTGACCGGGATCGTACTTGTCATCAGCCTTGCAGGGAGGTTTATCATGCATCGTTTCTCGAAAAATAAAATCTGAAAACATGTTATCCCGAATTTTCAAACAAATAGGATTTTCTGTCATAAAACCGGATACGGACGATCTGTTGCATGCCGATGCACGATTAGAAGTGCGACATTTCGATTTGTGGATCGGGGATCAGCCGATTCTCAAAGATATCAGTCTGCAAATTCCCGAACACAAAATCACCTGCATCATCGGTCCGTCGGGATGCGGCAAATCTACGCTGCTCAAAAGTTTCAATCGGCTGATCGATTCGGTCGATGGGGTTCGCATGAGAGGAAGCATTACGCTCGGCGGACAGGATATTCTCCGCAGTAACGGGGCGAATCTGATCGATTTGCGCCGTCGCATCGGACTCGTCCCGCAGCGTCCCTGCCCGCTGCCCATGTCCATTTATGGCAACATCGCTTATGGCTGCCGCATCCACGGCATCCGCGGACGTCGCAAACTCGATGCGGTCGTCCGGCACTATCTGACGGAGGTCGGTCTCTGGGACGAAGTGAAAGAGAGACTGCGCGAACCGGCGGGCGGCCTCTCTATCGGGCAGCAACAACGCCTTTGTTTAGCGCGCAGCTTGGCCGTGGAACCGGAATTTATCCTCGCCGATGAAGCGACATCGGCACTCGACCCGCAGTCGAGCAAGATTGTCGAAGATCTTTTCGTCAAGCTCAAAGAGCATTACTCCATAATCATGGTGACCCACACGCTGCGACAGGCATTGCGCATAGCCGATTACGTCGTATTCATCTATATGGGCGAGGTAATCGAAACGGGAGATGCCGGACAGGTGTTCCATCACCCGCAGCACGAGCTGACCCGCAACTATCTGTCGGGAGTATTCAGTTAACGAATTCATCTAAATATATGAACAATAGTACATTAACACATCTTAAAGAATTGGAGTCGGAAGCCGTCTATGTACTTCGGGAGGTGGCGGAACAGTTCGAACGTCCGGTCATCCTGTTTTCCGGCGGCAAGGACTCGATCGTTGTCACCCATTTGGCATACAAGGCTTTCTATCCGGCCCGAATTCCATTTCCATTGCTGCACATCGATACCGGACACAATTTCCGCGAAACAATCGAGTATCGCGACGCTTTGGTCAAACGCCTCGGGGTGCAGTTGATCGTCGGCTCCGTACAGGAGTCGATCGATACGGGGCGAGTCAAAGAGGAAACGGGTTACAATGCCAGCCGCAACCGCTTGCAGACAACTACCCTGCTCGATACCATCGAAAAATACAAGTTCGACGCAGCAATCGGCGGAGCGCGTCGCGACGAGGAGAAAGCCCGTGCCAAAGAGCGTTTCTTCTCGCATCGGGATGAGTTCGGACAATGGAACCCCAAAAACCAGCGTCCCGAACTGTGGAATATCTTCAACGGGCGGAAGAACATCGGCGAACATTTCCGCGTTTTCCCGATCAGCAACTGGACCGAGATGGACGTCTGGCAGTATATCTATCAGGAACATATCGATATGCCGGGCATCTATTTCACACACCGGCGCCGTGTCTTTCAGCGCGACGGGCAGTGGTTGGCGGCCGAACCGTGCATGCGGATCAAACCAGACGAGGAAGTGGTTGAACGCGAAGTGCGTTGCCGTACCATCGGTGATATCAGTTGCACGGGGCTGACGCTCTCGCGGGCGCATACGCTGGAAGAGATTATCGCCGAAATCGCCGCGACCCGCGTGACGGAGCGTGGCGGGCGTGCCGATGACAAGCGTTCAGAAACCGCGATGGAAGATCGTAAGAAAGCCGGATATTTTTAATGAGGACACGACTATGGAAAAAGGATATTTGGATATGGAATTGCTGCGCTTCACTACGGCCGGAAGTGTTGACGACGGCAAAAGCACACTGATCGGCCGATTGCTCTACGACAGCAAATCGATCTTTGAAGATCAACTGGAAGCAGTCGAAACCGCATCACGCAACCGGGGCAACGAAGAATTGAACCTTGCCTTGCTGACAGACGGGCTGCGTGCAGAACGCGAGCAGGGAATCACGATCGACGTGGCATACCGTTACTTCGCCACCCCGCGGCGCAAGTTCATCATTGCCGACACTCCAGGACACATTCAATATACGCGCAACATGGTTACGGGTGCTTCGACCGCCGGTCTGGCGATTATCCTGATCGATGCCCGCAACGGCGTATTGGAACAGACGGTGCGCCACTCGTTCATAGCATCGATGCTGGGAATCCCTCACATATTCGTATGCGTCAACAAGATGGATCTGGTCGGCTTTTCGCGGCAGGTGTTCGACGACATTTGTACGGCATATCATAATATGGCTGAGAAGCTGCGGATCGGCGGGATAACGTTCATTCCTATTTCGGCTAAATTGGGAGACAATGTCGTAACGGAATCCGGACACATGCCCTGGTACGATGGCGGCACGCTTTTACATCTGTTGGAGACCGTCCCTGTCGGACATTCCCTTGCCGAGGGACCTATGCGGATGCCTGTCCAGCACGTCATCCGCCCGATCTCGGACCGGTTTCACGATTTCCGGGGCTATGCGGGGCGTCTGTGCGGCGGCGTATTGCACAGAGGCGATGCCGTTACCGTATTTCCGTCGGGATGCCGCTCGAGCGTGGAGGCAATCCGTTTTGCGGAAGAAGAGAAGGAGGAGGCGTTTGCGCCCGAATCGGTAACGGTGTGTCTTGCCGATGACATAGACATCAGCCGCGGCGACCTCATCGTGCGCAGCGACGAGCCGCAGCCGCAAATATCGCAGGATGTAACCATGACGGTCTGTTGGTTACGCGACGAACCGCTGCAACTCGGCAAACGCTATGTCATCCGGCAGGCAACGGCAGAAACCGCGGGTATCGTCAAGGAGATCGAATATAAGCTGGACATCAACTCGTTGGAACGCATCTATTCCGTCACACAACTTGCAGTCAACGATATCGCCCGGATTCGGATTCGCACGGCCCTGCCGTTGGTATTCGATCCCTATGCGCAGAACCGCACGACGGGCAGCCTGATTTTCATCGATCCGGATACCAACGATACGGTAGGTGCCGGCATGATAACTTTAACAGTATAACACCATGAAAACAAACGAAATAACACAACTGAACGAAGAGTTCGCCAACGCAACGCCCGAAGCGCTTTTAGGCTATTTTCTCGACCGCTACGGCAGCCGCATCGCCTTGTCATCCAGTCTGAGCATAGAAGATCAGGTGCTGACGGACATGATTTGCAGATTGAAACCCGATGCACGGATATTCACGCTCGATACCGGACGTCTGTTCCCCGAAACGTACAACCTGATCAATCAAACCGCCATGCACTATGGCATTCGGTTGGAGGTTTTCTTTCCCGACTGTACCGAAGTCGAAAAATTGGTTGCCGATTGTGGCATAAACGGATTCTATGAAAGTCTGGAAAAGCGCAAACGGTGCTGTCGGATACGCAAACTCGACCCGCTTGAACGGGCGCTCCGGGGATTGGACGCCTGGATATGCGGTCTTCGGCGCGAACAGTCGGTTACACGCAGCGAAATGCGGGCGGTCGAATGGGATGAAGCACATGGTCTGTTGAAAATCAACCCGCTGATAGACTGGCACGAAGAACAGGTATGGGAATATATCCGCCGTAATCACGTCCCGTATAACAAGCTGCATGAACAGGGATTTCCGAGCATCGGATGCCAGCCATGCACGCGGGCCGTGAAACCGGGCGAAGATATCCGCGCAGGACGGTGGTGGTGGGAATCGCCCGATCATAAAGAGTGCGGGCTGCATTTGCGGAAATGAAAATGGCAGAGCCGGTTTCCTTTATGTCCCGAATTTGGAATGCCAACTAAGCCCGTTACCGGAGCTTTTTTACCGGATACCGGCTCAACAGGCTGCGTGCGAATTCCTTATCTTTCTCCACTTGGGCTTTCAGCAAATCTACGGACGCGAACTTCATCTCTTCCCGCCCCTTGGCCACGAACTCGATTTTCAAGTCCAGCCCGTAGATATCTTCATTAAAGTCCAGAATATGGGTCTCGATGGTTTTCCGGCTACTGTCACTGACTGTCGGCCGTACTCCGATATTGCATACCCCCATATAGACCTTATCGGCCACCTGGGCATATACGGCATATACTCCGTTGGACGGGATGACTTTAAGGGGATCGTACAAATCCATATTGGCAGTGGGAAATCCCATCAGGCGTCCGATTTTCTGTCCGGCAACCACCACTCCCCGCAGCCCGTACCGGTAGCCTAAAAATTTATTGGCTCCGGCTACATCGCCCGCAGAAAGCAACCGGCGTATCTTGGTGGAACTGATAACATTGCCATCCATAACGAATTCTTCCACCCGCACGACACGGATGCCCATTTCCGCGGCCGCCGCCATCATCTCGTTCTGGGACCGGTTTACATCGTGTCCCAACCGATGATCGTATCCGATAACCAACGTAGAAACACCGTATTTCCCTTTCAGATAATTCCGGAGGAATTCCTCCGAAGAGAGCCTGCTGAATTCCTTACTGAAAGGAAGGGTAATCACCTTGTTCACTCCTATTTCCCGGATCAGCTCCTTTTTCTCCTCCAAAGAATTGAGCAGTCTCAGATCATCGGCCTGCTGTTGCAGCACGCTGCGGGGATGAGGCCAGAAAGTAATCACTGCGCTTTTTTTGTTCTCCCCCGCAGCCACCGCACATAATTCAGACAACACTTTCCGGTGTCCGAGATGGACCCCATCGAAAAAACCTGTGGCAGCTACAACCATTTTACCAATTCAAAATCTTGTCGGTGAGGCAACAGATCATTTTTAGCGAACAACCGGAGAGCCGTCTGATAGACACCTGTCCTGTCGGGAACGATATCGCACTCATAAGTGGCTACGCCGTCTTTACATTCTTTCAGATGATAGGCGAAGATTTTCTTCAGGCAAGAACGTCCTTCCTTATTCTGTTGGGCCATGACGATTTCCAGACCTAAATCCTCAGGATCTATATCCCCGATGGAAAGCGTTATCTCGGAAAGATACTCCGTTCCCAACAGCAAAGCGCCCGAAATGTTATTGAGCCGGGTCGTCGACAATACTTCTATCATCGGCCATTCCCGCCGCATTTTCTTCTTCCAGAAAGCCAGTTCGCGTGCCATGGCGAAATCATTCGCCACGATTTTTTCATACCTTTCGGCCAACGGTCGGTAATATTTATCCAAGTAGTCGGTCATCATGCGGTTGGTGGTGAAATCGCAGGCCACCTCGGAAATACAATTCCGGATAATCTCGATCCATTTGCCCGGAATTCCCCGGGCATCCTTGTCATAATAGACGGGAGCGATCTCCGTTTCCAGGATATTATAAATCATGGCCGCATCCAGTTCATCCTGGAAATTCTGGTCTTTATAGGTTCTCTCCATCGGCAAGGCCCAGCCGGCCCCTTCCTTATATCCTTCCACCCACCAGCCGTCCAGCACCGAGAAATGCATCACTCCGTTCATTACCGCCTTCTCTCCGCTCGTACCGGAAGCCTCCAAAGGACGTGTCGGGGTATTCATCCATACATCCACCCCTTGAACCAGATATTTGGCAATGGTAATATCGTAATTAGGAATGAAAACTATCTTCCCGATAAACTGCGGCATCTTGGAAACTTCCACGATCCTTTTAATCAGATCCTGTCCGGCCTTATCGGCAGGATGCGCCTTGCCGGCGAAAAGGAACTGTACCGGACGCTGCGGATTATTTACGATCTGGTCCAGCCGCTCCAGATCCCGGAAGAGCAGATGCGCCCTTTTATAGGTGGCGAACCGGCGGGCGAATCCGATAGTCAATATATCATCGCGCAGGCTGTTCTGGATTTTCACTATATGATGCGGGGCATAATGGTTGGTGGCGCCGGGATCGGAAATGATCTCCTTGACCTTGGCGATCAGACGGGCCCGGAGTTTATTCCGGGTGAACCAAATGACATCGTCGCTCACCTTCCGGATCCCGGAAAAGCAGTCCTTATTATAAGAATGGGCCACGAATTCCTCTCCGAAAACCTTCGCATGTATCTCTTTCCATTCCGGCGCCGTCCAGGTAGGATAATGTACTCCGTTGGTAACATACCCTACGTGCAGTTCCTCCGGCAAGTAGCCGGGCCACAGACGGGAGAAGATTTCCCGACTCACCTTTCCGTGAAGCCAGCTTACTCCGTTCACCTCCTGGGAGAGAGTGGCCGCCAGGGTACTCATGGAGAATTTTTCTCCCGGATCCAAAGGATTTATCTTTCCCAACGCCATCAGTTCAGTCCAGTCTATTTTCAACCGACCCGAATAATGTGCGATGTATTTTCTGAGCAGATCTTCGGAGAAGGCATCGTGTCCGGCCACCACCGGCGTATGGGTAGTGAACAGCGAGGACGACCGCACCACCTCTATCGCTTCCGTATAGGAAAGATTTTCCTTCTGCACATATTCGCGCAACCTTTCCAGCCCGGTAAAGGCCGCATGTCCTTCGTTGCAATGATATACGTCCGCATCGATACCGAGCGCCCTCAATGCCCGGATTCCTCCCACACCCAGGATCAATTCCTGTTTGAGCCGGTTTTCCCAGTCCCCTCCGTATAATTCATGGGTGATGCTGCGGTCTTCCGGCAGATTATCTTCGAAATCCGTATCCAGCAAATACAAGTCCGTTCTCCCTACTTCCACTTTCCATATCCGGGCATATACGTTCCGGCCCGGGAAAGCCACGGAGACCATTATCCAGTTATTCTTCTCGTCCATCAGCGGAACCGCCGGAGTCTTGGTAAAGTCCTGCGGCACGTAACTGGCCACCTGATCTCCCTGTCCGGACAACTGCTGGGTAAAGTATCCGAATTTATACAAGAATCCCACGGCGGTCAGGTTCACGTTCATATCGCTCGCCTCCTTGAGATAATCCCCCGCCAGAATCCCCAGTCCGCCCGAATAGATCTTTAAAGAGGTATCCAGACCGTATTCCATGCAGAAATAGGCGATCCGGGGTTTCCCTGCATTCTTCTTGACGGACATGTAATCTTCAAAACGCCGGTACACTTCGTCCAATCTGGATATGAACACCTGGTCCTCAGCCAATTGCTTATATTTCTTGAAGCTTATCATATCTAACATGGCGATAGGGTTCCCGTTCGACAGCTCCCAAAGCTCCGCATCCGCCATTTTAAACAGCTCGATGGCATCCTGATTCCAGCACCACCATAAATTCTTGGATAACGTGTCCAGATGCTTCAGCCTGTCGGGAAACTTTTTATTGATCAGCAGACTCGCCCAGGAAGGGGCGCTGGAACGGAACGAATGGAAGGAGGGTTCCTTTTCCTCTTTATATTCCGGAAACACGCTCTTGCGGATGGCCAATTTATCCAACGCTTTGGAATAAGCCTCTTTATAATAGCGGATGTTGTTTTTCCATAAGGCTACCTGGGAAACCTCCCGGGCATTCTTACAATAAACTTCCCGACGGTCTGCATCCAATGCGGCGATTTCTAAGATTCTGGCCACCACGCCGTCCGTTACCAAGTCGTAATTGGCGTCATTGCGGGCAAGGATTTCTATCCCCGGATGTTCCCCTTTATAATGATCTTTCACCCACAATCCGAAACCCGCCAGGGTAGTGGTAACGGCAGGCACCCGGAAAGCCAGGCTCTCTAAAGGCGTATATCCCCACGGTTCGTAATAAGAAGGGAATACGGTCAGATCCAACCCGATCAGGAGATTATAATATGTTTCGTTGAATATCCCGTCGTCCCCGTTCAGATAAGACGGCACGAATACCACGCTTACGTTATCTTTTTTAGGATCGAATCCGTAAGAATTGATCTTGCCGGAAATGGCATCGTACTCGGGTTCGGAAAGGAAATGGGTGATTCCGGTCGTATAGCCGGCCATGGCCGGATCGCCCTTCATTTTGTTCAGCAGGTTCTTGTCGGGACCGTTATTCCCTGCCGGAATCATTACGTACGCCAGAATCTTCTTCCCGGAATAGCCGCTATTCTTTATTTTTCCGAGGGCATCCAAAAACACATCGATTCCCTTGTTGCGATATTCATAACGTCCGCTAATCCCGGCAATGATCGTATCCCGGGGATATTCGGTTCCGTGCATGAGCGATGCTACCGAAAGCAGTTTTTCACGGGCTTTGGCCCGAAGGTTCCCATACTGCTCGTCGGAAGGGACGATACTGTCTTCGAAGCCATTGGGCGTAATGATGTCGGCTTTCCTTTTAAGGAACTGCCTGCACTCGACAGCCGTTATATTGCTGACCGTAGTAAATATATCCGCATTCTGCGCTGCCGTTTTTTCCAGCGAATGCTTGCTCGTCACATTGAACTGCCGGGCCTTTTCATCCGCGTCATATAATTCGAGAGAATCGTACAAGGGCTGGTTATTGCTTGCCAGGCATCGTCCCACTACCGTCGCATGAGTGGTGAATACGGAAGCTATCGGGAGATTTTTCTGTTTCAGATACAGAAGTCCGGCGCCCGTCATCCATTCATGGAATTGCGCCACCACTTTATGAGACGGCTGCAAATTGAATTTCACATAGCTTTCTATCACTTTCCCGGCCGCATACCCGAACAAGGCAGACTCGATATAATCCCATTGTCCGCTAAGGGAATCCAGTTTGAAATGAGTCCAGAAATCGGTCAATATCTCATCTTTTTTCGCTATGAACTGAGTAAAATCCACCAAGATCGCAACCGGGTTCCCCGCCACGTTCCATCTTCCCACCCTTACGCGCAATCCTTCTTCCTCCGCCTGTCTTTTCCAGGCACGGAAAAGGATAGGATCTTCCGTAAATTCCGGATTCTGTTCCGTATCCATCCACACATCCGGGCCTATCATTATATGTTTTTTACCGTAATCTCCCTTGAGGTTCAACGCTTTGGTGGCAACTACCGTATGAATTCCCCCCACCTTATGGCATACTTCCCAACTCACTTCAAACAAATAGTCGGGTCTGGTTATGTTATCTGTCATTTTTCTTTCTTTAAATTCTTTTAACTGCAAATTCACTTACCCTATTTTGTGCCGGACTTTTTGCCGCGCACTTTTTTTACCGATGCTTTTTCTACCCGGATGGCAAAATCGCTGAGTACATTCATGTAATTTATAAATGCTTCATACGGAGTGTCATACGGATTGAAATATTTATGCACCGCACCGTCCGAGAAAAATTTGGTGCACATGTAATAAAAATGATCGCTTTCCTGCAATTTGCGGAAATCGGAGATCACCGCCTCGTTTTTTCCGGACATCACCTCTTTTTCCAGAGCATATAATTTATGGAACGCCTCATTCTGCAACTCGTTTCCTAACCAGGCGCTCGTATCCCTCTCCTCATCGGCCCACGAAATAGGGGAAGGCACATGCATGGGAGCCACGGGCTGATGTTTTCCTGCCGCCTCGGAAGGAGTACGGAAAGTCAGCTCCGTTCCTTCGAAGACCGCCTTTGGAAGCGCTTTCATAAATTCGAAAATACCGGTTGACTGACTCTGGTGTTCTCCGAATGTTTCATAATCCATAAACAGGTTGATGATTTCATCGTTCTTGACGGCCGCATCCAACCAGCCGGCATATTTCTCGCTGGTCAAAGGCCAGTGCGGACTGCTCCGGTCGGAGAAGCGGAAAGCGATATCGTCGCTGAGGCTGAAATTTTTCAACAAAAGTTTCAACCGGGGATTGATGGCATTGGTATAAATGAAATTGGGGCCTTTCCATCCCAGAATATGCTTGGCTCCTTCCGTCAGCATGATATTATACCCCATCCGGGCCACCGACTCACCGATCTGATCGGAATAAATCAGTTCCGTATTCCTGAAAGCCGTCGGTGTAACGCCGAAATGTTTTTTTACGGCGGCCACATGCTCCTTGACCTGGGCGACGAACTCTTTCTCGGAAATCAGCGAAGCCAGGCTGTGGGAATATGTCTCTGCCAAAAACTCCACGCATCCGGTTTCGGCCAGCCGTTTAAAGCTGTCGAGAACCTCCGGTGCATATTTTTCAAATTGCTCCATAGCCGTTCCCGAAACGGAGAAGGCGATCTTGAATTTTCCTTTGTATTTCTCTATCAATTCCAGCATGATAGCGTTCATCGGGAGATAGCATCTTTCCGCCACGCGCCTGAGAATCGTCCTGTTGGCAAATTCATCGAAATAGTGCGAATCGTTCCCTATATCGAAAAAGCGGTATAACCTCAATCTGTCCGGTTGATGGACCTGGAAATAAAAGCACAATGATTTTTCCATATCTTTTCTTAGTTTTTTCTATTTATTTTCCATTCGTTTATCGCCTGCAAATATACTTCCTTCATTTTGAATGCCGCCTTTTCCCATTTAAGCGCATTTACTTCTTCCATTCCGCAACGGACGCTCATTCCCGACAGAGCCGGATACGCCAGCAGACCGTAAATGGCATCCGCCATAGCATCGATATCCCAGAAATCCACTTTGATCGCGAATTTGAGGACTTCGGCCACTCCGGATTGCTTGGAAATGATTGTCGGGACATTGGATCTCATCGCCTCTAACGGAGAAATGCCGAAAGGCTCCGATACCGAAGGCATTACATATACATCCGAATAGGCGAACATTTTCTTTACATCATCCCCTCTCAGAAAACCGGTGAAATGAAACCGGTCGGAAATGCCTAATTTGGCTACCCGGCGGATGGAGCGGTTCATCAGATCCCCGTTCCCCGCCATCACGAACCGTACATCCGAATACTTTTTCAGGACCTTGCCGGCCGCCTCGATAAAATACTCGGGACCTTTCTGGAAAGTGATCCGGCCTAAGAACGTAACGATTTTTTCCGGCACTCCGCGGTTGGCGTTCACTTGTCTGAATCCATGAAAGTCCACCGCATTATGAACCGTTATAACTTTATCCGGACTGATACCGTACCGATTGATGATAATGTTGCGGGTCAGATTGCTTACGGCAATAATCTTATCCGCTGCCATCATTCCCATCTTTTCCAGATCGTAAACCCGGAGATTGATATTCTCTCCGCTCCTGTCGAATTCCGTAGCATGTACATGAATCACTAACGGCTTCCCGGAAACTCTCTTGGCCGCGATTCCCGCCGCATAGGTAAGCCAGTCATGGGCATGAATGACATCGAATTCGTTTTCACGGGCGATGGCGGCTCCCACGAGGGCGTACCGGGCAACTTCCTCCATCAGATTGGCCCCGTACTTTCCCGAAAATTTATACTTGCCTCCGTAATTGATTTTAAAATCTTCATACTCGGTACGACTCATCCGTTCGTTCCGGACAGACATCGAATCATACTCGCGCGGATCGATATACGGAACAAGTCCGGACGAGACCTTCAAAAAACTGACCTTATCAACAAATTCGTTCATCTCTTTCACATCGGTCCAGCTCTCCGTAACCGCCACATCGCTGGCGTTAATAATCCTTACGGATGTTTGGTCCTCATCGCCGCTCGCCGAAGGCATCACGAAAAGCACATCCACATCATGTTTGGCCAACCCTTTGGTTATCCCGTAACATGCCGTGCCCAATCCGCCTGCAATATGAGGGGGAAATTCCCACCCAAACATTAAAACTCTCATTTTCTACTATTTTTCTTATTCAACATATACTTTGCCCTGATAATTTCCGCCACGCTGACCGAGGATGAAATACATCCGTGCGGCCTGTGTGCCGGATTTCCGTCGTAAAGCTCCGCTACAGAACCCACTCCGTGAATATTGAGATCTTCCTCGAAAGCGCCGATCAGTTTCTTTCCCTGGCTCACG
Organism: uncultured Bacteroidales bacterium; assembly: GCA_947630665.1. Lineage (GTDB taxonomy): Bacteria > Bacteroidota > Bacteroidia > Bacteroidales > UBA932 > Egerieousia. The sequence continues at coordinate 22,613 of CANRID010000020.1, read as the reverse complement.
AAACTCTTCCCCTCCAATTTCAGCCGGGCTTCTATATAAGGCCCCAAAAGCCACGGGAAACAGCTTCCGTTATGATGAGCCAGATCGCGGCTGCGTTGATTTCCATCATAAATTCCCTTATACAGAGGATTTTTAGGGGAAAGGGTACGGATACCGCGCGTGGTAAGCAATTCCCTGTCCACCGCCTTCAACACTTTCATCCGGGCCTCCTCTTCTATCGGCGAATATTGGACAGCGCACGCGATCAATTGGTTAGGTCTCGTATAAATATTCTTGCCGGATTCATCTACATAGTCGGCCAGATGCTGCCTTTCATCCGACCAGAATACGGGATAGAAATTCGCCTTTATTTTATCCGCCGTATCGCCCCATTCTTTTTCCAAGCTGCCGTCTCCGTACTTTTTATCCATCTCTATGGCAAACCGGAGCGCATTATACCACAGGGCGTTCACCTCCACCTGATAACCGGCCCTTTCGGCAACGGGTTTCCCTTCTATATAGGTATTCATCCAACTCAAAGCCGTACCATCCTTACGGGACCACAGCAAGCCGTTTTCATGCAAAGTAATCTCATCTTTTCTTCCGTCCTTATAAGAGGCCAGCATATCTTTCAGGGCTTTTCCATATTTCTCCCATACCGCCTTCGGATCCGCACCGAAATCTATATATTGCTGGAGCGCCTTGAACAGCCATAAAGGAACATCCGGCTCATCGGAAGAACCGAAAAACGCCTCCTTTTTCGTTTCCAAGGCATCATCTATCACTTTCTCAAAGGATTTGGCATCGCCGTCATTATACAAGGTCAGTCCTGCAACAGCAATCATGGAAGAACGGAGATCCTCATATTCCCATGTATAGCCCGCACATATCCCCGTCCGGTCTCCCTGTTTTATAAGAAACTGCTTGGCAGCCAGCTCAAGACATGCATCGTAACTGCTCCGCTTGTCGTCTGTCTTGACTATTTCCTTATCGAAATGGGCTTTAAGCATTCTGGAATTTACGGGAGCGGTAGAAGCGGACAGGATAATGCTTTCTCCCTTTTTTATAGGCACCTCGAAATATCCCGGTACGAACAGATCTTCCCGGTCCGCGAATCCCCGCCGGCTTTCTTCCTTATAAACGACATTATAATACCAGTCGGGAGAAGCCACCCAGTCGTTCTTTTTGTTCAGTTGCAAATTCAGCGGAGGAAAACCGTCGTACATTTTAAAGGCCACCCCATTGTCTATTTCCTCATATTTTGTATTGGCCCCGATATTGGCGCTTGTCAGACTATGTATGTTTCGGAAAGCCAGGAACGGTTTTATTCTCAATACGGCGGAGGAATGCGTCTCCCGCAAGGTATATTTGATTAAAACCTCCTCGCTTTCCGGCACGAACATGATGGTCTTGCTGAAAAGCATGTCCCCTACGCGATACACTATGGTAGAAGCGTAATCCATTTCGAAATCCGCTATATATTTATGACCCCGAGGTTCATATACTTCTCCGTAAGAACTGATTCCCAAGTTAAAAATTTTCTCGTGCTGTATCAGCGATTCATGCAGCGTCGATAAAAGGATATGTTTTTCCCCGCCGAAGCGCCGGATCGGTACCACGAGCAAACCATGGTATTTTCTCGTATTACATCCGACGATGGTCGTATTTACATATCCTCCCGCCCGGTTAGTGAGCAGGATTTCCCTCTCCAGTGAATATTCCAGATTCACCAATTCCTCTTTATTAAATTTCAAGTAAGCCATCTTTCAACATATTTAGAGACGCAAAATTACAATTTACCATCCGATTCTCTCAACACGATTGCCGTACGGCTGGGCAGATAAAGGGACAGATAATTTTCCCCGTTTTCATAAAGGGTAAAATGCCTCAGATCCCTTTCGTTCCTTTCGAAGCCGTCGAATTCTTTCCAATCCGTATCCAGTACGGTGCGGTAAGCACCTGCAGGAGCGGGGAAACGGTAATCCCGATAAGAATTTACCGGACTGAAATTAAATACAAAAAAGAAGCCGAACCTTTCAAATATCATAATTTGTTTTTCTTCATCGTTAAAAACCGATACCGGTTTGCCCTGCAATATTTTTTCTTTCTTAAAAAGAGATATCATTTCCCTGTCGAAATTCCACAATCTGCCGTAACGCAAAAACGGATTATCCCGGAGCGACCATTGCCTGCGTGCATATTTATAAGACCAGCCGTTTCCCTCCCGGGGGAAATCGATCCATTCCGGATGTCCGAATTCATTTCCCATAAAAGTAAGATAACCGTCCCCCGCCGTGCCTATGGTCACGAGGCGTATCATCTTATGCAGGGCGATTCCTCTGTCAATCAACAAGCTTTCGGAACCCAGATTCATCTTTTCATACATCTCCTTATCCATCAGCCTGAAAATGATGGTCTTGTCTCCTACCAAAGCCTGATCGTGACTTTCAGCGTAACTGATGGTCCTCTCGTCCGCCCGTTTATCGGTCAACCGATAATACATATCCCCCATGCTCCATTTTTCATCGGGCAATTCCTTGATCCACCGGATCCACGCATCCGGAACGCCCATACTCATCCGGTAATCGAAACCGAATCCTCCGCTTTCCACGGGAGCGGCCAGCCCGGGCATACCGCTCATATCCTCCGCAATGGTAAATGCCTGCGGTTTCAATTCCTTCACCAGAAGATTGGCCAATCCCAAATAAACCATCGCATCCGTATCTTCCCTCCCGTCGAAATAATTTTCGTATCCGGTAAAATTCCTTTCCAGACCGTGATCGTAATAAAGCATGCTCGTTACCCCATCGAACCTGAAACCGTCCAAATGATACTCTTCCATCCAGTATTTGCAATTGGACAGCAGAAAATACAAAGCGGAATCCTTCCCGTAATCGAAACAACGTGTCCCCCAGGCGGGATGGTCTCCCCGGGAGGAAGAATGGAAATACAGGTAATCCGTTCCGTCTATCCTGCCTATGCCCTCCGCCTCGTTCCTAACGGCATGGGAATGAACCATATCCATTACAACGGCTATCCCCATCGAATGGGCGGCATCCACTATCTCCTTGAACTCTTCCGGCGTGCCGAACCGGGAACTGAGAGAGAAGAAGCCGGAGACCTGATACCCGAAAGATCCGTAATACGGATGCTCCTGCAAGGCCATAATCTGAATCGTATTATATCCCAAACGGGCTATCTGCGGCAGAACGTTCTCCGAAAAATCCTTAAACCCCGAGATTCCTTCCTTCTCTCCGGCCATTCCTATATGCACTTCATATATAAGGGGATTCTCTATTTTTTCTCTGAAATCGCATTTCCACCGGTAAGGTACCGGCGGATCCCATATCTGCGCAGCGAACAATTTGGTCTGCGGATCCTGGATGCAGCGCGTGGCGTACGCCGGAATCCTCTCTCCTTCCCCGCCGTCCCACCGTACGAACCATTTGAACAAATCCCCGTGCCGCACGGCATCCGCCGGCACTCTCAGTTCCCAATTCCCGCTGCCCGCACTTTCCATCCGGAATTCCCCGGAAATTTTCCAATCGTTGAAATCTCCGATTACGTAAATCGCCACCGCTCCGGGCGCATACTCCCTGAAAACCCATGAGCCGTCCTCTTTATGCACCCCGTAATACAAATGATTGTTAACCGCATCGGACAATTTTCCCCCGCACCCGGCAATTTCGTCCCGACGGGAGATCAGCTTCCGGTAACGTCTGACAATCTCTTCCTTATAAGGTTCCAGATAAATATCGTCGTCATAAATCATATTTCCTCCCCATCCTCAAGAATCTGTCCTAAATCCGTTTCGATCCCCTTTAACCGCTTTCTGCAATATTTCAGAAGCTCCATCGCCTTTTTCAATTCCTTCTCTATTTCCGAGAAATCACCACTGGAATCCTCTATCTTTCTTACCGATTCTTCCAGCATGGCCACCGCTTCCTCATAACCGAGTTTCATCTCCCCGTCCTGTTGCAATTCTTCATTCATATTACGATTCTCCCCTCTTTTCTTTTTATCTGATTTTTCAACCTTTTCTTCTTCTGTTCTTTCCGATTCCGGTCCGGCGCACCCCTCTATTCTTTTTCCGTCTCCGGGGCTATCTGCGCGATCACAGGCCCTCCTATGACAAAAGAGACTTTCCCGTCCTTCAAAACTAATTCCGCCCGGCCACCCTCTTTTATATCCTTTACGGATTCCGCCTTCTTACCGTCAATGACAAGCAGCCCGAATCCTTTGTTCAGTATTTTCTCCGGACTAAGGGAAGAAATTTTATATCCGATCAAATCCAGCCGTGCCTCCTGTCGCCGCACCGATTCCCTCAACCCGCTGCGGAGCCTCTCCGCAAGCCTGTCCAATCCGTTTTTCCGCTCTTCTATCCTGAGTGATAAAGATAATGAAATTCTATGAAATAACGAAACAAGATATCCATCTTCCTGCACAAAAATATCCAGAATAAAATCCGCGACCGCCGTAGGCGTTTTCAGCCAGGTATGCGCCACCATATCGCAGACATGATAATCATGATCATGCCCGATGCCCGTCAGTACCGGAAGAGGAAACTGGGCGATATTGACCGCCAATTCATAATCGTCGAAACAGGAGAGATCCATGGCGGCGCCGCCCCCGCGTATAATCACTGCCGCATCGAATTCTCCGGGGTTTTTCTCCACCCTCTCCGCCACTTCTTCCAAAGCCGCTATAATGCCCGCAGGAGCTTCCTCCCCCTGCATGGGGGCCTGAAACAGTTCCGTATAAAACCGGAAACCGTATTCATTTTCATGCAGATGCTTCATAAAGTCCCGATAGCCGGCCGCCGTCGCGGAAGAAATAACGGCAAAGCGTTTGGGAACAGCCGGCAAAGGCAGGGAAGCGTTCATGCCGAACATCCCCTCTTTTTTCAGCCTCCCGATAGTTTTCTGACGCTGCAATTCCAGTTCGCCCACCGTAAAGGAAGGATCTATGTCCAATACGCTCAACGAAAGGCCGTATATGGCCGAATATTGTACCTGCACTTTCAGCAATACGTGCATGCCCGCCCGCAACGGACTTCCGGCGGTAGTTTCGAAGAACGGTTTCAGTATGCGGTTTACAGAACTCCAGATCATTCCCCGGGCCTTGGCCGTCACACCGTTTTGATCTTCTTTGTAATCGACCAGATCCAAATAGCAATGTCCGTTTGGATTTTGCGTGATTTCGCTGATTTCGGCCGTTATCCACACGGGAGAGGGTACGGCGTTTTCCACTCCCTCCTTAATAATCCGCTGCAAATCGGCCAGCGTAATTTTCTCTTTCATTCCACTCCGTTAAACAGAGAGCCCAAGTTACGGATTTTCGCAAAAAAAACCTGTATTTTCAAAGGTTTTTTAGATAAAATCGCTTTGCCTTTTGTAACTTTGCCGTTATATTCATTATTTCATTATATGAAAATAACGGAAGCGGTTTTTGCCGGGAGCAGCCAATACGTGAAAGACAAACCGAAGAAGAAACTACCCGAATTCGCATTTATAGGAAGATCGAATGTGGGGAAATCCTCCCTTATCAATTCCTTGTGCGGAGTCAATAATCTGGCCCATACATCTTCCACTCCGGGGAAAACGCTTTTGGTAAATCATTTTATGGTGAACGGCTCCTGGTATCTGGTGGATCTGCCGGGGTACGGATATGCGAAAATCTCCCGGGAGTCGCGGAAAAGGTTAGACAGGATAAACAATGAATATATCAACAGGTCCCCGGAGCTTGCCATATTGTTCGTGTTGTTAGACTCCAGGCACGACATACAGAAAATAGACCTGGAATTTCTCATGAATCTGGGGGAAGCGCGTATTCCCTTCGCCATCATATTTACCAAAGGAGACAAGCTCGGGAGAAACGCCCTGCAGAACCAGATAGAAAAAAACAAGAAGGAGTTGCTCGAATATTGGGAAGAACTGCCTCCCGTGTTCGTAAGTTCCGCCCAGACACACATGGGAAAAGAAGAGATACTGGACTACATAAACACAATCATAAACACACACTATAACAACCATGGATCACGTGCATACGATTAAAATTTTCTCTTGCAGGGGCTCCAAATACCTGACGGAAAAGATTGTCCAATCATTGAAATTGAAATTAGGGGAATCGGAAGTCACCGTTTTCAGCGACGGGGAATTCCAGCCGGCCCTGTTGGAAAGCGTCCGGGGCGCAACGGTATTCATCGTACAGTCCACCTATCCGCCGGTAGAAAACCTGTTCGAATTGCTATTGATGATAGACGCCGCCAAAAGAGCGTCCGCCTATAAAGTAATCGCCGTAATGCCGTATTTCGGCTGGGCAAGACAAGACCGCAAGGACCGTCCGAGGGTATCCATCGGCGCCAAACTGGTAGCCAATATGCTGAATGCCGCCGGATGCGACCGCGTCATGACCGCCGATCTGCATGCGGACCAGATCCAGGGCTTTTTCGACTTCCCGGTAGATCATATTTACGCCAGCACTATTTTTCTCCCTTACCTGAGAAACCTGAACATAGAGAATCTCTCCATAGCGGCGCCGGATATGGGAGGTGCCAAAAGGGCCAACGCCTATTCCCGCATCCTGCAATGTCCGCTGATAGTATGCCATAAGTCCCGCGAAAGGGCCAACGTAGTGGATTCGATGACCGCCATCGGGGAAGTGGAAGGAAAGAACATCGTGATAGTGGATGACATGATCGATACGGCCGGCACTATCGCCAAAGCCGCCAATATGCTGATGGACAAAGGAGCCGCCAGCGTACGGGCGCTCGCCACCCATGCAGTGCTGTCGGGAGCCGCCTATGACAATATCGCCAACTCGAAGCTGCAAGAACTCGTGGTTTCGGATACCATTCCTCTGAGACCGGCCCCGGGAGCGGATATTTCCAAGATTAAGGTGCTTTCCATTGCGGATCTGTTTGCGGATGTAATCGACAAGGTTTACAATTACCAGTCCATTACTCCTACATTCGTATATTGAGAAAGCCGAGCCGTATTGCCAATAAATTAAAACAGAAAAACCTATGCTATCTCCAAATCTCCAAGCGGAAACGGTATATGCCACTTTAGTGGACGGTATCCGTAAATTCTTTGCCCGGGCAAAGAAAGACAAAGCCATTGTGGGACTGTCCGGCGGAATCGATTCCGCCGTCGTAGCGGCGCTTGCCGTGGAAGCGCTGGGAAAAGACAATGTACACGGATTCCTGATGCCCAGCGAATTTTCCACGCTCCATTCCATACAGGATGCGGTGGATCTGGCGGAGAACTTAGGAATGAAATACCATGTAGTTCCTATCGGAGATATCTATAATAAATTCATGAAAGAGCTATCCCCTGTTTTCGGTCCCGACAATACCTGGAACGTGGCCGAAGAGAATCTTCAGGCACGCATCAGGGGGACGCTCTTAATGGCGTATTCCAACAAATTCAACGCCCTGGCGCTCAACACCTCCAATAAAAGCGAGCTTAGCGTAGGCTACGGCACGCTTTACGGAGATCTGGCAGGGGCGGCCATGGTGATAGCCGATTTATATAAAACGGATGTCTATGAGCTGGCCGCGTATATAAACCGCCGGAAAAACGTCATTCCCGTTTCCACCATGACCAAGGCCCCTTCCGCCGAATTGAGGGAGGGACAGAAAGACAGCGATTCGCTGCCCGACTATGCAATTCTGGACCGGGTGCTGTACGCGCTGAACGAAGGGGGCAAAACCTACGAACAATTGTCGGAAGAGGGTATAGATAAGGAGATATTGGATAAAATCATCCAACTCAAAAAAGCAGCCGCTTTTAAAGTCCTTCAGATCCCGCCCATTTTCAATATCGGTGAAAAACCTATCGGGACCAAAGACAAATGGATTCTGTAAAAACGGCCGGAGGTAAAAATGAAATTGTTCCTGCTTACCGTCATTGTAGTGGCGTTTTGTGTAGTGGCGTTGTCTTTCAATATCATTTTCAGGAAGGACGGACAGTTTCCCGACGGGGAAATAGAGCATAACAAGGCCCTCCGCAAACAGGGAATCCGGTGTGCCAAAATGGAAGAGCGGAAATTGTGGGGAAAAAGGAAACATCCGGACGCGGAATCATCCTGTGAGGAAGCGGATTGCGGCAGCTGCGGAATTTCCTGCCTGAAACAGCAGCTCAAGGAAGCCGGGAAAGACGCCTCCCAATTGGAATAACCGGTTTCATCCGGACAGAGATTTTATTAAAACACGAAAAAACACATCAAATGAGCGGAATAATAGCGATAGTAGGAAGACCTAACGTAGGCAAATCTACCTTGTTCAACAGATTGGTGGGCATGAGACAAGCCATTGTAGATGAAACCGCAGGAGTCACCCGGGACCGGCATTACGGAAAAGGAGAATGGTGCGGCAGAGAGTTCTCGGTAGTCGATACGGGAGGATACACCAGCAACTCGGATGACATTTTCGAACAGGAAATCCGGAAACAGGTCTGTTTAGCCATCGATGAAGCGGATGTGATTTTATTCCTGTGCGAAGTGGGAACCGGCATTACCGATTACGATTCCGAAATCGCGGATCTGCTCAGAAGGAGCCAAAAGCCGGTAGTGTTGGCGGTCAACAAGGTGGATTCCGGCGATAAGATGTACGGAGCTTATGAATTCAATGCCTTGGGGTTGGGCGAACCGTTTTGCATAGCTTCGGCCAGCGGGAGCGGAACGGGAGACCTGATGGACGAGTTGGTAAAACATCTGCCGCAGGAGGCGCCGCAGGAAGAAGAGCGGAAGATTCCCCGGATTACCATCGTAGGGAAGCCTAACGTAGGAAAATCATCCCTGACCAACGCCCTGTTGGGAGAGGAACGCAATATCGTAACCGATATCGCCGGAACCACCCGGGATTCGATCGCCACTTATTATAACAAATTCGGATTCGAATTCATGTTAGTGGATACGGCCGGACTCCGGAAAAAAAACCGCGTAAAGGAAGATCTGGAATTTTATTCCGTATTGAGGGCGGTACGCGCCATAGAAAATTCGGATGCCTGCATTCTCATGATGGATGCGCAGGCCGGCGTAGAAGCCCAGGATCTGGCTATCTTCAACCTGATTGTCAGGAACAAGAAAGGATGCGTAATCGTAGTGAACAAATGGGACGCCGTGGAGAAAGACCAGAATACCATGAAGCTCTTCCGCGAAGGGATTCTCAAACGGATCGCCCCTTTCAACGATGTTCCCGTAATCTTCACTTCGGTCATTAAGAAACAGCGGATTTTCGATGTGCTGGAAGCCGCCAAAGAGGTATATGAAAATTACTCCCGCAAGATTCCTACCTCCGTATTGAACGAAACGATGCTCGAGGAGATAGAAAACTATCCCCCTCCCGCCACCAAAGGGAAATATATCAAGATCAAGTACATTACGCAGTTGCCGACCCGGTCCCCTTCTTTTGCCTTTTTCTGCAATCTGCCCCAATATGTCAAGGATCCTTATAAAAGATTTTTAGAGAACAAGTTGCGGTATCATTTCAAATTTACGGGCTGTCCCATCCAGATCTATTTAAGACAAAAATAGGATTTTGCCATAGCCGTAACGTAAAATGATCCTTCCCTACGAAGCGGGAGGAGTATATTTTGGAAGCCGGAAAAAGAAATCGGCTCCGCCCAATTCCGATCTGCTGTAAAATATCCGGCCGCCGCTCTGCTCGATTATATTGCGGCTGATAGCCAAGCCGAGGCCTGTTCCGCTGCTCTTGGTAGTGAAATTAGGCCTGAACAGTTTTTTCACATCTTCCTCTTTTACCCCGCTTCCGTTATCCTCTACCGAAACCTCGTACTGACCCTCTTCTTCCCGGAGGGAAATCCGTATATATCCTCCTTCCGCTTCGAGGGCCTGGACGGCATTGGTAAGCAAGTTGACGATTACGCGGCTGATCTGTCCTTTCCTGGCGAAGACAAAACATTTTTCGGACTCATAAATAAAGGAAATCCGGATGTTCTCCCGGGAATCGAACAGAATTTTCTGCTCGTTGATAAGCGTATATAAATTGATCTCGGCATTTTCCTCATAATAGAATTTGGCGAAGCTGGAGAACTCGGAAACCGTATCGGAGAGGATTTCTATCTGTTCCAGAATGGAATTGGCCACGCCCTCGAATTTTTCCTCCCATCCCGGCACATTCCGCTGTTTCAACATGACCAAGTGCTGGATGCTGAGCCGCATAGGGGTCAGCGGATTTTTTATCTCGTGGACTATCTGCCGCGCCATTTCGCTCCAGGCATGTTCCCGCTCGGTCTGCGCGAGCCGGGCCGTACTCTCTTCCAAATCATCCACCATCTTGTTATAGGCTGCCACCAACACCCCGAGTTCGTCCTTATTTTTATAATTGATATGCCCGGCCTTTTTGGATACATCTATAAACTGCATGTTCCGGCTGATCTCGGCCAAAGGCCTGGAAAGAGAATTGGAAATCATGGTGCCTCCCAAAATCGCTAATAGCAACAGCAATATATAAACATTGATGACGGCGGCGACAATAGAGGAAACATCCCCTTTAAAATCGGCTTTCGTAAAATAAGGGATATTCACGATGGCTATCAGCTTGCCGCTGTTGTTAAAGACGGGAGCATACAGCGAATAATAGGTCAGATCCGCAATCCTTTCATTATGGATAACCTGTTTTTTATTCAGATAAATCAGATTGTAATAGGCGTCATGGTCGATTCTGGAGGCCAGCAGGAACCTTTCGAACAGCTCGGGCTGCGTAGACCGGATCAGGCTTCCGTGCGGATCGTACAGATTCACATCCACCTGGATATTGTTCGCCACCTGGTCCATGGCACGGTACATGTCGGCGGAGTTGATCTCGGTATATCCGCCCGCATATTTGCAAAAATCGGATAAGACAGCCTGCACCGTCTGCAATTTCTCCTCCATCTGGGAGCGGTTCGTTTCCCGGAAAAAGCTCAGACTCAGCCATACGCTTCCGGCGCCCATGCAAATGAGGGAAATCGCTAAGGCCGTAGTGAGCAGATAAGTGATTTTCCGTCGGAAAGAATATTTGGGCAGTTTGAGCCGCCCCGCCCGCTTCCGCACTTTTCTCACGCGGATAAACAGGAACAACATGGCTGCATAAAACAGCATCAGATAAGAAAAAGAAACGATATACGGGAAAACAGTCCGTTTGACCCGGCTGATAACGATTACATTGTCGGGAGAGAATTTATTTACAAAATGCAGATAACCGTCCCGGGTAACGATGGAGAAACCGTTTTTATATTGATCCTCCCCGAGAGTGATAGGATAATTATATCTTCCCCGATAGATAATCATCCGGTTATTGATATATTTGGCATAGGAATAATAGCTGGGCATATTAAAGTTATCCGCCTGTTTGTAATCGAACAGCAGCCCCGGATATCCCAGTGCGTCTTTTGTAAACCGGGAATCCAGCTCTATGAATATATACATTTCGCCCAGAATCGTATAATAGGTAAACGCGCCCAGATAACTCACGCGCCCGTCATAATTATTCAGAAAATAAAAATCGGAGTTGTCGGCCAGCGGATGTCCGTACAAAGTGATTTCCTTATCATAATAATCCTTGCAGTTCACCAGATGGCTGTAAGAATAGGTATCGTTGGGACGGCAAATAGTCAGGCGGATTTCATATTTCTGGTTAACACTCTGGAAATATGTATCCTCCATGTGATTCTGCAGATAAAGGGAAGAATTGACGGCGGACACTTTCTCCATCTGGTACCGTGTGAGCACATCCCTTATCACCAGGTCTTTTCTGAGCTGCCCTTCCATAAACCTGAGCTGCAATTCCAGTCCCATATCTCTCTCCACCGATAATTTATTGGTCCATACTTTCGCCCGCTCGCATTCTTTTTCAAACCCCAAATGACTGACAATAGCCAACATATAGACAGAGATGATAAATAAATAAGCTAAAGCCGATTTGGTTTTGAACAGAGACCAGCTTCTCAGGGGCCGGACAGCCGGAAGAGCCAGCTGGAGAAGCAGCAGCAGACCTATAAACAACAGACCGTAAGAAACATAACAGAGAATGGAATATATATTCAGTTCTTCCAGGCGGTATAGTTCCAGCGTAATATTGGAATTATGGATCAGCGACCGTAAAGTATAATCGATATAGATGAACAGCAGCGCCGGAGGAACGAATGCAGACAGAGTATAAAAGACCTTTTTCCATCCACGGAACCGGTTATAAAACAGAATGATGCTCCGGCGGAGCATATAAAATGCCAGCGCAATCAAAAAAACATACAGGTTATTCAGAAGAAGATTGCCCAACGAAGAAAAAATACCGGCATCGGCATACAGATTCGGAGAGAACAGCAGGGTGTCGAGCCTCATATATTCCCCGAACTTAAAGCATATCAACCGCAGGGCGGTCAGGCCGAGCAAATAAAGCAAAAAAGCCTGTCCGTTCTTCCGATTATAGAAAAAGGAAAAGAAAGAAAGGAAAAGAAACAGTACGGAGAGCCATTTAAAAATATTATTGTTCTGGATGTGGATGGGAGAAAGTTCTTTTCCCGCCGAGAACAGCACCCCTCCGTCCTTTCCCTCGATCACGGTTCCTTCATCGGAATTAACCGGCGTCAGGAAGAGCTTGCCGTAAGTTCCCAGTTCGGGATTGATCCGGCTCGCCAACAAGGGGCTGCTGGACAAATATTCCGTTTTTATCAGCAATCCCGTGATTACTTTCACCCGCTCCTTCTTGTAAACCTTTACCACATACCAGGCGGAGCCCAGATTCACATATTGTTCCTGCGCCGAAAGATATGCCAAAGGAGTCGTATAAAAATTGGCGCTGTTCAGATAATGGAGCTGATACCAAAGCGGCAATACATCCACATCGTCATTCCCGATAGGAAACTGGTTTACCCACGACTGGAGGGTATCGTCATTGTACTTGTAGATAACCATATCCTCCGGGAAATCCTCGAAATGCAGCCATTGGTTCACCGGCATTTCCAGCGCCCGCACCGCATATTCTTCCAGGATATTCTGCCGGAGGTGGATCTTCCTTTCCAATTTTCGGGCATCCTTTTCCGCCGAATACCGCTGCGGGATTACAAAAAAGGAAATGGCGAAAAAGAACAATCCGACCGCAAACAACGCGGCCGTCCTATATTTTTTCAAAAATATACACGCCGTTCTCAGCCGGCCTGCGGCTATGGAAATAATTTTCTGCATTCAATATATTTCTTTAATTCCCTTTGGGAAAACTATTTGTGATGATACGGCTCCCCTTTGATTATCGTAAACGCACGATAAAGCTGCTCGAGGAAAATAAGCCGCACTATCTGATGCGAAAACGTCATTTCCGAAAGGGAAACCATTCCACACGCCCGTCCGTAAACCTCTTTTGAAAAGCCGTACGCCCCTCCCACCACAAAAACGATATCCCTGCCGCCATAAATGATTTTCTTTTCTATATAGGAGGCAAAAGCCTCCGAGGTAAACTTCTCTCCCTTTGCATCCAGCAATACGACTTCTTCCGCGGACTTGATGTTTTTAAGTATCAGTTCACCCTCCTTCTCCTTAATCTGTTCCTCCCTCAAAGAAGATGCCCCTTTCAGTTCCGGAATCTCTATTTTAGTATAATTTACATAAAACGACAGCCTCTTCTCATATAAAGAGATGCCTTCATCCAAATACGAGAAGGCGGTCTTTCCCATCAAAAGAAGCGTTATTTTCATCCGATCCGGTCTTTAACACGCTTACAAAAATAAAAAATATTATATTTATCTGGCTTGATTTTTGTATTTTCTTCATGCCTACACGACTAAAAAAGTTACAGTAACCTATTCCGGAAATGAGGAGAAGAATCATATTGATGGCTGCGGCCTTAATTTCTTATACAGGAATGGCTTCCGCACAGGAAGCGGATGTATTCGTACCTATCGGGAAATATATCCAGCAGGGCGATGCGGAAAAATTATCCGCCTGGTTCGCAAGCAATCTGGAACTCGATATCCTGGGGAACGTAAATGCATGCAGTAAAATACAGGCGACCCAGATCATGAAGGATTTTTTCGTGACCTATCCGCCCAAGACTTTCACGATCATTCATAAAAGCGGCAAAGCCCCTATGAAATACGCCATCGGCAGCTTGGGGGCGGGAAGAGAAAAATTCAGGGTCACGCTTTTTGTCACCACCCAAAGTTCGGGCAACCTGATACAGCAATTGATGATAGAAAGGGAATAATAATAGAAAGGAAACAGACCCGAAATAACGGGAAAAGGGGGATGACTCGGATAAAAGCCATCCCCCTTTAAGCATCTTGAAGTATCCGTGCTCGGGACGGGAATCGAACCCGTACGGACATTGCTGCCCACAGGATTTTAAGTCCTGCGTGTCTACCTATTCCACCACCTGAGCGATCCGATAACCCGCCAAGGTCAAAAAAAACCGTCCGTAAGGACAGTTCTTTCCGATAACCAAAACTAAACTCGAGCGGAAAACGAGACTCGAACTCGCGACCCTAACCTTGGCAAGGTTATGCTCTACCAACTGAGCTATTTCCGCAATTACAATGAACTGAATCCTGTTCGGGAATGCAAAGATATAGCTAATTTTTAAAACTCCAAAAAAATCGGAGAAAAATTTGTCGGGATACCCATCCGTCAGATCACCGAATCGAATTCCTTCAGGAAGCGGACATCGTTTTCAAAATACAGCCTCAGATCCTTTACCTGCCACTTGAGCATGGCGATCCGTTCCACCCCCATGCCGAAGGCGAAACCGCTGTATTCCTTGCTGTCTATTCCAGAGGCTTCCAGTACGTTAGGATCTACCATCCCGCATCCCATGATCTCTAACCATCCGGTACCTTTGCAGATATTGCAGCCTTTCCCCTTGCAGATATTGCAGCTTACATCCACCTCGGCGCTCGGTTCCGTAAACGGGAAATAGGACGGTCTGAGGCGGACCTTGGTCTCTTCCCCGAACATTTCCCGGGCGAACAGCAACACGGCCTGCTTGAGATCCGCAAACGATACGTTCTTGTCTATATACAACCCTTCCACCTGGTGGAAAATGCAATGGGCGCGGGCCGAAATAGCCTCATTCCGGAATACCCGGCCCGGACAAATGATCCGGATGGGCAGCGGCATCCGCTCCATGCTTCTCACCTGGACGGAACTCGTATGGGTGCGCAGCAAAACGGGATTCGGACCGGAAGAAATAAAGAAAGTATCCTGCATATCCCGGGCCGGGTGTTCCGGCGGGAAATTAAGCGCACCGAACACATGCCAGTCGTCTTCGATCTCGGGCCCTTCCGCAAGCGCATAACCGAACTTATTGAAAATGGCGATGATTTCCTCCCGGGTAATGGAAATAGGATGACGTCCGCCCAACTCGAAACGGTCTCCGGGCTTGGTATAATCGAATCCGGCCGTATTGGCGGCAGGTTCGTCCTCTATTTTCCTGCGCAGCTCCTCTATCTTTTCCGCGGCTTTGGTTTTCAATATATTCAGCCTTTGCCCGAACTCCTTCTTCTGCTCCGGCAAAACCTCCCGGAACTCCTCGAACAGTCGGGTTACGGCCCCTTTCTTTCCTAACAGTTTCACCCGGATTTCCTCGACTTCCTGCAGCTTTTGCGCTTTCAACCGCTCTATCTCACGCAGCAGTTCCTCTATTTTTTCCTTCATGATATGCAAATTTGGATGCAAAGATATTAAAATTACTGATAGTTGGAATGCTCGTTTACCGCAAGATCGGTAATCACATTCTTAAACGACACCTCGTCTTTCGGGCAAATCATCAGTACGTCATCCGTATTGACGACCATGTAATTTTCCAATCCCTTTACCACCACCAGCTTGTTTTTCTCGTTGGAAACGATGATCGAACCCTTCACTTCCTCTATCATATTTTCCGGAGCCTGTACCATATTGCCCCCGGAATCCTTTTTCCAATGAGAGTACAGCGATTCCCAGGTACCTAAGTCGCTCCATCCGAATGAAGCCTCAAAAACCCAGGATTTATCCGTTTTCTCCATTACCCCGTAATCGATGGAAATTCCGTTGCAGGCTTCGTATATCTCCTGGATATAACCGCTCTCCTTATCCGTATAATAATACGGCATCGCATCGCTGAACGGCCCGGAAATATCGGGAAGATGTTTCTCCATCTCCTCTTTGATCGTGCGCAGATTCCAGATGAAAATGCCCGAGTTCCATAAAAACTCCCCGCTTTCCACCAGCACCTTCGCCAGCTCCTTGTCGGGTTTTTCCGTAAATGTCTTTACGTTGTAAACGGTATGGCCGTCGATAGACTTGAAGTTGCTCCGGTTGGTCTGGATATAGCCGTACCCCGTTTCCGGCCGATCGGGGCTGATGCCCAAAGTAAACAATTCGTTATGCTCGCCGGCATACCCCAGCGCGCACCGGATCGTATTCAGAAAGACCTCCTCATTCCGGATCAGATGATCCGAAGGCGCAACCACCACGGTAGCGTCCGGAACTTTTTTATACAATTTATAAGTCGCATAGGCGATGCAGGGAGCCGTATTGCGGCGGTACGGCTCCAACAGGATATTCTCTTCCTTTATCCGTGGGAGCTGCTCTTTTACAAGATCCTCGTACAAGGCGGACGTAACCACCAAAATATGATCTGCCGGAACGATTTTCTCGAACCGCTCGAATGTCTGTTGCAAAAAAGATTTTCCGGTTCCGAGTATATCCAAAAACTGTTTCGGTTTCCCGTTTCTGCTGACCGGCCAAAAACGGCTGCCGATCCCGCCTGCCATGATAATGCAGTAATTATTATTGGTATCCATATTTCGTTTATATATTGTGTTTTATTATGATCCGTACTCTGTTCATCGTTTCGCACCCCTACCAGATTGGGACAAAGGCATCCGGAAAATATTCTATCCCGAACCGTCCGTCCCTGAATACTACCGAAACCACATCGAACACCGCCTCTTTCCCCATCCCGTGTTCTCCCATAAAATGCCGGGCCGCACAAATGATCTTCCGTTGTTTCCTTATCCCGACACTCCGGAAAGGTTCCGCCGCATGGGGATAAGCCAAGGTCTTTACCTCTATAAACCGGACGAAATTCCCGTCTTCCATTACCAAATCCAGTTCCTTATGTCCGCTTCTCCAATTGCGTGCCACTAATTTCAATCCCGATTCCAAAAGAAAATCCAAAGCCGCATCCTCGCCCCTGCGTCCCAAAACCGTTCTTTCAGCAGCGGCATATCTCCCGTCACTCCCCTTCATTCCTTCTCCTTTTATTTTTCTTTTTTCCTCTCTTTCCCATCCCGACAGCAATCCTTCTATGAAATCCGCTCTTACAGCCTCCATCCCGGATACCTGCCGGAATACGTCTTTCCGAATCAAAAGACTAAGTTACAAATAAATTATAAAAAAATTTTTTTATCTTTGTTTTCCTAAACCTAATCAACCAAATTATTAATTATAAATAATAATAATTATGAAACTACTCAGACTTATGCTGATAGTTCTTTTATTTAACGTTACCCCCCCCCATGCATATTTATTTGGGCAACAGGGGATTACGACTAAAGGAACTATTATGGATGCCTCTAACGGCGAGCCTGTTCCGTTCGCATCCGTAACCATCAAAGGTACCACCACCGGCACTGCAGCCGATGAAAACGGGAATTACACTATCAAAGTCCCTGAAAACGGCACATTAGTCTTCAGTGCCATGGGATACATCTCACAGGAAATCCCTGTAAACAAACAACTGATCATCAATGTCGAGCTGAAACCGGATGCGGTAGCGCTGGAAGATGTAGTCGTAGTGGCTTACGGCGTGGCTACAAAAGAATCCCTTACGGGAGCCGTCTCTACCGTCAGTTCCAAAAACATCGAGAAACGTCCCATCTCCAATGCGGTGGGAGCCCTCGAGGGAGTAACCTCCGGTGTACAGATCAATAACACCTACGGTGAGCCGGGCTCCTCTCCAAACATCCGTATCCGCGGATACTCTACCGTCAACGGAGACAATTCCCCATTATATGTCGTAGATGGCGTTCCGTTGAGCGGCAGTACTTCGGATATCAATCCTAACGACATAGAGAACATCTCCATTCTTAAAGATGCTTCTTCCGCAGCGCTTTATGGAAACCGCGCCGCCAACGGAGTAGTCTTGATCACCACTAAAAAAGGCAAGAGCGATGCTTTCAGGGTACGCGCCTCCATCCAGCAAGGCCTCTACACCCGCGGAATAAAAGAATACGAGACATTGGGTACGGACCAATGGATGGAAACCCAATGGTTAGCCCTACGCAACAGTCTGTTATCCAACCCGCAGCTTAGCTCCAAATATCCTACCATAGAAGATGCCAACAGACAGGCGTCCTCCGAAATCTGGGAGCACATCAATTATAACATTTACAATAAGGCAAACGACCAGCTGTTCGATCAGAACGGCAAGTTGGTGGCGGGAGCCCGGGTAAAATCCGGCATCGCAGGTGACCTGGATTGGTACGATCCCCTCGAACGAGTAGGGTACCGGCAGGATTACAATATAAGCGGAGACGGCGCCACGGACAAATTCAACTATTATTTCTCGGTGAATTATCTGAACGAGGAAGGATACGTGAAAACATCCGATTTCGAAAGATTTACAGGACGGGCAAATATCTCGGCACAACCGAGGAAATGGATAAAATTAGGATTGAATCTCAACGGTACGCACCAGGTATCCAATTATACGTCTTTCGAGAGCAGCACCAGTTATATCAATCCATTCTATTTCGCCCGTTACATGGCTCCTATTTACCCGGTTCATGCCCATGACCTGACATCCGAAAACGGAGACTATATACTGGACGAAACCGGAGAGACAGTATATGATTGGGGCCAATATACCACAAGAAGCCAGAATAACGGCCGGAATGTGATTGCGGAAAGTTTCTGGAACATGGACCGTTATTTCAAAAATAATCTTTCAGCACAGGCTTACGCAGAAATCTCTTTCCTCAAAGATTTCAAATTCACGATCCGCGGAGATCTCTATAACAGCAATTCGGAAGAGAGAACCTACAATAATGCCATCGTGGGAGACGGAATGGGATCCAACGGAAGGGCCTCCCGCACCATGTACCGCTACCGGAACTATACAGCTCTCGAACAATTGACCTGGGCCCATACCTATGCGGAAAAACACAACGTAGATGCATTGGTGGGACATGAAAATTATGCCTACAAATACAATTATCTGTACGGTTACAAGACCAACCAGACTTTCCCGGGCCAGCACGATCTGGTGAATTTCTCATCCATCACTTCCCTGACAGATTACGAGAACAACTACAAGACGGAAAGTTTCATCGCCCGGGCACGATACAACTATGACAACAAATATTTCGTAGAAGGATCATACCGGCGAGACGGATCCTCCCGATTCCACAAAGATCATCGGTGGGGTAATTTCTGGTCATTGGGCGGAAGCTGGATGATTTCAAAAGAAAACTGGATGAAGTCTCTTAAAAAGCAGATCAATGATCTCAAGCTTCGCGCATCATACGGACAAGTCGGAAACGATCAGTCTGTAGGAATGTACGGATACATGGCGTTATATACTTTAAGGACAAACGGAAATAAACCGGCTGCATACAAAAGCCAGAACGAGGCAATCGACCTCGTGTGGGAGTCAACCAATTCATTCGGAGTAGCTTTGGAAGGAAGGTTCTTCAACTCGTTCGATTTATCCGTGGAATATTTCGACAAACGTTCCAAAGACCTTTTATTTGACGTGTACCTGCCTCTTTCCGCCGGGTCGGAAGACCGCGGTTCCACATCCGCTACGGTTACTCAAAACCTTGGAAACGTATCCAATCGGGGTTGGGAAATCAATTTCAATATCGATCTGCTCAACAAAAAAGATTTCAACTGGACCGCCGGTTTCAATGCGACTTTCCTGAAAAATAAAATACTCACCTTGCCTGAACAAAACAGAAAAGAAGGCATCGTAAGCGGGACAAAGAAATATGCCGAAGGACACGGTATTTTCGATTACTGGCTATACCAATTCGTAGGAGTGGATCAGATGACCGGAAACTCCCTGTATCTGATAGATGACAACCGTTATTACGGAGCGACGGCGCAAGAAGGAAAAGAAGCGGTTCCGGCAGAATACCTTGTAAACATAAACGGTAAAGAATATACCACTTATACGACCTACGCCAAAAAAGACTGGAGCGGGACTGCGATGCCTACCGTATATGGAAGCGTCAATACGTCTCTGAACTGGAAGAATCTTTCATTCTCAGCCTTATTTACCTATTCCTTAGGAGGAAAAACCTATGACAACGCCTATATCAGCCTGATGGGGGTTTCCAATAGTCCGAGCGCCATCCACGCAGATGTCCTGAAGAAAGCATGGAAACAGGCTCCGGCAGGTATGACGGAAACTTCTCCGGACCGGATCGACCCTAAAGGAACACCGGTGATCGATGCATACAGAGATACTTATACAAACAGCGGCTCTACCAACCGCTGGTTACGCAAATCGGATTATCTGGTAATAAAAAATATCAGTCTGAGTTATGCTCTTCCGAAGTCGATTTGCCAGAAAATAGACTTGAATGATCTGAGATTTACATTCGGCATCGAGAATCTGGCTACCATTACCGGATTGCAAGGTATGAACCCGCAGCAGAATTTTAACGGTACCGTCAGCAACGACTTCACTACCGCACGAACTTTCTCTCTCGGAATAAACATTACCTTATAAATGCAGAGAACATATAAAAATCTGAAAACATGAAAACAATATATAAAATCACAACTCTCGCACTCTGTATGACAGCATTCCTGTCCTGCAGCGATGATTATCTGAATACGAGTCCTACATCCTCCACCGGAACCTCTACCATTTTCGAGACCACCGACAATATAGCTTTGGCCATAAACGGATTGTATAAAATCATGACCGAACAATATGGCGGATTCGGACAAGGTTACAACGGTGAAGGAACCATAAAATATTATATCGGCAATTTCGGAGGAAATGATTTTAACCTCTCCGGATCGGGCAACACCGCTTCCATGAATCAATCCTATCATACCAATAACAACTCTACATTTATCCTATACCCCTGGTATTATTATTATAAAATAATCGGAAATACCAATCTCATTATCGCGTATGCGAATGATGCAACGGGACCGCAGGAAGAAAAGGATTATTATATCGCCCAGGCCAAAGTAATGCGGGCATATTGTTATCTGATGCTTTCCCAGTTATTCCATCGCCGCTGGAGCGACGGGGTGACTTCGGAAGCCAAAGACGGGAACGGTCTGGTATTGAGACTGGAGCCTACGAACGATCCGATGCCGCTTTCTTCTGCCGAAACCACATTCGCACAGATTTATGCCGATCTTGACGATGCCATCCCGCATCTGGAAAAGAATACGATTCCTCGGGACGAGACAGAGGAAAACTATCAGATAAATGCAAATGTCGCTTATGCGGTTTATGCCCGCGCAGCCATCACCCGGAAAGACTATCAGACGGCGCTTAAATATGCACAGGCTGCATATAAAGGCCATAATCTGATGAGTACGGCGCAATATCTTTCCGGATTCAACACTCCGAACAACGAATGGATATGGAGTACCTACAGTACGGAGACCGAGACATTGTATTACTATGGATTTTTCCCTTATATGGCCTATAATGCCTCTTCTTCCACTATCCGTTCTTATCCGAGATGTATCAGCAAAGAGCTGTTTGAGAAAATTCCGGCTTCCGATATAAGAAAACAACTTTTCCTGGATCCGGAAGGAGAATCATACAGCCAGACCAACGGTCAGGTAGATAAAGAGAGCGCCCTCTACAAAAAAGCTTTCGATCTGCATCCGGATATCAACTCCTCAGCCAAAATAGCAGCTTTTATGCACTTTAAGTTCAAAGCTCTCGACGGTTTGGCAATAGGACACCTGAATCACTTCCGTTCTTCCGAAATGTATCTTATAGAAGCGGAAGCCCAGTATTTCCTCGGCAATGAAGAAGGAGCCAAGAAAGTGATGAATACTTTGATCCGTGATACGGGGAGGGATCCTCAATATGAATGTACCGTTTCAGGAAACGAATTGCTGGAACAGATCAAATTATACAGACGTATAGAATTATGGGGTGAAGGATTCGAGTTTTTCGACATCAAACGCTTCGGAGATAAAATTGACAGAAAAGGATTCAAAGACGGAGGTAACTGGGGAGCAACCTATGCCGTTAAAGTGGAACCGACAGATTTCAATTACCTGACAAATGTCCTTCCGCTGAAAGAAACCGATTACAATCCGGAAGTATAACTTAAAAGGTACGTCAATCGATATTTATTAAGTTAGTTAGAGTCTATTAATGTGTACCGGGAGGCGCCTGCTTTAGGGTAGGCGCCTCTTTTTACAAGATGCGGAGTTCTGACTGTTATAAATAATAAAACCCCGAATCATGAAAACGAGAAAACTCATTTCCGGAGTCTTCCTGCTGGGATGTCTTTTATCCGGCAGCCGGACAAATGCACAGGAAATCAATTATTATACCGGAGACCGGATAAAGGTTTACGATAAGGTATATATCCTTAATTCCGCAACATGATTGATAATTATTTTTATAAGTTCCTGGGCAACAAAATGTTGCCCAGGATTTTGCC
>CANRID010000019.1 GCA_947630665.1 uncultured Bacteroidales bacterium | reverse complement strand
TGGGTGGATTTCTAATCAAAAGAACATTTCTCTTCAGTCTGTAGCACTTCGTGAGGGAAGTTGCGGATTTGAGGTCGACCTAAAAATAAACGAAAAGACGAAACCTATTTTTCATCTTCGAATTCCGACCTCAGGATCCGCTGCACTTCCACAACGGTCTCTTCTTCCAGATCGGCTCTTTTCATAATATCCGATACCGGAAGGGCGAGTACGCTCTTGGCGGTATCGCATCCGATAGAGCGGAGGGCGTCGATAATCCATTCTTCGATCTCATCGCTGAATTTGCTCAGCAGCACATCCTCCTCCTCTTCCTCCAACTCGCGGAATACCTCTATCTCCATGCCTGCCAGCATACTGGCTAACTTGATGTTGCTTCCGCCTTTCCCGATGGCCAGCGAAACCTCCGACGGTTTCAGCGAAACGTATATCTTCCCGTCTTCCTCGCTGATTTTGATGGATGATATTTTGGCGGGACTTAAAGCCCTTTGGATCAGCAGCTGGGTGTTGTTGGTCCAGTTGATGATATCGATATTTTCGTTTTTGAGTTCTCTCACGATTCCGTGGATGCGGGAGCCTTTTACCCCCACGCACGCTCCTACCGGGTCGATTCTGTCATCGTAGGATTCCACCGCCACTTTCGCCCTTTCGCCCGGGATCCTTACGATTTTCTTAATGGTGATCAGCCCGTCGAAAATCTCGGGAACTTCCTGCTCGAATAATCTTTCTAAGAAAACCGGCGCGGTACGGGACAGGATGATAACCGGAGAGTTATTCCTCATCTCCACTTTGGATACCACCGCCCTTACGGAATCTCCCTTTCTGAAAAAGTCGGAAGGGATCTGTTCTGATTTGGGAAGCAGCAGCTCATTGCCGTCCTCATCCATGACCAGCACCTCTTTTTTCCAGGCCTGATAAACCTCTCCCACCAGAATCTCTCCTATTTTGTCCCGATAAGTATTGTACAGATTCGCTTTTTCTATATCCATGATTCTTCCCGACAGGTTTTGCCGCAGATTCAGAATGCCTCTTCTGCCGAAGCTGCTCAGTTTCACCTCTTCCGCGAATTCCTCTCCGATTTCGTAAGAATCGTCTATTTTTTTCACCTCTTCCAGCGAGATCTGCGTGTTGGGATCTTCCACCGTTTCCACCACGGTCCGGTTCTTCCATATCTCGAAGTCTCCCTTATCGATATTGATGATGATATCGAAATTATCCGCCGTTCCGTACATCTTGGCAAGCTGTGTCCGGAAAACGTCTTCCAGCACGCTCATCATTGTAGGACGATCGATGTTTTTCAGCTCTTTAAATTCTGCAAATGTGCTTATTAAATTCAGTCCTTCCATATATCTGATTAATTTTTTGAATTTTTTACTTGAACTTGATTACCGGTTTGCAAGATTTGAGGCTCCCGTAAGGATACTCCGTATGCGTTTCCACGATCACTTTCTTTTTCTTCCCCTCCTCTTTTACCATTTTGGAGGAGACGATTTCTATTTTCTCCTCATCCGCTCCCGAGAGGATTCCCTTGATTTTCCCCCCTTCTTTCAAAACGATTTCCACCTCTTTCCCGACAAATTTCCTGTATTGTCCCAGCACTTTGAATGGCTGGTCCAGACCCGCCGAAGTGACGGTCAGGGAATAATCTTCCTGATCGCGGTCGAATGTCTCTTCCACGATTCTCGTAATATCTACGCAATGGTCTATGGAGACCGTTCCCTGTTCCGATTCCACGGTAATCGTAATATCGTTATCGCCCGAGATCCCGATATCGACCATAAAGAGTCCTTCTTTTGTCAGATAGTCCGAGACGGCCTTTTCTATCTCTTCTTTCCGTATCATATTGCTGTAATGGTGTTTTGCCCGCTTGCGGTTCCCCCAATTATGCGATAAGGGGACTCCCGTCCCCTTATCCCTTGTCTCAAATCCGCGCAAATATAAGTATTATTTCCATGATATCCAAATTTTTATTGCAAATTTGCGTAAAATAGGACAATTGACGGATATTTACTAAATTTGTATTTTAATACCAATATCAGACCATGGAAGTATCTGCAGAAGTGATTGCGCGGCATTTTAACGGGGAGATCATAGGAGATCCACAGGTAAAAGTGTCTTCGGTCGCAAAGATAGAGAGCGGAAAACCCGGAAATATATGTTTTCTGGCCAATCCGAAATACGAACATTATCTTTATACCTGCAAAGCCGGTATCATTATCATAAATAAGGAATTCAAACCCAAGGAACCGATAGCTCCCACCCTGATTGTAGTAGATAATGCGTATGAGGCGGTAGCTTCTCTGCTGGATCTGCTGAATTCCCTCAAACGCAGCCGCCGGAGCGGGCGCTCGTTTTTTTCGAGGCGGGCCTGGAGCAGCCGGATAGGGCGGGGCGCGTATATCGGCGATTTTTCCTATGTAGGGAAAAAGAGCGTGATAGGAAAAGGCGCCCAGATATATGCCCAGGTATATATCGGACACGATGTGGTAATCGGTGAAAATACCGTACTCTATCCGGGTGTGAAAATATATGACGGATGCCGGATCGGAGCCAATTGCATTTTGCATTCCAATGTGGTGATCGGTTCCGACGGATTCGGGTTCGCCCCCACGCAGGACGGTTCCTACAAAAAAATTCCCCAGACCGGCAACGTTGTGATAGAGGACGATGTGGAAATAGGGGCCAATACGGTAATAGACCGCGCGACGATGGGCTCTACCGTAATCCGGAAAGGAGTGAAGTTGGATAACCTCATACAGGTGGCCCATAATGTGGAAATCGGCGACAATACGGTAATAGCCGCCCAAACGGGAATCGCCGGTTCGGCCAAAATAGGAAAACAATGCCAGTTCGGCGGTCAGGTAGGGGTGGCCGGCCATATCGTTATTGCGGATAAGACCAGCGTGGGCGCACAGGCCGGGGTATTGGGCAATGTCAGGAAAGAGGGCGAAGCGTTGTTGGGAACGCCGGCGATTGATTATAAGGAATATCTTAAAGCGTATGCCGTATTCAGAAAACTTCCTAAATCGAGATAAATTTATATCTTTGCAAGTCGATAACGGATTCAAAAGAAAATATGTATATTAATCAGCATACTTTAAAAAACAAATATTCATTCAGGGGAAAAGGGCTTCATACGGGTAAAACGGTAAATCTGACCGTGGAGCCCGCTCCGGAAAATGCCGGTATCAGATTCAAAAGAACGGATTTGGGGGAAGATGCGGTAATAGAGGCGCTGGTGGATTATGTAACCACTACGGCCAGAGGAACGACTTTGGAGAAAGGCGAAGTCAAGGTTTCCACCTTGGAGCACCTGATGGCGGCCTTGTACGGGTTGGGAGTAGATAATGCCTTAGTTTCTTTGGATGCTCCGGAAGTTCCCATTCTGGACGGCAGTTCCCGGCCTTTTGTCAAGGAGTTCTGCAAAGACGGTCTCCGGGAACAGGATGCGGCCAGGATTTATATAGAACCGAAAGAAAAAATCCGTTACAAAGATCCGGAGACGGGTTCGGAAATCACGATTATGCCGGACGACCATTTTTCCGTGGATCTGATGATCGACTATAATTCCAAGGTGTTGGGCAACCAGTATGCGCGGCTGGATGAAGATACGGACTTCGCCTCCGAGATCGCTCCCTGCCGCACGTTCGTCTTTTTTCACGAACTGGAACCTCTTTTTAAAAACAATCTTATCAAGGGAGGGGATCTGGATAATGCCATCGTAATCGTAGAGCATCCGGTACCCCAGCCGGAATTAGACAGGCTGGCGGATATATTTAAAACCGAAAAGCTGGAGAGGGCTCCGGAAGGATACCTGAATCATCTGGAGCTGAGGTTCCCCAACGAATGCGCCCGGCATAAGCTGTTGGATATCATGGGGGATTTTTCTTTGGTGGGATATCCTTTAAAGGCCAAGGTAATCGCCCACAAGTCGGGGCATAAGATAAATACGAAGGTGGCCCGACAGCTCAGGGAAATTGCTAAAACATATTTAAAATTTAAATAAAATGGAAACGAATGTACCGCATTATGATCCCAATGCCGTTCCCGTAGTGGATATCAACGGTATAAAGGAATTGTTGCCTCACCGTCCCCCGTTTCTTATGGTAGACCGTATTACCGAAATAGGGGAAGATTACGTAGTGGGCATAAAGACCGTAGGTGTAAACGAAGGGTTTTTTATCGGACATTTTCCGGAGGAACCGGTAATGCCGGGCGTCCTTATCATCGAGGCGATGGCGCAGGTAGGAGGCATATTGGTGCTCAAAGGAGTGGACGAACCGAAAAAATATTCTACTTATTTCGCCAGGATCGATAATGTGAAATTCAAGAGGAAAGTAGTGCCGGGCGATGTGCTGGTGTTCAAACTTACCATTACCCAACCGCTCCGCCGGTCGATCGTATGTATGAACGGAAAGGCCTATGTGGGGGATGCGCTGGTGTGCGAAGGCGATATGGTGGCCCAGGTAATCAAAAACAAGGATTGATAGAAAAACAATAAATAAAAACAAAGGACTACTGAAGGATAAAGGCGGGAGGGCTTAATTATATACTTAAAAATCGAAAATTATATGGAGAATTCGGTGATACACCCAAATGCAAAAATCGGTAGGAATGTGGCGGTGGGCCCGTTCTGCTGGATAGCGGAGAATGTGGAGATTGGGGAAGGTACCTGGATTGGCCCCAATGTTACGATTTTCGACTATGTGAAAATCGGGAAAAACTGTAAAATATTTCCGGGGGCCGTTATCGGAGCCATCCCTCAGGATCTGAAGTTTGCGGGGGAAGTATCGTATGTGGAAATCGGAGATGACACGATCATCCGCGAATGTGCGACCATTCACAGGGGGACCGCTGCCAGCGGGAAGGGAAAGACGATTATCGGGAACCATACTTTCGTGATGGCTTACGCCCATGTCGCCCATGATTGCGTTATCGGGGACAATGTAATATTAGTAAGCTATGTAGGATTGGCGGGAGAAACCGATGTGGATGATTATGCGATCATCGGGGGGCATTCCGCAGCGCACCAGTTTTCCAAAATAGGACAACATGCCATGTTGTCGGGAGGATCGCTGGTAGGAAAAGATGTTCCGCCTTATGTGCTGGCCGGCAAGCGTCCGCTCTCTTTCGAGGGGGTGAATGTGATAGGACTCAGACGCCGCGGCTACACCAATGAACAGATCGAGCGGATCCGCGATATTTACAGGGTGATCTATCATAGCGGATTGAATGTGTCCGATGCCTGCAAGAAAATAGAGGAAGAATTCGAGGAAACTCCGGAAAAGAGAGTGATTCTGGACTTTATCGCTTCTTCCAAGCGGGGGATCATCCGGTATAATCCTACTGTGGCCGCCGATGAATAATAGATTTTCAGAGTGCATTCTCAGTACCGCCTATTTTCCTCCCGTCGAGTATTTCGTCGCGCTGGCGAATTCGGAAAAAGCGGTTATCGAACAATGTGAAATATACCAGAAGCAATCTTACAGAACCCGTTGCCATATTTACAGTGCCAACGGGTTGCTTGTTCTTACTTTGCCCGTGCTGCGGACCGTTCCCGAGGAACCGGTTCCCGGATATCAGGAGTATGCGCAGATGAACGTAAAAACCCATAAGGCGTATATAAAAGATATCCGGATCGATTATACCAAGCCATGGCTGCAACAGCATAAGCGGGCGTTGGAGGCCGCCTACCAATCGTCTCCGTTTTTCGAATATTATATGGATGATATTTTCGGGCTGCTGGACCGCAAGGAGAAGTATCTGCTGGATCTGAATACCGGCCTGACAGAATTGCTGGCGGAACTGACAGGAATTTCCGTATGTTTGTCGGGAACGGAATCCTATCGGGAAACCTATCCTGCCGGAATCCCCGATTTGCGCGATAGGATCCATCCCAAAAATAAGGAGAAGACATTTTTGCAGGAATGCAATATGGAAAAACCCTACTACCAGGTATTTTCCGGCAAGCAGGGTTTTCTTCCCAATTTATCCGTGCTGGACCTTTTGTTTAACGAAGGTCCCGACAGTATTTCCTATTTAAAAATGCCGTGATTTTCCGTGTCCTAAAACCGGAATCCCAACGAAAGCAGCAGTTTCCAGTAACCGGACTTATTCACTCCTTCCGGTGCCGGCTGGGCGGGAGTATCATCGTACAGATAAAACTTGTCATCGCTCTTTTTCATTTGCTGCTGGTAGGCCAGATCCGCAAAGAAACCGCTCTCCGAAGCATAGCCTATTCCTAAGGACCCTATGTTGGTATTGATTTTCCGGTCTTGATAAACCGGTCTGGTATTTTCGTCTATTGCCGCAATGTCCCGGAAAGTGTCGTTATAAAGCTGGTATCCGGCCCGTATGGAGAACTGCGGATGAACGCGGATCTCCGCTCCGGCCCTCAGGATATTGGATGCCTTGAAGGAATTTGCAATATGCTGATTCTCTTCATTGAAAACGAAATCATTATCATCCCGGTCGAACATTTTCATTTTGGAATAGTTCACGCGCTCGTAATCGGCGCTCAGCACTCCTATTTTTCCGAATGTGTAAGCCGCGCCCGCATTCCAGCGGAACGGGGTATTTACCCGGTAATTGTAGGTTCCCAAAGGCGAAAGCAGATCCTGGTTGTATCCGTCCGTAAAATCGGACGTCATACGCGTTTCCCATTTTTGATACAGATATGTCCAGGTAGGGGTGGAAATGCTGGCGCCTAACCTGAGACCTTTGACGGGAAGATATATGATGCCCGCTTTCAGGTTGACTCCGGTTCCCGAAGTGCTTTGGTGATACGAATGGGAAAAGTGGCGGAATTTACTGTTGAAATCCGCAGGATTTACGGCCGTCTCGGAATAATATTCGTTATACTCGTACCAGATGCTCTGGATTCCGATATTGATTCCGAAGAACAGCTTGTTGGAAATGTTGCCTCCGAAATTGAGTATCGCCTCGGAAACGTTTCCGGTGCTCTCCCGCGAGAACCGCTGGTCCAGTTCCCCTCCGATAACGATATTGTACCCTTCGAGATTTTCGGTCGCCCCCATATAATCGTATCCCGAATCCGGCAATGTATCCAAAAGGGAGGTATTCCATCCCAAAATGGAGTTCCATGGCAGATTCTGTGCAAAAGGATCTCTTTGGCTGTTAATATCCAAGGACTGGCCGTAAATTCCCGCAGTGCTTTGCGCCAAGCTGGCCAGCCAGCTCGACTGCGCTGTCCGGCCGGTGGCGGACATCCTGGAGGTGAAGTTGTTGATGCGGTTGAAAGCTATCGCGATATTCCAGTTGATCAGCCCTGAATTTTTCCGGCCGGTGGCGAATGATCCTACGTATCCGAAATTGGATACGCCGAAGCGGGACCGGTTGTCGGAAGTCCGGGTACCCAGATAATCCGCTTTGCTGTCGGTAAAAGTCATGGAAGGGGTAAAGACCAACTCGGAGTACCGATAGACTCCGGAGGAAGCGGGGTTGATGGACAACGCTCCCGGATCGCCTCCCAAAGCCACCATCGCATTTCCCATGGAAACGCTGCGTGCGGTTCCGTCATTATATTGCTGCGAATAACGCAGGGCGTCGTTTATATCTTGTGCATACATGCTGCCCCCCGAAAAGGCCAGCATCGTTATCATCGAATACGTTAATATTTTTTTCATGCTTTTTTATTTTTAAGGTATCCCGATAATCAGTCAGTCAGCCGGGAATATTCTCTTAAGAGAAATTTCTTGAAATTCATCCGGAAAACGTATTATCTCCTTCTGTATGAAGACCCGCTGGAGCGTACCGTCGAACTGCCGGTGCTGGAGCTTGAACTCCTTCCGGTGCTGCTTCCGGTGCTGTAAGTGCCGCTGTTATATACCGGAGAAGCGCTTCTGTTATATGAAGTGCCGGTATTGGATCGTGCAGGGGTGGAATAGGTGCTTCCGGAGTTGCTGCGTACTGTCGTTCCGGTAGTGCCCGAATTATTTCTTGCCGGAGTTGCGGACCGCCTGTACATGCTGCTTTGCGAAGATGAACCGTTTT
Organism: uncultured Bacteroidales bacterium; assembly: GCA_947630665.1. Lineage (GTDB taxonomy): Bacteria > Bacteroidota > Bacteroidia > Bacteroidales > UBA932 > Egerieousia. The sequence continues at coordinate 31,750 of CANRID010000019.1, read as the reverse complement.
TCTGGGAAGTCCCGTAGTTCGATCTTGCGGCAGTTCCGGCCTGTCCTTTATCGGCGGCGGAGTTATTGTAAACGGCCCCGTTGTGAATGCCGTTGTTGCCGCCTCTGCGATATATGCTTCCTCCGCTATTCGTATTGGCGGCGGGCTGTCCGGCCGGTCTTCCTGCGCTATTGTATGTATTGCCGCGGATCTGGCTCAGGTTAGGATTTCTCCTGTAAGTGCTTCCTGCGGTGTTCGGCCTGTTTGCAGTGGAATAAGTAGATCCTCCGGTAGCGGGAGTGCGTCTGCCGTAATAGATATCCGCTCCATGGTGATGAGCCGGACCCGGACCCGGGCCCCATCCGTAATCGTACCACCACGGGCTCCGCCAAGGATCGTACCAGCCGTACCATCCGTGCCATCCCCACCAAGGGTCGTACCATCCCGAGTTCCACCAGGAATATCCCCATCCCGGTCCGTACCATGAATAATACGAATCCCACCACGGGTTATACCATCCGGTTCTCCAGGCGATGCTGTAAGGGCGGTACCAACTGTAATAAGGCCCCCACCAGGGATTGAACCACGGATCATCCCACCCGTATCCCGTTCTCATATCGATATTGATCGTATAGGAAGGGCTGTCGAATTTTCTCAGACGGGCTTCGTAGCTTTCGTCATCGTCCACGATAGAATAGGTAATATCGGGATTATAATCGATATCTACTCGATTGGTATCTCCTACAAAAATGGTTTTCACGCCGTTATCGGCATTATACCCGGCCGCGCGGTTCCCGTTGCCGATGGTCTGGCGGGTCTGTTGCTGCAAATCTGACAGTTCTGTCTGAGATTGTGCGTAAGCCTGTTCCACCCGGGTGTCGGGAGTATAATAAATACCGTTCTGGTATTCCAGTCCGGCATACGAAGCGCGGTTAGAGGTGCCACAAGAGGAGAAGGCGAAAATACCCGCAGCTAAAAGAAATAAGATGTTGTTTTTCATTTTTACCTCCTTGTAATTTAATTTATTTTGTATTTTTGTGGCTTAGTTAATGCAAATATATCAAAAATTATTCCATAAATAACCTTTTTGAATCGATAAATCTAATCTATTAATTAACAAAAAAATGGCAAAAGAGGTAACGAACAGAGAAGATAATTATTCCCAATGGTACAATAACCTGGTAGTTAAAGCCGATCTGGCCGAGAATTCGGCGGTGAGGGGTTGCATGGTTATTAAACCTTACGGATATGCGATATGGGAGAAAATGCAGCACCAGTTAGACAAGATGTTCAAGGAAACCGGACATCAGAATGCATATTTCCCCTTGTTCATCCCCAAATCTTTTCTAAGTAAGGAGGCCGAGCATGTAGAAGGGTTCGCGAAAGAGTGTGCCGTAGTTACCCACCATCGGCTGATGGTAAATCCGGATGGTCCCGGAGTGATTGTCGATCCGGATGCAAAACTGGAAGAAGAGCTTATCGTGCGGCCTACTTCCGAAACCATTATATGGAATACTTATAAAAACTGGATTACCTCATACAGGGATCTGCCTGTCTTATGCAACCAATGGGCGAATGTCGTGCGCTGGGAAATGCGTACGCGGCTGTTTTTGCGTACGGCCGAATTCTTGTGGCAGGAGGGCCATACCGCCCATGCTACGGAACAGGAAGCCATAGAGGAAGCCAACAGGATGGTGAACGTATATGCCCGCTTCGCGAGGGAGTTTATGGCGTTGCCGGTAGTAGTGGGGCACAAGACGGAAAGCGAACGGTTCGCCGGAGCGGTGGACACTTTATGTATAGAGGCGATGATGCAGGACGGAAAAGCCCTGCAGGCGGGGACTTCCCATTTTCTGGGTCAGAATTTCGCCCGTGCGTTCGATGTGAAATTCGCCAACAGGGAGGGGAAACTGGATTATGTCTGGGCTACTTCCTGGGGGGTATCCACCCGGCTGATGGGAGCGTTGATAATGGCTCACGGAGATAATAACGGATTGGTGCTTCCTCCCCGGCTGGCTCCTGTGCATGTGGCGATGGTTCCTATTTTCAAGACGGAAGAGGAACATGCGGCGGTAATCGGACGGATGGAGGATTTGAAAGACCGGCTGGAAAAGGCCGGGCTGACCGTAAGGATAGATGACCGCGACAATGTGCGGAGCGGTTTCAAATTCGCTGAATGGGAGCTTAAAGGCGTTCCTGTGAGAGTGGCCATGGGACCGAAAGACTTGCAGAACGATACGGCGGAAGTGGTGCGCAGGGATACATTGTCCAAGGAATCGATGCCTTTGGAGGGTCTTGCGCAGCATATCGTGGCGCTGATGGACGATATACAGGAGAATATTTATAAAAAGGCGCTGGCATTCCGGGAATCCCATACCTATAAAGTGGATACGTATGAGGAATTCAAGAAAAGAATCGAGGAGGGCGGTTTCCTGCTCTGCCATTGGGACGGCACCCGGGAGACGGAGGAAAAAATCAAGGAGGAGACCAAGGCGACCATCCGCTGTATTCCTACGGATACGGACGTAATCATGGAAGAGGGCAAATGTATTTATTCCGGACGGCCTTCCCGACAGCGCGTGATTTTCGCCCGTGCTTACTGATTCGATAAAATATAAAACTTTAAAAAAATTCATTATGGCAGCAGGTTCCTCGGCACAACAGAAAATACTGTCGGGACTTAACGACAAGGCCCAAATCAAGGCGAAGGTTTACGACCAGTCTTTAGAGATATTCAATCAGCTGAAAGAGATTTTGGGAGAGATCAGCAACGATCTGAACGAAATGCTGGAAACCACCAACGATAGGCGGATACGGCTGGAGTACCGGGATCGCGGAAAGTTCGAGGCGGAGTTGAAATTTGCGGACGATGTGCTGATATTCAGCATGCACACGGATATTTTCCAATTCGACCGGGATCATGCCGTATGGAAAAATCCTTATGCGAAAGAAGGCCCTTACAATACTTACTGCGGGGTGATAAGCGTGTATAATTTTCTGTCCGATTCCTTGAAATTCAATCGGGTGGAGGATTTAGGCTATCTTGTGGCCCGGATGTTTGTCAATAAAGATAAATTCTTCTTCGTGGAAGGAAAACGGCAAAGCCGTCAGAAAATTTCCAATTTCGGAAAGATCGTCTTGTGCAGGGAAGAACTTATGAATTTTGTGGAATCCGCCATGCTTTATACGTTGTCTTTCGATTTGTTGGTGCCTCCGTTCGATCTGGTAAAAGTGGCCAGCGTGGAACAGATCAATGCCAAAATAGAAAGCGCCAAAATGCGTACCGGCAAACGGATGGGCTACAAGTATAATTCGGACGATGTCTTGAATAACGAATAATTTTGAATCCGGAACTTGCTTTAATTACTGTTTCAACGATGGTGGCGCCTGCTGTTAAAAAAATATTCCTGCTGTTGTCCATGCTTTTTCCTGCGTGCGTTTTTTCCCAGAACGGACAGGTATTGCAGGATACTCTGCTCCGGTTGAGCGGTTCCCAGGCTTTGATCCGGGCCATCGGTTCCAGAATCCCGGTGCCTGTAATCAGTTACGAGCCGGTGGAACCTCCCAAGTACTGGACCAAGGGAATGCTGACCGAACTGGGCTTTTCCCAGGTATCCCTGACGAATTGGGCGGCCGGAGGTTCGGGGTCGATCGCTATGAACGCATATCTGAATATGCATATCAATTATGCCAAAGGGAATATGTATTGGGAGAACCGGGGCCAGTTCGCCTACGGTTTTATCCAGTCCTTTAAGGACGGCTACCGCAAAAGCGATGACAAGGTGATTCTGGACAGCAAGTTCGGATACAATGCATTCGACAAGTTCTATTTTTCGGCTATTTATAATTTCAAATCGCAATTTTCGCCCGGTTTCGAATATCCTTCTTCGGGACCCCGGAGAATTTCGCAATTTCTGGCTCCGGCCTACACCTCTTTGGGGCTTGGATTGGACTATAAGCCCGGGAAAGGGAATGTTTTCTCCGTTAACTTTTCTCCGGTAACCGCCAGCTTGGTGATCGTAACGGTAGAGTCCCTGCGGGAGAAATACGGTAACGAAGCCGATGAGCCGGTGAGGCTCGAGTTGGGAGCGCAGTTGAAGGGGGATTTCAAAATGGAAGTCTTTAAAAACTGTAAGGTCAATTCTACGCTGACCCTGTTTTCCGATTACCTGAATCAGCCGCAGAATATTCAGATCAACTGGGATTTGCAAGCGGATTTCAAGGTCAATAAATTCCTTTCTGCCGGTTTGAGAACGAACCTTGTATACGATAATAATGTCTTGATAGCGGATAAAGCCGGAAATCAGGCCCCCCGGGTTCAGTTCAAGGAAGTTTTCAGCCTGAACTTTTCCTATACTTTCGGGAATTTCAAGAAATAAATGATGCCCCCGGAACCCCTGTCGGGAAAATAATAATGAAATAAAATGATGCAGGATAGATTCGACAGGAAGTTGAAAGAACTGATTCCCGACGGGAATTTGCGCATATTGGCTGCGGTGAGCGGGGGAGCCGATTCCATGTGTCTGCTGCATTTGTTGTGCAACAGCTCTTTAGCTCCGGAAGTATCGGTCGCCCACATGAATTTTTGTTTGCGCGGTGCAGACAGCCGGGCGGATCAGGCGTATGTGGAGGAATGGTGTAAAAATAACTCTCTGAGGCTTTTTACAAAATGTGTGGATACGATGGCCTATTCCCGGGAGCGCGGTTTCTCTATCGAGATGGCGGCCCGCGAACTCAGGTACGGATGGTTCGAAGAATTGATGGAGGAATACGGATTCGATTATCTGGCGGTAGCCCATCATGCGGACGATAATGCCGAGACCCTGCTGCTTAATATAGTGCGGGGGACAGGCATGAAAGGGCTTTGCGGCATGCGGCAGGTCAGAGGCCGGATTATCCGTCCGCTGCTGGAATTTACGCGGGAGGAAATAGAAAGATACGATCAGGAGAACGGAATATCGTACAGGACGGATAAAACCAATCTGGAATCGGATTATGCCCGCAATCGTATCCGAAACGAAGTATTCGGGCAATTGAAGAAAATAAACCCTTCGGTAGTGCGTACTCTTAACCGCGATATGCGGTATTTCGATATGGGCAACCGCATTTTGTCCCGTCTGGCTGAGGAAAAGAGGATGTTGTTGGAGGAAGAACCGGAAGCCTCCGATATTTATGGGGTTTCCCGGATCGATATCTCCCGGTTGTTGCAGGAGGAGTTTTATCCTTACTGGCTGTATGAAATAATGTCTCCTTACGGTTTCAGCGCTTCCCAGATCGACCGGATGGCGGTTGCTGCGGCGGAAGTTCCGGTGAAACAGTATTTGTCGGGATCCTATATGGCGGTGAAGGAGAGAGGATTCATTAAGATTTATCCGGCGGAGGTAATGCGGGAAATTCCTCCAGTGACTGTCCGAGAAGAAGAAATGTTTTCTGAAAATGAGGCGCTGGTTGCCGAATTCCGGTTCGGGAAGCTGCTGGTGCGGCTTTCGCTTACGGATTCGTTTCCGGATAAGGCGGAGATTTTGAGGGACAGCCCCCGAATCTTGTATGTTTCTGCGGATCGCCTCCGTTTCCCGCTATTGTGCCGTCCGTTCCGTCCGGGAGACCGGTTCAGGCCGTACGGTATGCGGGGCAGAAAAAAAGTATCCGATTATCTGACAGACAAAAAGGTGCCCTATGCGGTCCGCTCCCTCGTTCCCGTACTGCTTGCTTGCGGAAACGGAAGCGATATTTTCTGTTTGGCCGGTCTGGGTATCAGCGAAGATTATAAAATCGACGCTTCCACCCGGAGGGCGCTGAAAATAGAAGTATCCGTTCTTTAGCCCCGGAGTTCACCGGTGCGGTCTGTTTATTCCGTATAATTTTAGTATTGGAAATCGTATATATACGGTAACCGGGCGAATGTCTTCAGTCCGTTGAACTGTTTGAGTTCCGAATATGTCTTTTCCAGCATGGCGGCGGGATCGGTCAGCGTCCGTACATTGCTTCCCGCGTCGCTCAAGGAGGAAAGAAGTTTTTCCATGTAGGTCTTTTGTACGGGAAATTCTAATAAGCGGAACTTTTCCAGATTCAGTCGCGCGGCCGTATAGAGGATTGCGTCCCGGAGTCCGCCCGCTTGATCCGCCAACTTGATTTTGAGGGCGTCCGATCCGGTCCATACTCTTCCCTGTCCAATGGAATCCACGTATGCCAAAGGCAGATCCCGTCCGGCGGAAACCAGTTCCGTAAAGCGTCCGTATATCGTTTCTACAAAATTTTTCATGTAGTCCTGCTCTTTTTCGTCCAGCGGACGCAGGCCGCTGAACATGTCCGTGTGCTGGTTGGTGGTGATGCTCACACTGTTGATATCCAGATGCTCTTTCAGCCCTTTCCCGTAGTTGAGGAACAGACTGAATACGCCGATGGAACCGGTCAGCGTGGTTTTGTCCGTAAAAATCCGGTCGCCTTGGGCGGAAATCCAGTACCCGCCTGAGGCGGCGTAGTCTCCGAAACTTACGATCAAAGGTTTCACGGCCCGCAGCAATTGCAGTTCGTTATCGATAATTTCGGCCGCCTGAGTGTCTCCTCCCGGAGAATTTACCCTCAACACTACTCCCTTAATGGTAGAATCTTTCCGTACCTGGGCTATCAGGGGAGCATATTTCTTGGCCGACAGCTCGTTCCCCTCCATGGTAATCTCGCCGGTGGCATATATGACGGCGATTTTGTCCTTTGTCTTGAGGTCGGTCGTGGCCGTGGCCTTGATATAATCGGCAAGGGCTATCGCCCGCAGATCCTTTTCTTTTTCCACTTCGAACAGCGTGCAAAGCTGCCCGATCATTTCTTCACGGGTAAACGCCTGATCTACGAGGCCGTTCTGTATGAGACTCGGCGTCATGCCCAGCTGCAGGTCGTCGATCAGTTCGTTCAGATGCGCCGGATCGATGTCCCGGCTTTCACCGATGTCGGAGAGCCATGTTCCCCAGATAGCATCCAGCATGGCCTGGTTCTGCTCCCGGTTTTCCTTGCTGATGGTAGAGGCTATGAATTGCTCCGCAGCCGCCTTGAATTTTCCGTGCCGGATCAGTTGTACCTGAATTCCTAATTTATCCAACAGATCTTTGAAAAACATTATATTGCTTCCTAACCCGGACATAAGGACGGTGCCGTCTTTGTTTATATACACTTTATCGGCGGCGGATGCCAAGTAATAGCTTCCCTGAGAATAGTTGTCGCTGTAGGCGATGACCGGTTTTCCGGATTTTCTGAATTCCAGCAATGCATTCCGCATTTCTTCAAGTTGCGCCATCCCTATATTCATATTTTGGGGATTCAGATAAATAAACCGGATGGCCGGGTCTGTGGCGGCTCTCTCGATAGCCTGGATTACCGGGAGAATACCCAGTGTTCTGGACGCTATCTGTGGATTTACTAACGAAAATCCTGCCAGCGGGTCATCGGTGCTTTGTTCCGTAATCGGCTGGGAAAAATCGATTTTCAATATGGCGGATGATGGTACGACAGGCGTTTTTTCGTCTGTCAGCACGGCAAGGGAACCGATTATGATGAAAAAGAAGAATCCGCAAACGAACAGGGCTGCTAAGGAACCGACGAATGCGGCGAGCAGGGTTTTCAGAAAACTTTTCATATAGATGTTAAAATTTTTATATTCAACGGACTTATCGTAAAAGTATTATTTTTTTGCGTTTTTCTGTCGGGACAGGACAAATGTAAGAAAAATATGATATTTTTGTATCGGATGAACAGGGGACATTACATAATTTCGACCTTATGTTCAGGTATATCGTATCCGGTTTCTGCTATGGAATATGGAGCATCCCGACAATTACCGGTTCTCAAATCTTGTTTGAAAATGGGAATAAGAAATAAAATCATATTGTTGTGTGGATTGCTGGCGGTATTCGTTGCTGCAGGCACCGCGGCTTTTGCGCAGGAGGTAAGGGGAAAGGTATTTTATACCGATGCGTCCGGCGGGGAGAAAAAACCGGTAGCGTTTGCAACCGTTTCTTGGGTAGAAGGAAAGAGCGGCGTTACGGCGGACGAACGCGGCGAATTCGTGTTGAAAAAATTGAGCGGGGAAAAGATTACCCTGATAGCTTCTTTTATAGGTTATTCTAAGGATACGGTCGTCCTTTCGCCCGGTCAGGATTATGCGGAATTCAATCTGACAGATGAAAATCAGTTGGACGCCTTGGTGGTAGCCGGACGCAGTGAAGCGAATTACATAGCCAAGGGCACGCCGGTCAAAACGGAAGTAATCACTTCCGCCGGGCTTTATAAAATGGCCTGTTGCAGTCTGGCGGAAAGTTTTGAGAATTCCGCCAGCGTGAGCGTCGGGTATTCCGATGCGATAACGGGAGCCAGGCAGATACGTTTGCTGGGCCTGTCGGGAAGCTATACCCAGATGTTGGACGAAAACCGGCCCGTAATGCGCGGCCTGTCTTCCCCATTCGGGCTTTCCTATATTCCCGGACAATGGCTGCAAAGCATCCAGATATCCAAAGGCCCCTCGTCCGTCATTAACGGGCTGGAAGCCCTTACCGGCCAGATTAACATAGAACACCGCAAGCCTACGGATGAAATTCCTTTTTTCCTGAATTTATTTGTAAACAGCAATTTGAGAACGGAGGCCAATGTGGCGTCTTCGTTACAGTTGAATCAAAAATGGAGTACGGTCATACTCGGGCATGTTTCGGCGGATACGAAAAAGTACGATTCCAATCACGATTCTTTCCGGAATGATCCGCTTACCCGGCAGTTTAATATAGATAACCGGTGGCTTTATTTCTCGCCGGGCGGTGCGCAGGTGAGATTCGGGATAAAAGCCGTGAATGACAGAAGAATCGGCGGGCAAATGGATTTTGAGAAGGGAATGAACGATAATCTGGAGGCCTATCATAAAAATATATGGGGTTCGCAGATAGACAATACCGGTATAGACGGATTCGTGAAAGTGGGGGTTCCGCTGAACGGAGACGGATCTACCAATGTCGCGTTCGTAACGGATTATTCCTATTATAAAACGGAATCCAGCTTCGGAATTAAAAATTACGACGGCCATCAGGATATGGTGTTTTTTAACGGAATGTTCCAGAGCCGGATAAATGATGCCCACCGATATACGTTGGGAATCAGCGGCCAGTACGATCATTTCAACGAGAATGTGCTGGACCGCATCATAGTGGACGGAATGCCGGATGAGAACCTTATTCCGCTGAGCCGCATCGAGAAGTCTTTAGGCGTCTATGGAGAATATACTTATTCTTTGGAAGAGAAGATCAGCATCGTGGCGGGACTCCGGTTAGATTATCATACGGGATACGGCTGGATGTTCGCACCCCGGGCCAATATTAAATATTCTTTCTCTCCGGATCTGATTTTCCGTCTTACCGCCGGAAGAGGATACAGGATGCCGAATGTGATTGCGGATAATCTGGGAGTGTTGTCCTCCGGCCGGAAAATAGTCATGGAGGAAAAACAGAAAATGGAAGATGCATGGACATTCGGCAGCAGTCTGACCCGGTATTTTCCTTTGGGAAGCGGAGAAAATTCCTATATCGGTTTCGATTATTTCCGCACGAGCTTTAACAGTCAATTGATCGTGGACTGGGATAAAGATCCCGATTTGTCGAGCGTCCGCTTTTACAATAGTCACGGGCGTTCATTTACGGATACTTACCAGATCGATTTATCCTTGGAACCGATAGAACGCTTTACTATTCTTGCCACTTTCCGTTATACGAATGCCAAAGTGGAGATGGACGGCCAAGGGGTGACGGACCGTCCGTTGATGAGCAAATACAAGGGAGTTCTGAATTTGCAGTACGCTACGCCTATGAGCAAGTGGATTTTCGACGCTACCCTGCAGTTGAACGGCCCTTGCGCATTGCCCCGGTTTATGGGAGGCGGCCAGTCGCCCGTATATCCTATGCTGTATGCGCAGGTTACCCGGAAATTCAAGGGAATAGATATTTATGTGGGAGGGGAGAACCTTACGGATTATATGCAGAAAAATCCGATTTTGCATGCCGACGATCCTTTTTCCGTTAAATTCAATTCATCCATGATATGGGGCCCGCTGATGGGAGCGATGGTATATGCCGGCATACGGGTATCCGTGTGGAAATGATTTTTATATGATCCGGACAGATAAAGTGCCGGATTACGCAAATGAACATTTATAGAACAATAATAAAATTTATCGTTATGAAACCGTTCAAGATTTTTACAGCAATGCTGATCGCGGCTTTGACCGTGTCATTTTCCTCTGTCGCGCAGGATGTCAAGAAAAAGGCGCAAGAGGCAGAAGTCACTTATTCCGTTTCCATCGATTGCGCTAATTGTAAAAAGAGATTGGATGCCATGCTGCCGTATATCAAGGGCGTAAAGGACCTGAAAGTGGATTTGGATACCCGGACCGTATGGTTCAAGTATCTTCCCGAGAAAGTGACCAAGGAGCAATTGAAAGAGGAAATTGAGAAACAGGGATTCACGGCAGAGGAGATTGTTCCCGCAGCCGGGAAGTAAACGGTCTTTTGGCCTGGAATATGAAAAAAAATCGTAAATTCGCCCCATCCCCGGAGATGATGATTTTCCGGAAACCGGTATGAAATTTAAAAGGACTGCAATATGAAAAAATTTATTTTGAGCTTTGTTTTTTGTGTGATTGCGGCATCGCTCCCGGCCCGGGAATGGGTGCGGATCAATCAGGCCGGATATTTGCCGGAAGACAAAAAGATTGCGGTGTATATTGCCGTGTCAAATCCGGGCAACGGCGAGTTTACGGTCCATGATGCCGTAACGGGTGAAACCGTGTTCAAAGGCGTCGGGAAACCGGCTGACGGTAAGAAATGGGGAATGGAAGGAGCTTTCAGATTGGATTTTTCTTCTCTGAAAAAGGAAGGGGGATATTATATCGTGTGCGGGGGAGGAAAATCTCCTAATTTCCGGATCGGTTCCGATGTGTATGATAATCTGGCGGATTTCCTGTTGGTCTATATGAGGCAGCAGCGTTGCGGATATAATCCTTACAATGATACGGTGTGTCATCAGCATGACGGCTATATCGTGGATCATCCTTCGCGCAACGGAGAAAAAATAGATGTGACGGGAGGGTGGCACGATGCTACCGATTATCTTCAATATGTTCCTACTTCCGCTACGGCGGTTTATCAATTGTTGTTCGCGTATATGGAGCAGGAGGATAAATCGGTGTTTAAGGACCGTTACGATGCCAGTGGAAAGAAGAAGGCGAATGGCATTCCCGATATATTGGACGAGGCGAAGTGGGGGTTGGAATGGCTTATAAAGATGAATCCCGAGGATAAGGTGATGTTCAATCAAATAGCGGACGACCGCGACCATGCCGGGTTCAGGCTTCCCTATCGGGACAGTGTAGATTATGGTTGGGGAAAAGGAGAGGGGCGTCCCGTTTATTTTGTGACGGGGAAACCTCAGGGATTGGGAAAATGGATCAACCGGACTACGGGAGTGGCTTCTACCGCCGGCAAGTTCGCTTCCGCTTTCGCCTTGGGTGCCAGGGTATTTAAGGATATAGATCCCAAAATGGCGGGAATCATGCAGATGAAGTCGGAACAGGCTTACCGTTTTGCGGAAGAGCAGCCGGGGAATACTCAAACCGCCTGCCTGGTTTCTCCGTATTTTTATGAGGAAGATACCTATACGGACGATATAGAGTTGGCCGCCGCTACGATCTATGATTTTACGGGAGATGAAACCTGGGGCAAGAAAGCCGATTATTGGGGAGAGCTGGAACCCGTTTCACCTTGGATGGAACTGGGGCGCGGACGGCATTATCAGTACTATCCGTTCATAAATCTGGGGCATTATTATCTGGCCAAATCGTCCGATCAGGCCAGACGGGAAAAATATGCGGCGTTTATGCGTTCCGGTTTGGAAGTGTTGCGGAACCGGGCGGCGGAGGATCCTTTCATGAACGGGATTCCGTATATCTGGTGTTCCAATAATTTGGTATCGGCGGCCGTTACGCAGGCCCGGCTTTATAATAAGGTAACGGGAGATACCGCTTTTGTGGAGATGGAAATGGCTTTGCGCGACTGGTTGTTGGGATGCAATCCGTGGGGAACTTCCATGATCGTGGGATATCCTTTAGGAGGGGACTATCCGTCCCAGCCTCATTCTTCCTATACGGTGGTAAAAGGGGATCTGACTCCCGGCGGTCTGGTGGACGGTCCGGTGTATCGTACGGTTTTTATGGAACGGGCGGGCCATTCTCTCAGGAAAAAAGATTTATATGAGGTCTTCAATAACGGAATCGCCGTATATCATGACGATATAGGGGATTATGCCAGCAACGAACCGACGATGGACGGTACGGCCGGTCTGGCGTATTATTTTGCGGCTTTGGAAAATATGGGCCGGGAGGAAAAGAAACCCCTGACGGTTAAGGACGATTACGGAGCGGTGATAAGGATGGATCCTTCCCAAAAAACTATTTATCTGGTTTTTACCGCCGATTCCATGTTCCAGGGCGGACAGAAAATATTGAAGACGCTGAAAAAGGAAAACATCAAAGGTTCGTTTTTCCTTACGGGCAATTGTATGCGTATGGCGGAACATTCCGGCCTGATCCGCGATATCATCCGCAACGGGCATTATGTGGGCGGTCATTCGGACGGTCATTTGTTGTATGCTCCGTGGGGGAACCGGGATTCCATGTTAGTCAGTCGGGAAGAGATAGAGGCGGATATCATAAAAAATGCACGGGAGCTGGAAAAATTGGGGATTCCGAAAGAAAAATCCGTATGGTTTCTGCCCCCTTATGAATATTATAACCGCGAGAGTGTGAATATCATAGAGAATATGGGATATCGGGTGGTCAATTATACTCCGGGGACCGCTACTCCGGCGGATTATACCGTACCGTCCATGACGTCTTACCAGCCGTCGCAAAAGCTGATCAATAAGTTGTATTCCTATGAGCAGGCATACGGTCTCGACGGGGCCTTGATTCTCATTCATCCGGGAGTGGAGGACGAGCGGAGCGATAAATTGTATAATCGTTTGGGAGAGATCGTGCAGTACCTCAAGAAGAAAGGATATTCCTTCAAATCGCTGGAGGAAGCGCCGCTTTAATAGCAAGAGGTAAAAGACAGGGCGCCGGCATCCGGCACGGGTTCGCGCCGGTTGAATTTGGATAATCGAAAAAGAAATTAATCGGGTAATGTATAAGATTGTTAAGAAGAAAGAGTTGGCGCCGCAGATATGTCTGATGGAGGTGGAGGCTCCCAGAGTGGCACAGGCGGCTATGCCGGGACAGTTCCTGATTGTCAGGGCGGATGAGAAGGGAGAGCGGATTCCTTTGACTGTTTGCGATTATGATAGGGAGAAAGGGACCGTTACGATCGTTACGCAGGTAGTGGGCGCATCCAGCCGGAAGATCTGCCACCTGGAAGAGGGAGATGAACTGATGGATGTGGCGGGTCCTTTGGGACAGCCTTCCGAATTCGTGAATGAGAGAGAGGAAGAGCTTCGGGGCAAGAGATTCTTGTTTATTGCCGGAGGATTGGGAATAGCGCCTGTTTATCCTCAGGTTAAATATTTGCATGCAAGAGGCGCGCGGGTGGAGGTGATCGCAGGAGCGAAAACGGCCGGCATGCTGATTATGGAAAAGGAGATGGAAGCCGTATGCGACGGGTTGCATATTTGTACGGATGACGGTTCCAAGGGAGAAAAAGGGCTGGTGACGGGCGTGCTGGACCGGTTGATGGGAGAAGGCCGCGTATATGACAGGGCCGTGGCGATAGGTCCTATGATCATGATGAAATTCGTGACGTTGACGGCAAAGAAATATGATCTGCCTTTAATCGTAAGCCTTAATACTTTGATGGTGGACGGTACGGGTATGTGCGGGGCTTGCCGGGTGAGCGTGGGGGGCAAAACCATGTTCGCCTGTGTAGATGGTCCGGAATTCAATGCCTATGAGGTGGATTTCGATGAGGCGATGCGCAGGCAGGGAATGTATAAAGATCAGGAGGTGGAATCCGACCATAAGTGCCGGATCGGACTCGGCCGGTAAAGCGGCGTTCCGGGGCAGGAAATGGCTGTCGGGAAATGCAAAAATAAAAAGGAAGAAGAATGAGTAATAAAATACCAAGGGTACAGGCAAGGGAACAGGATCCGGCTGCAAGGAGGGGGAATTTCGAGGAAGTCAGTTACGGATATGACGAGCGGGAGGCCGTTTTGGAGGCGTCGCGGTGCCTGAATTGTAAAAAGCCGGCTTGTATGAACGCCTGTCCGGTGGCGGTGAAAATTCCGTTTTTTATACAGGAAGTTCTAAAGGGGGATTTCAGGGAGGCGGCACGCATTATCGCTATCGACAGTTCTTTGCCTGCCGTGTGCGGAAGAGTATGTCCGCAGGAAAATCAATGTGAGGGCGCCTGCGTGCTGGGAATCCGGAACGAGCCGGTTGCTATCGGGAAGCTCGAAAGATTCGTGGCGGACTGGAGCCGGGAGAACGGAGTGCGTTTTACGGAAAGAAAAAGTTCCAACGGGATAAAGGTGGCGGTAATCGGGAGCGGGCCGAGCGGTTTGGCTTGTGCGGCGGATCTGGCGAAAACGGGGTACGAGGTAACCATTTTCGAGGCATTGCATAAACCGGGCGGCGTGCTGGAATACGGAATTCCCGAATTCAGGCTTCCCAAAGAGAAAGTGGTGAAAAGCGAAGTGGATAATGTACGGGCATTGGGGGTGACGATAGAGACCAATGTGGTAATAGGACGTACGCTTTCGGTGGACGATCTGTTCGAGAAGGAAGGTTTTAAAGCCGTTTTCATAGGATCGGGGGCCGGGCTTCCCAGATTCATGGGAATACCGGGCGAGAACCTGAACGGGGTATTTTCGGCCAATGAATTCCTGACCCGCAATAATTTGATGAATGCTTACAAGGAGGATTCCGATACGCCTATTTATGTGGGCCGGAAAGTGTGTGTAGTGGGGGGAGGCAATGTGGCGATGGATGCGGCCCGTACGGCTTTGCGTTTAGGAGCGCATGTGACGGTGGTTTACCGGAGGACGGAAAAGGAGTTGCCCGCGCGGAAAGAGGAGGTGCATCATGCGCGGGAGGAGGGGATAGAATTCCGGATGTTAGTCAATCCCGTGGAAATATTGGACGACGGGCGCGGTTGGGTGAAGGGAATCCGGTGCGAATCCATGAAATTGGGGGATCCCGATGAAAGCGGTCGCCGGGCTCCGGTTCCCGTTCCGGGTTCGGAATTCGACATGGAAGCGGATGTAGTGATCATGGCTTTGGGTACGTCTCCCAATCCGCTGATCGCTTCCACGACATCCGGATTAGAGAGAACTCGCCGGGGCGGTCTCGTGGCGGATGAGGAAGGAACGACTTCCCGGGAGGGAGTGTTCGCAGGGGGGGATGCGGTTACCGGCGCGGCTACTGTGATTCTGGCAATGGGTGCGGGACGCAGGGCGGCTCGCTCGATAGACAAATATCTTCGCGGAAAATACGGCTCCGCAGAATTAATATGACATTTTATCGTTTGTTATGGCTCAGAAACCAAGTATTCCCAAGGGAACCAGAGACTTCGGTCCGGTGGAAATGGCCGGCCGGAATTATATATTCGATACGATCCGCAGCGTTTTCAGAAAATACGGATATAGTCCCTTAGAGACTCCTGCGATGGAGAATCTTTCCACCTTGCTCGGCAAATACGGGGAAGAGGGGGATAAGTTATTGTTTAAGATCCTTAATTCCGGGGACGCTTTTGCCGGCGTGGATCTTTCTTTGCAGGGGAACAGCAACGCCCTGGCTCTGAACGTGTGTGAAAAAGGCTTGCGTTACGATCTGACGGTCCCTTTCGCCCGGTATGTGGTACAGCATCAGAATGAGTTGGTGTTTCCGTTTAAAAGATATCAGATTCAGCCTGTGTGGAGGGCGGACCGGCCGCAGAAAGGAAGGTATCGGGAGTTTTACCAGTGCGATGTGGATGTGATCGGAAGCCGTTCCCTGTTGAATGAACTGGAGTTAGTGCAAATTGCGGACGAGGTGTTCGGAAAATTGGGAATAAACGTATGTATAAAGATCAATAACCGTAAAGTCCTCTCGGGATTGGCGGAGGCGATAGGTCATCCCGACAAATTGACGGATCTGACGGTGGCTATCGACAAGATCGAAAAAGTGGGATTGGATGCCGTGAAGGCGGAGTTGCGGGAAAGGGGTATCGATGAAAAGGGAATTTCCGTTGTCGAGCCCGTGCTTTTGTTGAAAGGATCGGCAGAGGAGAAACTGGATGCTATCCGGACGGTGCTGAAGGATTCTTCTACGGGGATGAAAGGCGTGGCTGAGCTGGAGGAATTGATCGGCCTGATCGGAACCGCAGGCATCCGGCAGCAGGTAGAGATCGATTTGTCGCTCGCCAGGGGCTTGAATTATTATACGGGGGCTATTTTCGAGGTGAAGGCGTTGGATTTTGCCATCGGAAGTATTTGCGGAGGCGGACGGTACGATGATCTGACGGGTATTTTCGGATTGCCGGATATGTCCGGCGTAGGAATCTCGTTCGGAGCCGACCGGATATACGATGTATTGTCGGGATTAGACAAATTCCCTAAGGATGCCATAGAAGGGACGAAAGTCCTGTTTTCCAATATGGGGCCGCAGGAGGCCGCCTATTCTTTGCCTGTAATGCGGGAATTGCGTGCGGCGGGGATAAATTGCGAGATTTATCCCGATAATGTAAAGTTGAAAAAGCAGTTCGATTATGCCGCTAAAAAGGGAATCCCTTATTTGGCTATCGTAGGCGGCGATGAGATGGCGCGGGGAACGGTCAGTCTGAAGAATCTGGCGACGGGCGAGCAGCAGACTGTCGGGAAGGAGGAAATGGCCGGCGTACTGAAATAGTTCCGCCTGTGCTTTGAAAGAAAAACGGCGCGTGGAACATCCCGAAATGCGGCCATAATGGAATCGGATGCGGAAAAAAAACGGAAAATATGCAGAAAAATTTGCATGGTTCAATAAAAGTTTATACATTTGTAATTCCATTTGAAAAAGCACCTTTGTTTCAAAGGTCGGAAATATATCGCGGAGTAGAGCAGTTGGTAGCTCGTCGGGCTCATAACCCGGAGGTCGTAGGTTCGAGTCCTGCCTCCGCTACTAAAAAGGCAATTCGGAAGGGTTGCCTTTTTGTTTTAACAAAATTCGGAAAAGCCGGATAAATTTGCGGAATAAAGAAAAAATTATATATTTGCAGTCCCAATGGGGTATTAGCTCATCTGGTAGAGCGCAACACTGGCAGTGTTGAGGTAAGCGGTTCGAGTCCGCTATACTCCACAACTTGTACTGATAATCAATAATTTGCAAGCATAGCACCCGATTTGCACCCGAAACGGTCGAAATCGGGTGTTTTTATGTATTCTTAATCGGGTAAGTGTTAAAGCGGGCTGATGGGCCAATATCCATATTAATCTTTCAAACATCCGACAGGAACAACATAGACTCCATCTGTCCTCCTGTAAGCAAAGTCGCCGATACCCGTCAATACCATACAAAATGCCGGTGCTTTCATTCGAGAGGTATCAATAATATTGGCAAGTGCAGTTAATGTCTTTGCCCCATCTTCAATTGGTTTTTCTCCGCCTAATTTTATTTCAACAAGACCATAAGCCCCATTACGTAAATGCACCACGGCATCACATTCCAAATCATTTTTATCCCTATAATGATAGACCGAGCCATCCAAAGCATCGGCATAAACACGAAGATCCCGGATACACATCGTTTCAAAGAACAATCCGAATGTATTCAAATCATTGATCAGATCATTAGGCCCGAGTCCTAAGGCTGCTACTCCTATTGAAGGATCTACATAATATCTGGTGTCGGATGTGCGTACCGCTGTTTTGCTTCTCAGGTTAGGGTTCCATGCAGGCATATCTTCTATCACGAATATTTTTCGCAAAGCAGCAAGGTATGTTCCTACTGTCTCATCGCTGACATCTTTCGTTTCATTTGTTGATATATCAGCAAGAATTGTTGCAATGCTTGCTTGAGAGCCTTGATGTCTGGCATATGAACGCATAATTCTCTTTGCGCGTCCCTCGTCTCTTTTCACGTTATCAACTCGCGATATATCACTACTTGTAATGGCTTTATAGTATTCTGTCGCTTGCAATAATGCAGCTTTTTCCGATTTTTTTTGCAAGGATTTAGGCCATCCGCCACGACAAGCGAGAAATGCAAGCATCGGTAATGTGAGTTTATTTGAAGCTCCTATTTTGTCCGGTGCAAGAAACAAATCTGACAAACTGATTTCGCCAGTAGATTCACCTGATTCCCACAGGCTCATGGGGCGCATGGTAAGCCATCCGTATCTTCCGGTTCCTGTATGATGTATTTCTTTGGTATCTACAGGTACGGCCGACCCTGTAAGCATGAATTGTCCGTCTTCGTCTCTGTGATCCACCTCAAATCGAATGGCATCCCAAAATTGAGGAACTTGTTGCCATTCATCAATCAGGCGCGGAGTTTCTCCTTGAAGCAAAAAACGGATGTTGGTCTGTGCCATTTGTTTATATTGCTCTTGTTTGCTTGGGTCATCCATATAAATAGTGCTTTTAGCCTGTTGTTCAGCTGTAGTCGTTTTACCACAAGCCTTTGGACCTTCTATTAAGACAGCTCCCATTGCTTCTAATTTGTCGCGCAATAATTTATCTGCTATTCGATTCTTGTATTCCATTAATAGTAGTTTTTGCAAATATAGCGAAATTATTTGTAAATCATATAAATCACAATATTAATTTGGCAATTTGGCGCAAAATCGTTTGGCAATTTGGCACGATTTTGTTTGGCAATTTGGCGAGCCGTATCATCTGTAATATTATGCCTTTTTTTATACCTTTGCGGTAATTGATTTAAAAACAGGAAGGATGAACGTAATAAAAACGGAGTTAGAAGGTCTGCTGATATTGGAACCGGTCGTTTTCAAAGACAACAGGGGATATTTTTTCGAAATGTACACCGCCCGGGATTTTGAAAAAATCGTTCCCGGCGTGCATTTCGTTCAGGATAATGAATCGGGTTCCGCCAAAGGCGTTTTACGCGGACTTCATTTTCAGAAAGGCAGATATTCCCAGGCCAAATTAGTGCGGGTTCCCGTAGGCAAGGTGCTGGATGTGGCTGTGGATTTGAGACCTTCCTCGCCTACTTTCGGCCGGTACCATGCCGAAATACTTAGCGGTGATAATAAACGGATGTTCTTTATTCCGAAAGGATTCGCGCACGGCTATTTGGTTATGGAAGACCATACGGTGTTCCAATACAAATGCGATGAATTTTACGAGCCTTCTTCCGCGGGTTCTCTGTTATGGTGCGATCCTTCCATAGGAATCGATTGGAAAATGCCCGCCGGGGAAATCATCCTTTCGGACAAGGACCGGAACGCTCCTCTTTTATGCGAGATAAAGAAGGAACTGGAAAACGACCCGTTCTCTCTTTCATCTTAAAATCCGCTTATTTGTTCTCTTTCAGCAGGTTTTCCAGAGAATCCTCCCAATGAGGAATCTCCAAGGAAAAGGCTTTCTTTATTTTGTCTTTATCCAGAACGGAATAAAAAGGGCGGGGCGCTGCGGCGGGATATTCGCCGGTGCGGATAGGATACGGTTCGCACGGCAGGTTTTGCAGCCGGATGATTTTACGGGCGAAATCATACCAGGAACATATTCCCTCTCCGGAATAATGGAAAATTTCTCCCGCATACCCGCTTACTCCGGCTTCTGTTATCTTCAGAATGGCTTTCGCTAAATCCGCGGCATTGGTAGGGGTGCCGGTCTGATCCGCCACGACCCCCAGCGTTTTTTTCTCTTTCGCTATGCGGGTAATCGTATTCATGAAATTTTTTCCATGCAGGGAATAAAGCCAGGCGGTACGGATGATCACGCCTTTGCATCCGCTTCTTATGACCGCTTTCTCTCCTGCGAGCTTGGTTTTTCCATAGACGGAAACGGGATGCGCCGGATCTTCTTCCGTATAGGGACGGCAGTTCTTTCCGTCGAAAACATAATCCGTTGAAATATGAATCAGCGGGATTCCGTACCGGGCGGTCTGACGTGCCAGCACTCCGGGACCCGTAGCGTTGATTCTGCGGGCGGCTTCCGGTTCCTCTTCCGCTTTATCTACGGCCGTATAAGCCGCGCAATTGATGATAAGGCCGATATCGTTTTTCTCTATGCAGGTCCCGACAGCTTTTGCATCGCAAATGTCCAGATCGGATTTGCCGGCAAAGATAAAGTCGCTCTCCCGCAAGCCTTTCTCCCCGCATATTCCGGAGGATTGCGCATAAAGGCCCTGGCTTTTTACTATCCGTTCCAGTTCCGATGCCAGCTGCCCCCGTCCTCCGGTAACAAGGATATTTTTATAATCGCTCTTCATGAATTTCTACGGTTTATCTTGCAAAGATAATTTATAATGAGACATAATTTCCAATAGATATTGTTACCTTTGTATAAAATTTTATAGGTAACATGGATTATAATACGCAAAGAGAAAAGTTGATGATGCCCGAATACGGAAGGCATGTTCAGGAAATGATCAACTATGTCAAGAATCTGCCGGATAAAGAGAAACGGAATGAACAAATTCAGGCGGTGGTGGCCGTAATGGGTACCTTGAATCCCCAATTGAGAGACATTAACGATTTCAAGCATAAATTGTGGGACCATGTGCAGATCATATCCGATTTCCAGATAGATATCGATTCTCCTTATCCTACCCCTACCAAGGAGACTCTCCATACCCGGCCTGATCCCATCCCGTTGCAGAAAAGTCCGATCAAGGCGGCGCATTACGGCAGGAATATCCAGAATATGATAGAGGTAATCGCGGCCCGGGAAGATGATGAGGTGAAAACTTATATGATCAAAACCCTCGCTTCCTATATGAAACAGCAATATCTGATCTGGAATAAGGATTCCGTATCGGAAGAGACGATCTTCAAGGATATCTACCGGCTTTCCGACGGCAGGATTACCGTACCGGAAGATGTCCATATCGGTACCGGCCAGACGGAAATGCACGTGCATCCGAGGAATAATAACCAGAACCGGAACCTTAATTTCCGTAAAGGGAAAAACAATAATAACAATAATAACAAACGGTGGAAAAATAATAACAGATAGGCGCGGAATCGGTCATACGGATCCGTCCGGAAATGCGACTTACGATGGCTAAACAAGAAAAACAGAAGCTAACCAAATTGGAGAAAGAGACGGCCCGGGCCGAAACTGCGGTTCCCAAAAGAAAGGACGGATTGTATTTGGTCTGCGGACTGGCCGCCTTGGCTTTGGCCGTTTATACGCTGGTCTCTTTGATTTCCTATTTATTTACGTGGGCGCAGGATCAGAGCCTGTTGGAGAGCGAAGGGGTCTTGAATTCGTTTCTGGATGTCGAAAATGGAGGGGGCCGTGTCGGTTTGTATTGGTCTAATTTACTGATATCCAAATTATTCGGTTTAGGTGCATTCATTATTCCGTTCTTCTTTGGGGGAGTTGCCTTGTTTTGTCTGAAAATCAGAAAAGTAAGATTGATCCGCTTGTTCTTTCTTTCTCTTTTCGGGTGCATCCTGATATCGGTTACCTTTTCCTTTATTTTCTCATTTACGAAATTCGACAGTTGGTTCGGCTCCGGGACGGGCGGATCTTACGGGCATTATATCAATGAATGGCTGAAAAATATGATCGGGAGTCTGGGTACCGGGTTTCTTCTGTTTATTGCCCTGATTATCTGGATCATTATTATAGACAATAAATTAGTGGCGAAATTCAACCGCTGGATCGATAAAATAACGGCTCCCCGTCCTAAGAAGGAAAAACGGAAAACGCCGGAGGAAAATCTGGAGGATGTTGAGGTTGAAGGGAATACCGGATCCGAGGCGGTAACGGAGGATGCCGGAGCGGAGGAAAGGGTAAAAACGGAGACGGGAGAGGTAGCGGACGTGCGTACCGGAGATGAAATGGTTCCTTTTGAGGTAATTTACAGAGACGAAAACGGAAATGTTATCGATGACGGGAACCCGCTGTCGGGAAATTCGGATGAAGAAAAGAATCCGGAAGGGACGGAAAGTACCGGGTCCGGCGATTCTTCCCTGCCGGGCGAGGGACCGCAATTAGAAATACTGTCGGCTCCCGACAGTCCGGTCGTTTCGGGAGCGGGAACGGAAGAGGATGCGGGTCCGCAGACGGGACAGCAGAAAGAGAAAGAGGACGAAGATTTCCTGAAGGATTTGTCCGAGGAAGAACTTTCCATGTTTTTCGATCCCCGGCTGGATCTTTCCTCTTACCAGTTTCCTCCTCTTTCTTTGCTGGAGGATTACAAAGGCAAATGGTTCGAAGTATCCCGGGATGAGTTGGAGAAAAACAACCGGCAAATCGTCAAGACTTTGGCGAATTATAAAATAGGAGTGTCGAAAATCTCGGCGCGTATAGGCCCTACGGTTACTTTGTATGAGATAGTGCCGGCACCGGGAGTAAGGGTGTCCCAGATCAAGCGGCTGGAAGAGGATATCCAGTTGTCATTGGCTGCAAAAGGAGTTCGTGTGGTAACGCTTCCCGGAACCAATGCGGTGGGTATCGAGGTGGCGAATGAAAAGCCGAGTACGGTTTCCATGCTTTCCGTATTGGATGATCCAAAATTCAAGGAGGCGGATTACGATTTGCCGGTAGCGTTGGGCAAGACCATCACCAACGAAGTGAAATCGTTCGATTTGGCCAAAATGCCCCATTTGCTGGTAGCTGGAGCTACGGGACAGGGTAAGTCTGTGGGATTGAACGCGATTCTGGCTTCTTTGCTTTACAGGAAACATCCGTCGGAGCTGAAACTTGTTCTGGTAGATCCCAAGAAAGTGGAGTTGTCGCTTTATTCCAAATTGGAGAAGCATTTTCTGGCCCAGTTGCCGGATGCGGATGATCCGGTTATTACCGATACGCAGAAAGTGGTTTATACGCTCAAGTCTTTGTGCAAGGAGATGGATAGCCGATACGACTTGCTGAAGATGGCTTATGTGAGAAATATAAAGGATTATAATGAAAAGTTTCTCCAGCGGAAGCTCAATCCGCTTAAGGGACACCATTATCTGCCTTATATAGTGGTGGTAATAGATGAATTCGCCGACCTGCTGATGACGGCGGGCCGGGAGATAGAGGAACCAATCGCACGTTTGGCGCAATTGGCCCGGGCTATCGGGATTCATTTAGTAATCGCTACGCAGCGTCCTACCACCAGTGTGATTACGGGTAATATCAAAGCCAATTTCCCGGCGCGGATCGCCTTTATGGTTCGTTCCAGCATCGATTCCAGGACCATTTTAGACGAAGTGGGAGCCAATCAGCTGATCGGTCGCGGAGATATGCTGATCTCTACGGGAGGGGAACTCACCCGCGTGCAATGCGCTTTTATAGATACTAAGGAAGTGGAACGGATCGTGGATTTCATCGGGAATCAGCGGGGGTACAGTACGGCTTATTATCTTCCGGAATATACCGGAGAAGAAAAGGACGGTGAGGGGAATGGTTCGGTCGGAACGCCGGACCTGAATAGGAGAGACAGTCTTTTTGAGGAAGCCGCCAGACTTGTGGTCATGCATCAGCAGGGATCTACTTCTTTGATCCAGAGAAAAATGAATTTAGGATACAACCGGGCTGGCCGGATTATGGACCAGCTGGAAATAGCAGGCATCGTAGGACCTTTCGAAGGCAGCAAGGCCCGGCAGGTGTTAGTGGGGGATCTGTCCGAATTGGATCAGCGGCTGGCCAATATTAAGGATATTTACGGTTAGACCGTTCCGGAATTGTCTGTCGGGATACTTCTGAAAATTGCGATGTGAAATGAAAAAAATTTGGTTATCGATACT
Source organism: uncultured Bacteroidales bacterium (assembly GCA_947630665.1). GTDB lineage: Bacteria > Bacteroidota > Bacteroidia > Bacteroidales > UBA932 > Egerieousia. The sequence continues at coordinate 7,874 of CANRID010000019.1, read as the reverse complement.
TCTCGTGGTGTGTTCCTCGGCGTACGGCCAGGGGAAAACGGATATTCTGGCGGCTGCGGCCGGGAATATAAAAGCCGGAACGGTGATCGGGTTCGATTTCTCGGCAACGGACGGCCAGGGGAAGAAGATATATGAAGAGAGGGGAACGGTAAGCGTATGGGGCGACAAATTCCGGATGGAGATTCCTGACGATTTGATAGTAGTGTCCGACGGAGTGGTGAAATGGATCTATAAACCCGGCGAGGAAGAATTGATAATCGCCGAGAATAATACGAAGGAACAGGATGTACTGGAAAATCCGTTCTCGATATTAGAACAGACGGACCGGTTTTATAATGTAACTGTCGGGACAGAAGTGAAAATAATTGGCGGCAAGGGGGTAAAAAAGGTGACGCTGACTCCCCGGGAAGCCGAAAACAATTATGTCCGGATCGATATTTTAATAGAAAAGGATAAAAATATTCCCGTAAGGATAGAATTCCTTTCGATAGACGGTTCACAATATACCGCTTCTATCCGTTCTTTCCGGCCCCTGACCGATAAATCCCCGGTTCTGTTCAGGTTGGATCCGGAGAAATATCCCGATGCCGTAGTTACGGATTTGAGGTAACGTTTCCGCAGTGTTGAGGCTCCCTCCGTATCGGTATCCGGGATCCGGCCCGGTCTGCGGCTTGGATCAGCGATTAGAGCAACCCGGCTTTTTCGAATACTTCCCGGATAGAGGGATAAGTACGGTCTGTATAAAAAGACAGTTTCTCTTTTGCAATCCAGACGGCCTGCTGTATGTTCTCTTCCCGTTGAGGAACGGGAATTGCAGCGTCCGGACAGAACATCCGATACCAGTGAGTATGTTTGAGAATCAGCACTCCGTCCTGCCGGTAGCAATGGCGTGTAATGCAAATCAGTTCCTGCGCCTTTATATCGGATAGACCGCATTCTTCCCCTACTTCCCGCAGGGCGGTCGTTTTTATATCTTCTCCCGGTTCCTGTTTCCCTTTGGGCAGATCCCAATATCCGTTGCGGAAAATCAGCAGATATTCTCCCTTTGCGTTGGAAACCAATCCTCCGCCGGCGTTGATCTGTTTGTACGCTTTGCAGATCCGTTGGAATCCTTCTTCCATTCGTCCGTCGGGAACGGGAACGATCAGGTGTCCGATTTTGGGGGAAGCGGCAAATAATTCCGGCAAAGCATCCAGATCCGCCAGTTCTGGAAAATGATACACTACGGCATCCGGCCCATACGCGGGGACCTCCGGCATATCGCACACTTCCAGCACTCTGTTTTCAAAATATATATTGTACATAGAATTTGAATCCGGTTTTATTTTCGTCCCGACAAAGATAGGGTTTATTTTTCTTCCGTTGATACACAAAAATATGATATCTTTGTGTGCATCAAGGGCCACTGCAATGACAGATAATTTGTGGTTGCCTTTATCTTTTTATTCTATCGGTATAGAAATCACGCCTTTTTTATGTAGATTTGCAAAAGATGATATTGTAAATTATGGAACCTATTGAAAAAATCGTAGCTAAACAGTTGTTGGATGTAAACGCTGTCAAATTGGATGCTGAGCATCCTTTTACGTGGGCATCCGGGTGGAAGTCCCCTATATATTGTGATAACAGGAAAATCTTGTCATATCCCGAAGCCCGTAAGATCGTTTACGAGGCTTTCGTAAAAATCATTCAGGAGCATTTTAAAGAGGTGGATGTAATCGCCGGCGTGGCTACCGGAGCGATCGCCTACGGGATATTGGTGGCGGAAGCCATGGGCAAGCCATTCGTGTATGTACGTCCCAAACCCAAGGATCACGGTACGGGAGCGCAGATCGAGGGCAATCTTCCCAAAGGAGCCCGCGTAGTGGTGGTGGAAGATCTGATTTCCACCGGAGGCAGCAGTCTGTCGGCTGTAGATTGTCTTCAAAAAAGCGGAGCCGTTGTTTTGGGAATGGTCGCGATTTTCACTTATAATTTTATCAAATCCAGAAGGGCATTCGAATATGCCAATGTGGAGTTATATACTTTGAGCCATTATGAGGTATTGCTGGAACAGGCTCTCGAGTGCAATTATATCAGGAAAGAAGATCTGGAAATGCTGCGGCAATGGCGCATCAACCCGGAAAGTTGGGGAAAATAACCGTCGGGAAAGAGGCTGTCGGGATAAAAATAATATTGAAAGAGATGGATAAAACGGAAATAAAAGGAAAAGTGATAACGGTGGATCAGCCGGCTTATATATTATATTCGGGGTTTTCGGATATGAGGAATTTTGTGAGGAATCTGCCTGAGGATAAGAGAGAGGGGGTTACGGCCACGGAAGATACCATAGAAGGAGAGGTGAAAGGGTTCAGGATGGGATTGCAGATAGCGGAGCGGAATCCGTTTTCATCGGTAGTCTATACCCAGTACGGACAATCTCCTTTCCCGTTCAGGATAAAGGTGTTTTTCGAGGCGACGGATGTGGCCAAAACCGATTTCCATATCGAGATAGAGGCGGAGCTGACCTTTATGATCAAGATGATGCTGGGCAATAAGCTCCAGGAAGCGGTGGACCGGCTGACGGATCAGTTAGGGCTGGCATTTGCCGGCAAGATCTCTCCGGCCGATTTTGATTTGAATGATATAACCCGTTATAATTGATATCCGGATACGGCTTTCCGATGATTGGTGATTGCTATATAAAATATTTGTGCCTGACACTCTGCATGGTTGTCTGCGGAGCCGCAGGTATGGGGCCGGATCGTGTACAAAGCCCTGATACTATGGAAAATGATGTTGCTATTATTCCCCAGCCTTTGGAAATGAAGAGGACAAAGGGTTCTTTTCCTTTGTCGGACGGGGTTATTGTTTCTTACCGGGATGCGGGGGCCGAAAATTCCGTCGCGTTCCTGAAAAATTATCTCCGGCAATATTACGGGCTGGCCCTTCAGGAGAGACGGTCCGCTCCGCACCGATCTGCTATTACCTTGAATATCAGCGAGAAACCTCAGGCTCCGAAAGGCGCTTATGAACTGAAGGTGTCGCCTGAATATATAGAGATTACCGGTTATAATGAGGAAGGTCTTTTTTACGGGGTGCAGTCTTTGCTGCAATTGCTGCCGGTTTGCAAGAGCGGTGCGGCAGCCGGCGGAGATACGGCGTCCGATGCGACGGCCCCTGTCCTGCAGATCCCCTGTGTCCGGCTGAAGGATGCTCCCCGGTTTGAGTACCGGGGCATGCATTTGGATGTGGTGCGGCATATTTTTCCTGTAAGCTATATCAAGCAATATATAGATTATATAGCGTTGCATAAAATGAATTATTTCCACTGGCATCTGACGGACGATCAGGGATGGCGCATGGAATCCCGCTCTCATCCGCGCCTGAACGAATTGGGGGCGTACCGGGAGGGAACCATTATAGGCCTGTTTCCCGGCAAGGGAATCGATTCTACCCGTTACGGCGGATTCTATACGATAGAGCAGATGAAGGAAATCGTAGATTATGCGGCCCGCCGTTATATTACCGTAGTGCCGGAAATCGATGTGCCGGGGCATTGCATGGCGGTGCTGGCCGCCTATCCTGAGTTCGGGACCGAGCCGGACAAACCGGTGAAGCCGGCCGTTACCTGGGGAATTTATAACCGGCAGAACAATGTGCTTGCGCCCGGAGAAAAAGTGTTCCGTTTTTTGGAAGATGTATTCAACGAGCTGATGGATGTGTTTCCGGGAGAGTATATCCATATCGGAGCGGACGAATGCGCTCACCGGTGGTGGGAGGAGAGCGCGGCTACGCAGCGGTTCATGGAGGAACACGGGCTGAAAGATACGAAACAGTTGCAGGAATATTTTGCCCGCCGGGTATCGGATGTCGTTACCGCAAGGGGCCGGACGGTAATCGGCTGGGACGAAATGGTGGATAACGGACTGGTGGATGGGGCGGTGGTAATGAGCTGGCGGAATGAGAAAGGAGCTTACCGGGCGATGAAACAGGGCCACCGGGCGATTATGGCTCCGGCGGCTTACAGCTACCTGAATATAAAGCAGAAAGAGAAAGAAGACACCCTGTGTCATAAGTCCCGGACGGTATCTTTGGAAAAAGTGTATGGTTTCGAGCCGCTTCCCGACAGTATTTCCGTAGCCGACCCGTCGTTGTTGATGGGAGGGGAGGGATGTATGTGGACCGAATATTTTCCGCATAAGGAACGGTTGGAATACGGGCTTTTCCCGCGGATGTCCGCTATCGCCGAAGTATATTGGAGCGACCGGAAAGCACGGGACTGGCATCGGTTTTTGCAAAAGCTGCCGTCCCAGTTTGCCCGGTACGATCTGTGGGGAGCCAATTATTGCACCTGGATTTTCGAAGAAAAACGTTCTGATAGCCAATGAACCGGGAGATAAAAGATACTCCTGTCCCGGAGAAGTTCGCGGATCTGGCCCGGGAAAGCTTGGGAGAGGAAAACGCGGAGGTATTGATAAGGACTTTGTCGGAAGGGATTCCGGTTGTGAGTATTCGTGTGAACGGCTGGAAAGCCGCACGGATTGCCGGGAACGCAGACGAAGGAGACTCTTCCGGTATCATGAGTGCGGCGCAGTCTTTTTTCCCCGACCGGGCCCTGCGGCGGGTGCCGTGGTGCGGGGAAGGTTTTTATTTGTCGGGACGACCCGTTTTCACACTCGATCCGCTGTTTCATGCAGGCGCTTATTATGTGCAGGACGCTTCATCCATGTTTTTAGAGTTGATCCGGGAAGCGGTGGAACGGTATGAAAAATCGTTTTGGTCGCGTCCGTTGCGGTTGCTGGATTTATGCGCGGCGCCCGGCGGAAAATCCACCCAGCTGGCCGGTTTTATGGGACCGGAAGGAATATTGGTGTGCAATGAAGTCATCAGAAGCCGGGCGGGCATATTAGCAGAGAATATGGCTCGCTGGGGGAATCCGAATGTGCTGGTAACTGACAACGATCCCCGGGACTTTTCCGTACTGGGAGAATATTTCGATTTGATTCTGGCGGATGCTCCCTGTTCCGGGGAGGGGATGTTCCGCAAGGATTCCGGAGCCTGCGGGGAATGGAGCCTTGAGAATGTAAAGCTCTGCGCTGGCCGGCAGCAGCGTATTCTCTCGGATATATGGGGGGCTCTTAAACCGGGCGGTTATTTTGTCTATTCTACCTGTACGTTCAATCGGTTGGAGAACGACGGCGCTTTGGATTTTTTAGAAAAGGAACTGGGGGCGGAGTTGTTGGAAGTTTTTCCTTCGCAGGAGCCGGCATACGGCATCGTCCGTACGGAACGCGGAGGATACCAGTTTGTTCCCGGGCTTGTAGAAGGGGAAGGCCAGTTTTTCGCATTGCTGCGCAAACCTTCGGAGAAAGGGGGCCGTGCGGATGGAGTAAAAGAAAGAGGGCCGTGCGGGAAAAGAAAAAACAAATATGCGGTGGCAGAGTGTCCGTATGTGTCGCCCGGATATATGTTGGTTACGGCCGGAGATCTGCTGAAAGCTTACCCGTCGGGACAGGCGGAGGAAATGAAATTTTTGGAGAGCCGGCTGAATTGTATTTATTCGGGTGTCGCAGTCGCGCAGATTAAAGGGAAGGATTATGTACCGCATCCCGATCTGGCATTTTCCCGGGCGCTCCGTCAGGAGGCGTTCTTTACGGTGGAAGTCTCTCGGGAGGACGCATTGAAATTTCTTTCGCGGGAGACGCTGCATTTTCCTGAGGCGCCTGCAGGATACGTGCTGTTGGCTTATCGGGGAGCCGGGTTGGGATTCGTGAAGAATATAGGAAACCGTTCCAATAATCTGTATCCTGCTGCCCGGCGCATCCGGATGGATATAAACCGGGCATGAGTGCGGCTCTGTTTTTCAGTGCAGCACCGGCTTCCGATGCAAATATTACCTTGTCTTTCAACTTATACGGTTTTTTTGTATATTTACAGTCGGGAATCAAGCGGTTGCGGCATGGAATGCAAAAAAGATATTATCGTTACCGACCGGTTGGGCATGGTGAGCATGGATTCCGAGGAGGAATACCTGGCGCATCTGCTCTGCTTGGGAGGGACGTGCCGTTACCGTTTCAACGAGCGGGATTTTGAACTGCATGCCGGGGATTTGTCGATTGTCCGCAAACGGAAAATGATTGATAAGGTACATGCTTCGGAGGATTTCCGATGCAAGATCATTTATGCCGCACCCGAGTTCATCGAATTATCTACGCCGCAAAGCAATTACGGCATGAAAGGGGCGCTGGCCCTGTTCCTCAATCCCGTAATGCACCTCACGCCGGAACAGCAAATCGTCTGCCGTCGGGATTTCGAACTGCTGGAAGCCCGCATCGCCGATACGCAGCACCGTTTTTATCGGGAAACGCTCATCAATGCCATGCAGGCGGCCATTCTCGATTTCTTCGATTTCCATGCTGCCCTGTACGGCCAGAGCGACATTTCTACACAGAACGCCTCCATCATGAACCGTTTCCTGAAAATGTTGGAAGAGGGAGCGTACCGTGAACATCGGGAGGTATCCTACTATGCAGATTGTCTGTGCATCACTCCGAAATACCTGTCGGAGGTGTCGAAAAAGGTCAGCGGATACGGCGCCAACTATTGGATCAACCGTCATACGATTCTCGACATTTCTCGCCTGTTACGAAACAAATCGCTCTCGTTCGTGCAGATTTCCGATATGTTCGGCTTCTCGTCGCCCGCCTATTTCAGTCGCTATGTGCAACAGAATTTGGGCGTAAATCCGTCGGATTACAGGGAATAGATTTTTAGTGAGGTTATGACCATGAAAACCAATTTGAAATTCGTATTGCTGCTTGTCGCCCTGTTCGGTCTGTTCGGAGGCGGAATTGCGACGGCCCAACCGGTCGCCTTGTCCGCCGCTTCCGGCTCGGAGAGCGAGACGGTCATTCACGGCGTGGTGAAAGACCGGCAGAGCCGCCGCTATCTTTCGCATGTCAATATCACGCTTGAAGGAACGAATATCGGCACGGTGAGCAATGCCGAGGGTATGTTCGAATTACGTTTCCCGACGGTCGATTTCCGGCGCGTAAAGTTTTCGCACATCGGTTATGTTTCGGGCTATCTCTATCCGGGTAAGGTCGGCGATGCGTTGACCGTTTGGTTGGAACCGGCCGAGACGATGCTTTCGGAGGTGGTCATTTATGGCGCGAATCCGCGTCAGATCGTCTCGGAGGCGCTTGACAAAGTCGCACAGAATTATCCGTCGGAAGCGAATATGCTGACGCTGTTTTATCGTGAGACCGTGCAGAAAGGCCGCCGTTATGTCGGCGTTTCGGAGGCGATGATGGAACTTTTCAAGACCTCCTATGCGAATCGTGCGATATACGACGATCGGGTGAAGGTACTCAAGGGCCGGCAGTTGATGAGCCAACGCCCTCAGGATACGCTGTCGGTGAAGATGGCGGGTGGCCCGAATTTGGCCATAATTATAGACATAGCCAAGAATCCGGATGCGCTGTTAGACCCGGACTATTTGGATGATTATCTGTTCGAGATGGAAGGTACAACCGAAATCGACGGCCGAATGCAGTACATCATCGCTTTCCGTCCGCAGAGAAAAGCGCACTATCCGCTTTTTGCGGGCCGGCTTTTCATCGATCGGGAACGGTTGGCCTTCGTGCGTGCGGAGTTCGAGATGGATTTGACCGACAAGGAGCTGGCCATCCGTGCCGTCCTGCAAAAGAAACCGGCGGGCCTGCGCTTCAATCCCCAGAAGATTGCTTTTGTCGTAGGATACAGACAGCAGGGCGATCGGAGTTGCCTGAACTATATCCAGTATGTTCTGCGGGCGAAATGCGATTGGCGCAAACGGCTTTTCTCCTCGGTATATACGATTCATACCGAGATGGTGACCGTCGATCGCGAGG
>CANRID010000018.1 GCA_947630665.1 uncultured Bacteroidales bacterium | reverse complement strand
ACTTCAACCAAAACCCTTGTAACTCAATTCTATCACTATATCTTTCCGCATTTCACTTTTTTGTAGTAACTTTGCAATATAAGATTATTTATTGAACCGTTTAAAGAATCATCGTATGTTAAAACCTTTCTTAATGCTATTCGCCGCAACGGTCTTCATCTGTTCGGCTTGCGGAAATTCTTCGGGAAAAGAGGGCGGATCCGCCCCGGAAAAGGGCATCGGAACCGTGCTGGACTCCCCCTATAAGAATCTTCCCAATGCTATCGGGACATTCCCCGGAGAAGAGAAAATAGATTATGCGGAAGATATTCTGACGGGAGCGCAGGATCTGGAAAGCTATCTGCCGCTTCTGAAAGACAAAAAGGTATGTATCCTTTCCAATCAGACGGGCATGGTTACGCCCCAATCCCATGTGCTGGATACGCTGATTGCGCTCGGAATAAATGTAACCTGCATCATGTCGCCCGAACACGGATTCAGGGGAGACGCGGATGCCGGAGAACATGTAGCCAGTTCCATCGACCAAAAAACAGGCATTCCGATCCGTTCCCTCTACGACGGGAACAGTTCCCGGCCTTCCCAGGAGGTAATGAACGAATTCGATGTTCTCGTTTACGACCTTCAGGATGTGGGAACCCGGTTCTACACCTACTATGTAACCATGGTCAAAATCATGGAAGCATGCGCCCGGGAGGGAAAAGAAATGATCGTACTCGACCGTCCCAATCCGCTAGGATTCTATATAGACGGTCCTATCTTAGATATGAAATACAAATCGGGCGTGGGAGGTCTTCCTATCCCGATAGTACATGGAATGACCTTGGGCGAGCTGGCATTAATGGCAAACGGTGAAAAATGGCTGAGTGACGGCCTCCAATGTAAATTGACCGTCATCAAATGCCAAAATTATACGCATGCGAAATTATACAGGCTGCCTATAAAACCGTCTCCGAACCTTCCGGATATGCGCTCCGTCTATTTATATCCTTCCATTTGCTATTTCGAAGCTACTCCGGTAAGTCTCGGCCGCGGCACCGACAAGGCTTTCCAAATGTACGGACATCCCAATATGAAGGGATATTCATATAGTTTTACCCCCCGGAGCATCCCGGGTGCAAAAAATCCTCCGCAATTGGACAAAGTATGCTACGGAGTGGATCTTAGGACGGAACCGTCTGTAGAAGAGATCAATGCAAAAGGGATAAATCTCGAATATATAATCGATGCCTATAATAATCTCAATCTGGGAGATCATTTCTTCAGGTCGATGTTCGAATTGGAAATAGGCCAGGCCTATGTAAGGAAAATGATCGAAGAGGGAAAAACCGCAGACCAGATCAAGGCGACATGGGCGGAAGACGTGGAGAAATTCAGACAGCAACGCAAACCGTATCTGTTATATCCGGAAGAATAATACCGCTTCGCCACACACCGTAAAAATAAAGAGGCCCACAAGCCTCCGAAATTGAAAATCACCCCTGCCGGAATGAACTTCGACAGGGGTGAAATCGTAAAGACGGGACTTGTCAGCCCTTTTCTCCGATCCGTAATTCCCGGCTTCCGTCCTCATTGACCTTTATTTCTATCCTGACGGCATCCTCCGGTAAAATTTCCTCTATCTTTTCCGGCCATTCGATCAGGCAAAGACCCTCTCCCCCAAAATATTCGTCCAACCCCAGATCATAAGCCTCGGACAATTTGTTGATCCGGTAAAAATCGAAATGATAAACGGGAAATCCTTTGGCCGCCCTATATTCGTTTACGATAGTAAAAGTAGGGCTGTTGACCGTATCCGAAACTCCCAGCTCTTTGCAAAGCGCCGTAATGAAAGTAGTTTTTCCGGCTCCCATCTGTCCGAAAAAAGCGAAAATATTACTTTGAAGATCCGAGGAGGAAATATATTCCACAAACTCGGCCGCAGCCCGGGAAATTTCTCCCGCATCATCGATTCTAATCAATTTCAGCATATCAGAATATATTTAAACGGAAGCCCCGTCCAAAGAGTTCCTGTCCAGACTCCGGAACTGGAGGGCTTCGCAAATATGTTTCAAAGATAAAAATTCCTCCCCATCCAGATCGGCAATCGTTCTGGAAATTTTCAATATTCTCGTATATCCGCGAGCCGACAGGCCCAAACGGGAGATGAGGGTCTCTAAATATTTCTTCTCCTTTTCCCCTATTTTACAAAACCTCTCCATCTGCGCAGGGGGAATTTGCGCATTGGTAAAAAATCCCGCCCCCTTGTAACGGTCATTTTGGATATCCCGGGCTCTTTTTACGCGCTCCGCTATCACCGCACTCGATTCGCTTTCCCGGTCCGAAACCATCTCGGAAGACAATACCGGTTTGACATTCAATTGAATATCCATTCTGTCCAGCAACGGACCGGAAACGCGGTTCATGTATCTCATTACGGACGAAGAACTGCATCTGCATCTGCCGGTCCCCTCCCATAAATATCCGCAGGGACAGGGATTCATAGAGGCTACCAGCATAAAAGACGCAGGATAATGGAACTTGTTCTGCACGCGGCATATCTGAATGGCTCCATCCTCCAACGGCTGACGCAGCATTTCCAAAGCGGAGCGGCTGAATTCGGCAAACTCATCCAAAAATAACACTCCGTTATGGGCCAAGGATACCTCTCCCGGCATCCCGTGCATCCCGCCGCCGGTAAGCGCCCCCACCGTACAATTATGATGAGGCGCCCTGAAGGGACGATCGCGCATCAGCCCGCCGGAAGAATCCAGCAGGCCGGCCACGGAATAGATTTTACTTGTTTCTATCGATTCTTCTTTGGTCATGGGCGGGAGGATAGAAGGAATACATTTGGCCATAAAGGTTTTTCCGGCCCCCGGACTTCCTATCATAATGACATTATGTCCCCCGGCAGCCGCTATCTCCAATCCCCTCTTTGCCAATGTCTGTCCTTTGATATCCGCAAAATCGAAATCCCGTTTTGGAGCTTCCGACACATTTCCGGCCTCCGGCAAAGAAACCGCCACTTTATCCGCTGCCTTGTCGGGATCGCATAAAATACGGATTACATCGCCCAGATTATCCGCGCCGAAAACCGTAGTCCCCTCTATCCGGGCGCCTTCTCCGGCAGAAGCGGCCGGGAGGATACAGCCCCGAAATCCTTTTTCACGGGCATGCAGCACTACCGGCAGAGCGCCCGAAACCGGTCTGAGAGATCCGTCCAAAGCCAATTCTCCCAAAATGATGAACTCGTCCGTGCGGGGAATGCGGATTTGTCCGGAAGCGCATATTATCCCGATAGCAATGGCCACATCGAAAGCGGATCCTTCTTTCCGGATATTGGCAGGAGCCATATTAATCACTATCTTTTTCCCCGGTATCCTGAAACCGTACCGTCCCAAGGCACTGGAGATCCGCTGCTGGCTTTCTTTTACCGCGCTGTCCGGCAACCCCACCAGAAAAAACGAAATCCCGTCCGTCACATCCACTTCCACCGTAACGGTAATTACCTCTATACCCCGGCAACAGGCGCAATACACTTTACACAACATCCTTTCCCCTCCGGAATTTTTACGGAATAAAATTAAACGGGATTTACCGATTCCCGGGACGGAAACGGATATTTTACGTATTTTACGAACCGCAATAGAAAATTTACGGATTTTTAAAATTTTTATTCGATATTTTCCACCACTCTCGCCGTAGCGCCCAGATTTTTCTCCACATACTCCCGACAGACAGCTCCCTTAGCTTCCCGGAATTCGGGCAACGCCGTCAATTTCCCCACAATATCATATAGCTGCGTGTGATCCGAAACCGGAAAAGCTCCACCTAAGGAGACAAGATCTTTCGCTTCTTTGAATTTATGATAGTTAGGTCCGAAAATCACCGGAACCCCGTAAGTGGCCGCTTCCAGAATATTGTGTATTCCTACTCCGAATCCTCCCCCGATGTAAGCGAACCGTCCGTACCGGTACACCGTGGAAAGTACGCCCAAGCAATCGATTATCAGCACATTGGCATGCTCCAATTTTTTCTCTGCATCAGGCAGGATTTCTCCGGACGACCATCCGTCGGGAGATATCTCCTTATCGAAATCGGAATATTTCATTATCCTGTATCCGGAGCCGGCAAAAAGGGACTCTATCTTACAGATATGTTCTTTATGTATCTCATGGGGAGCGATAATCAGCTTGACTTTGGAAAAATTCCTGAGCACCTTCGCCAATAATTCCTCATCCGGCTCCCAGGTGCTGCCCGCCACAAAAGTAAGGGCCGACTGGCTGAACTTTTTTACTAACGGCAACTCCCGGCCGTTGCGGGTAATCTGATAGACCCGGTCGAAACGGGTATCTCCGCTTACTACCACGTTTTCCTTTATGCCTATTCCCGACAGCAATTCCCGGGACTGTTCATCCTGAACGAAAAACCGCGTATAATTTTTCAACATCCTGCGGAAGAATCCTCCGTACCATTTGAAAAATATCTGGGAAGGCCGGAAAATAGCGGAAACGATATAGATTTCCGTACTGTTCGCCTTCAGCGCTTCGAGATAATTATACCAAAACTCGTATTTGATGAAAATGGCCTTGCGGGGATTGACCGCCTTGACGAAGGCTTTCGCATTTTCAGGAGTATCCACAGGCATATAATATACCCAGTCCGCCAGTTCATAATTTTTACGCAGCTCGTATCCGCTGGGAGAGAAAAACGTCAGGAGCAATTTATAACCGGGTCTTTCCTTTTTATACCATTCCATCACCGGCCGGGCCTGTTCGAATTCCCCTACGGAAGAACAATGAAACCAGATCAGAGGAACATCCGAGGGGACTTCCTTTGCGATTCTCTGCAACAATCCTTTTCTTCCATTGTAGAATAATCCGGCTTTCGCATTAAAAGCGGACGCAATTCTTACAAAGGCGGGATATAAGCGGATCCCTATATTATATAGAAATTTCAAAATATATGTTAAAGGAATATCAAGCGAAATTAACAATTATTTAATAAATAAAAAAATGTGTAAATTGCACGAAATTTAGTTTTGCGATGAAAAAGACCCTGGAATTGGTGGGACAATACTATCTGCTGATGAAAAGAGTTTTCCAGAAGCCCGAAAAATGGAAGATTTTCTGGAAACAATATGCCGTGGAAGCAGAAAAACTCATACTGGACTCCATCCCTATCGTTAGTATCATCTCCATTTTCATAGGCGCGGTAATCGTCATACAGACAGCCAACAATCTCGAAAGTCCGTTTATTCCCAAAATGTACGTAGGCTATATGGCCCGGGAAAGTTTGGTACTGGAATTCTGTTCCACCATGATCGCCCTGATCCTGGCCGGAAAAATCGGATCCAACATCGCCTCGGAAATAGGCAGCATGCGCATTACCGAGCAGATAGACGCCATGGAAATCATGGGGGTCAATTCCGCCAATTATCTGATCCTTCCCAAAATAACCTCCGCCACTACCCTAAGTCCGTTTTTGATGCTGGAAAGTTTTATGGTGGGGTTGCTGGGAGGCGCCTTGATCGTGATATTTACGGGAATGGTTACCCTGTCCCAATATGTAGATGGTATTCAGTTCGCGTTCAAGCCGTTCTATATCTATTACAGTATGACCAAAACCGCCGTATTTTGCTTCATCATCACCTCGATTTCCTCATTTTACGGATATCATGCCTCGGGAGGGTCGTTGGGAGTGGGAAGATCCAGTACGAAAGCCATTGTCGTAAGCAGCGGGTTGATTCTGATATTCAACCTGATTATCACTAAGATCATGCTATAATAATTATCGATGAGGAAATGATTACCGTAAAACATTTATATAAAGAATTCGACGGAAAAGAAGTCTTGAAAGATATCTCCATCCGGTACAATCCCGGAGAATGTTCCCTCATAATAGGAGCGAGCGGATCGGGAAAAACGGTGCTTCTCAAATGTTTGGTAGGACTTTTCGAGCCGGAAAAAGGAGAAATCTGGTACGATGACCTTCTGTTTAACAAATTGGATCTGAATGCCAAGAAACAGCTCCGGACGCAAGTGGGAATGCTTTTCCAGGGAAGCGCCCTGTTCGATTTCGCCACCGTGGAAGAAAATATCATGTTCCCGATGGACTTCTTTACAGACTGGAGCAAAGAACAAAAATTAGATCGGGTGAATTTCTGCCTCAAAAGGGTGAATCTGGAAAACGCCAATAAAAAACGCCCTTCGGAATTAAGCGGGGGCATGCAGAAAAGGGTAGGTATCGCACGAGCCATCGCGCTGAACCCCAAATATCTTTTTTGCGACGAACCCAATTCCGGCCTCGACCCCACTACCTCCATCCTCATAGACCGCCTCATACAGGAAATTACTCAGGAATACGGCATTACCACCATCGTCAACACCCATGACATGAACTCGGTAATGGAAATCGGAGACAAAGTGGGATTCATCTATCACGGAGAACTGTTATGGGAAGGCAGCAATAAAGATATCCTGCACTCCGATTGCAAGGAGCTGAACGGTTTTGTCTTCGCCTCCCCTATGGCCCAGCAGCTCAAGTCACTGCTCCGGCAGGAAAAAAAGAATCCGGAAGATCAGAAATGAAATCTGAAACCGATTTCCGCTCCGGCCTGGAAAGGCTGGTCGGTACGGATACTGGCGGGTATTTTAGAATTGAAATAGTAAACGATATCGGGTTGCAGATATACGCCCAATAGAGGAACAAATCTGTATTCTACGCCTAATCCCGCATTCACGGAATAGGAAACGCCACTTATGGAACTGCTTGCATGCGTACTTCCGTCATAGCTTTGGAACGAATATTCCGCGCGCAATCCTTTCTCCAAACTTCCCCCCGCATTGGCATATACCATGAAATTCTTCCTATCCAGGATGATCGCATACAGATTGACGGGGATTCCTATATAATGCAGGGACTGTTTTACCCGGTTGAATTTCTTATTGATCAACCCGTCGTATTTGCTTTGCAAAAAAGAATAACGGATTCCCAAACCTATGGCCAGATGAGAATCGATCTTCAACTGCACCTGTACTCCTACATTCAGAGGCATGGAATACTTTACATCGGAAATCCGTTCCACGCTGGGTACCTTGCCCGAGGTGAAATCCGGAAGATTCCCGGAAGAGAGCATATTCATTATGGAAGTTCCTTGTACGGCCTTATCCATTCCGGAAGCCAGATTGGAAGATACGGCCAGCAGGTATTTGCCTTTCTTGGAACCGGAATTTTCCGCAAAATACCCATCTCCTAAAAAGTACCGTTCATAATTTTGCTTTCCAGCCGATTTTTCCTCAGTCCGCTCCGGCAGATTATTCTCCTTTTTATCGGATAGCCCTTCGGTCGGCTTATCCGGCCGAGCGTTGTCGGAACCGGTAGCGGTGATCGTTTCCTTCTTGTCTTCCGAAACCGTACTCTCGGACGCCTGATCCGAAAGCCTTTCTACGGAAGCATCTTTTTTCGTTACGGAACCGGACGTTTTCTCCGTAGCCGGGTTTTCCGTTTTCTTCACAGAACCGGCATATCCTGTTTTCTCCGTTCCGGTATCCGCAATCCCGATATTTTCCTCTGTTCTTTCCCCCGATGACGGTACGGATAGAACCGGGTTTTCCGCCAACGCATGTTCTTCAACGGACAGACTGCCTGAACGGGAACCGTCGGGAACCCATAAAATAAAACCGATTGCGGCAACAGCGGCGGCAGCGGCGATTGTCATGATTGTCCGGCGGAATTTCGCACGGCGCAACGGGACAACGGCGGATTTCTCCAGCGAAGCCTCGATCAAAGGCCAAATATCTTCCGAAGGTTCCGAATAAGAACCCAGCTTTTCCCGGAATAATTTATCTAACTCTTTGTCGTCCATTATTTTCTATCCGCCGTCCGCGGTCTTTTTATTGATAATTCCTTAATCGCTCTTTCAGCCATATCCTTGCCCGGCTTAACTGGGATCTGGAACCGCCTTCGCTTATATTCAACACATGGGCGATTTCCTGATGCGAATATCCCTCGATCGCATATAAATTGAAAACCGTCCTGAAACCCGCAGGCATCCGGGCTATCAGTTTCAACAACTCCGCGGCTTCCATCCGGTCCATAACCGAAGGCCCCTCCTTCATATCCGCCGCGGAAGATTCCAGATCTTCCGAATGTTTGAGAATATCCGACTTCCGTAAATGCATCAAAGCCGTATTCACGAATATACGCCTGGCCCAACCCTCGAAAGATCCCTCTCCCTTAAAGCTCTCCAGCCGGGAAAATAAAGTGATAAACCCGTCATGAAGAACATCCTTAGCCTCTTCTCTATCGCCTATATACCTGACACACACTGCGAACATTCTCGCAGATAACATTTCATACATCTCTCGCTGGGCCAGCCGGTCATTCTGCAAGCACCGGCTAATCAGCATCTGTTCCGGATTTCGAGGCAATAGGTTATGTACCATTGATTATAGAATAGATGCAAATTTGGGAATAAAAGTTGCAAGTTTAAAAAAAAATTAAAATTATTCGCTCCAATCCATCATATAGCATGGATTTTGCTATTTTTGTAATTTACATTCGATCTTTATAAAAGATGTCAAATTAAATTTATGGCTTTCACAAAATACATCATTTCTCTCCTGCTTATACCTACGCTCCTTTGCTCTACGCTGTCCGCACAGCAAAAGAAATTCCGGGAAAAAGCATCCGGGGAAAAAGTCCTGCCGACTGAAGAAATACGGTCCGACCGGAACAAAGAAGATTATCTGCTGGAAGGAATCCGATACTATAATATGCGAAATCCCGAGCTGGCCAAAGCGAATTTTCTCAAACTGTTGGAAAAAGATCCATCCAACGATGCCGCTTACTTTTACCTGTCCAACATTTCCCTGATGGCACAGGATCTGGTATCGGGAGAAGTGCTGCTGAAAAAAGCCCTTGCACTGGATTCGGCCAATTATTGGTACAACGATCTGCTGGCGCGGCTTTATCTGAGGACAGGCCGGCCGGAAGAAGCCATACAGACATACGAGAAACTCATCTCTCTGTATCCGAAAAAGACCGACATATATTACGCTCTGGCAGACCTCTACATGAACAAACAGGATATCGGGAACTCTGTCAGGACCTTAGATAAAATAGAGCGGATCGCCGGAAAAAGCGAAGCGGTGGGGTTAGCCAGATTCAACCTTTACCGGATACAACAGGACTGGGAAGGAGCCTTGAAATATCTGATAGAGTTCGATAAAGAATTCCAGTCCGCACGCATCGAAACCCTCATAGGTGATATGTATGCAGACCGTTACCGCGACACGCTCGCCATGAAATATTACGCCCGCGCCTTAGAAACGGAACCGTCTTACGCGCCCGCCCAATTCGGTCAGGCCGAAATACACCGCATGCACCGGGAATACAATCTGTTTTTTGAAAAGGTAACGCCTTTTATTAAAAGCCCTTACGTCAATCCGCAGATGAAACAGGAATATCTGACGCAGCTGCTCCAGTCCCCCCAGTTCATTCAGAATTTCAAACCTCAGGTGGATACTCTCATGGCGGACCTCGAAACCGCGCATCCCAAGGACTCCACCACCATGATGCTGATAGCCGCCTATCACAACGAATTCGGAGACAAGGAAAAAAGCAAGAAGATCCTGCAAGATAATTACAGGCAGCATCCCGACAGTTTTTCGGCCGCTTTCCAGTACCTGACCTATATTTATTATCTGGAGGACTGGGAAGAGCTTGAAAGCGAAGCCGGGAAAATCCTGGAGAAATTCCCAGGCAACACGGATTTCTTGCAGCTGACGGGCATCGCACAATATCAGACCAACCGGCCGGAACAGGCCATCAAAACCTACCGGCAGATAGAAGCCGTTGCATTGCCTCAAAACGATACCGCGACACTGCTTACGGCCTACGCCATGCTCGGAGACCTTTCGCACGAAACGAACCGCTCCGGACAATCATACGCCTATTATAAAAAGGCCCTCGAAATAAATCCGAACCACAATCCCGTCCTCAACAATTACGCTTATTATCTGGCTTTAGAAAACAAGAATCTGAAAAAAGCGTATGAGATGAGCAAAAAAACCGTAGAGTCGGAACCGGACAATCCCACCTATTTAGATACATTCGGTTGGATTCTATACCTGATGGACCGATGCGAAGAGGCCAAAACCTATTTCAAACATGCCATGCTCTACGGAGGAAAAGAGAATGCGGATGTACTGGATCATTACGCAGAGGTTCTATACAAGCTCAAAGAATATGATCTGGCATTCATCTACTGGGAACAGGCCGCTGCTTTGGACAAAAGCATGGGAATCGAGGAAAAAGTACGGGAAAGGAAAGCACAGATGAAAAAATAGAATATCGATTTTATGGTCCGTATCATTTTTTGCGTCATATACCTTTTGCTGGCGGTCTTCATGCCGGAAGGGGCTGCCGCCCAGAATGTAAATGCGCAGAACGTGGATGCGCATAAAGAAAAGATACAAAAGCTGGAACAGGATATCGCTTTTTTAGACAAGCAGATAGAAGAGACCAGCGCCCGGCAGAAAAATTCCCTCCAGGAACTGACCCTGATCCGGCAGAAAATAAACAGCCGGAAGAAACTGCTGACGGAAATCGATAACCGTCTCAAAGAACAGAACGACCGGATATCTGAAAAAAACGTTTCCCTGAAAAAGTTAGAAGACAGGTTAGATACGCTCGAGCGGTATTACGGACACCTGATCTCCAATGCCTATAAGAACAGGGATACCCGCGTATGGTTCATGTATATTCTGGCCAGCAACAGCATAGAACAGGGATACCGGCGGTGGAGTTATCTGAAGAATTATTCCCGCTCCATCCGGGAGCAATCCGAAAAAATCCGTGAAGCCCGACAGGAGCTGATAGCCGAGAGAGAGGCCCTTACGGAATTGAAAAAATCCACTTTGGAAGTACAGCAGCAACGGGAAAAAGAGTATGATGGATTGAAAAGGGAAGAAAAACAGGCGCAGGACTATATAAAATCTTTAAATACCCGACAGGCCCAGTTTAAAAAACAATTGGAGCAGAAAAAACAGGAGGCGGACCGGCTGAACCGGGAAATGCAGAAAATGATTGCAGAGGCCCTCAAATCGCAGACGGCGAAACAAGGAGACCCTCCAAAACCGGCGGATCCGAAACTGTCGGGAGTTTTCCGGGACAATAAAGGCAAATTGCCGTGGCCTGTTTCGCAGGGAGTAATCGTGGAACAATTCGGAGAACACAATCATCCGCTCTTTAAAGGTGTCAAACTGCCTTTCAATAACGGCGTAAACATTTCCGCACCGCGGAACAGCCCCGTAAAAGCCGTATTCGACGGAACAATCAAACAGGTGATTGTCATTCCGGGATACAATCAGTGTATCTTAGTACAGCATGGAACCTATTTTACGTTTTATTGCAAGCTGGGCCGGGTGAGCGTAAAAGCGGGCGAGACCGTAAAAACCGGGGATACCTTAGGTACCTTGGACGATTCCACCCTTCATTTCGAATTATGGAACGGCACAGCAAAACAGAATCCGGAATTATGGCTCCGCGGGCAATAGATCAATAAACGAATGTACTGCCTCCGATAAATTCCCTCATTACCGAAGTAGGCGGAATGCCGCCCTGTTCTTTAGGACTCAGTTCCACGATATAGGAAAGGAATTTCAACAGCCGCAAACTTTCCGCATAGGCAGCAGAAGCGGGAGAAATTCTCCGCAACAACGGCTCCGCATAATGTTTGAGCAACGGCAACTCATATATCAGAAACGAATTGAACATAATATCCGCATTTTCCTGATACGGGAAAATATTGCGGTATTCGCCTTTCCGCACGCTGGGCCAACGGAGAATGGTTTCTTCTGCGGAAATTCCCCTGAAATTGCTGTCCCGCACCATCCGGCGGAGCAGCCGGTTATCCGTAGTGGAAATAGCGTTATTCTCATCGATCGACAGCGAGGTGAGCGCGGATGCGTATATCCTGAATTTTTTCTCTTCGTCGATCTGCGAAGTCAGCGCCGGATTCAGCGCGTGAATGCCCTCCATCACCAGCACATCGGAAGGATGCAGCCGGATGCGCTCTCCGTCGAAATATCTTTTCCCTTCGGCAAAATTGAATTTGGGCAACTCCACTTCCTCCCCGTCGAACAAATAGTTAAGCTGCCGGTTGAGAAATTCCAGATCCATGGCTCCCAAACATTCGAAATCGTATTCCCCGTTCTCATCCCGCGGAGTGTCTTCCCTGTTCCGGAAATAATTATCCATCGCTATCACTACGGGATTCAATCCCACAATTTTCAATTGAAGGGCGATCCGTTTGGAAGTGGTGGTTTTTCCGCTGCTGGAAGGGCCGGAGATCAAGACTAACTTCACCCGGTCGCGGCGGGCGTAAATTTTGTCCGCAATAGCCGCATATTTGCGTTCGTGCAGCGCTTCGGCTATCTGGATAGCCCGGGGAGCCATTCCGCAGGCCATGATCTGGTTGACGGAAATAATGTTCTTGGCTCCTAAAATAGTGTACCAGTCGGAGCTTTCCTTAAATATTTCATATAGTTTTTCCTGGTATATCACCCGGGGCAGATCATAAGGCGGCTGGACCGACGGGGACTGGAGACAGAATCCGCAGTTGTATTTTACCAGATCGAATTTATCGAGGTACCCCGTAGAATATAGCAGAGGTCCGTAAAACGTGTCGCCGTATCCGTCCAGATAATACACGGATACGAAAAAGTTCCCGATAAATTTGTGCAGCTTGGCCTTATCGGTCTGTCCGTGGCTCAAGAACAGATTAACCGCATCCTGATTCGTCGCCTTGCTTTTAATAAAAGGCAGATCCGCCGATACGAGTTCCTGCATTCTTTTTTTGACCGCCGCCAATTCCTCGGAACTCAATTCCACGGTTTCGGGAATGGATCCCTCGGAGTCTTTTTTTCTCAATTCCCCGTACAGGCCTCTGGGCAGCGAATAGTCCAGCACCAATTCATAATTCTTATACATTTCTCTTACCGTTTTCTGAAGCAGGAAGCTCAGGGAACGGATATAAGTGCGCTGGCCGTCGGGATAGGAGATATCTATAAATTCCACGGAATGGGCCATATACAGCGGGAAGCCCAGTTCCTTTAATTTATTGTCCACATAGGCCGCCAACACGGGATATTTTCCTTGATAGCCCGTTTCCCGTACAAAATCAATCAGTTGAGTGCCGGGAGTTACCGAATAATAGGTGTCGTTATTTTTGCAGTAGATCCTGATATGCTCCATAATCATTGAAATTACCGGATAAATCTACAAAATAACTCTAAATAATGTGCCATAAACGCATGTAAAATGTAAACTTTTTCTCATACGTTTTTTATTATATTTGCGGCTGCGGAATCAACAAATACATAAAAGATGCGGAAACTGATAGTGATAGATGCCTGCATGCGCGACGGAGAATCGCGGACAAGGAGAATTTTAGAACCGTTAGCGGCGGAATTGGGCAAAAGATACGAGATAGAGACGATTGTTCTCGACGGAGACGACTACCGGGCCGTCGGGAGGAAAACGCTGGCGGAGCGCAACAGCGGTTATGTGCCGGAAAGAATTGTAGAACAAGCAAAAAAGATAGCGGCTGCGGACAGGCTCGTGATTGCCGCCCCGTTCTGGGACATGAGCTTCCCGGCCATATTGAAGGTCTTTATAGAGAATATGTCGCTGTTCAATATCACTTTCAGGGACAACGGAACCTATTTCGATGGATTGTGCAGGTGCGAAAAAGTGCTTTACATTACCACACGGGGCATGAATGTACGCACGGGAGACCCGTTGGATGCCGCTACGCCCTACTTAAAGGCGCTCGGCACATTATGGGGATTGGGAGAGGTGATCACGATCGCCGCCGAAAACATGGATTACAGCACCCCGGAAGAGATTGAGGAAAAAATAGATGCGGCAGTGGCCCAAGGTCTGGAGATCTGCCGGAATTTCTGACAAGATACGACACGGCGGCGGAACCGGTTTGGGCAACATCAGGACCGTTTCAGCACCTCTTTCAAATATTCGCCCGTAAAGGAAGCGGGATTCTGCGCCACCTCTTCCGGCGTACCCGTCGCGATGATTCTTCCGCCCCCGGCGCCCCCTTCCGGTCCCAAATCGATCAGATAATCCACCGATTTGAGCACATCTAAGTTATGCTCTATGATGACTACGGTATTTCCCTGATCCACGATTTTCTGCAAAACGCCCAACAAAATCTTTATATCGTGAAAATGGAGGCCGGTAGTAGGCTCGTCCAAAATATAAATGGAATTTCCCGTAGCCTTGCGGGCCAGTTCCGCAGCCAGTTTCACCCGCTGGCTTTCTCCGCCGCTCAAGGTGGTGGAAGGCTGGCCCAATTTGACATATCCCAACCCTACATCCTCCAAAGCCTTCAAACGCTGGGAGATGGAAGGGATATTCCCGAAGAAGAGTACCGATTCCGAGATGGTCATTTCCAGCACGTCGTTGATATTTTTCCCCTTGTATTTTACCGCCAGCGTCTCCGGATTATACCTCTTGCCGTTGCAATCTTTGCAGCGGACATATACGCTCGGCAGAAAATTCATCTCTATGGTCTGCACTCCGGCTCCCCGACAGGTTTCGCAGCGGCCTCCCTTCACATTGAATGAAAACCGTCCCGCCTTGAACCCCCTGATCTTGGCATCCGGCGTACTTTCGAACAATTTGCGAATTTCGCCGAAAACATCCGTATAGGTGGCCGGATTGCTCCGGGGTGTCCTCCCGATAGGGCTTTGGTCTATCTCTATCAGTTTATCCACATTTTCCAATCCGGATATTTCCCGGTACGGCAAAGGATTCGCCAAAGACCGGTAAAAATATTTGCTCAGTATCGGCATCAGGGTTTCATTGATCAGAGTGGATTTGCCGCTTCCGCTTACTCCGCTCACCCCCACGAAACATCCCAACGGGATCTTCACATCCACATTTTTAAGATTATTGCCCGTAGCCCCTTTAAGTTCTAAAAAAAGGCCATTCCCCGGACGACGGACCGCCGGCACTTCTATTTTCCGGATTCCGCGCAAATAATCGGCCGTGTAGCTTTTCAACGTCCGTATTTTTTCCAACGGCATTTCCAGCAATTCCCCGGGTTTTCCGCTATACAACAGCTCTCCGCCGTTCACACCGGCGCCGGGACCCAAATCTACCAACCAGTCTCCCGACAGGATCATCTCTTCATCATGCTCCACCACCATGACGGAATTTCCCTCGTCCCGCAGTTTTTTCAGCGAATTTATCAATTTCCGGTTGTCCCGCTGATGCAATCCGATGCTGGGCTCGTCCAGAATATAAAGCACGTTCACCAATTTGCTCCCTATCTGCGTAGCCAACCGGATCCGCTGGCTTTCCCCGCCGCTCAGAGAGCGGGTGCTTCTGTCCAAAGAAAGATAATTCAGCCCCACCGCCCGGAGGAATCCGATCCGGTCGTTCAGTTCCTTTAAAATATCGGAAGCGATCATATTCTGCCTCTTGTCGAGCTTGCTCGGGAGCGCTCCGATCCAGCCGGACAACGAATCCATATCCATAGCCGCCACCTGGGCGATATTTTTTTCGTCTATCTTAAAATTCAGCGCATCCTTTTTCAACCGGGAGCCTCCGCACTCCGGGCATACGGTTTCTTCTACGAAACGTTCCTTTTTGGCCAGCATTTCATCGCTTTCGTTTCCGCTCTGTTCCAATTTCGCGATCACTCCCGGAAAACTCGCCAGCTGGGTGCCGTCCG
Source organism: uncultured Bacteroidales bacterium (assembly GCA_947630665.1). GTDB lineage: Bacteria > Bacteroidota > Bacteroidia > Bacteroidales > UBA932 > Egerieousia. Next base: position 26,193 of record CANRID010000018.1, on the reverse strand, counting down.
CCAGATTGACCCGGAACAATTCATCCGACCCGTAAATGATCAAGTTCAGTATTTCCTCCGGAAGATTTTTTATGGGTCCGTTCAACGAGAAATCGTATTTTCTGGCCATACTCTCCAAAATACGGAACCAATTGTTATCCTTCCAGCTTCCCAAAGGCTGGATTCCGCCCGCCATAATGGATTTGGAGGTATCCGGAATGATCTTGCCCAGATCGATTCTGGAAATATATCCCAATCCTTTGCAATGGGGACAGGCGCCCTGGGGAGAATTGAAGGAAAACGTATAGGGAGCCGGTTCCGGAAACGAGATTCCGCTGTCGGGACACATCAAATGCCGGCTGAAATACCGCAACCGTTTTTCCGGATCTTTCCCGACGGGGCTTTCAGCCGCTTCGTAATCCAGAATCGCCAGCGTTCCCTTTCCCTGATCCAAAGCGGTAATGACGGAATCCGTAATTCTTTTCTCATCCCCTTTTTCGGGAATCAGCTTATCTACTACCAACTCTATAAAATGCGTTTTATAACGGTCCAGGGGCTTAATGGAAGCCACTTCATACAGCCGGCCATCTACCCTCACCTGCCGGTAGCCTTTTTTAAGCAAACTCTCGAACAGCTCTTTGTAGTGTCCTTTCCGGCCTGTAATCAAAGGAGCCAGCACGATACATTTCTTTCCCTTGTATTGGCTCAGTATCAGCTCTACGATCTGGTCATTGGTATATTTTACCATTTTGCGGCCCGTTACCGGAGAATAGGCATCCGATGCCCGCGCATAAAGAAGCCGGAGAAAATCATAAATTTCCGTAATGGTCCCCACCGTAGAACGGGGATTCTTCCCGGTGGTTTTTTGCTCGATGGCGATAATAGGACTCAGGCCCGTGATGCTTTCCACGGCCGGACGTTCCAGAATTCCTATGAACTGTCTGGCGTAGGCAGACAACGTTTCCATATACCGGCGCTGCCCCTCGGCATAAATCGTATCGAAAGCCAAAGAAGACTTGCCGCTCCCGCTCAGCCCCGTAACCACCACCAATTTATTGCGGGGCACGGTTACATTCACTCCTTTCAAGTTATGTTCCCTCGCCCCCCTTACTTCTATCTTATCCATTTCCCTTCCAGCAAATTATTTCCACAATATTCCGATGCTCCGGAATCCTTTCTGATCCGTCTTATCCGTTCTGAAAGTTCCCGACGTTATCTTTCACGGCATCCGTCCACCGGCACTAATACTTTATAAGTCTTGTTTCCCTTATTGTCGAGTTTATTGGAACGGATCCACTCGTTATACATTTTCAACATTTTGAAATTCGTATTGTGCCGTGCGGCGAACTCGCTCCAGTTGCCGATCTTTCCTTTCACCTCCACCGTCTCATATTCCAACGGCTTGAATTTATCCGATTCCCGTATATAGAATCCGTAATCTTCCGGATTATTCATAATGGTCTTGAAGGCGATCGCCCGGAAGACATATCGGGCGGTTTCCAGCGGAAGCTGCATATCGTAATAGTCCGAAAGGGACTGATAACCGATCCTGTCGCTGATATTGGCCATTCCTATGTTATAGGAAGCCGCCGCTAAGGTCCAGCTTCCGAATTTTTCATACGCCTTTTTAAAATATTTGCAGGCGGCCCGGGTGGATTTTTCTATATTATACCGCTCATCCACCTCGTAATTCACTTCCAGACCGTATTCCTTTGCCGTAGAGGTCAGAAATTGCCAGTATCCTTTTGCGTTGGCCGGAGAGACAGCCGGCTGGAGCGAGCTTTCGGCTACGCATAAATAGAAAAAATCGGGATGAAGCCCTTCTTCTTCCAATATTTTTTCTATCCGTGCCTGATAGCGGCCCGCCAACTGGATAATATATGAAAGGCTGCCGTGCCAATAGGTAATAACGGTTATTTCCCGTTGCAACGCTTCCCGCACATCGAAATATTTCAGGGGCACCGGTTCGCCGGCAAAAGAGGCCTCGGCGGGTACGGGAGGAATCACCACCTGCTGCTTCACCGTCTGCGGTCTCGTCTCCCGCTCCTGCTCATTTTTATTCTGGTCGAACAATCCGGTGATATACTCGGCCACCTCATCGGTTCCCGTCACCTGGCGGTTCGTGCAAAAACTGGTAAAAGGCAATAATACCAATACGGCCAAAATACTTGTTTTCATTATTTTTCTTTTATTTTATTACAAACACGCGGCGCCTCGCTCGGTTTGCAGTTTATTGTTATTCTCCGCGGAGGAACGGATTGGTATGCACTTCCTGGGCGATGGTGCTTTCCGGTCCGTGTCCCGGCAGTACCCGACTGTCGGGATCCACCCGGATCACTTTCTTCAACAGGCTGTTCATCAATTGATCGTAATCTCCCCCGGGCAGATCGGTCCGGCCGATGCTTCCGGCAAAAAGAGTGTCCCCCGTAAAAATCAGTTTGTCGGGAGCCGAATAAAAACAAACGCCTCCACGGGTATGCCCCGGCGTATGGATAACTTCCAGAGCCGAATTTCCGAATGTAACTTTTTCATCCTCTTTCAGATCCATGGTATCGAAAGGAGGCTGTTCTATGGTATAGCCGAACATCTGGCAATATTGCTGGGCCCTTTCCAACTGGCCTTTATCTTCCGGATGGATATAAGTGGAGATATTCCACTGGCGGGTCACGAAAGCATTTCCCATTACGTGATCGAAATGTCCGTGGGTACAGAGCAATTTCACCGGCTTCAAACCGTTTTCCTTCACAAACTTCACTATCCGCTGCTGTTCGCCGGGAGTCTGGCACCCGGGATCTATGATCACGCACTCTCCTGTTTCATCGTACGCGATATAGCAGCATTCTCTCAAATCGTTCAAATAAAATGTCTTAACCTGTATCATATTGGTATGTTTTATTCTTATTTGTTTACTCCCTCGAGCATGGGAACGAAACTGCATTCCCCGTGAGAAACGCTGTCGAATTCCCACTCGCTTTTCCGGGTTATAACAAACATCTCCTGCTTTCCGTTCCCTACCGGTACAACCATTTTTCCACCGATCTCCAGTTGTAAAAGCAATTGCCGGGGAATTTCGGGCGCTCCGCAGGTAACCACTATCCCCCGGAAAGGAGCGAATCCGGGCAGTCCCGCATAGCCGTCTCCCAAAAACAGCAGCGGAGCCAGGCATTCCATCCGCGCCAGATTTTTCTGGGCGGCCAGATATAATTCCTTTTGTCTTTCTATGCTATAGACCCGGGCGCCCATCATGGCCAGCACCGCCGTCTGATATCCGCATCCCGTCCCTACTTCCAGCACTTTGTCCCATTTCTTTATTCCCAGCAAATGGGTCTGCAGCGCTACGGTAGAAGGCTGCGAGATAGTCTGCCGCGCCGCTATGGGAAGCGGCAGGTCCTGATAGGCCATGTGATCTAATCCCGCGTCCACGAAAATATGACGTGGCACTGTCCCGATAGCTTTCAGAACTTCTTCGCTGTAAGGATATTTCCCGGATAATTCCTTGACGAGCCGTCCCCTTCTTCCTCTGTGTTGCAATGAATCTAACATCTTACAAAAATACGAAACAACCTTCAATTTTCAGGCATAATTCCAAGAAAAATGCAGACCGATTCCCGTTATTTACCTAAATTTGTATGCTTATAAACAATTCAAATCATGCACATAGCGATCGCCGGAAATATAGGAAGCGGAAAAACCACCCTTACCCGTTTGTTGTCAAAGAATTACGGATGGACCCCCAAATACGAGGACGTGGATGTGAATCCCTATCTGTCCGATTTCTACAACGACATGCAGAGATGGTCTTTCAATCTGCAGATTTATTTTTTAAACAGGCGTTTCCAGGGAATCGTGGAGATAGCCCAATCGAATCTGAATGTAATCCAGGACCGCACCATTTATGAAGATGCCCGGATATTCGCCCCCAATCTGCATGCCATGGGGTTGATGAGTACCCGGGATTTCGAAAATTACACCTCGCTTTTCAACCTGATGCTTTCGCTGGTCAAACCGCCGGATTTGCTGGTCTATCTCCGGTCGTCCATTTCCAACTTGGTCAGCCAGATCCAGAAACGGGGAAGGGAATATGAATCCTCCATCCGGCTGGATTACCTGCAGGGATTGAATGAACGTTACGAGCAGTGGATCGAGAGCTATCGGGACGGGAAAAAGCTGATCCTCGACGTGGATGAGTTGAAATTCGAAGACAATCCCCGGGACCTGAGCACCGTCATAGACAGAATAGATGCGGTCCTGAACGGTCTTTTTTAGCTTCATTAAACGCCATCTGTAAAGACCTGCCCGACATGCAGATATACAAATCGATGATATTGAGCGATATTATTTATCGGAATCCTACGATCATCCCGATAATCAGCCGGTTCGGCATCCGGTTGGGATTGGGAGACAAAACCATTCTGGAAATCGCCCGCGAACACGATATCGATGCAGATTTTTTCGTCCTGGTGCTGAATACTTACCTGAATGAAGATTATTTTCCGGAGGTGGAATTACAGAGCCTGACCGCGGAGCAGGTATCGGAATATCTGACCAAAACCGATGACTACTATCTTCATTTGCAGCTGCCCAACATAGAAAAGCACCTCAACGCCTTTATCAGGATGAGTATGCTTCCGGTAACGGCCGGGGGGCAGCACGGGGAAAAAGAAAAAACTGAAGAAACAGACGGCACGGAAAATCCTCTTACCCTGTTGAGCAAATTATTAGAGGACTTTAAGGAATCGCTCCGGGTCCAGATAGAAGACCCTTCCCGCCCCGGCGACCAGGCGGAACAGATTCTGGCCGAGATGCAGCATATCATGATCCGGTTCCTGTCGGGAAATTACAATGAGAATTTATGCTATGCCACTGTTTTTGCGGTTAATTCCATGGAGAACGACCTGCGACGGCATAACCGGATCCGGCGAAGGATTTTCCATCCGGTACTGGAGGCCGAGATGACCGGCAGGAAAGCCGTTTCCCGCAGACAGGCGGAATCCAGGGAGACAAAAAAACTGACTCCGCGCGAATTGGAAGTACTCAAACTGATCGTGGAGGGAAAACTGAATAAGGAAATCGCGGACCGCCTTCACATCAGCTTCCAGACCGTTCTCACGCATCGGAAGAACATCACTTCCAAATTAGGGATCAAAACCGTATCCGGCCTCACTTTCTACGCCATCATGAATGGTCTCGTAAAAGCCATGTAACGCGGAATCATTTGTCCGCCGTAATCACCTCACCCGTCGTATGATCCAACTGGGATCCCCTCAGACTGTGAGGGATGGAAAACACTACGAACATTACCAGTACGGCAGCAATGCTTACCGCGCGGTTCCATGAGAATTTCCGGGTAACTACGGCACACAGCAATGCCAACATGGCAAACAGCGTCTTATTATCGGTCAGATCGCCTCCCAAAGGGAATCCGCTCCAATATACCCCAAAGGCATAGCGTTGTACCAACGGTCCTAAGATGAATCCGCCGATCAACAGGATCCAGAAAGCCCAGACAATATATCTTTTATACTGTTGCATATTCGCGGTGGCGCAAAGAAACGCATACGCAGCAAACAGCATGGAGACGAACATGAACAGAATATGCGGGATCAGCAACCATGCCGGGACTTCCCCTTTAAAGCGGATCACCAGCGGATCGTCCTTAAAATAAATCCGGGTCGTGCGGGAAACCGTGTCCGCTCCTTCCATGTTTTGCGTTATGACCAAATAATATTCGAGTTTTCCGGCGGGAGGCTGCATCGGAAGCAAAGCCGTCAGATTCCGGCCGCTGCGGACCATTCCGGATTCCGTATAATCCTCTTCCGAAGGATACTTTTTCCAGAATAAAGAAGCTTCCATGTCAGACGGCACATTTTCCAGCACCACCGGGCAATCGGTCTCGCCGCCACTGCGTGGAAATTTGAATGAATATCCGACACCATCGATTTCGGTTTTCAGGATTTTGGGATGGGTCGGGCCTGTCATCCGCTGATATACGCTGGCTCCCAAGGTAATGATTACCGCCAGTATCCAGAACAATGTTTTTTTAAGCATAAGTTTCATCCGGTTTGTCATTTTGTATCGGTTCGTTTCACACTTGAACCGAGTATTGTAAAATATAAATCTGATTATCAAATATTAATATAGGGAAGCATGTGGTAATAATACCATAAAGTTTCCGATATTCGTAAGGATTAGCCTATTATTTTTTGCGCAATTTCAATAGCATTCCTATTTAATTCATCTTCGCCTTCTACAACATTCAATACTTTATCTGCTAACCATAAAGTAAGAAGCTCATTCTATTTTGCTAAACATCGGAGTGTCTATTTCGAACAAAGCAGCCAATTGTCTTTGCAGCACACCATGTTCATCTCTTAGCTCTTTTATTTTGTCTCCTAATAACATGGTCTTTATTCTTTTGAATTCATTGAGTTCAGTATGTGTTTCGTCGAAATTCGACGGATTGACTATAATATAAACCAATTTCGTCCATCTGTTCTAATCAATTCCTCTGCTTTCATAATTTTCAACAGGCTCTGCCACCATACTATATTCTTCTTCAGTTGTCTCATAAGATCTTACTCTTCTATCTTCTATAAAGATATGACAAAGTGTATAAACTAATGCTTCCAAGGTCTGCTGACGAACTTTAGGTTTCAACTGGCATTCCCAAACCGTAATGCAGTGCCAGCCCATTGATGCGAGTTCCCTCTGTTCTTTCTTATCTCTGAGTCTGTTACGTTCTACCTTACTTTGCCAGAACTCCACATTGGTCTTTGGAAGGACGTAATACTTGCACCCTTCATGTCCGTGCCAGAAACAACCGTTTACAAAAATGACCGTCCGATACTTCCGAAGCACAAGATCCGGATGCCCAGGAAGACGCGGATGATTCAGTCTGTACCGGAATCCACGGCTGAACAAAAACTTCCGAACCAGCAACTCAGGCTTCGTATTCCGCCCTTTAATTGCTGACATACAACGGTGTCTCTGTTCTTTTGTGAGCTTATCCATACCTTTTCAGTTGTCATCAGATTCTGTCAAAGAAACCTTCGTAATCTTCATCGATAATCTTCCATTCTCCCATTTTACGTCCTCCAACACGGATAATTTTTCCTGATTCTTGAAGTCGTTTGAGGTACTTTTGAACTTGACGTGCAGATAATCTCATACTCTCAGCCATTTGTACTGCATTAATTTGAGGATTTTGAGAAATCAGCTTATAAATCTGACGACTCGCTTTTACGAACTCTTTTGCGAACTTTGACGGTCCTTTTACGAACTCTTTTACGAACACCTCCCCATTTTCTTTTACGAACTCTTTTTCTGTTCCGCTAACTTCTTTTAGGAACACTTTTGCGAACTTTGACGGTCCTTTTACGAACTCCTTTTCGATCCGGCATACTACAAATTTACATATAAATTGCGAAACGTGGATTTTATATTCTCCATATGTAGAGTCAACAAGCCAGTGCAATTTTATACTAAAAGTTTGAAAAAACACTCCTTTGGTATGATAAAAATTCAATTTTTCCCTTGGTCTTCTATTAATCTTTTGTACATTTCTGATGAATTCATCCGTAAGCAGCCTGAAATCAGTTCCTTTTGGGATATATTGTCTGATAAGTTTGTTTGTATTCTCAATGGCACCTTTCTGCCCGGAAGCGTATGAATCGGCAAAGTAGACAGTGGTGGCGAGCCTTTCTGCAATCTTTCTATGGCAGCGGAATTCCCCACCGTTGTCAGTGGTTATCGTGAGGACGTGTTCTTTAAACGGTATCAGCATCCTTATCACAGCCTCTGCAACCGCCTCCGGCTTCTTTCCTTGCGGCAGCCTCCCCATCATCATGTAGTTTACGCTCCGCTCGCATAAAGTAAGTATGGCGCCCTTTTGCCCCTTGCCAACAATCAAGTCCATCTCCCAGTCCCCGAACCTTTTCCCGTCAGCTTCTTCCGGACGCTCATGGATGCTGATGCGTTGCGGTATGTTGCGCACCTTGGTTGTGCGGGGGCGCTTTACATGATGCCTGTATTTCATCCTGTGACGGCAGTGGGATACCAGTTCTCCGCTCACATCCGCCCGGATGCGGCGGTAAATCGTTTCATGGGAGACGGTCATGCCTTTGTGCGACAGCCACCCGGATATCTGTTTGGGTGACCAATCCTCGCTTACCAGAAGCCGTAAGGCTTCCTGCATCACATCGGGACGGACGGCATGGTTGCCGGGAAGACGTTCACGACGCTCATCAGATAACTTCTGCGCGTGTTGCCATTGATACTCGCCGCGCTTGGTGCTGTTGCGCCTCACCTCGTGACTGACGGTGGAGGGATGGATGTTGTTTTGCCGAGCAATGGCTTTCTGGCTTTTGCCTTCTTGGATTCCCAGATAGATTGCGTATCTTTGCTCGCGGGACAGTTGTTTATACATTGCAATACAAAAGTAATTGTTCCTGGGGACTTCGGTCCCCTTTTTTTGTATTGCCTGTTGACTCTATTCTCCGTCGGCATGCCGACGGAGAATTGCACTTCTATTGTGAATCTTCAATTTAAGGGTAAATGACTCGATGATATTTGCATTAGATTGGCATTATTTCCTTACCTTTGCAGAAAATAAGTTAATATGAGCGATTTACAGACATACGCCGAAGCGGTACGGGTTATTAAGGAAGCGATATTGCGTAGTCAGTATCGTGCAGCATCAGCAGCTAATAAAGAGCAACTTTCTTTATACTATGGTATAGGTTGCTATGTTTCTAGAAACTCACGCGAGGGCTTTTGGGGCAAAGGGGCAATCGAGACCATTAGCCAGCAACTACAAAAAGAGTTGCCAGGACTTCGTGGATTCTCGGCAGCCAACATCAAATTTATGCGTCAATTCTATGAAACCTGGTGTGAGGATTTGAAATCGCTAACTACGGTTAGCGGAATAGGTGATAACAAATCGCTAACTGCGGTTAGCGAAATTGACATTCAATTATTGATGTCTTGCGAAATTCCTCAGAAAGAGGATTTTGATGTGGCTTCATTCTTAGGATTAGGCTTCACGCATCATATGATTATAGTTCGCAAGACCAATTCTCTTGCTGAGCGTCTGTTCTACATTCGTCAAGCCCTTGCGAATAAGTGGAGTAAAGAGGTATTGGCTGCAAGAATAGAAGATGATTTGTTTAATCATCAAGGTGAATTTGCCAATAACTTCATACAAAAGATACCAGATGCCCGTCAATCATTGAAAGCAATAGGAATGTTCAAAGATGAATATCTGTTGGATTTTATCAATGTGGAAGAACTTGGAGAACGTGATAAAGAGGATATTGATGAACGGGTTATCGAGCAGGAAATCATACACAATATTAAAAAATTCATTCTTACCTTTGGTCGAGACTTTGCATTTGTAGGCAATCAGTATAAATTAGAGGTGTACGGAGTGGAGCATTTCCCCGACTTGATTTTCTTTAGCCGAGAATTGAATGCTCTTGTAGTAATTGAATTAAAGAAAGGTGCGTTCAAATCCTCTTATTTGGGGCAATTATGTACCTATCTTCGTTTGGTGGATGACCAAATGCGTAAGCCACACGAAAATCCATCAATCGGCATTGTACTATGTAAGAGTGCAGACAAAAAGTATGTGGAGTATGTAATCCAAGACTACGATAAGCCATTAGGCGTTGCCACATACAAAACTTCGGACGAGATGCCAGAGAAATTAAAAAATGCATTGCCCGATATAGAAGAATTAAAGAAACTATTATAAATAAGAAAAGAACGCAGACAAAAGAAAATAATCATCATTCGTTTTTGTCTGCGTTTCTTTTATTACCTTTGTGCCGTCAGAGTTATCACATTGAAGCATAACAATGAAGAGTTCAGAAATACGAACGGTTGCTATCTCGTTACCCAATTTTCAAGCAATCCGACCAACCGATTTATTCTAAGCAAGTTATCTTTTCTTGCAAAAGTTAATGAATAAATTGCGAATTTTTTACACCGATAGAATAAAAATGTTGCCGGTGTTTACTTTTCCAGGCTGGTACAGGCTGGTGCAACGATCCAGCACATTCATAGCCGAATGACGATATATTTTTTAGCCAAAATAGGTAATTTTATTTAGCCATATATGGTAATTTTGAGATATAGTGTTATCTTTGCCTTGTAATCAGCATATAAGTATGAAGACATATAAACCGAGAATTGCGGATAAGGAGTTGCAACGAAAACTGGCGGGTATCGGAGCCGTTTTGATTGAAGGACCTAAATGGTGTGGTAAAACCACGACCGCTGAGCAACATGCATCCACAATCATCTACATGGACGATCCTTTGTACAAAGAACAGAATCTCCGTATGGCCGATATAAATCCTAAGGCGTTGTTGGTCGGGGAATCCCCCATATTGGTGGATGAATGGCAACTTGCTCCTAAATTGTGGGATACAATCCGTTTTGAAGTTGATCATAGAGAAGGCGAAGGCCTTTTCATTTTAACTGGTTCCGCTGTGCCTGCAAAAACAGAAGAAATTCATCATTCAGGAGCCGGCCGATTTGCATGGCTGACAATGCGTCCCATGAGTTTATACGAATCGGGAGAATCTTCTGGAGAGGTGAGTTTGGAGGGCATGTTTGAAACCCCAGTCAATATAATGGGAATCAGTAAATTGTCGCTTGATGACATTGCTTTTTTAATTTGTCGGGGAGGATGGCCTCGTGCATCCTTGCAAACAGGAGATATTGCTTTGGATCAGGTAAAATACTATTATGACGCCGTAACGCGTTCGGACATTTCTCGTGTAGATGGCGTTCGGCGCAATCAAGAACGGGCAAAACGATTGATGCGTTCGTATGCCCGGCATCAAGGTTCACAGGTTCCCATCAGTACAATCGTAGAAGATATGAAAGTAAATGATGAAGAATCGACGGATGTAAAAACAGTTGCTTCTTATATTGACGCTCTGAAAAAAATTTTTGTCATAGAAGATTCTGTTGCGTGGAATCCTAATCTGCGCTCAAAAACAGCTATTCGTACATCCGATACCAGGTACTTTGTTGATCCGTCAATAGCTGTTGCCGCTTTGGGCCTCGGCCCCAAGGACCTGATTAATGACCTGAGGACAATGGGGCTGTTGTTTGAGACACTCTGTGTCCGGGATTTACGCGTATTTACAAGTGCTTTAGACGGACAAGTCTATCATTTTCGAAACAAGTATGGACTCGAATGTGACGCGGTTGTCCACCTGCGTAATGGCAAATTCGGCCTTATTGAAATAAAACTTGGTGGAGACCAACTTATAGAGCAAGGCGCAACTACCTTAAAAACATTGGCTGCAAAGATTGATACGGACAAAATGAAAGCCCCCTCCTTCTTAATGGTGTTGACGGCAACAGGAAAATTCGCCTATCGACGTACAGACGGAGTTTATGTAGTTCCCATTGGATGCTTAAAAGACTGACAACCCATCTCAAAAGTGGCATGGCAAATTCACCGCCACCTCGGCATAATCCGGACTCCGGGATCTCAAAGCCGGATTTCCAATTGGAGGATATCGCCGCCCCGCCGCACTTTTACTTTGGCGATTTCTCCTGCACGAAGCGTCCTCAACCGGGCCATATAATCCTCTATATTACTCACCGACAATCCGTTGATTTCTATTATCACATCCCCCGACTTCATTCCTGCCCGATCGGCGGGCTTTCCTTTTACAACCACCTCGGCCCGGAGTCCGTCGTTGGACGACCCCGTAACATCGGGCATAAGCCCCAAAGTAACTTTAAAACCGCCTCGCATGGGAGATGTCCCGGAGTTTCCCGCCTCCCGGAAAGAGAGGCCCCGAGGCAGCTTCATCACTTCCTCCATCAATACGCCGGCAAAGGCGGCGATGGAGTCCAGACCTGCATAGTTCAACCTATCCGCCTTATCTTCGGGAGTATGATAGTCCAACGTCCCGCCGGATGTAAAATAAAATACCGGCAGCTTTTTCGCATAAAACGAAGCGTGATCGGACGGACCGTGTCCCTCGGGAGACGACTTGATCTTCAGGCCCGGCATCACTCGGGAGGCGACTCCCAGCAAAGAATCTGTCTGGAGCGCCGTACCGGTTCCACCGACAGATAAAGCCGATCCTCTCAAATTTCCGATCATATCGAAATTAAACATCGCCTCCACTTTCTCCCGGGGTACGGGAAGATGATCCGCAAAATATTTCGAACCCACCACGCCCTCTTCTTCCGCGCCGAATGCCGCAAATATAAGCCCTTTTTCAGGAACGGTTCCGGAATATTTCCGTGCCAAATACAAAATTCCCGCTATGCCGGAAGCATTGTCGTCCGCCCCGGGATGGACAGCCGTCGTATCGGGGCGTCTCGATCCCGAACCGGAACCGCCGTACCCCAGATGATCATAATGAGCGCCTATTACAATATACTCATCCGTACGGCCCGGCACCATCCCTACAATGTTGCAGGCAGCGGCGGCAACCTGACTGACAGCAACGCCCAGCCGCACCAGGACGTCCTTTCTCTCCCCATTTCCGGTATTTGCAGCATATATTCCCTTCCCGACAGCTTCTCTCTCCGCAATCAGTTCCGGGAACATCTTTTCCGCGGCCCTCCGGCTGACCTTCACCACGGGAATATTTACAGGAAAATCCTTCGAGGCGGTCCATACGAGATCCTCTCCGGACCCGTTTTCCTCCCCTGCGGAAAAGGTTATCAGAATTACCGCAGCGGCACCCCGATCCTGTGCGGTCAAGGCCTTGTTCCGGGCATTTCCCAAAGCCTTGATTTCTTCCGTCATCCGGGACGGCATCGCCCCGGACTTTGCCCTTAGCCCCGAACCATTATCCGTAGGGGCTGAAACTTCCTTTTCGGATGTTCCGTTTACGATAGCAGCCAGCCGGGGAGGCAAACCGTCGGTAATTACCACGCATTTCCCTTTTACATCCACATTCCCATAATCATCCATCCGGCCGGATCCCCCATTTATCTGCAAGCCCCAGCCTATTCCTACCGCCGGACCGCTGAAACATCCGTTTCCGCTAAAAGAAGCGGGATAATAATCCGCGCCCAGCTCCATCTCCGTCTCCCCGACAGGATCCTTGCCGATCCGGAGAAAATTTTCTCCCTCGACTTTGCGGGAAAGAATCAACTGGAACGGCTGGAAATAGGTTTTTTCCCCGTCGGGAGTCTCAAGACAAGGCTCCAGACCGAGCTCTTCCATACGCCCGACAATAAAGGAACGTGCCAGTGAGTCGCCCCGACTTCCGGGAAAACGCCCCTCTAACGAATCCGAAGCAAGATATTCGACAATCTGTCGGGAAGAAAGTTCCTTCCCGTTTTTTACAGGCTGTATCTGCGCCTGAGCCATATCGAAAAGGCCCAAGGCCATTATACACATTAGCAATCTCATATCCTTATTTTTTACATAATCCGAACATCTCGTCTATGGAGACGGACAACCCTGCAAAGAAGGTTATCCCCCGTGTGATTCCGGCATTATAGGTAATCGTTTCCGGTTTATAATCGAACAAATTGTTTACGCCCAGATTCAGCCGTATTCCCCGGGGAAGGTCGCCCGCACAGGTTATTTTCCATATAGAATAGCCTTCATAATAGGTCCCGACAAATTCTTCCCGGTCCGAATTACGGCTGTAGGCGGTTACACTGCCCAAATAACGGCCGTTCACCCCCACCGTAAACGGGCATTTCCAGGCGTTGAAATTATATTCTATCCGCAGGGTAGCCGAATGAGGGCGGGTAGCCGAAGTATTGAAACCGTCCACCATTTGCCGGTCGTTCACATAGGCATACCCGGCCTTCAGGGTAAAATGTTCAGACAGCCGGGCCCTTATATTGGCATCCGCACCGTAGATATTCGCATGGTCTATATTGCTGTAGAAACTGGTATCCTGGGTAGCATTCCATATCGTGGCTATTTTGTCGTAAATATGATTATAATATCCGTTCAGCGAAACGTCTATCGGCCCCCGGGTATATTCGGCCGACAATTGAAGATTATGGCTCTTTTCCGGCTTCAGATCCGGATTTCCCGCTAAAATGAACATACCCTGATGATCCCAGCTGGTATATAATTCCTTTAACGTCGGCGTCCTGAAACCGGCCGCATACCCGCCGCGGAACGTCCAGGCCCCCGTCTTGAACATAGCCGACAATTTGGGGCTGACATGCACCCCGCCATAGCCGTTATGATAATCCAACCGCACTCCCGCCTGTAAAGACAACTTATTATTTATCAGATAATCATCCTGCACGAAAACAGCCGACTGAACGGCGCTTTTCTTGGCGGAATCCCTGAACTGATAGGTATCCAGGCTCTCGTCCAACACTTCCGCTCCGGCAATCAAAGTGTTTTTCCGGATAGCCTCCGTCACGAACATGACTTTGGGATTATGGATAATGTCCTTATAATTCCGCTCCATTTTTCTCAAGCGGAAATATTTCCCGTATTTGCTGTAATCGTCGAAATTATACGAAATTTCCATACTGCTGCGGGGGCTGAACTTATACTCCCCTTTGACCAACGCATTCCAGTCCCGGTATATGTCATGCATCAATTCCCCCGCTTTTCCGGCATTGTACCGTTCATGATGATAAAAAGTACCTTTGGCGGAAAGGGACCATTTGTCATGTACGGCATACCCGGCTTTCTGGGTCAGAGAAAAATTTTTAAACCCTTCTATTTCTGTCCCTTCCACAAAATATCTTTCTTTTATATTGGCCATTCCGGAAGTATAGACAGAAAACTCCCCCTGAGGTTCCGCACCGTTCTTGTTTTTATCCCGACGGATTTTCGCCCCGATATTCGCCCCGTATTTTTGTTCTCCTTCCGTATCGTATTGGGCCTGTGCGCCGGCATGGAACGGCTTCCGGGCTCCCCGGGTAATAATGTTTATCACCCCGGCCACCGCTCCCGAACCGTATAAAGTGGACATGGCGCCTTTTACAATCTCTATCCTCTCCACATCATCGATATCGATTCTATTGAAATCGGGATTGCTCCGCTGGGTCTCCCCGGCCATCCGTTCCCCATCCACTAAAATCAGCAGATAATTCGCCCCCAAGCCCTGAAAAGTGACGCTATTGGTTACCCCTTCGGTGCGGGTGAACTCTATTCCGGGCAATTCCGTCTCCAACAAATCCGTCAGGGAACGGGGAGATTCCTTTTTAATTTCCTCCGCCGTAATCAACCGGGTCACCACCGGAACATCTTTCAACGCCTTTCGGGTACGGGTACCGGTAACCACCACTTCGTCCAGCCGCTCCGATACGGAATTTTTTACCGTATCCCTATCCGGAAATGTTTTTCCGGCCGCCGGCAGCAAAATACCCGGCCAGCCCAATAAAACCGATAATCCCGTTACAATACAAATTCTTCTCATCAGTCCAACGGATAAATATATTCGAAATTCACATAGCCTTTAACGGCTTTCTCATTCATATAATTGGTAAATTTCACGGCGGCATGCTTCCCCGAAGCGGTGCGGACAAAAAACACATTCTCCGCCAGATTGTAAGAAGGAGGAATCGTGGACATGGTCACGGTCATCCATCGGGCCAGCTCCGTACTCGCCGGGACTTCCACCCGCTGGTCTCCGTCCCCGGCGGCCTGCATATCCGGAACCTTCATATAGGTTTTGACAGTCCCGTCGGGAATCATATTCTTAACGGACTGTACCAGCAACTTATACAATTCCTCATACTCTAACCCGGAAGCGGGCGTCATCCACGCGCCTCCCTCGCCACAGCCGCTCTCCCCTCCGTTGGTACGGACATTCCACCTGTGAAACGCCATATCCCATCCCCTGTCGTTTTTAAAATCCTCCGGCGCCGGCACCGTACCGCCTTTTTCAAAAGAAAAATAAACCCAGGTTTCATAATCCCGCGCATCGATTACCGCGGAAGACACCCCATCGGGAAGCTCAAAATCGGGATATTCCACGCATCCCGGCAGAAAAACCGCATATCCTCCCGCTATACAAACCGCCATGACGAATTCCCCGATACCCCTGAGGCATCTGAAACCGCCCATCATTTTTGCAAACTTTCTCACGAATTTCGACATAAATTCTACAACCATTCGATTCACATCTGCAAAAAAACGGCTTTCAAAACAAACGTGCAATACCTATTTTTAGGGAGAAGCGATCAGATTATCCGATCAGGCGGCGGATCTGCTCCTTGGCGATTTCCCAGCGGGGGATATCTATTTTGGGACCGATGACTTCCACCACTTTGGAGGATATGATGGAACCGACTTCCCCGCATATCCCGACAGGCATACCGCAGGAATGCGCATAAAGAAAACCGGCGGCATATATGTCCCCGGCGCCGGTAGCATCTATGACTTCGGCAGGACGGGCCTCTATTTTATAATATTCATCCCCTTTTTTGACCATAGAACCGTCGGGACCCAACTTCACGACGGCGATTTCGCAGATTCCGGCTATCTCGTCCAAGGCTTTCCGTGGCTCTTTTCCGGTGAACGCCCGGGCTTCGGCTTCATTGGCGAAAACGATATCTACGTAATTTTCAACAATATCGTGCAGAAAAGCATCGTTGCTTTCCACGATATTATAGCTGGCCATATCCAAGGAAACAATCATTCCGGCTGCCCGGGCCAGTTCTACGGCACGGAGCACCAATTCCCGATTCTGAACCAAATAGCCTTCTATATGAAAATAATCATATCCACGGAAATATGCGGTCTCAAGGTCCTCGGGCGCCAATTCGATGGCCGCCCCCAGATAAACGGCAAACGTCCGCTCGGCATTGGGAGCGGTAATGAACACCATCGCGCGGCCGGAAGCGGCTTTTCCCTTTAAAAGAACAGGTCTGATACCTGCATCTTCCTGTCCGGTCCGGAACAAAGACCCCAATTCATCGTCCCCCACTTTTCCTATGAATCCCGACGGCATACCCAATACGGCCGTTCCGGCAACGGTATTGGCCGCCGATCCGCCCGGCACATACCGGATGTCCTTTTTTCGGAGGGCCTGCCATATCTTATTTCCCGTAGCCTCGTCCACATGCTGCATGCTGCCTTTGGGCAAATGAAATTCCTTCAATAAATCATCATCCGGCAATACGGCCAGAATATCGGTAAGGGCGTTCCCTATTCCCAGAACAGATTTCATTCCTGCTAAGTTTTTTGAATCGGATATACCGTAAATGATGCAAAGCGATTTTTACGGAAAGCAAAGATAGAAATTTAAATTTTTTGTAGGTTTGCAGAAAATTTTTTTTGAAACCATACGCAAAATGATTATCGCAAAAACTTTGTCTGAATTCGAAGCGGCTTACCGGTCGCTGCCACGGAAATCGGATATTGGTTTCGTCCCCACCATGGGAGCTCTGCACCAGGGACATATTTCCTTAGTAAAAAAATCCGTTTCGGAGTCTTCCCACACGATCGTAAGCATATTCGTAAATCCCACCCAGTTCAATAACAGACAAGATCTGGAAAATTACCCCCGCCATCCGGAGCAAGACTGCGTATTGCTAAAGGAGACCGGCGTGGATATCGTATTCATTCCCCGTACGGAAGACATTTACCCGGAAGAAGATAACCGGATCTTCGACCTGGGAGGATTGGACCGCTACGGAGAGGGACCCAGACGCCCGGGACATTTCAATGGAGTGGCGCAGGTAGTGACCCGGCTGTTCGATATCGTAAAACCCGCCCGCGCCTATTTCGGAGAAAAAGATTTTCAGCAGGTAGCCATTATCAGTTATTTCGTAAAGAATCTGAACTATCCGGTCCGTATCGTTCCGTGTCCTATCGTCCGGGAAGAGGACGGCCTGGCCAAAAGTTCCCGAAACACGCTGCTTACTTCCCGACAAAGAGAAGCCGCCCCGCATATCTACAAAACCTTGTGCCTCGCCGCGGAGTGGATGAAAGAAAGCACGCCGCAACAGGTAGCCGAAAAAGTAAAGACCGAAATCGATAAAAATCCGCTTCTGGAAACGGAATACGTGGAGATCGTAAATGCCGAAACCCTCCAGCCGGTATCCGGCTGGGACGAAGCCCGGCATATCCGGCTCTGGTGCGCAGTATATGCCCGGCCGGTAAGACTGATCGATAACATCCAATTAAAATAACCCCTATGCTTTTAAACATTCTCAAATCCAAAATACACCGGGTCAGCGTAACGGAAGCCAATTTAAATTATATAGGCAGCATAACCATAGACGAAGCCCTGATCGAAGCGGCCGGCTTGTCGGAAAACGAAAAAGTAACCATCGTCAATATAAATAACGGCGAAAGAGTGGATACATATATTATAAAAGGAGAAAGAGACAGCGGAAAAATATGTCTGAACGGAGCGGCCGCACGCAAATTCGCCGTAGGGGATCTGGTGATTATCATGGCATACGCACTGATGACTCCGGAAGAAGCCGCCGTCCATAAACCGAAAGTCATTTTCCCGGATTCCATTACCAACAGACTCATCCGATAACCGTATGGACATGCGTTCTTCCCGGACGGCCTCCCCCCAAAAAAGATTCTCTCCGGTCAGAGTATTGGAATACACGGCTCTGCTGCTCCTTGCGGCGGGCCTGCTGTATCTCTCGTTCAAAGGAGTCAAATGGAGCGATTTCCGGAAAGGGATCGAAAGCTGCAATTACTACTGGATATTCGCATCCATGTTCATCGGCTTTTCAGGGTTCGTCTTCCGTGCGCTTCGCTGGAGATTGCTGCTCCTTCCCCTGAACAAGGACATTACCCGTCGGGAAACCTATCATGGAGTGACAATCGCCTATCTGACCAACTTCGCCCTTCCCCGGGCCGGAGAGCTGGCCCGTTGCGGAGTAATCGCCGGAAGCCGGAAAGTCTCATTCGAAGGCGCCTTAGGCACCGTAGTGCTGGAACGCAGTTTCGACCTGTTCTGCCTGCTGATATGGATGCTGTTATTGCTGGCCTTCAAATGGGCCGAATTCGGTTCCTTTCTGAAAGAAGAACTGATAAAACCGTTTGCGGAAAGATTTTCCGCAGGATGGATCTGGATTTCGGCAGCCATGGCTGCCATCATTCTGTCAGTTGTAATAGCCGGAATCTGGATTTTCCGCAAGAGGCTGGCAAAAATTAAATTCTTCCGTAAAATCGCGGATATCGTCAAAGGCCTGACAAACGGTCTGATGACGGCTTTCCGCATGAAAAACAAAGGTTTGTTCTTTCTGTTTACATTTCTCTTGTGGGGTACTTACTGGCTGACCAGCCTTACGACCATATATGCGTTCCCCTCCGTAGGACACTTGGGAGGCGCCGATGCATTGTTTCTGATGATTGCAGGAGGCCTCGGATGGGTGATTCCCGTGCAGGGAGGACTGGGGGCCTACCATTTCATCATCAGTCTGGCGTTGTCGAAAATATATCTGATTCCCCAGACTACAGGTGTAATCTTTGCTACGATTTCGCATGAATCGCAGGCCTTGGTAATGATTCTGTGCGGTACCCTGTCCCTGATAAGTATCGCCGCAGCGAATAAAATCAAAACAGGATCCAGAAAAAAATGAAATGTCTTTCGTACGATGAAAATACATTTTTCCATTCATTTCAATACCCGGTGGGGAGAAGAGCTTTTTATTACGGGATCTTCCCGACAGTTGGGAAATCATGACGCTGCCCGGGCGTTGAAACTGAACTATATTGAAAACGGTTTGTGGGAAGGGGAAATAAATTGCAATCCCGCCCGGGAACGCCTTATCTGCTATAAATATTTCGTAAAAAACGATCAGGGAGAAATTTTTTATGAAGCCGGGCCGGAACGCAGCCTCGCACTGAACATACAGACCCGGGAAATCCGCGCCAACGATCAATGGACGGGAAATACCTCCGACGGTCCCTTCCTGTCGGCTCCGTTCTCCGAGGTCTTCTTCACCGACCGTACCACGCCCTATACTCAAACGCAAATCCATTCCCGCGAAATCATTATCCAGGTAACCGTTCCCAACGTTCCGCTGCATTGCTCGGTAAAACTATGCGGCAACACGGAGCTTTTGGGAAGTTGGAATCCGGACAAAGCGGTCAAAATGAACCGGCAGGAAGGAGTGCGATGGGAAGCCAATATTCCTGCGGACGGAGAGGCCGGAAAAGAATGGGAATATAAATTCATTATAGAAGACCGGCTGTCGGGACAAATCGTATGGGAAAACGGGCCGAACCGCAAATTGAACGTTCCCGAAATTTCCAAAAACAGCACCTTCATCATCGACCATGCCTCGGCGGATGTAAGAACGGAGCGTCCCCGCTATGCAGGATGCGTCGTACCGGTCTTTTCGCTCCGCTCCAAAGAAAGCCACGGCATAGGCGATTTCAGAGATCTCCGGCTTCTGATCGACTGGGCCCGCCGCACCGGACAATCCGTTATCCAGCTGCTGCCCGTCAATGACACTTCCGTTTATCTGAACCGGAAAGATTCCTACCCCTACAACTGCATTTCCACCATCGCACTCCATCCCATATATTTGAACCCGGAGGAAATGGGAACCCTGAAAGATCCCGCTCAGGCAAAAGAATTCAAACAGGAAGGAAAACTCCTCAACCATCAGGCGCATGTGGATTACGAAGAAGTATGGGATTCCAAAATGCGTTATTTCCGCGCGCTTTACCGGCAGGAAAAAGAAAACACTTTCGCCGAACCGGGATATTATACCTTTACCAAACAAAATAAAGAATGGCTTTACCCCTATGCCGCCTTTTGCGTACTCCGGGACCGGTACGGCACATCGGATTTCAGCCTTTGGGAAAAATACTCGGTCTATAAAGAGGAAACCATCGCACCGCTTTTCTCCAAAAACAGCAAATACAGCGATGAAATATACTTTTATATTTATCTGCAATACCATTTATGCAAGCAGCTCTCCCGGGCCAAAGAATATGCCCACCTGCACGGAGTCGCGCTAAAAGGGGATATACCCATCGGGATTTCCCGTCATAGTGCGGAAGCCTGGCAATACCCCTATTATTTTAACTTCGGGCAGCAGGCGGGCGCTCCCCCGGACGCTTTTTCCGACAGCGGCCAGAACTGGGGATTTCCTACCTATAACTGGGAACGGATGGAGCAGGACGATTACAAATGGTGGAAGAACCGGCTGTTCCATCTCTCGAAATACTTCGATGCCTACCGTATAGACCATATCTTAGGCTTTTTCAGGATATGGGAAATTCCCGTTGGATTCAAAGAAAGCCGGATGGGACATTTCCACCCTGCATTGCCTTTGAGCGAGGAAGAGATAAAACAGGCAGGCATTCCTTTTCATCTTCCTCCCGACAAATCATTTATAGCCGGAAGACGTCCCGAAAAAGAAAAATACAACGGGCTGTTCATAGAAGATCCTTACGAACACGGGAAATTCCATCCTGCAATAGACGGACTCCGAAGCTCCGAATACCAAGCCCTCACGCCTGCGCAACAGGAAGCCTACAACAGACTGTACCATTATTTCTTCTACGAGCGTAACAACCAATTATGGTATGACAATGCCATGAAAAAACTCCGGCAACTGATCGCCGCCAGCAATATGCTCACCTGCGGAGAAGACTTGGGCATGCTCAATGAATCGGTTCACCGCTGCATGGCCCGTCTGAACATCCTTTCCTTAGAGGTGGAGATACTGCCCAAAGAATACGGACGGACGCTGGCCGACCCCGCGGGATATCCCTATTCGAGCGTCTGCGCCACCAGCACCCACGATGCTCCCACTTTGCGCATGTGGTTGGGAAAACTCCTGAACACCTCATCAGAAACCGATACTGAAACCGGTCTTTCCATTCCCGATGCCTCTCCGGAAGAATGCCTGAAAGTCTTGCGCCGCAATCTAAGCGCGCCCAGCATGCTGGCTATCTTCCCCTTACAAGACTGGCTCTCGATCAATGGGAAGCTCCGCAACAAATATGTAAACAGCGAGCGTATCAACGACCCTGCCGATCCCGATCACGAATGGAAATACCGCATGCACCTGGATTTGGAAGATCTGAACGCAGCCGACGCCTACAATTCACAACTGCGCGGACTGCTCGAAGAATGCAACCGGAATCCGGTTACCTTTTCCGATTCGCACAATCGATCAGATGCTTGAAAATTCCCAGAAAATCAGTATTGCCGGACGAAACGAACCCTTCCGGATGGAACTGCACGCCCCATACGCAATCCGTCCCTTCTTTTTCAATGGCCTCCACAATTCCGTCCTTGGAGTAAGCCGTTACGCGGAATCCCGGAGCCACGTCCTTCACCGCCTGATGATGATAGGAATTTACATTGATCTTTTTCACGCCTCCCAATTGATTATATAATAACGAATTAGGCTCCACATCTATGGAATGGGTGGCGTAATTGCGCGGTGCATTCTGATTGTGTTTCACATACGAATCCTTCGCCTGGGACGGAATATCCTGATACAACGTCCCGCCGAATGCCACGTTCATGATCTGTTCGCCGCGGCAAATTCCCAGCACCGGAATCCCCTTCGCTACGGCCATTCTGATCAATTTCACATCGAAAGCATCCCTCTCCGGCACTATGGTGCCTAAATGGAGGTTCGGCTCTTCCCCGAAATATTTCAGCGGGTCTATATCCTCGCCTCCGGTCATCACCAACCCGTCTATCGCCTCCAGAATAGCATTAATCTGATCTTCATCCGTAGTCATAGGAATGACCAACGGAACTCCCCCGGCAATTTTAACGGAATTGACATAAGTCAGCGGAGCGGCCGCCAAACCGCTTTCAGTGGTAGCAGATACCCCTATGATGGGTTTCCCGGCATTCCTGTCTTGGGCCCGAAGCCCCGAAAATGCAACCGTCAGAGCCAGGAAAGCCAGAGTGCATTTAAAAAATTTATTCATAATATATCAGTCAAGGTCGATTCATAATCACTTTTTTATCAGAATTTCCGCAGCCAAGGACCGAAATCCTTTTCCTCTCCGTACCCGAATTCTATTTCGAAACTCTCAGCCCGCGTTCCGTCCTCATTCAGGGTGAAATTTATCGGGAAACTGTGTCCGTCGCTGCTGAACTTGAATGTATTTCCGTTTACATGCTTCATTTTATTTTTAAATCCGTACTTCCCGATAGCGATGTACAGTTCGCCTTTCTCTATGGTGATCGTGGCATTCCCGAACGGTTCCTCTTTAGTATAAACTCCTGCCAATGCCTTTAAGGATGGCGCAGGTTTTATTTCTTCTTTCTCCTTGCCCTGACTTTCTTTCCAATTCTTTTCACTCCGGGCATACCATGGATCGAAAGATTCCTTGCTGTAATCCTTCTCCGGAGCGTCCATTACCAAATCGATCATCCGCCGCATAATGGCATAACGCGGGGAGGCACCGGCATCGCAATTGACCAGAATGGCTCCGCAGAGTTTAATCTGAGGAACGAAAAAACATAAGGTGGTCATGCCCCAGGTGGTGCCGGTATGGAAATACACCCTGTACCGGTCGTTCTGCTCTATATACCAGCTGGTACCGTACAAAGTGGTGCGGTTGGTATCTTGCGAAGAAATCACCTGTCCCGTATGCAGATACTTCATCCCCTTTTTGGAAACCGCCTGCTGTCCGTCGGCAGTCAAACCGTTTTCCATGTGGAACCGGGCATATTTCACCAGATCGTTTACACAGGAATTTACGCCGCCGGCAGGCCCTATGACCGTCAGCCAATGCAAAGCCTGCTCTTCTCCGTGAAGAGGATTGGTAATAATGGAACCGTCGAAATAATATTCGTGAGGCACGGCGACATTGGAAGCACCTGAGAATCCCGGACCGTTCAGGGAGCTGGAAGTCATGCCTACCGGATCGAACACTCTCTCCTTTACATTTTCCTCCCAGCTTTTTCCGGTCACTTTCTCGATAATTTTGGAAGCAATGATAAAGGTAATGTTGTTATACTGGAAATCCCCCCGGAAACTGTAATCCGGCTTCATCAAAGACAACATCTTATATATATCCTCCCGACCGTAGCCTAAATTGGGGATATAAGTTCCGGCTTGCTCTTTCAGGCCGCTCCGATGGATCATGATATCTTTTACCTGCATATTTTCCGTAACCCAGGGATCGTACATTTTAAAATCGGGCAGGATATTCTTTATCGTATCTTCCCATTTCACTTTTCCCTCATCCACCAACGAAGCCATTACCGTTCCCGTAAACGATTTGGAAACGGATCCGACCTGAAAAACCGTATTGGCATCCACAGGATCCTGCTTTCCTTTTTCCTTGGTACCGAATCCCTTTGCAAAAATCAGCTTTCCGTCTTTCATGAACGCGACGGCCATACCGGGAATCTCCCATTGGGTACGGACATATTCTATATACTTGTCGATCTGTGCCGGAATGTCTTTTCCGGAATCTTCGGAGAAATCGCCGGATTCGTCAGGAATCCCGAAAGAAGGCCGGTTTTCATAAGCGGCGTATGCGGCATCCTGTGCAAAAACGGCAGGACAAGTCAACAGAAAGAGCGCCGCGAAAGAGAGAAAAAATTTTTTCATAATGCGAATAGATTAAGTGTCAGGATACTTTCCAGATACCCTATTAATTTTTATATTGTTCTACAAATATACTATTTTTGTGAAAGAAAACCGCAATTTATGCGGTTATGACCGATAATTTTTTCGATATGGCTAAAGTAAAAAAGGCATGGTTCTGTACCTCCTGCGGGAACGAAAGTCCCAAGTGGATGGGCAAATGTCCGGCATGCGGAGAATGGAATACCATGGTAGAAGAAATCGTGAGTAAAGAAGCGGACGGAGGCGTAACTTCCCGGAACAGGTCTTTTTTACAGACTCAAAATACGAAACCCCTGCCCCTTTCCAGCATCGATTCCGGCAGAGAAAACAGAATCATGCTGGGGAACAGCGAACTGGACCGGGTTTTGGGAGGAGGGATAGTAGAAGGATCGCTGATATTGATAGGCGGAGAGCCGGGTATCGGGAAATCCACGCTGTCGCTTCAGATTCCCCTGACCTGCAACCATCTGAAAACCCTGTACGTATCGGGAGAAGAAAGTGCGCGACAAATAAAGCTCAGGGGTGAAAGATTGGGCGGAAATCATGACAACTGTTTAGTATTGAGCGAAACTCTATTAGAGAATATACTCGCGCAGACAAAAGAAACCGCTCCCCAACTGCTGATCGTAGACTCTATCCAGACCATCTATTCCCAGAACATCGAATCTTCGGCGGGGTCCGTATCGCAGGTACGGGAATGTGCCGCTTCCCTGTTGCGGTTAGCGAAAGAGAGCAATATTCCGGTAATCATCATAGGACACATAACCAAAGACGGAAGCATAGCCGGGCCTAAAGTGCTGGAGCATATCGTAGATGTAGTCCTCCAATTCGAAGGGGATACCCGACATTCGTTCCGGATATTGCGCAGCATCAAAAACAGGTTCGGCTCTACGGCGGAACTGGCGGTATATGAGATGACCGGAAGCGGTCTCAAGGAGGTGCTCAATCCGTCGGAGATGTTCATTCCCATGCACGGAGAAGACCTCAGCGGAATTGCCGTAGCCGCCATGTTAGACGGCACGCGACCTTTCCTGATCGAGATCCAGGCATTAGTAAGCACGGCCGCCTACGGAACTCCCCAACGTTCCGCCACCGGATTCGATGTCCGGAGAATGAATATGCTGCTGGCCGTTTTAGAAAAGCGTGCGGGATTCAAACTTTCCCAGAAAGACGTCTTTCTGAACATGGCGGGAGGGCTGAAAGTTTCCGATCCGGCCTGCGACCTGGCCGTGGTAGCTTCCATTCTCTCGTCCAATTTCGACGTTTCCCTTTCCCAGCGCACGGCTTTTGCCGCGGAGGTGGGGCTGAGCGGAGAAATCCGTCCGGTCGGGCAGATAGAAAAACGAATCACGGAAGCGGCCAAACTCGGCTTTTCCCGGATATTCATATCCTCTTTCAATAAAGTACCCGCTCCCGTTTTGCAAAATTCCGGGATAGAGGTCGTGGCCGTCGCCAATATTCCCCAATTGGTAAAAGCCGTTTTCTAATCCGGGTTTCGACTATACTTACTAAAGCAAAAAGGACTGCCGCGAATTACAGCAGTCCCTTTTGATACGAACGAATCAGTGCACCGCGAATCTACTTCACGAAGGCTATTTCATCGAGCAGGTAGCCGGCCTCCCGATACGGTATATCCTGACTTCGTCACTCAAAATTGAGCAATTTCATAATAGGTTAATAAACAATTATTTGTAATTTTGCGTACCCTAA
>CANRID010000017.1 GCA_947630665.1 uncultured Bacteroidales bacterium | reverse complement strand
TATCTCTACGGAAGAGATAGTATGCTTTTTCCGAACGGGCGTTTCCGGCAAATCTTTTATATCTTTGCATCCAAAAGCATCCAATCAAACTCCGGACAGTAATGAAGAGACTTCCCGCTTCTACCGCGGCTTTCGCCGATACCAAACCTCATTATGAACTTTTAGACGGTCTGCGCGGTGTGGCGGCGCTGACGGTTATCTGCTTTCACCTTTTTGAATCGTTCGCCACGAGTCATATCGACCAGCGCATCAACCACGGCTATCTGGCGGTCGATTTTTTCTTTATCCTTTCGGGGTTCGTCATCGGATATGCCTACGATGACCGCTGGGGCAAAAGTCTGTCCATAAAGAGTTTCTTCAAACGGCGTCTCATCCGGCTGCATCCGATGGTCGTATTCGGCGCGATTGTCGGCGCCTCCGTCTGCCTGATTCCCGATTTTGCCGTCGAGGGGTATATCAATTGGAGCCGGCTCCCTTTGGGTATGCTCCTGCTCGCTACAGCGATGAATGCCTTGATGATTCCCATGACGCCCGGATTCGAGTTCCGGGGTTTCGCCGAAATGTACCCTCTCAACGGTCCCACATGGTCACTGTTCTTCGAATATATCGGCAATATCCTCTACGCCCTGTTCATCCGGAGATTTTCCACCGTACTGCTTGCTGTATGGACCGGCATCTTCGCCTGCGGTCTTGCCGTTTTTGCAATCCACGGTCCCGGTGATCTTTGCTATGGCTTTTCGCTCGACGGAATCAATTTCTTGGGAGGAATGTTGCGGCTGCTGTTCGCTTTCTCCGCGGGGCTGCTCCTGTCGCGGCTCTTTCTTAAAAGCGAAAAAAGCGGACGCAAGAACCTGCGCGGGGCTTTCTGGTGGTGTTCGCTGGCGGTTGTCGTCCTGCTCGCTATGCCGCGCATAGGCGGTGCAGAACACCTCTGGAAAAACGGCGTCTATGATACCTTGTGCGCTGTCGCATTTTTTCCCCTGATCGTATGGACGGCGGCAGCGGGCAAGATTACCGACCGCTTCACTGCCGGCATCTGCAAATTTCTCGGCGACATCTCCTATCCCGTTTATATTGTCCACTATCCGTTTATATATATATATTTGGCATGGGTACGCAATGGAAACCTTACTTTCCGGGAGTCGCTGCCCGGAGCCGCGGCAGTAGTTGCCGGATCGGTCGTGCTGGCATATCTTGCGCTCAAGCTTTACGATGAACCCGTCCGCAGGCGTCTCTCGCAATGGTCCCCCGCTAAAAAACACTGAACTGATACCGCAAATCGTTTTTTATGTTTATCTTTGTTAAACGTACAAAGATTAAATTCTGCATTTATGAAAGCTTATATCGAACAACACAAGGACAGATTTCTGAAAGAACTATTCGAGTTGCTGCGAATCCCGTCGGTCAGCTCCCAGGAAGAACATAAAGGAGATATGCTCGTTTGCGCACAGAAACTCGCCGAATATCTTCTGGCTGCCGGGGCGGACAGCGCCCGGGTATATGAAACGGCCGGCCATCCGGTGGTGTACGGAGAAAAGACAATAGACAAAAGTCTTCCTACGATTCTTGTATATGGGCATTATGACGTACAGCCGGTCGATCCTGTCGGGTTGTGGAAATCCCGTCCGTTCGAACCCGAAATCCGGGACGGCGCCATTTACGCCAGAGGGGCCGATGACGATAAGGGACAGCTTTTCATGCATATCAAGGCATTCGAGTATTTGGTCCGGGAAGGGAAAATCCGGCACAATATAAAATTCATTCTGGAAGGAGAGGAGGAGATCGGTTCGCCGAGCCTTTCCGGGTGGGCCAAAGAGCATAAGGATCTCTTGGCGTGCGATGTGATTTTAGTGTCCGATACCACTATGATTTCGGATAAGGTGCCTTCCATCAATTGCGGGATGAGGGGGCTGGCTTATGTGGAGGCGGCAGTGACGGGTCCCGACAAAGACCTGCATTCCGGTCATTACGGCGGGGCGGTAAATAATCCTATCAACGCGTTGTGCAGCATGATCGATTCGCTCATCGACAAGGATGGAAAAATAACCGTCAAGGGGTTCTATGACGATGTGATCGAACTGAGTCCCGAGGAACGGGCCATGTTCGCCCGGGCGCCTTTCGATATAGAAGAATACAAACATTCTATCGGGATAAACGATGTAAAGGGGGAAAAGGGTTACAGTACCTTGGAAAGAACCGGCATACGGCCGTCTTTAGATGTAAACGGCATTTGGGGCGGTTATACCGGGGAAGGTGCGAAAACGGTCATTCCTTCATCGGCGCACGCCAAAATTTCCATGCGGTTGGTTCCGAATCAGGAATGGCATAAAATTACGGAATTGTTCGAAAAACATTTCGTTTCCATCGCGCCTCCCGGGGTGAAAGTCAAGGTAACGCCTCTGCATGGAGGAAACGGATTCTTGATGCCTGTTTCTTCCCGTGCGTATAAAGCGGCTTCCAAGGCCTTGGAGCAGGTGTACGGAGTAGAACCGGTTCCGAGCCGGGGCGGAGGCAGCATACCGGTACTGGCTGATTTACAGTATATACTGGGAGCCAATCCTTTGCTTATGGGCTTCGGTTTGGAAAGAGATACGATCCATTCTCCTAACGAGAGTTATCTGCTGTCGCAATTTTATAAGGGAATGGAAGCGATTTCTTTGTTTTACGCCTATTATTAAAAAGAAAAAATGAACTATAAGGATCTGTATAAAAATATATTGGCCAAGAGAAGCTTTCTGTGCGTGGGTTTGGATTCCGATCCGGCGCTTTTCCCGCCGGTGCTTAAGGAGGTGGAGAATCCCGTATATGAGTTTAACAGGGCCATTATTACCCAAACCGCTCCGTATGCGGTGGCTTATAAACTGAATCTGGCTTTTTATGAAGCGGAGGGAGAACAGGGGTGGCGTCAGTTGAGGATGACCGTTGATTATCTGAAAGCGAATTATCCGGATATTCTGATTATGGCGGATGCCAAAAGAGGGGATATCGGCAATACCGCCAAAAGGTATGCGCGGGCGTTTTTCGAAACGTTGTCTTTCGATGCCGTTACCCTGGCCCCTTACATGGGAGAGGATTCCATCAAACCGTTTCTTCAATATGAAGGGAAATGGGCCGTAGTGCTGGCGCTGACTTCCAACCCGGGGGCGGATGATTTCGAATTGCAGAGGCTGGAGGATGGCATGCCGCTTTACGAAAAAGTGATCCGGAAGACCGTGGAACTGGGTTCGGAAGACAATACGATGTTCGTAATAGGGGCCACGCGGCCCGGGAAACTGAGAGAAATCCGCCGGTATTGTCCGCATCACTTCTTTTTAGTTCCCGGGGTAGGCGCTCAGGGAGGTACGATCAAAGAAGTGGCGGAAAACGGCATGAACGATCATTGCGGTATTCTGATAAATGCTTCCCGGTCCATTATTTTCGCCGACAATTCTACTGAATACGCTTTAGCCGCTGGCAGGAAAGCGGAGGAAATGGCTCGGGAGATGAGCCTTTATTTGCCTGAGGATCCGTCGGTCATTTAGTTAGTTTGGCGATAATGGTCTCGCAGCCTCTTACCTTGTCTCCCGGTTTGACCAGAATCTCGGAGTCAGTGGGCAGAAACATATCTATACGGGAACCGAATTTGATAAATCCCACCTGGCTGCACTGGTTGGCATGTTCGCCTTTTTTTGCATAACATACGATGCGACGGGCGATATATCCGGCAATTTGCCGGAACAGGATGATCCGGCCGTTGACGCATTCCATACCGATGCTCGTGCGCTCGTTTTTTTCCGATGATTTAGGATGCCATGCCACCAAATAATTTCCGTGATGATGCTTGCTGTAAAGGATTTTGCCTCCGACCGGATACCAGTTGACATGGACGTTGAAAATGCTCATGAACACGGATACCTGGATGGCTTTTGCCTTAAGGAATTCGTTTTCCTCCACTTCCTGAATGATTACTATTTTCCCGTCCGCAGGCGCGATGACCAGATCATCGTCGATCACGCAAATTCTTTTGGGACTTCTGAAAAACCGGATGATAAATAGAAAGAAAAACGTTCCTGCTATGGCTGCGGTTTTGGTAGAGGCTTGCCATCCGGAAAAAAGATAAAAACATAAAACGACCGCCCCGATGATTATAAATGAGGTGAGAATTATATTATAGCCTTCTTTATGAATCTTCATAGCAAGTACGGTTAAATAATAATGAAGAATTTCAGGTAGATTACCGCTATGGGAAATGCCAGAAGCGCTCCATCGAATCTGTCCAGCATTCCTCCGTGGCCTGGCATGATTCTGCCCGAATCTTTGACCCCAAAATTACGTTTTAATTGAGATTCTACCAAATCTCCAAATACTCCGAATATGCCGATGAGCAGGGCCAGAATAATGGAATGTAATAGCGTTATGTACAGCAACCCGGTGTAATTCAAGATAATGCCGGCCAAGATGGCGCATAGCAGACCTCCCCAGAACCCTTCCCAGGATTTTTTGGGAGAAACGGAGGGGAACAGCCGGTGGCCGTTCTTTTGGCCGAACAAAGTGCCGAAACAGTAAGCTCCCACATCGGCCGCCCATAAAATAATGAACAGGCTTAGCAGCAGTGTCCCCGAATAATTTCCTTCCGGATCGAATACGATCAGATTGCACATCGAAAGGGGAACGGCAATATACAAAAGAGAAGAGAGCAGGAACGGCGAGCGTTCATATCCGTTATCCTCCATCCTGATTTCCCCTTCCGGGGTACGGATTTCCTTATGTATATTATATTCTTTTACATACAATCCGGAAATAAAGATGAAAAGCACGGGGATGAGAGACAGGATCAGATACAGTGGCTGCATTCCGTATCCGTTTATGAAAAACAGGAAAAGGAAAATTGCGATTCCCGTGGCGATAGTCAGGATGGTTCCGGCCATGCGGCTCCCTTTCAGACTGATGGAGAGAAATTCGTACATCATTCCTGTCAGGATCAGGCACATGATCGCGACATAGGAAACGGGACTCCATAATATGGCCCCGATTATTATGATAATAAAGGCGATCCCGCTTATAGTCCTTATAAGTAAGTCTTTCATTCTTCTCCTGTAACTTTATCTCCTTCCCGACAATGCCCCTGATTAATTCCCGGACTCCTCTTCCGTTTTTTTGTTTTCCTCCGCCTCTGCCTTTGTCTCTGCCTTTGTCTCTGCGGCGGTCTCCCCATTTTCTTTGACCCGCGGGCCGAATATCCGCTCCATATCTTCCGTGAAGATAACTTCTTTCTCGAGCAGCAGCTGCGCCAGCTCCTTAAAGCCTTCCATGTGGGCCATAAGGACATCTCTGGCTGTGTCATGCGCCCGGTCGATGAGAGCTTTGGCCTCGGCATCGATCAGTTCGGCCGTTTTTTCGCTGTATGGCTTGCTGAAATTATATCCGGAATCCTGCGAATCGTAGAAGGAGAGATGTCCTACGGCGGGACTCATGCCAAAGTAACTGACCATCGCATAGGCCTGTTTGGTGATTTTTTCGAGATCGTTCAGCGCTCCGGTGGAGATGCGTCCGTTGATAATCTCTTCCGCTACACGGCCTCCCATAGTGGCGGCCATTTCATCCATCATTTGTTCGGTAGTGGTGATCTGTCTCTCTTCCGGGAGATACCATGCGGCTCCCAAAGCCCTTCCCCTCGGTATGATGGTAACCTTCAGCAACGGATTGGCATTCGGCAGCACCCAACTGACGGTAGCATGGCCCGCTTCATGGAAAGCGATCGTCCTTTTCTCGTTCGGCGGAATGATTTTGCTTTTCTTTTCCAGTCCGCCCACGATACGGTCTATCGCATCTAAGAAATCCTGTTTCTCTATCGCCTTTTTGTTTCTGCGGGCGGCTATCAGGGCCGCTTCGTTGCAGACATTGGCTATATCCGCTCCGGAAAAGCCCGGAGTCTGTTTGGACAGGAATTCGATGTCAAATCCTTCCTCGAGTTTCAGATTGCGCAGATGCACCCTGAAAATTTCATCCCGTTCTTTCAGTTCAGGCAAATCCACATTGATCTGGCGGTCGAACCGGCCCGCCCGCATCAGCGCTTTATCCAGAATATCGGCCCGGTTGGTGGCGGCCAGAATAATGACTCCGGAATTGGATCCGAAACCGTCCATTTCGGTCAGCAGCTGGTTCAGGGTGTTCTCCCTCTCGTCATTGGAGGAGAAGCCCGCATTTTTCCCCCTGGCTCTCCCGACGGCGTCTATTTCGTCTATGAAAACGATGCACGGGGCTTTCTCTTTTGCCTGGCGGAAAAGATCCCTTACCCGCGAGGCGCCTACACCCACGAACATTTCCACAAAGTCCGAACCGGAAATGGAGAAGAACGGTACATCCGCTTCCCCGGCTACGGCTTTAGCCAATAAGGTCTTGCCGGTACCCGGAGGGCCTACCAGAAGAGCGCCTTTTGGAATCTTGCCGCCGAGGGTGGTATATTTTTTCGGATTCCTCAAAAAGTCCACGATCTCCATTACCTCCACTTTGGCCTCTTCTAATCCGGCGACATCCTTGAACGTGACTTTGGTATTATTGTCTTTGTCGAACAGTTTGGCCTGGGATTTCCCTACGTTGAAAATTCCGCTGCCTCCGCCTCCGCCCACTCCTTTGGACATTTTCCGGAACATAAAGACCCACAATCCTATCAGGATAAGAGGTAGCAGCAGCCAGTCCAAGATCCGGCCCAAGTAGTTGGTCCTTTCTTCGGTCTCGATACTGAATTTTTTATCGGGTGGAAGCGCTTCGCGCGCCTGATTCAGCTCCTGCTCCGAATCGAAGTTATTGGATACGATAAAATACAGGTGCGGGCCGAATTTGGGTTCCCTTCCTCCGAACAGATTTTTATATTTTTTCAGACTGTCCGTCTTGATGGTGACTTCCGCCCGGTTCTGGTTGGTGATGAAAGTGACTTTTTCAACATCCCCCTGGGGAATCATCTGCTCTTTCACTTTATACCATTCCGTCTTTACCGGATCCCCCCCGCGGTATCCCAACCACATATACAATATCATGGCGAAAAGGGGAACGTAAATCCAAAAGATGTTGAATTTGGGAGGTTTTATTTTTTTTGGGTATCTATTATTCCTGTTTTGTTGCTGATCCATATTTATTCTCCATAAGTAGTTTTGACAGAGTCGGCCCATAGATCTTCCAGTCTATAAAACTCTCTGTACCGGGTTTGGAAAATGTGCACTACGATATTGGAAAAATCCAGAATGATCCAGAAGGCATTCTCCTGACCTTGTTTTCTCATTACTTTCCGCTTGCATTGCATGAGCATCCGTTCTTCCACATTGTCGGCGATCGCCAGTACGTTGGTGGTGGAGTCGGCATTGCAGATAATGAAATAATCGCAAATGCTGGTGCCTATTTCCCGCAGGTCCAAAGAACATACGTTCTGCGCTTTCTTCTCGAGCATCGCTTCGGTAATCGTATGCAGTTCAACGATATCGGGGTCAATGACCCGGATATTTTCCTCTGCGGCCTTCTCTGCGGAGGTCTTGCGTTTGCGGACGGTTGTCCCCGCCGCACGCTTTGCGGTCGTTTTTTTGGCAGTCGTTTTCTTTACGGTCTTTTCAGGCGCTTCCGCATCTGGCTTGTTTATATTTTTCGTTGGCACTTTTTCAAAAATTTATTTGATTGTAAATAGTATCTTTGTCATTGCAAAGATACTGTAAAATTACAACTATTTGAAAATTATGAATAAAAATCTTGTAATAAATTGGTATGAAACCCTGGATTCCACTAACAGCGAAGCGGCAAGACAGTTGGAGGGGGCTGCCGAAGGGACCGTCTGGACAACGGATTTCCAGACCAAAGGAAAGGGCCAGCGAGGCAATACCTGGGAAAGCGCCAGAGGTAAGAATCTTATGTTCACTTTATTGCTGCGTCCGGATTTTCTTCCTGCTTCCCGACAGTTTCTCGTTTCCCAGGCGGCGGCACTGGGAGTATGCCGGTATTTGAAAGATAAAGGATTGAATGCCAAGATAAAATGGCCTAACGATATATATGTGGGAGACAAAAAAATCTGCGGGATGCTTCTCGAACATACATTGGGCGGCGACAAATTGTCGGCGAGCATTGCGGGCATAGGAATCAATCTGAATCAGACCCGGTTCGAGTCGGATGCACCCAATCCTACCTCCGTTCTGCTGGAAGCGCCGGGAGAGGAGCTGGACCGGAAGGAGGAGCTGCTGAAAGTACTCACCTGCATATTTACATTATACGAATCTCTGCGCGGTGCGTTTTCCTCTCCTTTTCCTGCGGGTGGAGCGGGGCAGGAGTGCGGAACCCGCACGGAGGAGGATTCCTCTGCTGTCCGGTGTATAGAGGAGGAATATTTAGAATCCCTTTACAGACGGAACGAATGGCACCGGTTTACCGAAACCGCTACCGGCACCGTTATAACGGCCAGAATAACGGGCGTCAATGAAAACGCCTGCCTGATTTTGGAGCAGGCAGGCGGCTTGAAAAAAGCGTATGCGTTTAAAGAAATCCGTTATATATTATAGGCGGCCGATTTGATCACCTGCATGGCTTCGAGCGGATCCGGCGCTCCGAATACGGCATTTCCGGCTACCAGAATATCCGCGCCGGCCCGGGCCAATTCGCCTGCATTTTCTGCATTTACGCCTCCGTCCACTTCTATCAGACAATTCGGGTTTTTCTTCAGGATCAATTCTTTGAGCCGCGCTATTTTTTCGAGGGAATTTTCGATGAACGATTGTCCTCCGAATCCCGGATTGACGGACATGACCAGAACGAAATCCAGATCCCGCACTATATCTTCTAATAGCAGCACCGGAGTATGCGGGTTCAGGGCCACGCCTGCCTTCATTTCCAGCGAGCGGATAGCCTGCACGGTGCGGTGCAGATGGGTGCATGCCTCGTAATGTACGCTCAGGAATTTCACTCCCAAATCCTTGAAATTGGAAAGATACCTGTCGGGATCTATAATCATCAGATGGGCGTCCATAGGCTTTTCCGCTTTCCGGGCAATGGCTTTTATGATGGGGAATCCGTAGGATATATTGGGAACGAATACCCCGTCCATTACATCTAAATGGAAACTGTCAGCGTCTCCCCGGTTTACTATCTCTATATCCCGGTTCAGGTTTCCGAAATCCGCCGACAATATGGACGGCGCTAATAATATACTCATGGTCGGTTTGGTTTGAATTTACGGCAAATACGGTATATTACCGGATATTGGCAAGAATCTCTTCCAACAGTTTCCGGAATTTGTCCACCGAGGCCAGCTCGAGCCTTTCTCCGGGTGCATGGACGCCGCGGATGGTAGGACCGAAGGAGATCATATCCAGCTCCGGGAATTTATCTAAGAACAGACCGCATTCCAGACCCGCGTGAATGGCCCGTATTACAGGCTCTTTCCCGAAAAGGTTTTTGTAGGCTTGTCCGGATACGCGGAGTATATAGGAATCCAATTTGGGCTTCCATCCCGGATATTCCGATTCGTGAGTCACTTTCGCGCCGGCCAGACGGAAAAGGCTCTCCACTTGGGCAGCCGCATATTTGCGGGCGCTGTTTATGGAACTCCGCTGGCTGGTGCCGATGCGGACCCGGTTGCCGGGTATCATTTTTATCGAAGCCAGATTGGTGGAAGTTTCCACGAGGCCTTTCATCTCCGCGCTCATGGCCAGCACTCCGTGCGGTGCGCAATGAAGGGCGCATATCAGGTTGCGGGCGGTTTGCGGATCCATGGCTTTCTTGAAATTTTCCACTGGGACGAACTGCGCGTCTATTCCCGGATCGCTCGCTCGGTATTCTTCCTTTATTTGTTCCCGGAAGGATGAAAATAAATTCATCAGGCTTTTCCCGGCGCTTTTCTTATACCCGATAACGGCTGAGGCTTCCCGTGCGATGGCGTTGCGTTTATTTCCTCCCTCTATCGAATACAACTCTATCGAAGTCTTGTCCATGGCTTCGTACAGAAAACGGCTCAGCAGCTTGTTGGCATTGGCCCGGCCCTTGTCTATGTCGTCGCCGCTATGGCCTCCCAATCCTCCCGTAATGGAGATACGGTATTGAAGAAGTCCGTTTCCGGCCGCCCGGGGAGAATATTTGAAAACGGCCGTCGTATCCAATCCTCCGGCGCATCCTATAAAAAGTTCCCCTTCGTCTTCCGAATCCAAGTTGATTAATATTTTTCCCGACATGAAACCGCTTTCCAAAGCGTGCGCTCCGTCCATACCCGTTTCTTCCGAAGTAGTGAACAGGGCTTCTATTTTTCCGTACGGTCGGGAAGAATCCGCCAGCAGGGCCAGTTGGGCGGCCATCCCTATGCCGCAATCCGCTCCCAAGGTGGTGTCTTTGGCTATCAGCCATCCGTCTTCCTCTACATACCGGATGGGATCTTTGGAAAAATCGTGTTCCGCGCCGGCGTTCTTCTCGCATACCATATCCGAATGGCTTTGCAAGATAACTGTCGGGACATCCTCTTTCCCTTTTGCAGCTTCCTTTATAATCAGTACGTTCCCCGCCCGGTCCGTGCGGCAGGGCAGGTTGTGGTTTCG
Organism: uncultured Bacteroidales bacterium; assembly: GCA_947630665.1. Classification (GTDB taxonomy): domain Bacteria; phylum Bacteroidota; class Bacteroidia; order Bacteroidales; family UBA932; genus Egerieousia. Next base: position 35,515 of record CANRID010000017.1, on the reverse strand, counting down.
GGCGAATTCCCGGAGAAATTCTATGATTTTTTCTTCATGTCCGCTTTCCCGCGGAATGGTGGTGATTGTCTTGAAAATGTCCAGAATGGTTTCGGTAGTCATGGCTGTAAAAATTATCAACTGTTTTACAAAGTTGGAGAAAATTTTTCAGGGAACCAAACTTAAAGGAAAAGAGGCCGGTTTAGCTGTCGGGACGCAGCCGTTTCTCAATATCCGTTACATACCGGCGGAAATTCCGGTCGGTTTCAATCAGATCGGATACCGTATTGCAGGCGTGCAGCACGGTGGCATGATTCTTTCCTCCGATCTGGGCGCCGATGGAGGCTAAGGAGGTTTTGGTAAGATTCCTTCCCAAGTACATGGCAATCTGCCGCGCCTGTACGATTTCCCGTTTGCGGGTGTTGGAAAGGATGGATTCGGAAGGAATGCCGAAATATTCGCAGACGGCGGTCTGTATTTTGTTCAGGGATATATCCTCCTTGCTGACATTCACTATTTTTTCTGTCAGCCTTTGCGCCAGATCCAGCGTAATGGTTTCGCGGTTGAGCGTGGCGTGGGCGATCAGAGAAATCAGGGTTCCTTCTATTTCCCGGATATTGCCGGTTACTTTGGACGCCAGGAAATCGACCACCTCGTCCGGCAGCTCGATGCCGTCTTTAAAGCTTTTGGCTTTCAAGATAGCCACCCGGGTCTCGAAAGTAGGCGGATTCAGTTCGGCGGATAAACCCCACTTGAACCGCGAGAGGAGCCGTTGTTCCAGCCCTTGCAGATCGGCGGGCGCTTTGTCCGAAGTAAGGACCAGTTGCTTTCCGGATTGATGCAAGTGATTGAAAATATGGAAAAAAGCGTTTTGAGTACCCGCCTTTTCCGCAAATTCATGTACATCATCGATTATCAGAACATCTATCATCTGATAAAAATGCAGAAAATCCGTCAGCTTGTTCTTTATATTCACCGCATCCATATATTGGGTCTGGAAACGGTTGGCGCTTACGTACAGTACGATTTTTTCCGGAAATTTCTCTTTTATTTCTATCCCGATAGCCTGTGCCAGATGAGTTTTTCCCAATCCGGGACCTCCGTAAATGAACAGCGGATTAAAGGCGTTCCTGCCCGGATTCTGCGCAATGGACAGCCCTGCGGATCTCCCTAACCGATTGCAATCCCCTTCTATGTAATTGGAAAAGCAATAGACAGGATTCAGCTGCGGGTCGATATTCAGTTGCTGCAATCCCGGAATGACAAACGGATTGCTGATGACATGGTTCTCTCTTTGCGGAAAGGGAACGCTTTTGTTTCTCAGCTCATGGCAAGATTGCTGCGGATAGGTGACCGAAATGTCCTGCATGACTTTCACGCGGTACTGCAATCTGGCGCTGTGACCGATCTCCCGTTTTAACGCTTTGCTGATAAAGTCGATGAAATGTTCTTCCAGATATTCCCTGAAAAACTCCGACGGAACCTCTATGGTAAAGGTGGATCCTTCCAGACTTACGGATTTTATAGGTTCGAACCAGGTTTTAAAACTGGCGGGAGGAACCACATCTTTTATGATGCGGAGACAATTATTCCATACCTGAATATGTTGAGGTTCGTTCATCTGTAACTCTATGGAGTTTGTTTCAAGATTGCCTCACAAAAATGGGGAAAAAAATTTTATAAAAAAAAAGAAAACCTATTGTTTTTTTCAAAAAAAACTTAATATGCTTAAAATCAAATTAAAAAATTTACTTAAGAATAATCGATTGATATTCAAATGGTTAATGTGTAAATATCTTATACTCTGCACGGTTGCGAAGAGCGAATTTTTATTTGAATGACAAGTGAAATTAAAATACGCTTATTTTAATATATTTTTTAGGATTTTCCGTAATTTTTTCTATTAGATTGTCCACGTCTTTCACGAGGTTCTCGATAGAATTGTGCAGAGAGTCGGTAGTAAGGAGCTTCCCGACAGACCCGTCGGGATCCTGGATTTTCTCCAGCAGATTTCCCAAGTTTTCGATAGTGGTTTTCAGATCGGCTTCCGACAGTCCGCCGGTGATCCGGTTTATGTTTTTCAGCGACGCGTTCAGGTCTTCGCTGCCCGTATTCAGATTCTGGGAAAGCACCGAAAGATTCTGGATGAGTTCTTTGATTTCGGGCGAAAGATCGTTCAGGTTGCGGCTGATACCTTCCGCGTTTTTCAGGGTGCGGTTCAGATTATAAAAGGTTTGGGAGAGATTGGCTTTGGCATTCGAATCTAAGATGGAGTTGATATTGTCCAAAGTAACGTTCATATTGGCCATCAGCTGCTGTGCCTGTTCCTTGAGAGGACCGACTCCGTTGGCAAGCATGGTGATCATATCGGGTACCGTATTGCTCTGGAGCGTATCGTTTTCTTTTGCCTGTATATTGCTGTCGCCCAAGTTGATCCGGACGGATTTGCCTCCCAGTATGTCTGCGCTGTATATTTCCGCTACCGAGTTCAGAGGAATCGCATAGTCCGATTTGACCGAAATCCTGACGACGAAATTGCCGTCCGAGTTGTCGTATTTGATGCTTTCCACCGTTCCCACCTTCAGTCCGCGGATATAAACCGGACCCGTGGCCGTAAGCCCTTCCACATCTTCGAAAACCGTATAATATTTGATATTTTTGTTGAATAAGTCCTGTCCCTTCAGAAAATTTATTACAATATAGATCGCTACCAATGTAATGATTACAAATAAGCCGATTCTCTGTGCGTTATTCATTTTTTTCATGCCTGAATTATTTGAATCTGCGAATTTACTAATTATTTTACTATTTTTCCATCTTTAATTTGTATGACGAATGCTCCGGGAAAAGTTTTCCGCACATCAGGAAGATTTTTGGCGGCCTCTTGCCGGGAGTTGTATTTCCCCACACAATATTTATACAGGTTCCCCACTTTAATGTAGGTATAATCTTTTCTGCCCTTAAGGTCCGGGGCGTTGTTTGCCAGTATTTTGTTCACCGACAGAATCTGAATGCTGAAAAAGGCGCCGGAATTGTCCTCCCGCCCGGCATCCGTACGGGGTGCAATCGCCGGAGGGGTGTTCCCGACAGCGGTTCCGGCGGATTCTGTACCGGTTTTTCCGCCGCTTTCATAATCTTCTTTGTAAGACTGGAAGGCATTGAAAATCCTTCCGGCGATCTGGTTCTGTTTTTCTTTATTGATAAGGATATTGTAATCTTTAGGATTGGACAGGAAGCCTATTTCCACCAGAACAGACGGCATGGTGGTTTTCCATAATACGAGCAGCCCGCCCTGTTTTACGCCGCGGTTGGTGTAGATGGGTCCCTTTCCGAAGTGTTTCTGGATATGGCCGGCCAATTGCAGGCTTTGCTCCAAATGGGTATTTTGGAGCAGGGAAAAAATGATATAGGATTCGGGAGAATTCGGGTCGAAGCCCTCGTATTTGGATTCGTAGTCGTTTTCTAATTTGATGACCGAGTTCTCGGCCTTGCATAATTCAAAATTCGATTCGCTTTTATGGGTACCCATCACCCAGGTTTCCGTACCTGAGGCCTGGGTCGATTTGGTGGAATTTACATGGATGGAAATGAACAGATCGGCTTTGTTGCGGTTGGCTATGGCCGCCCTTTCTCCCAATTCCACGAATTTGTCCGTACTGCGCGTATAGAGGACTTTAACCTCCGGATATTTTTCCTTTATCAGGGCTCCCAATTTCAAGGAGACGGACAAAGCGATATTTTTTTCCTTGTATTTTCCGTTTTTGCTGATGCAGCCTGCATCGTACCCTCCGTGTCCCGGATCTATCACGACGGTCTTTAATTTTGTAAAAGTGCTTCCGGATTGCCCGTAGGAGAGGGTTCCGGCCAGCATGCCGGCGCAGATGAGTATCGTTTTGAAAAGTTTGACAGGATTGAATGGCATATTAGTCGCAAAAATGTATTAAATTTGCATTTTTGCAAAAGTACTAATAAAAAAACAAAAATTCCATAAATTAACTCTTCCGGATGTCCAAGTATTTAGTGAGCATATTCGCTGCCATAGCCGTTGTTTTTTGCATCCGGCAGGTGCCAGCCGTAGCCGTCGGGAACGGGTTGCAGATGGATTTTCTTCAAAAGATGAAAGAATCCGGCGCCCGGAGGGGGGAAGCGTCCGGGATACCGGCACAGCGGATGCCCGATATGCCGGATCCGGAAGATATGGAGAATGCGGCGGATGTGCGGGATGTGCCTGCGGAACAGAAGCAGAATACGGGACGGAATAAAAATAAAAAACGGAATGGGAAGGTCCGGGAAGACACCTTGAAGACTCTCCGCGCTGCGGAAGAACTCCCGGTGACGGCGGATTCATCCCTCATACCGGTACAGGATACCCTGGCCCGCCGGGATTCGCTGGCGCTGGCCGATACGGCGGTGAATAACAGCAGCCTTAAGGTTCCGGTTTTCTCCCAGGCACGCGATTCGGTGATAGAGGACTTTTCCAACGGCAGGAAAATGATCTATTATTACGGCGACGTGACGGTCCGGTACGATAATATGGAGCTGACGGCCGATTATATGGCTTATGATATGGATGCCAAGACCGTATTCGCCAAAGGTCTTCCCGATACCACCGGCACGATCGTAGGCAGACCCGTCATGAAAGAGGGGGAGAATACTTCCGAAATGGAGACGGTTTATTATAATTTCGATTCCAAGAAGGCCAAGATCACCAATATGACCACGCAGCAGGGGGAGGGGTATCTGCATGGAGAGTTTTTGAAGAAAATGCCGGACAATTCCATAAATATCGCCAAAGGCCGATATACCACTTGCGAGCTGGACCATCCGCATTTTTATTTGAAAATGACTGCGGCCAAAGTCATTACAGATCCCAACGGGGGGCAGAAGACCGTGTTCGGACCCGCTTTCGTGGTGCTGGAGGATGTACCCACTCCGTTTGCGCTTCCGTTCGGATTCGTTCCCAAATTCGCCGCGGGCCGCAGCAGCGGCATTTTGGTGCCTTCCTATGGAGAGGAGGTCGCCAGGGGTTTTTTCCTGCGGGGGTTAGGTTATTATTTCGTGTTCGGAGATCATCTGGATCTGTCGGCCACCGCGGATATTTATTCGCTGGGTTCATGGGGGCTGCAACTGAATTCCCGGTATAGAAAAAGATATAAATACGACGGGAATTTCTCCGTCAACTGGTCAACCGACCAGACGGGGGAGAAGGGGGCTCCGGATTTTTTCCAGACCAAGAACTTTTCGGTGCAATGGAGCCATTCGCAGGATTCCAAGGCCCGTCCGGGAACTTCTTTCAGAGCCTCGGTGAATTTTTCCAGCCCTTCCAACAGCCGGTATAATTCCACTACCATAGAGCAGGCGCTCCAGAACCAGATATCCTCTTCCATTTCCTATGGAAAAGTATGGCAGGGAACGCCTTTCAGCCTTTCGGTGAACGCTTTGCACAGCCAGAGTTCCCTTGACAGCTCCTATGCCATTACCTTGCCGAACCTTACTTTTACCGTAAGCCGGATCTATCCTTTCCGGAGGAAGGAACGGGTGGGAAAAGAGAAGTTTTACGAATCGTTCGCATTCAATTACAGCGCGGTGATGGAGAATAAGATCAATTTCAAGACCAGCGAGCTTAAAAATCCGGATTTCTGGAAAAAGATGCGTAACGGGATAAGGCATAATTTCAGCATAGGGCTTCCGACTTTTACCTTATTTAAATATATCCAGGGGTCTCCGTCGGTGAACTACGGAATGAACTGGTATTTTCAGAATGCGACAAGAAGATTTGACGAGGAACGGCAGACGCTCGTAACCGATTATTCCGACCCTTTCAGCACCTTCGGCATTACCCAGACATTTTCGGCGGGCCTCTCCTTGAGTACCCGTATATACGGATTGTTCAATTTCGGGAAAAAGCGCAGGATAGAGGCGATCCGCCACATGGTGACTCCGTCCCTGTCTTTCAGCTATCAGCCGGAAATGGGAACGCGGGGCAACGGTTATACTTCCATGAGTTATGTGGATGCCAACGGCATACAGCATGTGGTGAACTATAATAAATATGAAGGCCAGATTTATTCTCCTCCGGGAAGAGGAAAGGCGGCCAGTATGGGATTCTCTATCGGGAATAATCTGGAAGCCAAAGTGCGGGACCGTAACGATACCACGGGCAAGGGGGTGAAGAAAATCAAGCTGATCGATCAATTGTCCATCGGCGGGAATTATAATTTCATGGCGGATTCCATGAATCTTTCCAATATCAGTATCAATATGAACACGACGGTATTCGGAAAAATGGGGATTTCGGCCAATGCCTCTCTCGATCCGTACGCCGTCAATGAGCGCGGACAGCGGATCAAGACGTTCAATATCGTAAAGGAAGGAGGCTTTAAGCTGGCCCGCCTGACCAATGCCAGCGCATCTTTGTCGTATCAGTTTTCGGGGGAAGGAAAAAGCCGGTTAGGAAGCGATTATCAGCCCCAGGGAGGAACCCGTGCCAATAATGGCTCCCAGGAAAGCTCGTATCAGAGAATATATTATCATCCTGTTACCGGAGAATATATTCCCGGAGGATGGGTGTATTATATGGATCCCAATACTCCGTGGTCAGTGGGCCTGAATTACAGCTATTCTTACAGCCGTTCCTACCAGTATGCCAACGACGAGCTGCTGGTAAAGCATAATCATCTGCAGACGTTAGGCATTTCCGCACAGTTGAGGCTTACTCCCCAATTGAACTTCAACCTCAATACCGGGGTGGATCTTACTAAAATGAAATTGACCACTACCCAATTGAGCGGTTCCTACGATTTGCATTGTTTCGTAATATCCGTTTCATGGATTCCCAACGGACAATGGGAGAGCTGGAGCTTCAGAATCAATGCCAAGGCTTCCGCACTGGCGGACTTGTTGCAGTTCAAGAAAAATGCAAGTTACTGGGACCGGTTTTAAGACGATATGATATCTCCGTATAAAATTTCGATAAATAATTTTAAATAATTGAATGATGGAAAAGAAAATCGTAGCGAGCCCGTTGGCTCCCAAAGCAATCGGTCCTTATAATCAGGCCGTGGTGGCGAATGGTATCATGTATGTTTCAGGGCAGTTGCCTATCGATGTGAAAACGGGCGAATTCGTACCCGGAGGCATCGAGGAGCAGGCTCATCAGGTGTTCAAGAATATCGGGTATATCCTGGAAGAGGGAGGATATTCGTTTAAGGATGTAGTGAAAACCACCGTTTACCTTTCGGATATGGGAAATTTCGGCATCCTGAATCAGATTTATGCCCAATATTTTACCGAGCCGTATCCGGCCAGAGTCGCTTATCAGGTGGCCGCCCTTCCCAAAGCGTCTTTGATAGAAGTGGATGTTATAGCCGCAAAATAGATAAATAAGGGAAATTTTTTTTGTTTATTTGCTACTTAATTATACCTTTGCATGGTATTTCGAATTCTTCGATACAAGTCTCAGGTAATTACATTTCCCTTATATAATCAACATGTACGACATCATAGAATTAAGTAATAAAAGTTTGGAGGAACTTTTTGCTATTGCGGAAAAACTGAATATTTCCAAAGTCAAACAATACACGAAAGAAGATCTGGTATATAAAATATTGGATGAGCAGGCGATTCAGGGGGTGGACAAACCGTTGCCCCGTAAAAGCAGGCCCCGTATTTCTTCCGTAAGAGTCAAAAAGGAGATCGTGCCTGTGAATAATAGAAAACGGAAATCTGATACGGAAAATAAGGAAAATCCGGACATTTTGATATCGCCCGTTGCAGTATCGGACGGGGGCCGGACGGAAACGCCCGGGGCGCAGGAGAACGGAAATGCCGTTAATGGACCCAAACAGAAAGGCAGACGGGGACGTCCCCGCCTGAACAGTGACCGGGATAACCGCACGGCCGACAATAAGGAAACGGCGGCCGGAGTCGTGCAGAATAACGGTGAGGATGCTCAGATTGCCGAATTCCGGAAGAAAGAGGTTCGTCCCGACAATATACCGGTTCGCGCGGAGGCAGACAACCAGGAAGAGCTGCAGCCCAAAACGGAAGATGCGCCGGAGCAGAAAGCGGCACCTAAATTAAGGGGGCGCCGTAAAGGCAGCAAGAACAAGACTCCGAAAGAAGCTCCGGAAGGAACGGAATCCGCCGATTCCGAAAAAAGCTCCGGTAGTACTGGTATATCTCGGGAGGAAAAACCTGCCGTTGCAGCGGAATCCGTGCCGGATAATGTGGCGCCCGTAAATACGGAAAGCGGGAATCAGGATGCCCCAGGCGAAGAACCGGTGCCGGCCTATAACCGTGAAAGCGAGTCCGGCGATCAGACGACTGACGACAAGACTTTCGCTAAAGCCGGGGAAAAGAAACAGAATGTTCCCAAAATAGAGTTCGAGGGGATTGTAGAAGCGAGCGGAGTACTGGAGATTATGCCGGACGGATACGGATTCTTGCGTTCTTCCGATTATAATTATCTCAATTCGCCGGACGATATATATGTCTCCCAGTCCCAGATAAAATTGTTCGGATTGAAAACCGGAGATACTCTTACCGGAGAAATCAGGCCGCCGAGGGAAGGGGATAAATATTTTCCTTTGGTAAAGGTAAACCAGATCAACGGAAGAAGTCCTGAATATATCAGGGATCGCGTTCCGTTCGATTTTCTGACCCCTTTGTTCCCGAATGAGAAATTCGATATTACCTCGAAAGGCCATAATAATCTTTCCTGCCGGATCGTGGATCTGTTCACTCCTATCGGGAAAGGTCAGAGGGGATTGATCGTGGCGCAGCCTAAGACGGGAAAGACCATGTTGCTGAAGGAGATCGCAAATGCGATTGCGGATAACCATCCGGAAGTCTATATGATCGTATTGCTGATTGACGAGCGTCCGGAGGAGGTGACCGATATGGCGCGGAGCGTAAAAGCGGAAGTGGTGGCCTCTACATTCGATGAACCGGCTGAAAGGCATGTCAAGGTGGCGAATATAGTGCTTGAAAAGGCCAAGCGTCTGGTGGAATGCGGACATGACGTAGTGATTCTGCTGGATTCCATTACCCGTTTGGCCAGAGCATTCAATACGGTTCAGCCCGCTTCCGGTAAGGTGTTGAGCGGAGGTGTGGATGCGAATGCGCTGCATAAGCCGAAACGTTTCTTCGGAGCGGCCCGCAATGTAGAGAACGGAGGCTCCCTTACCATCCTGGCGACCGCCCTGACCGAGACGGGTTCCAAAATGGACGAAGTGATCTTTGAGGAATTCAAGGGAACCGGCAATATGGAGCTTCAGTTAGACCGGAAACTTTCCAACAAGCGTATTTTCCCTGCCGTGGATGTTACTTTAAGCAGTACGCGTCGGGACGATCTGCTGTATAAGGCGGAAAATATAAATCGTATATGGATTCTCCGGAACCATCTGGCGGATATGAATTGCGTGGAAGCCATGGAATTTATGAAAGATCGGATGGAGAAAACCATAGATAACGATGAATTCCTGATTTCCATGAACGGAGAATAAATGCTCCTTTTATGTAAAAAGCCAGCATCCGATTCCCACAATCAGTCCCACGGCCATATTGATCAGTTTGGCTTTTAGAAAGCTGGCTTTGCTCTCCGCCAAAAGCGGCAGCGTAGTGTGTCCGTCCTGTACGATGGAATTGACTATAAGTACATAAAAAGGCAGCACTCCCTGCGCGTACAGGGTAATGAAGATCAGATGAGGACCGGATTCGGGAATGATCCCTATGGCCACGGCCAGCAAAATGACCGTAAGCATGTTATGGTTTATCCAATGTTGTACGTCTAAATACCGGATACCTATCTGGCATACGAGCAGCGCCCCGAATGTCCACAGGAAGATGGAGAGCAGATGTTTTCTGATTACATGATTCCATAAATGTTCCTTTACGAAATGCTCGTCCGCCGTAGCGGTAAACAGCAGGGTAATGATGCTTAATCCGGCGAAAATCAGATTGATCCATCGCTCGTTGAGAAAATCGAAATGAATCGGACCGGCCTCCGTGCTGCCGTATTCGGCCACGTCGGTAACCGCTTCTTCATAAGTGTATTCATGCAAATGACCTTCTTCTCCGTGGACATGTTCGTGTTCTAAAAATCCTCCGGCCACCGCCGCTATGAAAACAGCGATTCCCGCCAGAATGGCTATCCTTTTTTTAGAAGGATGCTTCATCACCCGGTAAGACGACGCCTTGAAGATGGAAGGAATTTCCCGGTCATGCCCGGTGTGGACTGTATAATTGTCGGGACACAGACTCGATTGCGGCTTTTTGAATATGAAAGTGTCCGTGATCAGACCTGCAATGACCGCTATGACGAACAGAATACCGAATAGCAACAGGGCTTTTCCCGGAATCATGGCCAGAATGACGAATGCTTCGTCTCCGGAGGAGCAGATCATCATGGCTGTCAGGGCGCCCAGCCCGATAAGCCTGTGGGTGTACAGGGAAACCGCCGCAAATCCCCCGATGCAGCCGGGAATGAGTCCCAGAAACGAACCCAGAAAGATTTGCCTGAGTTTGGAGCCTTGCAATTTATAGAACCACCGGCCCTGCGAATGAATGTTGAAGTATTCGATCATCAACATCATTATCAGTACCAGGCCCGTGATCAAAATGCTGTTCCGCAGTACTTCGATAAATATCTCTATATTCATTTATCCGTTTTGTTTATCCTGCCTGCGGTAAAGCTCCAGCAATCGGCCGGCGGCTATGAAAGATTCCATTTTTCCCGATAAAACCGCTTTCTCGTATTCGGAGAGCGCTTTTTCGATCAGCGGGTTTTCGTAAAAATTATTTTTCAGCGATTCGTTTATACTTTCGTACATCCAGTACCGGGCCTGTTCCCGCCGTCTGTGTTCGTAGTAGCCGTTCCCTTTTACCAAAGCGAAATATTCCTCTATTTTTTCCAGAATCTCGGGCAGGCCCTCGCGGGTAACGGCGGAGGAGGTAAGCGCGGTGGGTACCCAGGTAGATTCGGTAGGAGGGAAAAGATGAAGCGCATTGGCGTATAACGCCTTTGCCATGCCTGCCTTTTCCACGTTATTTCCATCGGCTTTGGTAATGGCGATCAAATCGCTCATTTCCATAATGCCGCGTTTGATGCCCTGCAGATCGTCTCCCGCTCCGGAAAGCATCAGCAACAGGAAAAAATCGCTCATCGAATGCACGGCCGTTTCCGACTGTCCCACACCTACGGTCTCGATGAATATGACATCGTAGCCGGCCGCTTCGCACAGGATTATGGTTTCGCGGGTTTTCCGCGCGACTCCTCCTAAGGAACCCGCGCTGGGACTGGGCCGGATAAATACGCGGGGATTATTGCAAAGCGTCTCCATCCGGGTCTTGTCTCCCAGAATACTGCCTTTGCTTTTTTCGCTGCTCGGATCGATGGCCAGCACGGCAAGTTTATGCCCTTTATCCGTTACCAATCCTCCGAAGGCCTCTATAAAGGTACTTTTCCCGGCTCCTGGAACCCCCGTAATTCCGATACGCATGGATTTCAGCTTTTCGGAATGTGCCTGGCAGGCGGCAATGATCTGCTGGGCGATTTCCCGGTGCGCCGGCAGAGCGCTTTCCACCAAGGTGATCGCCTGGCTCAGAATGGTGGTATTTCCCTCGGTAATCCCTTTCATATATTGCTCTACGGATAAAAGGGCGGGCTTCTTTTTAAAAAAGTTCTTTATATAAGGATTGATGATGGGTGGCTGTTCCACGCCATCGTTTACCACTAAGGCGGTATCGTGGTTATCATGCCCCTTGGGCGGCCAATCTTCAGTAGTTATGCTCATATTATAATTGATCTGTTTTAATTTCATTACAAATGTATTTCGCCCCGGCATGATGCGAAGCGGACTTCGTTTTCTCCATCCTCCGGTGCATAGTTATTTTATATCCGCTATTATGAACAGGTTCACTAATGGACGCATGGGCGAATTGGTGATCAGTGTAATAGTGAATACCTGTTCCCCTTTGTATCCCGACGGATTCACGACAGCCGAAACGGTAAATTCTTCTCCCGGCCTTACGCTTTGAGGATAGGTTACTTTCATCTCGGGGACGTTGACATCGGCTTTGTGGATAATCAGATCCTTGGCTCCGGTATTCCTGAGATGAAATTCCGCGGCTAAAGGTTTTTCTTTGGAAACGGTTCCCGGATTGACCGAACTGTTTTTGGCCAGCACCATGGGACCGCTTGCTTTTTCCGCTTTGGACAGATGGGAGGTGCGCTCTAAAATCATACATTCGATTTCTAAGGGCGTCTCGGATTTTATCCCGTTGCATACGGGCCAGACGGTATAAACCGTGTTTCCCCAATTCTGTCCGGATGCCGTATTTACGGTATAGACGATTTCGCTTAACCCGTCGGGAGCTATGGTTTCAGGATCCGCTTTCAGGGATAGCCCCGAAGAAGCGGAGGTGAAGGCAAGGGAGACTTTCTTGCCGGAAAGGTTGGCGACGGTTACGGTCTGCGATTTGGAGTCGCCCTGTTCTATCTGGCCCAGCCTCAACCGGTTGTTTTTGATGCCTAACGGTCCTATCCTTACCGGAAAGAGCTCTTTGAAGGATTTTTCTTTTTCGTATGCCACTCCGCTGATTCTGAGTATAATGGGTTTGGAACTGGCGGAAGTATAGACAGTAAGGGACTTGTCGAAAGGATAAGGTCCCTGATTGTTGAGGTAGGTTACTTCTATGGTTCCGCTTTTTCCCGGCATGATGGGTGCTTTGGGCCAGACCGGTTCCGTACAACCGCAGGAGGTTATTATATTGTTTATGACGACCGGTTTATTGCCGGTATTGGTGAATTCGAAAGTGCATTTCTGAGGCCCTTCGGAAATGGCTATTTTACCGAATTTATGGGAAGTCTTGTTGAATTTCAGCGGTTGGGCGGAAGTATTCTGCGCGAAGGAGGAACTCCCGGCGCCGGCAGCGTACAGTATGGTTGCCATGCAAAAGAAGACGGTTCGTAAAATATTCGGTCTCATTCTTTATTTGAATTTTCTGCAAATATACAATAACTGACATAAATTTTAACTACCTTTGCACGCTAAAAACCACCGTTTTTTCGAAACGACATATCAGATAATATTTTAATAATTTATAGAAAACATGAAAGTAAAGAAATCTTTGACAGAACCGTTTCAGCGTATTGCTGTGATTGCATTGGGGATCGCGGCCCTTTCGGCCTGTAATTCCGGCCAACAGGGCCCGGGGATGGGCGGCGCGCCGGAATATGCCGTAATGACCATGGAAACTGTTCCAACCGAGCTCAGCAGCTCGTATCCGGCTACCATTCGCGGACGGCAGGATATAGAAATCCGCCCGAATGTAGGCGGATTCATTACCAAATTGTCCGTAGATGAAGGGTCGGTAGTGCGGAAAGGACAGGAATTGTTCCAGATCGATCCGGTGCAATATGAAGAAGCCGTGAATGTGGCGCGTGCCGCAGTGGAAGTGGCCAGCGCAAACGTGTCTACCGCTAAGCTGACGGCTGAAAACAAGCGCCGGCTGGCCGAGAAGAATATTATCAGCGAATACGAAATGCAGATGGCTGAAAATGCCCTTGCTTCTCAGGAGGCGGCGCTGGCGCAGGCACGGGCCCAGCTTGTGAATGCGGAGAAAAACCTTTCCTATACCAAAGTCACCAGCCCGTCCGACGGGGTAGTGGGGACGATCCCTTTCAGGGTAGGTAGTCTGGTTGGCCCGAGCATGGCGGTACCGTTGACGACCGTATCGGATATTTCCCGGATGTACGTATATTTCTCGATGAACGAAAAGGATATTCTTAATCTGGCCCGTCAGGGAAGCGGTGTATTGGAAACCATGCCTCAGGTGCAGCTTAAGCTGGCGGACGGAACCCTTTATCCTGAAACAGGCCGTATCGAAACCATCAGCGGGGTTATCGACCCTACTACCGGAGCGGCCACCGTGCGGGCGGCTTTCAGCAATCCGGATAAGGTCCTCAGAAGCGGCAGTTCGGGAGTTATCATGATTCCGGTAAAAAATGACTCGTCTATCGTGATTCCGCAGAAAGCCACTTATGAAATACAGGATAAGAGATTCGTTTTCATGGTGACGGATTCCTCTACGGTACAATCTACGGAGGTGGAAATTCTTCCGATTAATGACGGACAGCAGTTTATCGTAACGGCCGGTCTGAAACCCGGGGATCGCATTGTAGTGGAGGGTGTCGGGACATCGGTACGCAACGGCATGGCCATCAAGCCTATTACTCCGGCCGAGTCGGCAGCCAAACTCCGCGGAGCCACGCAACAAGCCGCTCCGTCGGGAGAGAAAAAGTAATTTCCGCAGACGATAGAAACAAGCATAACCAGATTTGAATAAAAGGCAGAAACGGCGCCGGCATGACAGCGGAAGATCCGCCGGAAGACGGCAAGGAAAATGAAGGGAGCATGCGGACCGGCTGCTTTAAAAATAGATAAAAGTATGAAATTAGACAGATTTATACACCGCCCGGTGCTTTCGACCGTAATTTCTATCATTATAGTGATTCTCGGTATTCTGGGATTGGTATCTTTGCCCGTTACCCAATATCCGGATATCGCTCCTCCTACAGTCAGCGTCAGCACCTCCTATACCGGAGCCAATGCCCAGACAGTACTCAACAGCGTGATCGCCCCTTTGGAGGAGGAAATAAACGGGGTGGAGAATATGATGTATATGACTTCCACTGCTTCCAACACCGGAGAGGCAAGTATCGAGGTTTATTTTAAGCAGGGAACCGATCCCGATATGGCGGCGGTCAATGTACAGAACCGCGTGGCCAAGGCACAGGGGTTGCTTCCTTCCGAGGTAACCCGGGTGGGGGTAATCACCAGCAAGAGGCAGACCAGTATGTTGCTTGCATTTTCCGTTTACAGCTCTGACGACAAATACGATGAGGTTTTTTTGGAAAACTATATAAAGATCAATGTGATTCCTCTGGTCCAGCGCGTGCCGGGCGTAGGAGACGCCATGGTGATGGCAGCCGATTATGCGATGCGTATCTGGCTCAAACCCGATGTGATGGCCCAGTATATGCTGATGCCGAGCGATATTACGGCCGTGCTGGCGGAACAGAATATAGAAGCCGCTCCCGGACAGTTCGGGGAACACGGGGATCAGTCTTTCCAGTATATTATGCGTTATAAAGGGCGTCTGCAAACTCCGGAAGATTTCGAGGATATTGTGATTAAGGCTACTCCCGACGGGAAAGTGCTCAAACTGAAAGATGTCGCCCGGCTGGAAATGGGAAGTATTTCCTACGGATTCGGCACCCGTTCCAATGCGCATCCCGGAATCTCCGCCATGGTATTCCAGACGGCCGGTTCCAACGCCACCGAAATCATCAATAATATCAAAGAGATTCTGGCGGAGGTTTCCAAAGATTTCCCTCCCGGAGTGAAATACGATATCTTGCTGGATTCTAACGATTTCCTCTTCGCTTCCATTCATGAAGTCATCAAAACCCTCGTAGAGGCGTTCATCCTGGTGTTTCTGGTAGTGTTCATCTTCCTGCAGGATTTCCGTTCCACCCTTATTCCCGCCATCGCCATTCCGGTGGCGCTGATCGGAACTTTCTTCTTCCTGTATTTGATAGGATTCAGTATCAACCTGCTTACCTTGTGCGCATTAGTGCTGGCTATCGCCATAGTGGTGGACGATGCCATAGTGGTGGTGGAGGCGGTCCATGCCAAATTGGACCAGGGGTATAAGTCTCCTATGAAGGCCTCGGTGGATGCCATGAACGAAATTTCCGGCGCCATCGTATCCATTACCTTGGTGATGATGGCGGTGTTTATTCCGGTGAGCTTCATGACGGGTACCTCGGGTACGTTCTATCGCCAGTTCGGACTTACAATGGCCATCGCGATAGGCCTTTCGGCCATCAACGCCTTGACCTTAAGTCCTGCATTGTGCGCCATATTCCTCAAACCTCATCGCAAGGAAGAAGACGGCAACGTCAAAAAGGGATTTATCAAACGGTTCCATGCCGCTTTCAATGTTGCCTACGATGTGACTTTGAAAAAATATAAAAAGGGAGTCGATCTCCTTATCGGGAAAAGATGGCTGGCTTTCACTATCGTAGCCGCTACTATCGTGCTCTTGGTGGGTCTGATGAAGGTTACTCCGACCGGTATGGTGCCGAATGAGGATACCGGAACGTTTTTCGTTATTGTGGATATGCCGCCGGCCACTTCTCTGGAAAAAACGCGGGCGACTTTGGCTAAAGTAGATAGTCTCATCGGAGCGAATCCCGCCGTCAAAAGCCGGACGGAAATTGCCGGATACAGTTTTATCGCCGGAGAGGGAAGCGCATACGGTACTTTCCTGTGTAAGTTGAAAAACTGGAGCGAAAGATCCAAGACGCAGGATCTGAATACTATTGTCGGGACGCTCTATATGCAGGCCCAGGCTCTTATCAAGGATGCCCGTGTATTGGTGTTCGCGCCTCCTATGATTCCGGGATACAGTATAACCAACGGTTTCGATCTGAATTTGCAGGATAAGACGGGCGGAGATCTGAATCAATTCTATCAGATTGCCCAGAATTTCCTGGAGAAACTGAATCAGCGTCCCGAAATCGCCGCTGCGCGTACCTCTTTCAGCCCGAGCTATCCGCAGTATATGGTAGATATAGACGTGGCCAAAACCAAGGCCGCCGGTTTGAGCCCGAGTACGCTTCTGGCCGTTTTGCAAGGGTATTACGGCGGTTTGTACGCTTCCAATTTCAACCGGTTCGGAAAGCTTTACCGGGTCATGATCCAGGCCGACTCCCGGTTCAGGGTAAATCCGGAGACTCTCAATAGTATCATGGTCCGTAACGGGAATGAAATGGCTCCTTTGTCCCAATTCATAACGCTGCATAAAATATACGGTCCGGATAATATCAAACGTTTCAATATGTTTACCGCTATCAGCGTAAACGGTTCTCCTGCGGACGGATACAGCTCCGGACAGGCCATCCGGGCTATTCAGGAAGTGGCGGAACAGACCCTGCCTACCGGATACGGATTCGAGTTCTCGGGTATGACCAGGGAGGAACAGCGTTCCAGCGGCAGCTCTACGGCGATTATTTTCGCATTGTGCCTTGTATTCGTGTATTTGCTGTTGAGCGCCCAGTACGAAAGCTATATCATTCCGTTGACGGTTATTTTGTCCGTACCTTCCGGTCTGATGGGCAGTTTCGTTTTCGCCCAGTTCATGGGAGTGGAAAATAATATTTACATGCAGATCGCATTGATCATGTTGATAGGGCTGCTGGCCAAGAACGCCATTTTGATTACGGAGTTCGCTTTGGAAAGACGCCGGACGGGAATGAGTATCGTGGATTCGGCCGTTGCCGGAGCCGCCGCCCGTTTGCGTCCTATCCTGATGACGTCTCTGGCAATGGTGATCGGTCTGCTGCCTTTGATGTTCGCCACGGGAGTGGGCGCCAACGGAAACAGTACCCTGGGAACCGGCGCCATCGGAGGCATGCTGGTCGGTATGATTCTGCAGATTTTCATTGTTCCGGCCATGTTCGTGACTTTCGAACATTTGCAGGAGAAATTCAAGCCGATGGAATGGCATGATCTGGATAACTCGGAGCTGGAACCGGAGCTTGAACAATATACCAAATAATATAAGAACCAATAAAGTTAGCATGATGAAAAAACAAGGAATCATATATTTGGTATGTGCGGCGGCCTTCCTGAGCGGCTGCAACATATACCGTCAGTATCATCGACCTGAAGAGATAAATACCGACGGGCTTTACAGAGATACCGTATCGGCTGCGGATCCGCTTTCGCAGCAGGATACGGTCAATATGGGCAACCTGCCGTGGCGGGAGGTTTTTACAGATCCGTATTTACAGACTCTCGTCGAAAGGGGTCTCCGGTATAATGCGGACCTGCAGACCGCTTATCTGAGGGTAAAGGAGGCGCAGGCCGGACTGCTTTCCGCGCGTCTGTCTTATACGCCTTCGCTTGCGCTGGCTCCGCAGGGAGAGGTAAGCAGCTTTGACAAATCTGCGGGAGTATGGACCTATACTCTGCCGGTAAGCGCCGGTTGGGAAGTGGATATTTTCGGCAGGATCCTGAATGCGAAACGGGGGGCGAAAGCCGCCCTGCTCCAAAGCGAAGCGTACCGTCAGGCTGTTCAGACTCAAGTGATAGCGGCTATCGCCAATAGTTATTATACGTTATTGATGCTGGACAAACAGCTGTCCATTACCGAAGAAACTTCGCGGATATGGAAAGAAACCGTGGAGACCATGCGGGCTATGAAAGAGGCGGGGATGGTGAATGAAGCCGCTATCGTTCAGAGCGAGGCCAACAGTCATATGATAGAGGCTTCCATTCCGGATCTGAAACGGCAGATTCGGGAAGTGGAAAACTCACTCTCTCTGTTATTGTATGAAGCTCCGCAAACCATCGTAAGGGGACGTCTGGAAGATCAGGAGCTGCCGGCTGGACTGAATGCCGGGATTCCGGTGCAGCTGTTGGCCAACCGGCCGGATGTGAAGGCTGCGGAAATGAATCTGGCGGGCGCATTTTATGCGACCAATCAGGCCCGTTCAGCGTTTTATCCTTCTTTGTCCTTGAGCGGGGTTTTCGGATGGACCAACAGCGCGGGGACTGCGGTGCTGAATCCGGGAAAGATGATCGCCCAGGCGGTGGGTTCCGTCGTAGCGCCTATTTTCAATAAGGGAGCGAATACCGCACGTCTGAGAATCGCCAAGGCCCAGCAGAAAGAAGCGATGATCGCTTTCCAGCAATCGCTTTTAAATGCCGGCAGCGAAGTAAGCAATGCCCTGTATCAGTATCAGTCTGCCGAAGATAAAATCGTTCAGCGGGAACAACAGATCGTCTCTCTGGAGAAGTCGGTGGAATATACCCGCCAGCTGCTTGCCTTAGGTAGTTCCACTTATCTGGAAGTCCTTACCGCCCAACAGTCTTTGCTGAATGCGCAGCTTTCCGGAATATCCGATGAATTCCAACGGATACAGTCTGTCGTGAACTTGTATCGGGCATTGGGTGGCGGAAGGACCGATGAGACTTTACCGGCCGCTGCGGATAAAAAATAAATGAATTAAAACAGGAAAATATATGATAAGTCCTTTAGCTTTTGTAAATCCGGATGCGAAAATAGGAGATGGCGTTACCATTCATCCTTTCGCTTATATCGACGAAAATGTGGAAATCGGCGATAATTGTACTATAATGCCTTATGCGAGCATTCTGAGCGGAACCCGCATGGGAAAGGGCAACATCGTGTATCAGGGTGCGATTTTGGGCGCCACTCCCCAGGATTTTAAGTTTACGGGCGATTCCACGGAGCTGGAGATCGGGGACAATAATGTCATCCGGGAAAAAGTGATCGTGAACCGGGCGACTTACTAT
The DNA here is from genome assembly GCA_947630665.1 of uncultured Bacteroidales bacterium. Lineage (GTDB taxonomy): Bacteria > Bacteroidota > Bacteroidia > Bacteroidales > UBA932 > Egerieousia. The sequence goes on along the minus strand of CANRID010000017.1, from coordinate 16,145 downwards.
GGAGGTAAAACCGTGATAGGCAACGGAAATTTTCTTCTGGAAGGCGTGCATGTGGCGCACGATACCCGTATCAGTAATAATTGCGTACTGGGGAACGGGGCCAAGACTGCCGGCAACTGTATTTTAGACGATCAGGCCATATTGGGTAGCGGCGTAATCATTAAGCACGGATGTCATATCGGAGGCTGGACGCTGGTGAGGGACGGATGCCGGGCCAGCAAGGATGTGCCTCCGTTTATCGTGGCGGCCCACAATCCGATTACCTATTATGGAGTGAATGCGATCCTGCTGAACAAGAGCGGACAATTCAGCGAAGAGATTGTGGATAATATCGCCAAATGTTACCGCCAGGTCTATCAGAGCGGTACAAGCGTGGAAAATGCCTTGCTCAATATAAAGGAATTGATCCCGATGAGTCCGGCCATAGAATACCTGCTCCGGTTCATAGAAAGTTCCGAGCGGGGAATTATCGGGACCTCGATGTAGTTCCGGAAGGTTTCAGATTTCCGGCTTCCGGTTCTTCATCCTGAAAATCCGTGCTGCCGGGAATGGAAGAAGGAGTTGTTCTCAATGCGGAACAGCTCCTTCTTCCGTTAATTAAGTTAAGTTGTAATGTTCTATCTAAAAGAGTATTTTTGTAATCAAATAGAAAAATATGGATGTTCAAGTAAATGAGACTTTAACGGATAATTTCCGCGGTTATGCGAAATTACTCCGTCAGATCAAGCAAAGAGTATTACTTGCACAACAACGTGCGATTTATGCCGCCAATGAGGAGATGCTGCGGATGTATTGGGACATTGGCGAAATGCTGCAACAAAGTCAGGAGACCGACGGATGGGGCAAGAAGACCTTGCAGCGGCTGGCAGTGGATTTGAAAAACGACTACTCTGAAATAAAAGGCTTCTCCGTGCGTAATATGCAATGCATGATGCAGTTCTTCAATGAATACAATCAGGAACTGACGATGGTAAAAGATGATGCTTCCTCAATTGTGCAACCACTGGTTGCGCAATTCAACAAACCATCAAAGCCAATTGCGAAATCACTGATTTCGCAATTGGACAGTTATAATTTCACTCTCCCCATCAAACATTTGGATTGGACGCATAACCTGATACTTTTGCAGCAGGTTAAGGATATACGGGCAAGGTATTGGTATATGGTGCAATGTATTACATCCCATTGGAATAAACGCTATCTACAAGACGCAATCAGACTTGATCATTATGGCAAACATGGGGCATTGGCCAATAATTTCACCGAGACCCTGTCTGCACCCGAAGCGAGCAATGTAAAGTCAATGCTTAAAGACCCGTACATATTCGACATGCTGACTTTCACAGACCAGTACAATGAGCGTGATGTGGAGATAGGTTTGGTCAAGCATGTAGAAAAGTTTCTCATTGAAATGGGAGCCGGGTTCGCCTTTATGGGACGTCAGTATCACATTGAAGTGTCGGGAGATGACTATTACATAGATATCTTGATGTACAATACTTTCCTGCATCGCTATCTGGTGATTGAGTTGAAAGATACCGAGTTCATGCCGGAATATATCGGCAAGCTCAACTTTTATTGTTCCGCTGTAGATGACATACTTTGCCGTGAAGGAGATAACCGCACAATCGGGCTTTTGCTCTGCAAGACCAAAGACCGTATCAAAGCCGAATATGCCTTGCGTGATATCCAGAAACCGATAGGAATTTCCGACTATGAATTAGGACAGGCCTTGCCTAAAGATTTCCGAGGTAACTTGCCTACAATTGAAGAAATCGAGAAAGAGTTGGAGATGAAATAACTATATAGAGAGTAATTTTTTGCAGGAAAAATACAGGGAACGTCAATAATAGTTACCTTTACGGCATTATTTGTTAAAATAAAACTTATGAAAACTTGTTTCCGATTTTTATGGCTGGTAATCATCATACCGGTCATGACCGCTTGCGGGGGAAAGTACAGTTATGAAACCGTAGCCGGCGATCCCCTCGAAGCCAGGATCTATACCCTGGATAACGGTCTGAAAGTCTATATGACCGTGAATAAGGTAGAACCGCGTATCCAGACCTATATTGCGGTACGCGTAGGAGGAAAGAACGACCCGTCTGAAACTACGGGACTGGCCCACTATTTCGAACATTTGATGTTTAAAGGAACGGAAAGTTTCGGTACTCAGAATTATGCGCTTGAAAAGCCGCTTCTGGACGAAATCGAAAAGAAATTCGAATATTACAGGGGTGTGGATGATCCCGATTTGCGGGAAAAAATCTATGCGGAAATAGACAGTCTGTCCTTTGAGGCTTCCAAATATGCTATACCGAACGAATATGATAAATTAATGGCGAGTATCGGAGCCAAAGGTTCCAATGCTTATACCGGGTATGATATGACGGTCTATACCGAAGATATTCCTTCCAACCAGGTGGAAAACTGGGCCCGTATCCAGTCGGACCGTTTCAAACACAACGTAATCAGGGGATTCCATACAGAACTGGAAGCGGTATATGAGGAGAAGAATATGTCCCTGACCAATGATATGCAAAAAGCGCTGGCGGCTTTGCTTTCGGCGCTTTACCCGCATCATCCATACGGAACGCAGACCGTGCTGGGAACCCAGGAACATTTGAAAAATCCGTCTATTACCAATATAAAGAAATATTACCACCAATGGTATGTACCCAACAATATGGCGATTTGCCTGTCGGGAGATTTCGATCCGGACCGGATGATCGCCGTAATCGACCGGTACTTCGGGGATATGCAGCCGAATAAGGATTTGAAAAGAACGGATTTCGAACCCGAAGCTCCTGTCGAAGGTCCGGTCAGAAAAGAAGTATTCGGATTGGAGTCTCCTTATATCATGATGGGATGGCGTTTCCCGGGAGCCTCTTCGGCGCAGGCCGACACGCTCTCCCTGGTTTCAAGTATTCTTTCCAACGGCAATGCCGGATTGTTGGACCAGCGGGTAATCAGAGCCCAGAGGATTCTGGGCGGCTATGCCGGAGTGTACGAACAGTCGGATTACAATACTTTCCTGATGCAAGGGTATCCGAAAGAGGGGCAGTCTTTGGAAGAGGTGGAAAATATTTTGCTGGAGCAGCTGGAAGAGCTTAAACAAGGCCGGTTCAGCGATTCCCTTCTGACGGCCATTCTCAATAACGACAAACGCGCCCGCATACAACGCCTTGAAAGAAACAGCGGACGGGCCGATCTGTTCGTAGATGCGTTTATCAACGGTATTCCGTGGAAGCAGGAGGTAGAAGAACCGCAACGGATAGCCGGGATTACGAAATCCGATATCGTAGAGTTCGCCAATCGTCATTTCCAGAACAATTACGTAGCGGTAAGCAAGTTGCAGGGGAAAGACACTTCCGTAGTGAAAATGCCGAAACCTAAAATCACTCCGATACTTACCAACCGCGATACCGCCAGCCTGTTCCTGCGTGAGATACAGGCTTCCGTCCCGGCTCCGATAGAGCCTGTTTTCCTCGATTTTTCAAAAGATCTGGAACAACTCGTTCTCAGGGAAGGCGGTCCGGAACTTCTGTATAAAAAGAACGTTTCGAACGACCTGTTCTCCCTGTCTTATATATTCGATATGGGTAACAATGAGGACAAGGGACTGGCTTTAGCAATGGAATATCTGGATTATCTGGGTGCCGGATCGCTTACCGCCGACCGGATAAACGATGAATTTTACCGGATGGCTTGCAGCTACGATTTCAATGTGACTTCCGACAAAGTAGTAGTTTCCCTGTACGGACTGCAGGAGAACATGGCACAGTCTCTGGAGCTGCTGGAGAGCCTTCTGAATGATGCGCGTCCCGATGAAAAAGCTTTGGAGAATCTGAAAAAAGATGTGCTGTTGTCCCGGAGCAATGCCAAATTGAACCAGTCGGAAAACTTCACCCGGTTGTACCAGTATATAGCTTACGGTCCGAATAATCCGATGACTTCCGTCCTGTCGGGAAAAGAAATTATGCAGATGACTCCCGACAAGCTGATAAACAGAATAAAAGAACTGCAGAAGTATCAGCATACCATATTGTATTACGGTCCGGCAGAAAAAGACAGTCTGGTAGCCGTTTTGCAGAAAGAGCATCGGATGCCGGAGTCGTTAAAACCGGTACCGGAGAATGAATCGATCAAGATGCAGCCGGTAAAAGAGAATGCCGTTTATTTGGCTCCTTATGATGCGAAACAGATCTATATGGTCTCTTATTCCAACGACGGCAAATTGCCGGATGCAGGGCAGACGCCGATTATCAGGTTATATAATGAATATTTCGGCAGCGGCATGAATTCTGTCGTATTTCAGGAGATGCGCGAGGCGCGCGGTCTGGCGTATTCCGCTAACGCCAGGTATGTGATACCGTCCCGGGCCAATGATCCTTATACCTATATGTCCTTTATCGCTACCCAAAATGATAAAATGATGGATGCGATAAATGCTTTCGATGAGATTATCAATAATATGCCGCAATCCGGAACAGCCTTTGCGATCGCCCGGGAAAATCTTCTGGGCAATTTGCGTACGGAACGGATTCGGGGGGCGCAGGTACTTTCTTATTATCTTTCGGCACGGGAAATGGGTCTGGATTATGATATCCGCAGGGAGGTATTCGATAAGGTGCAGAATCTGACCTTGGAGGATGTCGTTAAATTCCAGCAGGAAAATGTGAAGGACCGCATGCATCGTACCGGCATTTTGGGAGATGAAAAAGATTTGGATATTCAATCCCTTGGCAACGGTACGCGGGGCCGGATTATTAGACTTACTACCGAGGATATTTTTGGGTATTAGGCCGGAAATACATATCTTTGTAGAACAATTTAACCAATTAAAAACTAAAGTAAAATGGCTTACAAAATTTCAGAAGATTGCGCAGCTTGCGGAACTTGTATTGATGAATGCCCTGTAGGAGCGATCTCAGCAGGCGATATTTACAAAATCGACCCGAATGCTTGCACTGAATGCGGTACATGTGCAGACGCTTGCCCGGTAGGTGCAATATCAAAAGAGTAAGTTTTAAAAGCTACAAAATAAGGAACTGCCCGGTTTCCGGACGGTTCCTTTTTTATTGTTTACACTGATTTTGCGACTTGTTTTCTAAAAGTAAAGTTACACGACAAATCAAATTATTTTAACGCCCTTTGTAGATATTCCGAGAAATCTTTAAGGACGGGAACGTATTCTTCGCCGAACAAAGGTGAAGAAATGATAAAGTCGGCGGTTGCCCGATTGGCAGCGGTAGGGATGTTATACAGATTGGAAATGCGCAGCAGCGATCTTACATCCACGTCGTGCGGTTGCGGCTGCATGGGATCCCATAGAAAAATCAGGACATCTATTTTCCCCTCGGCGATCATGGAACCCAATTGTTGGTCGCCGCCGAGCGGACCCGACTTTAATTTGAGGATATCGAGCTGCGGAGTCGCGATGCGGCAGTCGGGATCATTATCCATCTCTTCTTTAAGAGCCTCTTCCACTAAACGGCCCGTTGTACCCGTACAAACGATCCGGTGACGGATAAGGGTGCCTTTGTTAAAACGGACCCACTCTATCAGGTCCCGTTTGAGGTTATCATGCGCTACCAGCGCAATGGTTTTACATTTTTTCATATCTTTTAGCTTTTAGATCCGCTTCTTCATTTTCCCGACAGACATCCCGACAGATATTTTCTGCCCGAACTTTCATGGCTGCCCGGAAAGCGGTTTTTATGGTTTTCATTCCGATGCAAAAATACGGAATATTCACGGGAATTATTTATCTTTGTAAATTGCTTTTGTAAAATGGTAAATTATTTGCAGTTGAGAGTTTTCGCCTCGGGAAAAACAACGGAAAGAGACAAAAGCAGGAATTTTAATCGATTAATAATTGATAATTTATTTGAATAATGGCATCCTTTTCAGGTATTCTTAAGAAAATGTTCGGTTCCAAGGCCGAAAGAGATTTGAAGCAGCTTCAGCCTATTTTGAACAAAGTGCTGGAATCGTATCAAAGAATTGACAAATTGACGGACGATCAGTTGCGGGAGGAATCGGGGAAGATCAGACAGACGATTGCGGACCGCATCCGGGATAACGAGACGCAAAAAAAATCGCTGCGCATGCAGCTGGAAGATATAAATATTTCTGCGGAAGAGAAGGAAAAGCTGGCTACGGAGGTAGACAGGTTAGTAAAGAAAATAGATGAGCAGATAGAGGAAGTGCTGATGGAGGTGCTTCCCGATGCTTTTGCGGTGATGAAATCCACGGCCCGCAGGTTTAAGGAAAATCCCGTTATCCGGGTACGGGCGACCGATTTCGACCGGGATCTGAGTACCCGGCACGATTTCGTCACCATCGACGGAGAATATGCGGAATGGAAAAATACGTGGATGGCCGGCGGAAACCCGATTACCTGGGATATGGTGCATTACGATGTCCAGCTGATCGGCGGTATCGTGCTGCATCAGGGGAAAATCGCTGAGATGGCTACGGGAGAGGGCAAGACGCTGGTGGCCACCCTGCCGGTGTTCCTGAACGCATTGGCCGGAAAAGGCGTACATGTGGTGACCGTAAACGATTATCTGTCCAAACGTGACTCCGAGTGGATGGGGCCTTTGTATCAGTTCCACGGGTTGAAAGTGGATTGTATCGATAAGCACGAACCTAATTCCGAAGGCCGAAAGAACGCTTACAGAGCCGATGTCATTTTCGGTACCAATAATGAATTCGGTTTCGATTACCTGAGGGACAATATGGCCGTGAATCCGGAAGACCTGGTCCAGAAGAAACATCATTATGCCATTGTGGATGAGGTAGATTCGGTGTTGATAGACGATGCCCGTACTCCTCTTATCATTTCGGGACCGGTATCCAAAGGTGAAGACCAGCAGTTCGCCGAGTACAAGCCTTTCGTGGAGAGACTGTATTCCGTCCAGCGGGCCGAAGTGACCCAGCTTTTGAACGAAGCCAAAAAACTTATTGCCGCCGGAAAAGAAGAGGAGGGAGGTAAAATACTGCTTAGGGCCTATAAGGGATTGCCGCGGTATAATCCGCTGATTAAATACCTGAGCGAGCCGGGTATAAAGCAGCTTCTCCTTAAAACGGAAAATTTCTATATGCAGGATAACAATAAGCAAATGCATATAGTTACGGATGATTTGTATTTTGTGATAGACGAGAAGCAAAAGTCGGTGGAACTGACAGACAAAGGGCATGAAGTGCTTGCCAAGAACATGGACGATCCCAAATTCTTTATTCTTCCGGATGTGGGCGCCGAAATATCGGAATTGGAAAAGTTAGATATCCCGGCGGACGAAAAACAGACCCGTAAGGACCAGCTGCTGACCGATTATGCTCTCAAGTCGGAACGGGTACACACCGTAAGCCAGCTTTTGAAAGCTTATACCATGTTTGAGAAAGACGTGGAATATGTAAACATAGATAACAAAATAAAGATTGTAGATGAGCAGACCGGCCGTATCCTGGAAGGCAGAAGATATTCGGACGGACTGCATCAGGCGATCGAGGCGAAAGAGAATGTTAAAGTGGAGGCGGCTACGCAGACTTTCGCAACCATTACATTGCAGAATTATTTCAGAATGTATCATAAGCTGGCGGGCATGACCGGTACCGCCGAGACGGAGGCAGGAGAATTCTGGTCCATTTACAAATTGGATGTGGTTTCTATCCCGACAAACCGCCCCGTAATCCGGACGGATGAGGAGGATCTGATCTACAAGACCAAAAAAGATAAATATAATGCCGTGATCGATAAGATCGTGGAATTGAAAAACCTTGGCAGGCCGGTGCTGGTGGGAACTACTTCCGTGGATATCTCCGAATTGCTCAGCCGTATGCTCAAGCTCCGGGGAATCAAACATAACGTGCTGAACGCGAAACAGCATGCGAAAGAGGCCGATATCGTTGCGGAAGCGGGACAGCCGGGTTGCGTGACCATCGCCACCAATATGGCGGGCCGTGGAACGGATATCAAGCTGGGACCTGGCGTAAAGGAAGCCGGAGGGCTGGCGATCATCGGTACTGAACGGCATGATAGCCGCCGGGTGGACCGGCAGCTGCGCGGCCGCGCCGGCCGTCAGGGCGATCCGGGTTCTTCTTCCTTCTATGTCTCCTTGGAAGATGATCTGATGCGTTTGTTCGGATCCGAAAGGATAGCGAAAGTGGTGGACCGGATGGGTATGAAAGAAGGGGAATCCCTCCAGCATTCCATGCTCTCGAGTTCCATCGAGCGGGCCCAGCGCAAAGTGGAAGAGAATAACTTCGGTATCCGTAAACGGCTGCTGGAATATGACGATGTGATGAATTCGCAGCGGGAGGTAATTTACAACCGCAGGCGGAATGCTTTGTATGGGGAAAGAATCGAGGTGGATCTGAAAAATATGATTTCCGATTATTCCGATATAGTGGCTTCCCGGAAAGGTGCGGAAGATTATGAAGAATTCGCGCTGGGCCTGATGCGACAGATCTCCATCGAGCCTAATTTCGATGCGGCTTTCTACAAGAACGCTTCGCAGGAAGATATCTCCGATAAAATCTCCGAGGCGATTCGCGATATGATCGGCCGGCGTTCCGAAGTGATGATTAAACAGGCATGGCCTATCATAGAGCAGGTATATAAAGCCCAGAGTGCGGTGTACGAAAATATAGCCATTCCGGTTTCCGACGGCACGAAGGTACTCCAGTTGATCGTAAATTTGAAAAAGGCGTACGAGAGCCAGGGCAAAGAATTAAACCGTACGCTGGCCAAGACGATCACTCTGATTATGATTGACGAACACTGGAAAGAGCATCTGCGGGAAATGGATGATCTGAAACAATCCGTACAGAATGCGACATACGAACAGAAAGACCCGTTGTTGATATACAAATTCGAAAGTTTCAACCTGTTTAAGGGCGTGCTGGAAAAAATCAGCCGGGATGTGATAGCTTTTCTCGTACGGGCGCATATTCCGCTCCGTCAAAGCGAGCCGGAAATCAATGTTCGGGAAAATCATGTCCGCCGGCATACCGATATGAGCAATATGCGTGTCGGCCGCTCAGATCTGACGGCTTCTGGCGGCAACGAGCCTCGCTCCAATGCTCCGGTACATGTAGAGAAAAAAATAGGCAGGAACGATCCGTGCCCTTGCGGAAGCGGGAAAAAATATAAAAACTGTCACGGACGGGAAAATTCCTGATTTTTGTGTAATCTAAAAGAAAGTATCTATAAATCAACTTTATAACTGAATATGGAAAACAATTTTGATATAGTGGTGATAGGCGCGGGGCCGGGAGGTTATGTGGCCGCTATCCGCGCTTCCCAGCTGGGATTTAAAACGGCGGTGATTGAAAAGGCCGAACTGGGCGGAGTATGCCTGAACTGGGGATGTATTCCGACCAAAGCTTTGCTCAAAAGCAGTCAGGTCTTCAATTATACGAAACATTTGGGGGATTATGGGGTAGAGTTGTGTACGGCAGACGGTTGCCCGGTGGATTCTTCTTCAGTCGTTGCCCGTCCGGACATCAAGAAAATAGTGGAGCGGGAACGTTCCATAGCCGCAGGCATGAGCAAGGGAATCGAGTATCTTTTCAAGAAAAACAATATTACTTTAATTTCCGGAACGGCGCGGTTGGTGTCCGCTCATACCGTTGACGTGACGCCTGCCCGGAAGGGCGAATGCCAAACTTCCGAAGAGGCCGGACAACCGCTGAAGGTGGAGGCCAAGCATATTATCATTGCCACCGGCTCCCGTCCCAACTCCCTTCCTTTTGCACCGATAGACGGGGAAAAAATCATTTCGTACCGTCAGGCGCTGGTTCCCGACAATTTGCCGGGCAGTTTGGCCGTAATAGGGTCCGGAGCCATCGGGAGCGAGCTTGCCTATTTCTATCGTTCTATGGGAGTGGAGGTATATTTGATCGAGTATATGGATCAGATCGTTCCGCTGGAAGATGCCGAGGTGGCCGCCCAACTGAGCCGGAGTTTCCGGAAAATGGGCATCAAGGTAATGGTTTCGGCCGGTGTAAAGGCCGTGGATACATCCGGCGAAAAATGCAAGGTTTCGGTAGAGACGAAAAAAGGCATGGAAGAAATCGTAGTGGATCGCGTGTTGTCGGCTGTGGGAGTGGTGCCGAATACTTCGGATATGGGGCTGGAAGAGTTAGACGTGGAAATGAATCGCGGAAAGATAAAAGTGGATGATTTTTACAGGACGAATGTGGAGGGAGTATATGCTATCGGGGATGTGATCGCTACTCCGGCCTTGGCGCATGTGGCTTCCGCAGAGGGTATTGCTGCTGTCGAGAATATTGCGGGTCTGGAGGTGAAACCGTTGGATTACGGCAATATCCCCGGTGCGACCTATACCACTCCGGAAATCGCTTCGGTGGGCATGACGGAGAAAAAGGCCAAAGAAGCCGGCTTGGCATATAAAGTGGGCAAGTTCCCGTTTACAGCCTGCGGAAAAGCGGCTACTGCGGGAGAGAAGGACGGTTTTGTAAAGTTGATTATCGATGAAAATACCGATAAGATTCTGGGAGCCCATTTGATCGGGGCCAATGTGACGGAAATGTTGTCGGGAATAGTTTTGGCAAGAAATTTGGGAGCGACTGCAAAGGATATTATCAAAACGATCCATCCGCATCCTACTATGAGTGAGGCTATCATGGAAGCGGCAGCCGCGGCTCACGGAGAAGTAATCCATATTTGATACCGGTTTTTTACGGACGGATGTAGCTTTTTTCCCCGACAGCAGCGGTGTAGCGGAAACAGATTTAACTAATGAAAAATGAAAAATTATGGCGAAACACGAAACGACTCAGATAAATGAGGTCAGCAGAATTGCAGCAGGCACCGAGGTGAAGGGAAATCTGATTTCTTCTTCGGATATCCGGATAGATGGGATGTTTGAAGGGGATCTGGTAACTACCGGCAAATTGGTGCTGGGCGAAAAGGCGGTTTTAAAGGGTAATGCCGTTTGCACCAGCGCCGACGTATGGGGAAATATAGAGGGAGAACTGTATGTAGGGGAGGCCGTTACTTTTAAAAGTACGGCTTCGTTCAAAGGCAATCTCAAAACCGTGAAAATCTGTATCGAAATGGGTGTCCGTTTTACCGGCAATTGCCAGATCATCTCTGTCGAGGAATTTAAAGGCTATTCTTCCCAATATTTGAAGCAGGAAAACAGCGCTTTGTAGTATAAATTTATAGCGTAAAAATTAATCTGTATATTCTATGGAAAAAGATCAAAAGAGATTTGAGGAGTTGTTGAAAAGGTATCCCGCAGAACCAACTTCAACCTCTATAGAAGTTATTGACGACTTTTATGACGATGTAAAGTATTCTGATGAGGAAATCATTTTTATGGCTACCTATGATTTTGATAGATTCAGTAATAGATTTCCTGGATTAGCGGAATATTATATGGAGTGTCTGGATTAATAGCTGTAAATTGCTTTCAAAATAGTATCTTTATATGAATAAAATAATGCTATTCTTGATTTGTTGTATTACCTCAATACAACTTTCTTCACAGAATATTGATTCTTCCCATTATGAAATTGAGCACAATGAGGGTGTTATTGTGTTAAAAAAGTGGAAAGGCAATGAAAGCCATATAGATATGGCTTCTGATGATGTTCTGAGAAATGTAAAAATCATAGGAGAACGAGCATTTGAATTTAATGATAAATTGAAAGAAATAAAGCTGCCTACTGGAGTTACTGAAATTGGCGTGGGTGCTTTTAACCGTTGTTCCTCATTGGAAACTATATCTTTGTCTGATTCTCTAATTTCTATAAAATCAAGTGGATTTAATATGTGTGAAAACTTGAGACACATCCAATTCCCAGAAGGTTTAACTTATATTGGTGATTGGGCGTTTTGGAAGTGTACCAAAATGACTATATCCAAATTACCATCCAAATTGAAATATATAGGCAAACTGGCTTTTACTTTATGTGAAAATATTGAATCCTTAGAGATTCCTCGTTCTATATCATGTATAAATATCAAAACGTTTTCTTTATGTAAGAGATTGAAACATGTTACTTTGCCTGAAGGATTGAAAAGAATTGAAGATGGAGGATTTGTTGGTTGTGAAAACCTTTGCGAGATAAATTTCCCTCAATCTTTAGAATTTATAGGATATCGTTCTTTTTGGAAATGTGAAAAATTGAAACACATATTGTTACCATATCATGTTACAATAGTTGATGAGAGTTTCCCTATAAGTTGTAATATTATAAGGGAGTAAAAGCTTTAATTGCGATGAATTATCAGAAGCGAACATGTATTTAATATCCGATTGTTTAAATAAGTCTAACAATAAAACAGATAAACACTTGGTATAAAACTTGATATTGACTTTTTCAAGAAAAAATACGGTTCCTACGAAATCGAATTATCAAAAATAGAAGACCTATATTACATATTATAACATTTGTCATCATGAAAGAAGGAATAGTCGCTTTTATAATCATTTTGGCCACATTATTTTCAGCGAGAATATATGCGCAAGAAGTTGATAACAAAAATCAATTTGAGATATTGTCTAAACCTTTATATGAATGTATTTATTCATATAATATAAAGGTCGTCAAAAACACTAATGAACCAATCACTGAATTATACAACACAATGTTGCAGATAGGCAGTTCGTGCGCAAAATTCAGTGATTACACAACTTACTTGACAGATTCGCTTGATCAAAGCACGAATGTTCAAGAATCAATCAGAAAAGAATATGAGACAAAAAAGTACCGTAGTCTTTATCATTTTGGTGCGGAGGTATATCAGAATTATCCGCAAGGAAAGATGACTATCGTTGATATAATAACACCCAATATCTTCACTTATCAGGAAGATAGTTTCCCTTTCCAATGGGAGTTAATGCAAGATACTATGACTGTTTGTGGATATGTTTGTAACAAGGCTGTGGCCGAATATGGAGGACGTAAATGGATTGCATGGTATGCAAATGACATACCTGTCCCCTATGGTCCGTGGAAACTTACCGGTTTACCCGGTCTTGTATTAGCGGCGGCAGACAACGAAGGTATTCACTCTTTTACGGCAATTTTATTCCGAAAAAGTGATGCAATATGTATCATTAAAGAAAAAAACGCAAAATTAGTGACAACCAACCGGGGTAAATTCATTAAAAATAAAAACTATTTTGAGCAAGACCCAATGCACAATATACCTGTTGAATCTGTTTCTCAAATGCAGGTTATAAAATACGGGAACGGGCCACAAGACAAAAGCGCTTTCATAAATGGGGTACAGTTGAGAATACGTCCTAATGGCTATACTCCATTGGAACTAGAATGAGGATATGTGTAAATACCTGTTCATATTGCATTTTATGCTCTTTTTTTTTCTATGTAAAAACGGCTATTCGCAGACGATTGTAAAAGGAGCAGTAAACAACCCTTCAGGAGAAAAGATTGAAGGGGTAGTTGTGAAGATATTGGAAGGTGATAAAATTATTTCTTATGGTATAACCTCCGGTTCCGGGAATTTTTCATTGAATGTAAAATCGTCAAAAGACCAATTAGACATTTCATTTGAGCATATATCTTATAGAAAGAAAAAAATAAGTATCATCAATAAGTCACAGACCCTTGATGTTGGCTTGGAAGAAAACGTGACACTCTTGAAAGAGGTCACAGTGCGTGTTCCTCAGATTCAACAACGAGGGGATACTTTATCTTATCGTCTTTCCGCATTTATAGGCAAGGAAGACACGTATTTGGAGGATGCAATCAAAAAATTGCCAGGTATCAACGTGGAGGATAACGGTGGTATCAAATATTTAGGTAAAGAGATCTCTAACTTTTATATTGAGGGCTTGGATCTTTTAGGTGGAAGATACAATCTGGCTACCAGAAATCTTCCGGTTTCCTATGTTACAGAGGTGGAAGTCTTAAACAACCATCAAGATATAAAAATGGAAAAAAGTTTCTACAGTGATAATGTAGCTCTGAATATTAAGTTAAGTTCTAAAGCTAAACTTAAACCAGTTGGAACCTCTGAACTATTATTAGGTTATTGTGATGATATTTTGTATAAAGTCGGAGCTACAGGTATGATTTTCACTCCGAGTTTTCAAAGTATTGTTACAGCTAAGATTGGGAACGAAAGAGAATTTTCCATATCTGAAACCACAGATCATTTTTCTGGGAATGATTTAAAGAGTTTCGCATCTATCTGTATTGGAGATATTTCCGGCAGCAAACCTCCTTTGGATAACAACCGATATATATCTTCCAATGATAAAATGATAAGTGTGAATACCATAAAAAAAATAAATGAAAATACGACAGTAAAATCCAATGTGAATTACGCAAACAGCAAGACGAACTATAATTATTATACTAAAAGCCAATATTATACAGGAGGACAAGACGTATCTGTCACAGAGCTCATTTCTCCTGAAAACAAAGTTCATAAACCATCGTTTGATTTGGAATATAAATTGAATGAGGATAAGAAGTATATATATGATAAATTATCTTTTGCCATGAATATTGCCGAATCGGACTTTTTTACATATAGAGATTCGTCAATCACACAGGATAAAAAAAACAGGACGTTTGGCATTAAGAATGATTTTTCATGGCGTATAAAGCGAGGAGAACAATACTGGAATGTATCTTCTCTGATACAATATACTGCCACTCCTACGGTAAGACTACTGATTAATAATCAGTTAGATGGAGTAAAAATTGAACAAAAAGCTCAAAATGGAACCTTTTATACAAAAGAACAAGTATATACGACATACGAATTTCGCCGTTCTAAGTTATACATACCTTTTATTTTCCAATATACATTCAGTAACCTCGACACAGATCTCTCAAAGAACAATTCGTCAAATGCTAATACAATATTTTGGAACGATTATTGGTTGGCATTTAATCCAAGATATGAATATAATTCTCCAAACAATCGACTGTTTTTCAGAATAATTCTGTTGACAAAGGGAATCCTTTTGCGAGCAAAAAATTATGCAGATAAGACAAGAATAGAATATGACCGATTGTTTCTCGATCCTGAAGCATATCTCAATTATACAATTAATGCAAGTTCCTCTTTGCAATTAAAGACAAATCTACAGCATACTTATGGAGATGTTTTGGATTTGCTGACAGCACCGGTTCAAAACACATATATGACCCAAACTTCAAAATCCGGCATGTTGGCGAAAAACAAACGATTCTCTATAGACTTACGCTATGAATTTAAAAAACCGTTGGATTTTTGGTTTGTCAATGCTGATATTTCGTATGGGCGTACAAGACATAATCTTCTCTCCTCTCAATATGTCACAGAAAATGCAATAATGACTTCGAATATTCTTTCCGACCATGTATCCCAAGATATGGCTACCGAATTATCCATTACCAAACAAGTACAATCTATCAATACAAAATTCTCTATATCGGGAAGATATATATGGCAGAAACGGGAAATAATGCAACAAGATCAACCAATATCCTATTATGGTCATCTTTATGGAATAATTCCGGGAGTCGTATCCCGCCCGTGGCATTGGATGGAGCTTGATTATCATGGTGAAATATCCAAAACTATCAATAAATACAAAGGAGAAAAAAGTTCGTATATATCACAAATCCATGATTTCAAAATATCTTTTTTCCCTATTGATAAGTTACAATTATCCGGCCAATACAGTTATGTACAAAAAGAGATAGCAGAAAGCACATATAAGAGAATGTCACTATTTGATGCAGGTATTCAATATAAAATTAAAAATACCAAATTATCATTACAGGTAGATAATATTCTTGATACCAAACAATATTCCTATACATTGTTCAGCGGCCTTGATTCCTATTCTTATATTTATCAATTAAGAGGACGAACATATTTGTTATCTATATCGTTGTCTTTATAAGAAAAAATAAAAAATTCCCCAAATCTCGGCAATCTGACGCTATGGACTGTGGTCCAACCTGCCTTTTCCTGAAAAAAGTTGACTCGCAAAAGCGTAAGCATCCGAAGAAGTACATATTGACGAAGCGAGATTACGACTGGCATCAGTGAGATGTCATTCGTAGTTCTTATGTAAGTGGAAGTTTGTGCGTGTTATCGTGCCTGCGGTGCCCAGTTGCCGGGAAGGAGATCCGAG
>CANRID010000016.1 GCA_947630665.1 uncultured Bacteroidales bacterium | reverse complement strand
GAGGCTGTGAAGTCCGATTATAAAGCCTTAGGAGCAACTTATGCCGTTAAGGACGCCAATACCGGCGTATGGACCCTCCATGTTCCGGGTGCAGACGGGACAATGCAGAGCATCGATCTGCCTACCGCCGCTGCAAAGATTACCGGTCTGACGTTTGTGAATAACGACAAAACGTTTAATGTATATAAAGTTAAATGGGGTGGTTTTGATGCCGGTAACACGGGTCTTCCCGCCGCCAGTGCATGGGCCGGTCCGAAGACTCTGCCAAGTAGTGGTTCCTATATTTATGGTGCAACGACAGATAATGACAAACCAGTTCTCGTACAAGTCAGTCCTGGAGATGTTGCAAAAGACATCGAGAAATACACTCTGACAAACAGCAAGAATCAAACCCTCGGTCTTGCCCTTACTGCAGAGCCGTACAACGGTCTGGTTACACATGATGGAGAGAAAACGAAAGCCGCTACAAACGGCAACGGATTGTATGATATTACTATAGAACCTCAGGTTGTCTCAGGAGCCACCAACATAAGTGCCCTTGACGGGTTGTTGACGGCGGCAGTCAACAATAAGATCGGTTATGCTTTGGTAGCAGACAACGTATTCCGTTCCGCTTATAACATTGATTTTACATTCACTGATGAGCCTTTGTTGACGACCTTGTCAGTAAAAGATAATATCAAGGACGGCATAAAAATAGGCACGGACGCGACAACTAATAATCTTACAAGTAACCCAATAAAGGTAGGTACGACCTATACAGTAACTTTCGATGATCCATCAGCGGTATATGACTCTTATTTCACATTCAAAGACCGTGACATAAGCACATACGGAATTACCTGGGATAATGAGAGCAAGACATTCTCCATAAGCAAGAATCCTGATGTAGGCTCGCTTGAAGGACAATTCGTCATGACAGTCTATACCATAGACATTAAAGGTAAAGCTCAAAAGACAGAAATTACATTCCATCTGGCTGCTGAAATGTCCAACAACATGCTGGCAGCACAGACCGTGAATGTTACCAAACCTGCTTCTTCCAAGAGAAAATTCCAGTACAATCTGAGCGATGTAGCTATAACCGGCACTGACGCATGGAAACAGAACGTGGATTTGACCGACACCAAGATTGGGTATGCTCTTTATGAAGATGAAGACTGTACAAGACCTGATGATGGTGGTGATCCGGGTATTGATGGTGTAGTTGGATTAGGCAAGTTGATTGAGCCGGCTGTGGTAAATGCTAAGGGCAATTCAGAAACAGATTCAGACAAGGCTACCAGTGTAACATTTACAATCGACAATACCAAAGCCGCAGCCTCAGGTCTTAAACTGAATACGACCTATTATCTCAAGACAACTTTCAAGACTAAGGGTGCAAATCCTGAAGTATTGAACACTGTAATTCTGCCGGTTACGTTCACCGCTCCAGCTTTGAAGGATCTGTTCGTTCCTAAGGATGGATATGTCAGAGACGGTGTTATCAATGCCTATTTCTATAAGTTAGGTGCCGATAACTCAGTGGATTTGACTGAATTTTTCGAAGATGGCTTTGTTAATGATGCGAAGGTAAAAATGGATAACTCAACCAATATCGTTGCCAAATCTGGTACGAACTATAAGTCAAAGGGGTTGGTTCAGAACTTTACTGAGGATGTTGCTTTCAGCGGAGCACAAGTTGACTTGAATGCGAGTGTCAAGAAAGATAATGGATATGAATTGGGTTATGGCGAAGCTTTGATTGTAAACGTACACAAAACCAATTATGAAGGTTGGAAATATAAGAACGGTACTGCTGATACATTATATTCATTCAAGATCAGACTGATGAGCCCGATTATGGAAGGTTCTGTCAAGGCTGTCGGCGATGTCATTCCTCTTAAGGCCAATGACGTGGTTAATGGTGCCAAGATTACCGATGCCATGGTCAAGGGATATGACTACAACAACACAGAGTATAATATTGTACCTGATTTAGCTAACGGTGCTGGAACCGCAGCTTGGAAAAATGAGCAAATCCAGGATATTACAATGGACCCAACGAAATCATCCGGTTATATCACAAGGATTGATCGTGAAGCTGCCAAAAACGTTGATGGCGTAACAATCAACGGATACTTCCAAGCAATTGCAGGTGCATTGTCCTCAACGACTGAAACTACGATAACTGTTAACGTAAAAGATATCTGGAACTACACGAAAAAGACTGATCTCAAAGTAAGGATTACAGTAGAGGAATAAGGAATAAAGTTTCTCCGGCGAGAGAAACTTTATGACAGAAACCTTTAGATTATGAAATGAGGGTAACCCAAAAGCCATTCAATATGGCTACAAGGGTTACCCTTTTTTTATGACCGTTAGTTGTTCCGCCAGACATGTCTCCATGTCTGCTATACAATTTCATCAGGCCCGGCTTTTCTATCGTTCCGGTTTTCGGGAGGGGTGGGACAGGAGTCGTCGCATGCGGTTTTGTAGTCGGGGATTTCGGTGATGAATTCGTATTTCCCCTTTTCGTCGTTCCACCGGCATGCAAAGGTGACGGTTCCGTTGGTAATAACTAAATATCTTACTTTCAGCGCAAGATTATAACGGACAATCTGCCCGACTACGGCATTGGTAATCCGGACGTGCGGCGCTTTGCATTCGACTATCAACAAGGGACGGAGCGTTTTGTCGAACACGATCAGATCGCACCGGAAAACGAGCCTGTTGTAAGGAAGCGTATATTCGCTGGCCATGAGAGTCATCGGATAATTCCTTTCCAGATTCAGCCACCGGATAAAGCTTTGCCGGACCTGTTCTTCCGGAGTCAGGGCGACATGCTTTTTACGCAACGGATCGAATACGGTTTGTTTCATTTCTGCAAAGATATAAAATTTGCCGTGGTTATATTTTTGACTAATTTTATACGATTATTTTTTCTTTAGAAGAAACCCTTTGTATGGCCAAGCAAGCAACGATCAACCCCCGGCAGCAAGCGGCTGTCTTATTGCAGGATATCGAAAACCGGAAATTCAAATCCGTATATTTGTTGATGGGAGAAGAACCCTACTATCCCGATTTGATCGTAAACGCATTGCTGGAACACGTATTGCAGCCGCATGAACGGGATTTCAACCAGACCGTAATGTATGCCTCCGATACGACCGCTGCCGAAATCGTATCTTTGGCGCGGCGGTATCCGATGTTTGCCGAGCGGCAGCTGATCGTAGTGAAAGAAGCCCAGTCGCTCACAAAGACCGAGCCATTGGAAATGTATTTGGATGCCCCCGCTCCCGAAACCGTATTGGTATTGAGCTATACGGGAAAATCAATCGACAAACGGACCGGCTTTTACAAGAAAGCCAGGGCTGTGGCTGAAATTTTTGAATCGCCGGCCCTTAGGGAATATGAAATTCCGGTATGGATAACCGCTTTCTTGCGGGAAAAAGGAATTTCCATAGACCGGGATGCGGCTTTGCTGATGGCCGAATTTACGGGAAACGGTCTCCGCAAAATCGTATTGGAAATAGATAAGCTGATAAAAGGCATACCTGCGGAATGCCGCCGCATTACCGTAAAAGATATCGAGGCCAATATAGGAATCAGTCGGGAGTTCAGCGCCTTCGAATTGTGCAAGGCCATTTCCGGACGCGAATACGACAAGGCATACCGGATCGTTCATTTCATGGGAGAAAATCCCAAAAAATATCCGTTGGTCGTAACTCTGGGCGCTCTTTTCTTTTATTTTTCCAAACTGCTGCGGTGCCATGCCTACATAGAGAAAGACGGCGGCGCCCCTCAGCTGGCCGTCAGAAAAGCGGGAGCGTACGGATTCCAGGAAACAGAATACATAACAGCCATGAGAAATTATTCTCCGGTAAAGACCATGAGTATTCTGTCGCTGATAAGAGAATACGATTATAAGAGCAAAAGCGGTGCCGGCGGCGCCGCCGGAGAGGGTGAACTGTTATTGGAGCTGGTCGCTAAAATGATTGCGGTGCGATAACGGTTCTTTTAACCCGGTGTGCGACGGAGGTGAAAATCTCGTAAGGAATCGTGTCCAATATGCGGGCCAGTTCCACCGCCTGCGGTTTGTCTCCGAAAATGGTTACGATATCCCCCGGCTGGGCATCTGTCCCGGTCACATCTATCATACATTGATCCATACAGATATTCCCGATAGTCGGGACAAGCTGTCCTTTTACGCAAAAACAGGCTTTGCCGCGTCCCAGATGCCGGTCTATTCCGTCTGCATAACCGAGCGGAAGCGTGGCGATGCGGTTGATCCCCTCACGCAGCTTTCCGTGCCGCCCGTATCCTACTGTTCCGTCCTCCGGCGTAAGCTCTTTGACCTGCAATATTTTGCATGTAAGGCGGGCTGCCGGTTTCAATAATGCAGGATCCACTGCGCTGATACCGTAAATCCCGATGCCGAGCCGCACCATATCGAACTGGAACTGCGTAAAACGCTCGATGCCCGCGGAGTTCAGGGCATGATGGATCGGCTTGTAATCCAAGACGGCATCTATTTGCGAAGCCAGTTTCCGGTACAGGGCGAGTTGCCCTAAGGTGAACTCGTCGTGTTTGGGCTCGTCCGATGCCGCCAGATGGGTATAGATGGATTTGACCCGGATGCGGGGATGGGTTTTCAGAAACTCCAGCAAGGCGGGAATTTCCTTTTCCATAAATCCTAAACGGTGCATGCCGGTATCTATCTTGATATGTATCGGATACTCTTTTATATCCGACCGCTCGAGCAGGCTGTCGAATTTCCGGAGAGACTCTATGTTCGGCATGGCGGGTTCGAGTGAGTATTCCACTGCCTCTTTATAATAATCCGTACCTCCCGACAGGATAATGACCGGAGTCGCGATACCGGCTTTTTTCAGTTCGATACCTTCGATCGTATGGGCTACCGCAAAATAATCCGCACCGGCTTTTTCCATGATCCGGGCGAATTCGACGGCGCCGTGTCCGTAAGCATTCGCCTTTATCAGCACTAACAGTTTGGTAGAAGGCTTGAGCTTGGATCTGAAATAGTTGTAGTTATGGAGAATATTGGGGTAGCTGATTTCCATTTGGGCGAAGGTGTTTTGAACTAATTCCATGGATGATTGTATAATAATTATGTTATTAATATGGCGTAAATCGCCGTTTGGGAGCGTAAAGGTAAGAATTTGGACAATCCGTTATAATAAAAATCTTGAAAAATGAAGAGAGGATTTTATAAATAAGGCCCGGATATAAACGGAAAGAAAAATGGTGCCGGAGACAGGGCCGGGAACAGATCTTGAAGAACTATTAGTTCAAAGCCCGTAATATTTCCGGTACCATTTGCAAAACTCCGATATCCCGTATTCGAGCGGCGTGTCGGGTTTGAAATTGAAATCATTCTCGATGGCGGCCGTGTTGGCATACGTACGGTAAACATCGCCTTTCTGCATTCCTACATATTTTTTTACGGCTTCCCGTCCGGCGGCCTTTTCCAGTGTCCCGATAAAATCCATCAGGCGTACGGGCCGGCTGTTCCCGATATTATATATCTTGCCGGTGCGGTCGTCTGCGGGCTGGGACTCGATTACCTTCACTACGCCCGTTACGATATCGTCTATATAACTGAAATCGCGGCTCAGATTGCCGTGATTGAATACTTTTATCTCTTTCCCCTCTAAAATCGATTTCAAAAACAGGAACGGAGCCATGTCCGGCCTTCCCCACGGGCCGTAAACCGTAAAAAAACGCAGCCCCGTGGCAGGCAATCCCAACTGAGAGGCATATACCCAGGCTATCAGTTCATTGGACTTTTTAGTGGCGGCATAAATGCTTTGCGGCTCGTCCGTCCGGTCGCTCTCTTCGAAAGGCACTTTCGCATTGTTCCCGTAAACGCTGCTCGAGCTGGCGTAAATAAAATGCTTTACTTTATTCCGGTAGCTCAAATCTATCAGATTATGGAATCCTACCAGATTGGACCGGATATAAGAATACGGATTTTCAAAAGAATATCTGACGCCCGCCTGGGCAGCCAGGTTGCATACCTTGTCGAATCCGTTTTCCTCCATGATTTTCCGCAGCAAATCCAGGTCGGTCAGGTCGGCCTTGATAAATCTGAAATCCGGATACAGGGCGCTTTTTACATATTCCGCTTCCCCGACAGATTTGCGGGCGATGCCCAATTCCTCCAAACGTCCGTATTTGAGGCCTACATCGTAATAATCGTTTATATTGTCCAGCCCCACTAAAGTATGGCCCGATTCCGTTAACCTTTTTGTCAGATGGAATCCTATGAAACCGGCCGCTCCCGTCACCAATATTTTCATCCCGACAGTGTTTTTGAATTGAATTGTAAATTACTCCATCACTATAATACGGACCATGCCCCCGTCGTATTGCTCTTTATCTTTTATTATCTCCTTTAGCCCGGCTTCCCGCTGCAATCTTTTAGGCTTGATGAGCAGGATCATAGGCTCGGACAGCTCTTCCAGATCCTGCCTTTCCAAAAGATCTATCTGAAAATCATTGCCAACCTGAGGGTTTTCCTTAAAATAAACATCTATGCTTGCCCCTCTCGGCCAGCCGTATATTCCGAAACGGCCGATTCCCGTTTCACGGGAGATTTCCACGGCTTTGCCGGCGGCATATTCCAGTCCGATTGTGGGATTGATGCGTTTGAGGGAGAACGATGCGGCAAACAGTACCGTCAGCAGGGACAATACGATGGAATTCGTGGCGGCATAAAGGCGGTTTTTGCGCAGAAAGACCAGACAAGCCGTCCCTCCGATCAGAAGGATGGCGGTAAATACCTGATAAGGTGCCCATAATGTAAAAGGAATCTCTACCGGATGTTTCATGAAAGGCAGCTCTAAGGTATTGCCGGAGATAAACAGCGAAAGCGGGAAGATCAATAAGAATATCAGGGCCGGAACGGCAATGGAAATCCTGACCCATATACTGTTCTTTACTTTGGGCAGCAGCAGCGCGGTCAGGCAGAGCAGCGGCGGAAAGCAGGGCAGCAGATAGATTTCTATTTTGGAGCTTACGCAGGACATCATGATGATGGTACTGAGGGCCGTGGTAGCGAAAAACTTTTCCAGATCCGTGCGTACTATGCGTTTGACGAATGCGGTTACCACTACGGAGAATACCAGCAATGACCATGGCGCAATCACATACCAGTAACTGATGGCATAATAGTAGAAAGGCCGTTTGTGATGGAACGAATCCACCGCCCGGTTGATGGTCTGGTTAAAGAGCAGGTCGTTCAAATAGGCTTTGCCTCCGTCTAAATATACTCCGACGAACCATACCGCGCATAAAGAAATCAGGATGGTCCAGGTTTTCCATCCTAAATAACGGCCCGCTGAACGCAGATCCCTCTTTACGACAAGATAAACGAGTATGGAAACTATCGGGACCAAGAATCCTACCGGCCCTTTGGAAAATATGGCTAAGAATATATATACGGGCAGCAGAATCTGCCATTGTCTGTATTTGGTATCATTTCCGCGACCCGTATAGGTATATATCCTGTAAAAAGTATATAATGCCAGCGTAATGAACATGGCCATCATCATGTCCATCCGCAGGACGATGGCCGAAGCCAGAAAGAAAGCGCATCCGAAAAGCATCAGGGTGGCGGAGACGCGCTCGTTTTCCGTCAGTTCCCTGCGTATCCAGCGGTCCATTACCCTCAGGGTTATCAGCGCCGGAATTACGGAAAGCATGGATAGCAGAAAAATGACATGTTTTCCCAGGAGGGCTTTGAAAGCCATGACGAACCATAAGTACAAAGGCGGTTTGTCGGCATACGGGACCCCTTGATTGTAAAAGGCGAAAACGTGTCCGTTTTCGATCGCTTCATCCGCAATGCTCAGATACCTCAGTTCGTTATTGGGCGTGTAATCCCTGAGAATCGTCAGAGGGAGCAGTGCGATAAAAATTCCTAAGTAAACCAACCACTGTTTTTTCATAAGATGTTTTTTGAGTTTTTGTCTTTAGGGTATGACCGGTTATGATTCATGTTTTGTTTTTGTCTGTCGGAGCATGGTTGCGGGAAAGAAACAGATTCCGGGTGTAGGAGATGAATCCTACCGACTGGCCCAGTATCAGGACCGGATCCTTTCTTACGATTCCGTATGAAACGATGATCAGGGAGCCTGCCAGACTGATGATCCAGAATCCGGCGGGCAGCAGCGATTCCCCCCGTTTGCGGGAATACCACCATTGGTAAATGAACCGGAAGGTAAAGATGATCTGTCCCATCGAGCCGTATATTACTAAAAGGAAAGGTATTTCTTCATTTGTAAGGCATTGGGAAACAAACAGGTCCCAATCGGCTAAAATGAATGAAATTCCGGCCACGGGCGTAAGAATGAGACAGTATCTGGCCGCTATGGGGAGTTTTTCCCATACATGTTTTTCGTTCAGGTTCCAGATATAGATATAATAGGAGATGACCTGCCCCAGCATAATGGCGAAATCGTTCCGGAGCCATCCGTATATGAACAGCATGTAGGAGGCCGCCATACTCAGCACCCAGAAGACGGTGGGCGAAACCACTTTTTTTGCTTTTTCGGACAGAATCCACTGCACGAGTATCCTGGCTGAAAAAAGCGCTTGGGCCAAGAATCCCAATATGTAGATCATTGCATATCTGTTTAGTTATTCAAAATTATAAATTATTTTTTCCTATCCGGTAATTTATATATCTCTTTTTCATCCAGCGGTATGCAAAACAATCTTTAAAAGGAGCTATCAGCCGGTTCCATAAATGGTATTTGGATACGCCCGCCGTACGGGGAAAATGGCTGACCGGGACCTGCTTCATGGTGCCGCCTTCCTGCAATTGGATCAGGGCGGGGAAGAACCGGTGCATGCCGGTGAACATGGGGATTCTCTTGGCATAATCCGTCCGCAGGATCTTGAGCGGGCATCCCGTGTCTATGGCATTGTCGTGGGTCATCATCCGCCGGAAACCGTTGGCGATTTTGGACTGGAAATTCTTAAAGAAGCTGTCTTTGCGGTTCGCCCTTATTCCCATGACCAAAGGGTATTCCTCCACATAAGGGAGCAAAAGATTGAAATCCATAGGGGAGGTTTGCAGATCCGCATCGATATAGCCTACATATTTGGAATAGCAGTTGTCGAATCCGGCTTTCAGTGCGCCGCTCAATCCGGTATTTTGGGCCAGGGAGATGTAATAGAAATGTTCGTTCCGGGCGCATATTTCTTCTACCAACTTCTGCCCGTTATCCCGGGAGCCGTCATTGACGAACAGCACGGCCGTATCCGGCACGAGGGATTTTTCTAAAAATTTTTTCAGGCTGTCCTCTAATCTGTATATATTATCTTCCTCATTATAAAAGGGAACCAGTACGGTAAAGGTATAATCGGCTGTTTTGTTCATATAGTATGTTTGCTCTGATTTCGTGTCGTGTTTTTATGGTTACGGGTATCGCAGTCCTTTTTTCTTAAATTCGGTTATATCCAAGTTGTTCAGGTGCAGTTCGTCTATCCGGCTGCATCCGTCGCGATCCGTCAGATAGGTTCTGGGTACCGCCTTGAAACGGTCTGAGACTACGGACAAAGCCGAATCTAAGTACGGGGTGCTGACGGAGGCGATATCCAGCAGGGTAGGGAAGACCGAATTGCTGGAAACAGGCTCCTGCGCATGGGCGACGGCAGTGCGGAACTTGTCGGGATAGATATTTTTATATTTCTCTGAAAACCAGATCAGATAAGGTACGTGCAGCTGATAGAAGGTAGGGATGGGCGAAGCATGCAGGAATCTTTCCCGTTTATCATCCATAAGATCTTCTCCGTGGTCGGAAATATACATGACGGCGCTTCCGGCTTTTGTACTGTCGATTTTGCGGATGATTTGTGCGATCAGGTCGTCCGTACTAAGGATGGTGTTGTCGAAAGAGTTGACTAACTCCGTAAAATATTTGAGGGCGATTTCCGGGGCTTTGTCCGGTACGAATTTCCGGAACCGGTCCGTATATCTTTCATGATAGTTGAAATGGGAGCCGTATAGATGGATGATGATAAAAAGGTCTCCTTCTTCCTGTTGAAGCGCCCGGTCTAAATAGGGCAGCATCTGGTGGTCATCGCTTTTCTTTTCCCCTTCTTTTTCCGACAGGGAGTATAACAGGTCCGCCTCCTGGGCAAAATAATGGGTGAAAGATTTGTTGTAGTTCTGGTTGGTAATGAATACGGTTTTGAATCCCGCCTCCTTGAAGGCGGTTATGATACTTTTGGTACGATAGACGATATCGTAGTCAGCCGCTTCCGCAGGGGACAGGATCAGGGAAAGGCTTTTATGTGTCGTGTTGGATTGGGTAAGGGCATCTTTAAAAACGACTATATCGGACAGGGTATCCAAATTGGGGGTGGTATTCCTTTCATAGCCGTAGATGCTCCAGCTCTCCGCCCGGGCGGTCTCACCCAGAATAAGGACATAGATTTCACGTCCGTCCGTCTGTCCGGAATCGGGGATGCGGACTTTGCGGGCCCCGTATGTGAAATTCTCGCAGGTGTGCGGATATTCTAATACCCGATGGGTTTTCTGGATGGCGAATTTAAGGTTGTACAATACATTTACCGGATAGAGATCGTCTTTCAGCCGGAATCCTTTTTTGCTGAATTTCGCTCCGGCGATGCCGGCCAGACCGATCAGAAATACGATTGCCGCTATCTTGAACATTTTCCTCCGGAAATCCTCCTGCAGGGGCAGGGGATTTTTGACGGAGCGGATGGAAAGTATGATGGCCGGAATATAGATTATCAGCAGCAACAGGATGACAGGCCATAAATTGGATAATAATTCTCCCGCCTCGGTCGCGCTGGTGGAGATCAGGTTGATGAACATATCCACAGCGATGATGGATCCTCCGAACAATCTGATCAGCACTAACTGGAATGCGTCTAAGATGCTTTTAACCAACAGGAAAAGAAACATCTTGCCCGGCCTTTTCACGAGGGCCATCAGCCACATCTGCACTCCCAACGGAATGCTCAGGTAAGCGAACCGCGCGGCGACAGACATGGGTTCCGTAAAGAACAGGACGCAGTTCGTAAACATGAGTATGCAAACGAAAATGATATACAGGGTCTTCTGGTTTCCCGATATTTTTCTGATCCAATTATATAATCTGTTAAGATATTTCATTTTTTCTTCCGGTTTTATATGGGTCAGAAAGCTTCGTTTATGCTGAACATGAAAGCGGACTGCCCGCTTTTGCCGAAACCGTAATCCAACCTGACGTTTACCCGTTTTTTGAATTCCCAACGGTAGCCTGCCCCGAAATTGGGCAGGGTCTTTCTCCATGTGAACGGCTCTTTTTTGCTGAATATATTGCCGGCGCCTACCCAGGCGACTATGCCGTGCCGGTTATAGATTTTCTGGCGGTATTCCATTTGCAGGGTCAGCATGTTATTGTCCCGGTATCTGCCTTCATAATATCCTCTCATCCGGTAAGAGCCTCCGATGGCGGCCATCATGGTCCACGGAGTATCTCCGTAATTGAATTCTCCGAAGAAATCGAATGCGAATACGGCTCCTTTCCAGGCCTGCTGATAATAGTCGGCGTTGACGGTGGTCTTGAAAAACGGTTTATACTTGAATCCGGTGTAATTTCTTTGCACTAATTTGATATAGAATCCTTTATAGGCATTCGGGATAAAGTCCCGCGAGTCGTAGGAAATAAGGGCGCCCAGATCATAGGAACGGTTTACCTTCCTGTGTCCGGCAATCAGCTCTTCGTTGGAGAATTTGGAACCGGACGTAAAGTCGAATCCTATCGTAGGACCTACGTAGAGATTCTTGGCTATCCGGAACATGAAATCGGCCTTGGCCTGCGCCTGCAACCGGAGAAAGCTGCTTTGATTGTCGGAACTGTTTCCCGCGTCGTATCCCAAGCCCCAGAACAAACCCGGAAAAGAGAAAAAATACAGGGTATAGTCGATCCTCCATTTTTCCCGGGCGAAAATATTGTTTCCCCGGATGCCGACCATATAAAATCCCGTAGTGGTTACATCCCCGAACAAGGATACGTTTGAAACCGGAGTGAGAGAGTCTTTCCGGTTGGTGCTGTACAGGCCCGCCGCCACTATACCGATACCCAGCTTGAGGTCCGACCCGTAGTGCGGGCCGCCTATAATGCTGACATCGAATTTCTTATTGTTCTTTTTGTTCGCATCGGCAAAATAGTGGTATATTTTATACCATACACTTCTTTTTTTTACGGTATCCCTGACCCGGATTACTTCGATGGTGTCCTGCAAAGAAGAGGAAAATATTTCTTTTGAAGCAAGGGCTCCGGAAAAAGTATTCCCTTGCCGTGCCGCTGCGGACAGGAAATCGTTTCCGCGGGAATATCCGTTGGGGGTTTGCCTGTCGGGATGGATATATTGGGCATGCAGAGCCTCTCCGGTGAGCAAGACCGCTGTCAGAAGAAAAATGATATGGCGTATTTTCTGATATTCCATGCAATAGTTTATTAAAGGACGATTTTTATATTATCGATCCACAGACGATTTTTTAAATCGCCTACGTAAGCCTCGCCGTAGCTGGAAGAGAATCGGATGATCAGATGGGTAGGCTTCTCATCTTTGCCGGCCCAGCCCGTTTCCAGAATGGGAACGGATTTTCCTTTGGAATTTACGGCATAATTGGAAAGTTCCTGGGGAATCAGTTGCATATACGGCTTGTAAAACGGTTCTCCGGTAATGTCTCCGTAATGGATTTCTAACAAGTAACCGTCGGTCCACTCGGGGTTGGATTCGGTCAGCCGGAGATATCCGGTTCCCACCCGTTGTGCCGTTATATTTCCGTCGGCGTCTTCTGTCCGTTTTTGCAGGATGACCACGCATTCGGCATAATCGCTGTCTCCTATTTCTTTAGGAGAGCCGAATCCCGAGGCTTTGATGCGGTCATAGCCTAATTGCACTTTGTAGTCGAACTGTACTCCTTGGGGCCTTTCCGTGAAAGGGATTCCCGCATTGAGTTTGGCCTGGGGATTTTTGGTGTCTTTAATGGGCTCGAGCATGGCGCCTAAGAAAATGGTGCCGGAAGTCAGCACTTCCATATTGAACAGTCCCATCACTTTTACTCTTTCCAGCCGGGTTTCCAGCCGGGCGCAGTATCCGTCGCCCCTTTTTTCCGGAAATACGGAGCAACTGGTTTTGGTAACGCCTTTTACTACGGCCAATACGTTGGAGGTGGACCATACCCACCCGTCGGGATTGGTATAAGGGATATTGCCTTTGACGGTATCTCCCGGGGCGATTTCATAAAGATATTTTATGTTTCCTCCTATAATTCCCGATTCTTTTATTTCCCTGACCCTCCAGTCTTCCAGTTTGCCGCCCCGGTTTATATTCTGGATTTGCCCGCTTTGTGCAGCTAACGCGGGAGCATACAGCAACAGGGTCAAAATAACGGCGATCGTTAATAAGGGTTTTGTATTCATAATAAAAAATTGTAAATTCGGCTTCAATACTTTTGAGGAAAATGCGCAAAACTGCTTTGAAAATCCCCATAATCATTTGCCTGTTAATTGCTTATGTTGATTTATACGCGATTAAGGCAACATCAAATATAGTAAAAATTATGCAACCTGACGGAACGCAGGTAATGGTTCGGGTTTTCGGAGATGAATTTTTCGGATATTCGAAAGATTTAAACGGTTATGTGGTGGACCGGGGGAAAGACGGATACGTTTATTATGCGAATTTCGGGGAGGGTAAGTTGAGTCTGACGACGGTGCGCGCCGCCACGGTTCCCGGAAGCATCGTGCGGGGTGCGGTCCGGTCCGTGCCCGTGTCGCTTATGATGCAGGGGGCTTCCGCAAGAAGGGAATCCAACCTCCGGTACATGAATTTGCCCGTAAAATCCTCCGCCGCCGGATCCGGATTTATTGCCGGCGACCGCCCGTCGGAGATCCGTACACTCGTTTTGCTGGTGCAATTTAAGGATATAAAGTTTTCCGGGCCCGATCCCGGACAGAGTTTCGACCGTTTGCTTAATCTTAAAGGGTATGCGGAAAACGGCGCTACCGGCTCGGTGGCCGATTATTTCAATGACAATTTTGCCGGGACAGCTTCTTTCAGGTTCGATGTGCAGGGGGTTTATACTTTGCCTGAGAATGCGGATTATTATGGGGCCCAGGACGGTTCTTCCGTAGATATCCGGCCGGGGGAGATGGTTGCCCAGGCATGCCGGCTGGCTTCGGAGGCGGGAGTGGATTTTTCCGTGTATGACTATGACGGGGATGGAAAAACGGATCGGATAGTCATTATTTTCGCCGGATATAATCAGGCGGAAGGAGGTCCGTCCTATACGATATGGCCCCATCATTCGAATATAGAGAATAAGAATATGGTTCTGAACGGGGTGAAAATAGCTTCATACGCCTGTGCCTCGGAACTGAGGGGAGCATCGGGTACACAGATGGCCGGAATCGGCACTTTCTGCCATGAATTCGCCCATTTTTTCGGGTTGCCGGATTTTTACGATATAAACGGGGAGGAAGAAGGGACCACGGCAGGACTATGCGGTTCCCTTTCCCTGATGGATGAAGGTAATTTTCTCAATGAAGGCCGGACGCCCCCGTATCTGAATGCGGTGGAAAGGGAACTTCTGGGGCTGACCGTTCCGGAGGAAGCGGAATCGGGGAAACGGTATATTTTGGAGAGCGTTTCGAAAAACCGGATTTTGCGGATGGAAACTTCCCGGACGGGAGAATACTTTTTGGTGGAATGCCGTACCCGCGCCGGATGGGACAGCTACATCGGAGGAGAGGGGATGATCGTCTATCATTTGGATAAATCGGATCGGCTCGTAGGCGGGCTGCCTGCTTCCGAACGCTGGAAGTATAATATTATCAATTCTTACGGAGGACATCCTTGTGCTACGGTGTTGTCTGCCGGTGGAAACGCCGCTCCGGTACCTTCGGTCTTTTTCCCGGGTACGTCTTTCAATACCGAATTGTCCTATACCTCGGCGCCTGCAATGGCGGATTGGGACGGAAATGCTACGGGGATGAAGATTACCGGAATCGGATACGGGGAGGGCAAGGTCGGGTTCCGCATAGAGAACGACTTGATATACGATGCCACGCTGCCTGCAATAACCGGATATACCCGTATTCCGTATCAGAGGGAAATACGGGTTTCCTGGATGCCCGCTTTTCCTTTTCCCGACGGATGTTGGGAGGTAAGCTGGGGAGAAAGCCCTGAGACCGAAACGGGAACGGGAACGTATTCGGAAACGGTCGAAACACGGGAAACGGAATGGCTGATCGAAAATTTGGAGCCGGGCCGGGATTATACCGTCCGGATACGTGCTGTGCAGCAGGAGTCGATGGGTCCTCCTTTCATTATAACCTGCACCACCGATCCGGTCAGCTCGGAATATCCGTTTATGTATATAAAAGGGTATTATCCCGACGGGGAATCGCTTGATCTGATCATTTATAATCTGCCTGCCGATTGCACGGAAATTATCTGGAAAGTAAATGGGGAACCCCTTTCCGGCACCCGCTGGAAATTTGCCGGGGCGGGCGAATATGAAATCTCCGCCGAATTGTATTACGAAGACGGCTCCTGCGATGTTATAACCAAAATAGTAACGGTAAGATAAAATGATGATAATGAGATGATAAAGGACTGTAATATAGATGAGAGGCACAAAAATCGCAGGGCTCCCGCTTTTGTTTTTGTGTGGGTCTGCGCGATATTTCCGGCGGTCTGTTTGATTTCCGCATGCCGGCATGAGTCCGGAACCGGTCCGACCCGGGAAATGTTTTTGGAACGGCGGACGCCGGGGCTTGTCTTAAATGCCGGGTACGCATTTGAATATGAGGTGCAATCTTGTCAGAGGGTGGTGAATGATATCCGGAAAACAATTCGTTTCCAGACGGATGACCAGGAATCTTATGTAAATATGGTATTCGATAACTGGCCTGCCCGTGAAGGCGACCGTGTCGGGGTGAAACTGGATTATTCCGTTTCGCAGCGTTTTAAAAAGATGGATCTGGAGATGGAAGTCCTGAAAATGGAAGGAGGGAACAGCTGGCTGTGGAATGATAGCAGCAAGACGGGTCTAATTATTTTTCTGGATAAATGATACTTCTTTAACTGGTTGTCGGAAAGGGCGAAAAAGAAAACAGGTCGTAAAAATTACAACCTGTTTTTTTTGAAAAGTAACGGAATCCGTTACTATTTTTTGCTTGCTTCCACGGATACTTTTCTAAACTCTTTCATCAGTTTACCGATTACCAGAGCAGATTTCCTGGCACGAGTTCCGGCGGCTTTGTTTCCTTTAATCAATTGAGCGTCAGCGTCTTTTGAAAAAGCCTCCATTTCGGCTTTAATCTTTTCAATTAGTTCTTTCATGTCGTTAACATTTTAACAAGTTAGCTTTCTGGGGATAAATTTATGAAAAAAAATGATATGCCGCAAAAAAAAAGAAAAAATTTTTCCCGTAGCGTCTCGGCAGGGGGGTCCCGATAGAGAAAAGAGTCGTAAAAAATTGTATCTTTGCGCAAACATTTTGATATATTATCAGTTACCTATTTTTAAAAAATAACGGGATGAATTTAGAATTCAGCTTTAAGGAAATTATCAGCGCCTTTATGGTCCTGTTCTCCATTATCGATATTACGGGTTCGATTCCGATCATTCTGGAATTGAAAGAAAACGGAAAGAAAGTGCAGGCATTGCCGGCGGTTCTGGGTTCATTCGCTATCTTTTTCGTTTTCCTGTTTGTCGGAGACGGATTGCTCTCCCTTTTCGGGGTGGATATAGAATCGTTCGCAGTGGCCGGTTCCATTATTATATTCGTTTTGGCGATAGAAATGATAATGGGGGTGGAACTGATAAAGAACGACAGCCCTACGGGAAGCGCTACGGTCGTTCCTCTTATCTTCCCGTTGATCGTAGGTGCGGGTACTCTTACCACGCTTTTGGCCATGCGGGCTGAATACCGGGTCGAGAATATCATTATAGCGCTGATTCTGAATATGATATTTGTCTATATCGTTCTCCGTAAATTAGATTGGCTGGAGAAAGTGCTGGGAAAAGGCTTTATTTATGTACTCCGGAAATTTTTCGGAATCATCCTGCTGGCTATCGCTGTCAAATTGTTCGCAGCCAATATTATGAAAATGTTTTGACGGTCGGGCTATTAAAACAAAGAATTGCAGCCTTGAATAATTTATTCAAGGCTGCAATTCCTTATTTTGTCGGTTTGCCGGTACGCTAAACTATTTGTTTGCGGTACCGTGCAAATTTATTTTTTTGCTTTTCCCGACGGGGTGTCCGGCGCTTTGTATAAATTGGCCCGGTCGAGGATATGGTCCAGATTTCCCAATCCGTACATTACTACGGCCGTTACCACGGAGGCATGGTTTTGATATTCCGGAATACTTTTATTGTACAGATCCCGCTCGGTATGCCAGATTTCCCCGTAATTGAAATTATATCCTTTAGGGTCGCCGGTATTGAATCCGAAAGTCGGTACGCCGAAAGTAGCGAATGAAAAATCATCCGAGCTGCCTCCGCCGGTAGGAATCGGGCGCGGTTCCCCTGTCCTTTTCTGTACGGTAAACGGAAAATCTTTGTTGATGGAGTTGACCGGTTCGCATACGGCTACGAAGTCATCGTACATTTCCGGAGTTACCGTAATTCCCAGCGGAACGGTAGGACCTCCGTCGCGGTTGAAGTAGTTGGAAATATACGGCAGCTTTTCGCTGTTATTTTCCGTCCAGAATTTGGAGCCCCATAAACCGAATTCTTCACCGGCCCACAGACAGAATAAAAGGGTCCGTTTAGGCTTGCCACCGGCCTGGGCTATCAGGCGGGCCGCTTCCATAGCAGGGGTGGTGCCGACTCCGCAATCGACGCCTCCCGTAGCTGAATCGAAAGAGTCGAGATGGCCGCCGCACATCACATACTGATCCGGGTATTCCGTGCCGCGTATCATTCCTATCACGTTATGGAATTTGACAGGTCCCATTCTGAAATGGTTGCGGATATCGAATTCCAACTGGAAGTATTCTCTTTTGGCTACCATATCGGCGATGATCTTGTACTGGTCTTCGTCCAATTTGATGTCGGGAATTGTCGGGAGGGTCTCCCAAGTCATGTTCTCTATGTTTTTACGGTCATACAGGGCTCTCAGAGGAACCGGAGAGGACTGAATGATGCCGAGCATGCCCGCCTCTTTCATTTCTTTGTAGAACAGGGCAGGTTCTTCAACAAGAGGTTTGTACGGTTTTT
Organism: uncultured Bacteroidales bacterium; assembly: GCA_947630665.1. GTDB lineage: Bacteria > Bacteroidota > Bacteroidia > Bacteroidales > UBA932 > Egerieousia. The sequence continues at coordinate 29,549 of CANRID010000016.1, read as the reverse complement.
CTTCCAAAGCGGCGATTTTAGCCGTATTGGCGGCTTTTGTTTTAGGATTGTTTTCTATTTCTTTCTGCAACGCCGCTTTTTGCCGTTGTATATCCCGGTTGTAGGCCCGGATTTCGTTGTTTTCTTTTGCTATTTCCTCGTTGCGTGCAATGATCTCCGCCCTGCGTTGGTCTCCTGCCGGAGAATAATCGATAGGCCAGCCGGTATTGCTCCCGTTGATAAGCACCCAGGCTCCTTTAATGGTGCCTTTCATCCGCTCGAACTCTTCGCGGGTTTGCGGTTCTTTAACAACAGTCCCCCGCTGAACGCCTTTTGTCCCTGCCGTATAGGAAGGGGTAACAAAATGAAGGGTCATTTCTTTTCCTCCCAGCATTCTGCCGAACCATGGGCCGCGGTTGAAGCCTACCGGCAATTCTCCCACTTCTTCCATGATTACTTCCAGCCCCCATTTTTTAAACATATAGGCTGCCCACTCGGCAGCATCCGTATAAGCCGCCGATCCCAGAATGCGTCCGCCGAAACGATTGCATAATATGTCCAGATGATCCATCGTCTGGTTATGGGTAGTCCCTTCCAGAATGATTTTTTCAATGACCGGATCTTTGGCGCGGTTTTGCCCTGTTTGTCCTGTCAGAGTCTGGGGAACGATCATAACGGCCGCTAACAAAGCCACTATGATTCTGTACTTTCTTAAAGAGAGTTTCATGGATTATAAAATTAAAAATTATATAATAAAGATGCTGTCGATTTTTTCGGAAACAAAGGTATAAAATTTGCAAAAGAAATGCTAACGAAACGTTTAGGAATGTTTATACAAAAATAACACATTGATTGTGATTGGAACGAAATATTCATCTAAATGATAAAAGATATGAAAGAAATTCAGAAAATCGCTGAAGCAGAGAATTTTAGCGCTATCAATGTCGGCAAATTGAATGAACTGGGTGATTATGTATTGGAGTTTGCTCCCGGTGTAAAGATTCCTGGCAAGGTGTTTGGCGGTACATTGTCGGGAACTACGGGCAGCGAGTTCTCATTCCAGTCTTTCGCTCCGGGTACGGAAACAGGCTTTTTGCATACCCACAAGACGCACGAAGAACTTTATTTTTTCCTTGGCGGGACAGGTGAATTTCAAGTGGACGGCAAGGTATTCCCTGTATCGGAAGGGAGTGTCGTGAGGGTTGCTCCGGCAGGAAAACGTTCCGTGCGCAACAACGGAACATCGCCGCTTATCATGCTCTGCGTACAATACAGGGGCAATACGTTTACTAAGGAAGATGCTGCGGATGGCAATCTGTTGCAGGAACCGGTGAAATGGTAAGAATCAGAACTCGTTTATAAACAAAAAAGAGGCGTACATCGCCTCTTTTTTGTGTCTGGGGGATTATACATGTGTTGTGCTTGTGTAGATTATTATTTTTCTTAAATTTGCGGGAACTTAAACTTCTTACCGCTTATGGCTTCTTTTGAACACATCGTGTCGGAAATTACCGCCGCGCTATGGGGATGGCCTACTATCGTTCTTCTTTTGGGTACTCATCTTTTTCTCACCATCCGGTTGAGATTCCCGCAATTGAAAATTTTTAAAGCTATCAAATTGTCCGTTACCAAGGATAAGGATTCGCATGGCGATGTGAGCCAGTTCGGTGCATTGGCTACGTCTCTGGCGGCTACTATCGGGACAGGAAATATTATAGGAGTGGCTACGGCAATTTCTTTGGGAGGCCCGGGAGCGGTTCTGTGGTGCTGGATTACAGGAGTTTTTGGAATTGCGACCAAGTATTCGGAAGGGTTGCTGGCGATTAAATACCGGGTAAAGACATCCGACGGCACCATGCTGGGAGGCCCTATGTATGCGCTGGAGCGGGGACTTAAGATGAAATGGTTGGCGGTGGTGTTTTGCGTTTTCACGGCTATTGCGGCGTTCGGAATCGGCAATACGGTGCAGTCCAACGCCATATCTACCTTGTTGAATGAATCTTATGGTATTTCCACGTATATTTCCGGCGCCGTCATCGCTTTTTTTGTGGCGCTGGTGATTATTTTCGGGGTGAAGGGAATCGCCCGGGTATGCGGTGCGCTGGTTCCGTTCATGGCCTTGTTTTATGTGATCGGATGTATCGTGATTCTTGTTTTCAATGCCCAGTATCTGGGGGAGACCGTTGCTCTTATTTTTAAATCCGCCTTTTCGCCGCAGGCGGCAGGGGCCGGCTTTTTGGGAAGTTCCGTTATGATGGCCGCCCGTTTCGGCATCGCCCGCGGACTTTTTTCCAACGAATCCGGTATGGGATCCGCTCCTATCGTGGCGGCAGCCGCCCAGACACGCAATCCGGTACGTCAGGCGCTGGTTTCTTCCACCGCTACGTTCTGGGATACGGTCGTAGTCTGCGCTCTTACGGGGTTGGTGCTGGTCAGCAGCATTATCGCCCATTCCGATATCGATTATTCGGACGGGGCGAAACTTACCCAGTATGCGTTTAATAAAATACCTTATGTGGGTTCCATTATTTTAACGGTGGGCTTGATAACATTCGCTTTTTCTACCATATTGGGATGGTCCTACTATGCGGAGCGGGCTATCGAATACCTGGCCGGGAAAAAACTGATCAAATATTACCGGATTATCTGGGTTGCCCTTATTTTTGTGGGGGCGGTAGTGGATTTGTCTTTAGTATGGAATATCGCCGACGGCACTAATGCCCTGATGGCGATTCCCAATTTAGTCGTTCTTCTTCTGCTGAGCGGCGTGGTAGTGGCGGAAACCCGCAAATATCTCTGGAGCGGTCGGCTGGACGATTATGACGATACGCCGGTGCCGCGGATCTGACAGGTCGAGGGCCTCTCCTGTCTGTTCCGGATTATGGGCCGTCAGGCCGCACCATTATATCAGATCATGCAATCTTATATGGAATAGTGCCGCCCATAGTGGAGCATTTGTCCGAGATAGTCGTTGCGGTAAATGATTTCGTAGTCGGTAATGTGTCCGTCAGCCGGATCTGCAACGGGTACGATGTCGGGATTGATGAATCCTTTGTAAGGTTTAAGGTGCAATGCCTCGAACCGTTCTTTTACCTCTTTGTGCAGAATCGGGTCGATGTGTACGGCGTACGTGTCGATCAAAGATTTTCCGGCGCGGTAATCGCCTTCCGATTTGATGCGCTGGATTTCCCTGAGCAATCGTCCGAAAAGAGTCCGCAGCCTGCCGAAGTCATTGATGACGAAATAGGTTTTGCCGTCCCGGATTTTTTTTTCGATTACGTTTTCCGCTCTGCCTTGTTCGTAGCACCATTGGGCTATCAGTTTGCGATCCTGCATGTGGGCTTCCGTATTCGATTTGCCCAATTCGATACGGGAGAATTGCGTAAAAATGCCGTTGCGGATAAAATTCATGTATTCTGCTTTATACGCATTCCTGTCGGGAAGGACACCCAGTTCTGTCAATTTAGAATCGGCCAGATAGTAAAGGGCGAACAGATCCGCCCGGGCTTCTTCTATGGCGGATGAATATTCTCCCAAGCTGTTGGGTGAGACTCCCGACAGAAGTTGTCCCGAACCGTGCCCCAGGCATTCGTGCAAGTCGGTATGCAGATTGCTTGTCAGGGTCCCGTATCGTTTTATCAGCGCGATTTCATTCTCGTCCCAGGAAAATTCGGTAAGCATGCTTCTGGGCGATTCCTGCAAAGCTTTGTCGTAAGCATCCGTGATGTTGGCGATGGTTACGGACTTGGAGCCGTACTTTTTCCGGATCCAGTCTGCATTAGGCAGATTGATCCCGATAGGAGTGGCTGGATAGCAATCTCCGCCCAGACATACTACATTGATGACTTTGGCGGAAACGCCTTTTACTTTTTTCTTTTTGAATTGCGGATCGATGGGGGAATGATCCTCGAACCACTGCGCATGGCTGCTGATAATCTGCGTCCTTCTCGAAGCCTCCGGATCTTTGAAATTTACGTTCGCTTCCCAGGTGCCCTTTCTGCCCAACGGGTCGTTATAGGTCTCGATAAAGCCATTGATGAAATCCACCTGGGATTCCTGGTCCTGTACCCAGGCGATATTATACCGGTCCCAGATTTTCAGATCTCCCGTTCTGTAATATTCTGTCAGGTTTGCGATATATTCTTTCTGGGATTCGTTTTCCGCTACCTTGGAAGCCGCTTCCAGATGCTCTACGATCTTTTCTATCGACTTTCCATATAGACCGCCGGTTTTCCAGACTTCCTCTTTCAGAACGCCGTCCTTTTTAATGAGTTTGCTGTTCAAACCGTATGAGAGGGGAGAAGGATCTGCGGAATTTTCCATTCGGGCATAAAAAGCATCGGCTTCCTCCCGGGTCACTCCGCCCTGGTAGAAATTCACGGAAGAAGCCGTCAACAACTCTTTGTCCCCACCCGTATAACGCCTGCAAGGGTACAGATGGGGATCGTAAATTACCGGCAATAGCTCTTCGCACAACGCTTCCTGTCCGGTGGAGACCATCAGGGACTTGAAATACGCCCGATCGCAGCCGGGAATGAATTTATCTTCGGCATAGTGATGGTGGATGCCGTTACTGAAAAACACTCGTTTGGCATAAATAAGGAAATCCCGATAGTTTTCGCTGTTTTTGTCTTCCCGGTATTCTTCTATTATTTTTTCCAGCACTTTCCGGATACGGAGATTGTATTTGAAATTTTGGTCGAACAGAATGTCCCGGCCCCATTTGGCTGCTTCTCCCAGATGATAAATATATTCTTTTTGTCTTAGGGACAGGGAATCCCAGCCCGGCACCCGGTAGCGGAGTATCTGAATATCCGCAAATTCGTCTGCCGAATATTTAAAAGGTTTTTCTGCGGCCCGCTCTTTCTCCGTATGCGGATCCGGGTCCGGATGTATGGCGGAAACATTTGACATAGTTCCAATCAGGTTTATGAGTTGATAACGGTCGTTTTTACTGGTTTTCCCGGTCGGTATCCGGTCGGATATCTCCGCCTTCGCGGTCGCATTCCTGCCCGTCATCCCGATAAGATTCCGGATGGTTTTCTCCGGATTCTCTCACTTCATTCTTGTTCCGGTTTTTCCCTATAAAAGAGGAAATCCAGTCGTATCCCTGGCGGAATGAGGAGTAAATTACGTCTAAATTGTTGAAACCGGACAGAAAACGGCGGATATATGTCATAGGATTGACCGCTTCCTTCACCCGGTCGTACTCCATGGACATTTCCATTTTTTTAATAATCAATTTGCCTCTGAGTCTGAGCTTTGCTTCGCGCAACTCCTGCATGGTGGAAATGGAACCGTAATCTATATCGCTCTTATGATTTCTATCTGTGCTTGTCATCGTTACTGAAAAAAACGTTTATAAACAATTTTACCATCGGATTTATGAACAGGGTATCCCTGCGCAGATACAGAAGTATGAAGACTATTGCGAATATTACGGCATCTATCAGCATGCCGATCGCTATGGAACCTATCATCGATCCGATCCACCACCCTAAGGCCAGCGCGAGAAACTGGATGACTATGCTTGCCAGGATCGTTGCCGTAAGGATAAAAATGAGTTTATTAAGAAGGGTAGAAAGCGACTCTACCCCTCTTAATTTGTATTCATCTATTTTTAAATTGACATACTCTTTTGCAGAGTCTTTGAGCTCTTTGACAGAGTCCTTTAATATGGGTTCTTTCATATTATCGTTTTATGGAAGTTGACGGACGGGAAAATCCCGGTTTATTTGACGGTGCCCGAACCTGTGGAGGTTCCCGTTTTCGTGGATCCGGTATTGCTTCCGTAGCTGCTTGTCCCGGCGCTGCTTCCGCTGGTGTTGGCTGCTACGTGTTCCGCTGTGTTGTGCACTTTGTCGCGCAGATTATCGTATCCCTCTTCTGCTTTGTTTTTGAGATTATTTTTCGCTTCGTCCGTCTTGTAACGGATATCTTCTTTCAAATCTTCCGCCTTGTCCTTAATGTGTTCCGCCGTATTTTTGATACCTTCTTTCAGATCCCGGGCTTTGGACATGATTTTGTTGCGGGTATTAACACCTTTGTCGGGAGCACAAAGCAATGCTACGGTTGCTCCGGCCAATGCTCCACCAATGAATGCGAGTAATGCGTTTCCTTTCATCTTATTTAATTTTTAGTTAAAAATTGTTTTTGGTGTCGAAAGCAAATATATGCTTTTTTTTCCTATTTTTGCTTCCTGATAGTTACCAATTGATTAATTTGATAACAAAGAAGATAGAGGATTGGTTTTATAAAAGCCGAAAAATTTTTCATATAAAAAGCCGGTCCCGTATAAAGAACATTTTCAGGATACGCATCCGTCTGATATTGATAACGATAAAATGGGAAAAGGGATTTTGACCATATTGTTGCTGGTAATATCCAACAGTTTTATGACGCTGGCCTGGTACGGCCATCTGAAATTTCACACCGACAAGCTATTGCCCAAATGGGGGCTTTTAGGAATCATTGTCCTCAGTTGGCTGATCGCTTTTTTCGAGTATTGTTTTCAGGTGCCCGCCAACAGGATAGGGTTCAAAAATTTCGGAGGGCCTTTCTCCTTAGTGCAGTTGAAAGTGATTCAGGAAGTGGTTACCTTGCTTATCTTCGTAGTATTTTCGGCCGTATTTTTCAGAAGCGAAAGTTTTCGGATGAACCACCTGATTGCTTTCGTGTTTCTGGTATTGGCCGTGTATTTTATATTTAAAAATTAGAGAGAAAATGAAATCGGCACATTGGGCATATTCACTCTTGACTGTTCTGTGGATTTCGGCCTGTACTCCGGCCGAAATGACAACTCCGCCGGAGTATCCGGTCAAGGATAAAACCGTAATCGTATATATGGCGGCCGACAATGATCTGTCCTCCAATGCGATCAATAATCTGGAAGAACTCAAGCAGGGCTTTCTGCCCTCTTCCGACAACCTCGTAGTATATTATCATATTCCCAACAGTAGTCCCAAACTGTTGCGCCTTTACAGGGATGAAACAGGCGCGACCGTAGTGGATACCTTGTATCGTTTCCCCGACTATAATTCCGCCCTCCCTTCCTCTTTAAGCAGCGCCCTGAAAGTGGCCGCTACCTTATGCCCCGCGCAGGAATACGGGCTGATCCTCTGGTCCCACGCAAACGGATGGCTTCCTCCGGGATATTACAGTACGGGCGAAATAACTTCTTCCGTCTCTCTGGCCCGCAAGTCCGGTCCCTTATCGGCCGGAATGTCCGGGGCGCCGGGAAAGGAAAGTGATTTTGTCGGGATGCGATATATAGACGATCCGTATGCGGATCTGATAAAAATGAGCCTCCGCAGGGGGGCTGTAACCCGGAGTTTCGGAGCCGAAGATGGAAAGGAAATGGATATTATGGAGATGGTAAAGGCTCTTCCTTACAGGTTTTCCTATATAATTTTCGATGCATGCCTGATGGGAGGAATCGAAGTCGCCTATCAATTGAAAGACAGCACGGATTATATTTTGTTTTCGCCTGCGGAGGTCCTGGTTAAAGGATTTCCCTATTCGAGGATCATGGAGCCTCTTTTCCGTACGCCTGCGGATGTACGGGAGGTAGGGGATTTATATTACAATTATTACAATAATCAGGGAGGGGATTCCCGCTCCGCTACTATCAGCCTGATAAAAACCTCCGAGCTGGAAAATGTGGCGGCCGTTGCCGGGAAGATATTCGATAAATACCGGGAAAAGATCGCCTTGCTGAATACGAACGCCATCCAGAGATATCTTCGGATCAATCTGCCCTGGTTTTACGATTTAGAAGATTTTATCGGACAGTTGGCCGATTCCCAGGATGCCGCCGAATTTTCCTCCGCACTCCAGAAAGCTGTCATATATAAGGCGGCGACACCCTATTTTCTGAATCTCCCGATAGAAAGATTCTCGGGAATGAGTATTTATGTACCCAATCCGACAAATGAAGTATTGGATAATTATTACCGGCAATACGAATGGAATAAAGCAACGAGGATGATTGTAGATTCGGCAGAAGGAAATTCCGGAAATGAACCGGCAGAATAAAAGTCAAGAGAGTGCCCTGAAAGTCGATCCGGCTTTTGGGGCACTCTCTTAAAATATTTGCAACTGAATCTCCCGGTTTATTTGTTCCCGAAAAATCTCTTGTATAAGCCTTCGAATACTTGTCCGTGGCGTGCTTCGTCCTTGCACATCTCATGAACGGTATCGTGGATAGCGTCTAAGTTCAGCTGTTTTGCTTTTGTAGCAATCCTTTTTTTATCCTGACAGGCGCCTGCTTCCGCTTCCATCCTTTTTTTCAGGTTGGTCTTGGTGTCCCATACCACTTCTCCGATCAGTTCCGCGAATTTGGCCGCATGTTCCGCCTCTTCGATAGCGATTCTTTTATATGCCTCTGCAATTTCGGGATAACCTTCACGATCTGCCTGACGGCTCATAGCCAGATACATGCCTACTTCGGTGCATTCTCCCGTAAAATGAGCCTGCAATCCGTTCCAGATTTCCGGGTCGCATCCTTTGGCTACGCCGATGCGGTGTTCGTCGGCCCAGGAAAGGCCGCCTTCGCTTTCCGTCACTTCTTTGAACTTGTCTTTGCCGGCTTTACATACAGGGCATTTTTCCGGGGCTTCGTCCCCTTCATGAACATAACCGCAAATGGTGCAGATAAATTTCTTTTTCATAATAGTATTCTAAAATAGAGTTATTTTATAATTATTATTAATTGATACAAAATTAAAATTAATTTTCTGAACGGCAAAATATTTTTTCGCACATTCGCAAATTCGGGGCGGGAAAATATAAATTTTTGATGTCCCGATAAAAATACTTATTTTTGCACCCTGCAAAAAAAGCATCTTTTTTGGTGCAATGGGGTCCGGAAACTCCGGACTGAGTAACACATTTTTTAATGATTTATAATGGAAACAATTACTCTTAAAGGCAAATCCAGAAAAATCGGCAAAAAGGCCGATGTGAAACAATTGCGCAGAGCAGGGGAAGTTCCCTGCGTATTTTACGGACACAATGTGGAAAATATCGCTTTCTCTGTGGACGCTAAAGACTTGAAGAAAATCACCCACACTCCCAAATCGTATCTTATCAATCTGGAAGTGGACGGACAGGCGCATCTGTGCATTTTTCATCAGATACAATATCATCCGGTGACCGATGAGGCGCTGCATGTAGATTTTTTGGCTATTTCTTCCGAAAAGCCGGTAGTAATCGACGTGCCGGTAGTGATCGAGGGAAATTCGGAAGGAGTAAAACAGGGCGGTAAATTGCTTGTATCCGCACGCAAACTGAAAATTTCCGCTCCGATAGATCTCTTGCCGGACGAACTTAAAGTGGATATTACCAATCTCCAGTTAGGCAAAACGATCGTAGCGGGAGACCTTTCATACGAAGGGATTCAGATCGTCTCCCCTAAGAGCACGATTATCTGCGCCGTCAAGATGACCCGCGCTGCCTTAGGCGCCGCCGCTGCCGCCAAATAACAGTATTGAACACGGGTATGGCTTATTTAATCGCAGGATTGGGAAATATAGGCGCTGAATACGCAAATACCCGGCATAATATAGGTTTTACGGTGCTGGATTCTTTTGCCAAAGAGTCCGGCACCTCTTTTATTTCCGGGCGTTACGGTTCTACCGCGGAGATATCCTTACGGGGACATAAGCTTGTTCTGCTCAAGCCGTCCACGTATATGAATCTAAGCGGAAAGGCGGTCAATTATTGGCTCGGAGCCGGAAAGATAAAAGAAGAGAATTTACTGGTCGTGGTGGACGATCTGGCTCTTCCTTTCGGAAGCATGCGCTTGCGCAAACAGGGAAGCGACGGGGGCCACAACGGACTTAAAAGCATTAACGAGTGTTTAGGAAATACGGCCTACGCCCGTTTGAGAATAGGAATCGGCGATAATTTCAACAAAGGCGGCCAGGTGGATTACGTGCTGGGCAGATGGAACGGAGAAGAAGAAAAAGAACTTCCTTTCATTACCGACAGGGCTGTCGAGATTATCAAGGCATTCGTTACGGTCGGGGCGGATTGCGCCATGAACCAGTTCAATAAGAGGCAGAATCCTTAGAAAAATAATCCCATAAAGACAATCGTATAGTCTTTTGCCTCTGCGCCATATCGCTGCGTTATAATTCAACCGTATGGCGTATTTTCTTTTTGTACATTTTCTCCATATCCGCCCCATACCTCCCATCGGGGCAACCACAGCTTTACATCGGAACGCACGATGGACCGGATAACCGAAAAAGGCCGCATACTACAACTTCAAGCTGTCTGTATTGTAATCAGGTAATTCACCATACGACAATGACAAGCAACCCCGGTAGTGATGTCGGGGTTCAGGACGTTATTGACGAATTTTTTATTAGTTTTGTATTATGAAAGCTGAAATAGACGTAATTAACCTTCCGGATGGTTACGCTGAATGGCGCAATAGAATTGAAAATCTCATTGAGAAAGCCAAACTCAATGCGACTATTCATGTGAATACCGACATGCTTTCTTTGTATTGGAGCATCGGCAGTGACATTATCCGTAAGAAAAAAGAACTTGGATGGGGAGCGCAAGTAATCGAGCAGTTATCCGTGGATTTAACACGTAAGTTTCCTGAAGATAAGGGTTACTCAGTGAGAAACCTGCACTATATGAGACGGTTCGCTGAGAATTATCCCAACTTTCCAATTCTGCAAGTACCACTTGCAGAATTTAAGGACCTGCCAATTTCGCAAGCGGCACTTGCAGAATTGGCAGCCGGAAAGGATTATGTGGATATTCCCCTGACAACCATAAGCTGGTATCATCATATCTCCATGCTCCCAAAAATCAAGAGCGATGCGGAACGTGCTTTCTACATCCTTGAAACGACACGCAACGGGTGGAACCGGGATGTTATGGTGTCTAAAATTGACAGCGGTTATATGAATGCGGTAGGCAGTGCCATCACTAATTTTTCACGAACCTTACCCGACTATCAATCAGATCTTGCTCAGTACGCTTTCAAAGACCCATATAATTTCAGTTTCATAGGCACTATGGCCTTGCAGCATGAGCGTGACATCGAGAATCGTCTTGCCGAGCGTATGACAGAATTTCTGCTTGAATTAGGACATGGATTCGCCTACATCGGCAGGCAATATAATGTTGTGGTTGATGGTGATGATTATTATATTGATATTCTGATGTATCACCTGAAACTGCATTGTTATGTGGTAGTTGAGCTAAAGGCTGTCGAGTTTATCCCTGAGTTTGTCAGCAAACTGAATTTCTATATCTCAGCCGTCGACGAGTATGTGAAAGCACCGGAAGATAAGCCAACGATCGGTCTCTTGCTTTGTCGCAACAAAAGCAATAAAAAGGCTGAGTTTGCGCTGAGGGGAATAACCCAACCGATGGGGATAGCCCAATATGAAACTGAAAAACTGTTCAACGATGTAGCGTCGGCACTTCCTACCATAGAGGAAATTGAAGATGAGTTGACTAATGACAATGTGGACAGTTTGTTGCTCTGATTGCAAATTCTGTTCGTTACTTGTTGATGTTCAAGATAATTAGTCAATATATCAAGAATTTACCACAATCTTTTGCCTCTGCGCCATACCGCTGCGTTATAATTCAACCGTATGGCGTATTTTCTTTTTGTACATTTTCTCTATATCCGCCCCATATCTCCCATCGGGGCAACCACAGCTTTTGTGTTCTTTTGTCATTCCGCCTGCATTTTCCTGTTTTTGGGCTGTAGAAATTTATGTTTATAAATTATTGAATATCAATAAAATGTAAACGGGGGGGGGGGGTAAAAATCCCAAAAATCTATTAAATAATATATACTAATTTTATAGATTTGTAGCCGGAAAAACAAAAAAATTTGATTTTATATGCAAAAATTATTGAAAATCGGCTGGCTCTATCTCGCCTTTGCAGCGGCGCTGATGAGCTTTGCATCGTGCGACAAGTACGATGATACGGAGCTGCGGAATGACATCGACAATTTAGACAAGCGCGTGACATCGCTCGAAGAATGGGAAAAGTCGATCAATTCGGATATCCAGTCGCTGCAGACCCTCGTGAAGGCTTTGCAGGAGAAGATATTTATCACGGACGTGAAAGAGGTTACGACCGGTTACCAGATCACATTTTCGGACGGAAAGTCCATCCTTATCAACCACGGAGCCAAGGGAGATAAGGGTGATAAAGGAGATAAAGGAGATAAAGGAGACGACGGAGTTTCCGGCAGCATCCCGACTATCGGCGTGAAGCAGGATGAGAACGGCGTGTATTACTGGACACTGAACGGCGAATGGATCCTCAATGATGCAAAAGAGAAGATTCCCGTGACCGGACCTAAAGGTGATAAAGGTGATGATGGCGCCCAAGGCGACAAGGGCGACAAGGGTGATAAAGGAGATAAAGGCGACAAAGGTGATAAAGGCGAGGTCGGAACTCCAGGAAACGAGGCCCTGCAAGTGCGTATCAACCCCGATACCTATGTGTGGGAGAGATCGATTGACGGCGGCGATCACTGGAAAGAAATGATAGATAAAGACGGGAATCCCATCAAGGCCAAGGGAGAAAAAGGCGATGCCTTATTCCAAGACGTGAATGTGAAAGACGACTGCGTAGAGTTCACATTGGCGGACGGCAAGACTATTTTCACCGTGCCGCTCACCTCGTCGGAAGCCGTAGAGAGGTTGCTGGACCGCATCCAAAGCTTAGTGTATGTACCCAAGACCGGCGATGGAAAGATACACCTCGGTACCTCTTACATCAAAGGCATCGTACAAGGTGGAGGAGAAAAGGAAATCAAAGTGGCGAACACCCAAAAGATAGAGTACCGGGTGTCGCCGGCGACGCTGCGCGACGAGCTGCTCATGTACTTGAATTCGGGGAATTATAGCTTCTGGCAGGAGCACGTGACGAGAGAGACGGAGTCAAAGGAGACGGGGACAGAGACGAGTGGTAGCCCGATCCGGAAAGTATCGAACGCAATGACACGCGCCGGAGAGCCGGAACACAATGGACTTGATGAGTTCAACGTGGTGAAAGTAGAGGAGGGTAACGGCCCGGGCGAACTGTTGATCACTGTGGCGAACAGTCACGACTTCACGCACGGAGATATCGCTGTGGCACTGTGCATCCGTTACGAGGACACGGAGATTACCTCGCCTTACACGACCGTTGTGGGAGAAGGCAGTGACCTGACGAATCGTTTTTACGTGGCCCGAAAGGAGGGCGACACCTACGTGCGCATCAGTCGCGACAACCATGTCGAATATACGCTGGCCTACGATGAAATCAACATCCCCATCAAGTTGATGGAGGGTTACGAGGTGGTTTACGACAATGGCGAGACGGTGATGTCGCTCGAGGATGCGAAGAAAAAGTTCGAGTGGGATGAAGAACTGAAAGGAACGGTGCAGCGGGGCGGAAAAGTCAGTATAGGAAGCATAAAGCCTGGAAACTGTGTGACGGAACCATCGGATCCCACTTTAGAACTTGGCAAGCCGTTGACATTCTCTTTGGGAACAGCAAATAAGGACAATGTAGGCAAGACATGGAGTGCGGAATACGAGCTGATGATCTCAAACGGAGGAACCTCCATCCAAGTAGGCGATGTGATCAGTGCAGACGTACACATATTGCCTTCGGAGTATGAGTGGGAAGTTGATGTGATGTGGAACTACCAGAAATGGGAGACGGGCAAGCGTAGCGGCTGGATGTCGGAGGGGGCCGCATACACTGCTCCTGCGACGCTGAAATACAATGGCAAGGAGAGCAGTCTGTCCAACAGCGTGAAAAAATATCTCTTCGTAGACGGGACGGCGTGGAGCATCGAAAATACAGACGACCTGAAAGACATACAGAAAGCCGACGACCTGAAGGTCACGGCGACAACTTTCTCCGGGGACCTTGCTTTCGCTGTGAGCGGCTTCAAATATTGCGAGGGCGATCACATGGTTACCCTTACCCGGTCCGGTAGCAATTCGATAAAAACTTCCGGGGGCAAGGCGCTGAAAGTGTCGGGCACACTGACGTTCAAGGGCCCTGCAGCAAATAAGAAGATTGACTTGGGGAGCGTCGAGATGTCCACGGATATCAACGACAAATCCTACAAGCAGACGGGGCGCGACGGTTACCCGTTGATTTACCTGTCAATGGATGCCAGCTATCCCAAGACCCAGCAACTGCCTTATACGGACGAGGAAATCACCAAGTTCTTCGACGGGAGACTCGGCAACGTGGGAGTGTGGATGATGTATGCCGGAGGGTTTGAATCCCTGAAATTGGAGGGCGATACGAAATGCCAACGGGATGGAGCCTCGCCTGCGACACCGGAGTCGGCGACGTTAGTGCTGACCAGGCAAGGCGGAAGACCGAATCCGATGCTTCCGATTATATGTGTGAAGTCCGATAATGCGATTAAAAACTTAGACCAGGACTGCACTTTCGTAATTCCGGAGGGGCTGAAACTCAAAGTCACCGACGGACCGGAGTTCCCTATAACAGGAAGTTTCACGTTCAAGCCCAAGAAGAACTGACCGAAACAGGCACTGTCCAAAATTTTGTATAAATGGGAAATACGGGATTCTAAAAGAGTCCCGTATTTTTATGTTCACATTTTCTCTTTGGCTGCGAAAATCGAAGCCGTCGGCAAAGTACGCATGACCACAAACCTGAACTTATCCGGCATTTTATCGGAGATAAAACCAGTTTTGTGGTTTAATATTATGGCAAGTACTATTTTGCCAACCATAGAACTGTATTTATGTTGTAAAAAATCATAGATAAGTTCAGGTTTGTGGTTTTTATTCTTGACTGTTCAATGGCAAATGATTATTTTTGCATTAAAATCATGAGAGATGAGCAAACTTATCGGACGCGACAAAGAATATGCGGAGTTAGAGCGATGTCTGAACTCGGACAGGTCGGAATTGGTTATAGTTCACGGCAGACGGCGCATCGGAAAAACATTCCTGATTGAAGAATTCTTCAATCAACAGTTTGATTTCAAATATGTCGGTGCACACGGCATGACCACCCGACGGCAGTTGAACAACTTTTTGAGAGTACTTAACGGATATTCAACAAAGCAGTTCGGCTATCTGCGCAATTGGGACGAAGCGTTCTATGCCCTTGAAGAGTATTTGTCTACTTTGCCTGCCGATCGCAAAAGAATTGTATTTATAGACGAAATGCCTTGGATGGATTCCGGGAGGTCAATCTTTGTATCTGCCCTTGAAAACTTCTGGAACGGTTGGGCTATGTCGCAGCGGAACATTATGCTTATCGCTACCGGTTCGGCTACATCGTGGATGAAAGACAAGATTGTCGCCAACAAAGGCGGTCTGCATGCCCGAATAACCTGTAATCTGCATCTGGCTCCGTTTACATTGAATGAAACAGAGCGATATCTTGCCACCAAAGGCATAGAATGGGACCGCTATCAATTAACCCAAACATATATGGTACTTGGTGGCGTCCCATTTTATTACAGTCTCCTTGACTCTGAATTGAGTTTCACTCAAAATATCGACAGGCTTTTCTTTAATGACGGCGCACTTCTAAAATTGGAGTTCGATGAATTGTATCATGCCCTTTTCGATAATGCCGATTTGTATACTGCCGTTGTCCAATTGCTCAGCGAACATGAATCCGGACTGACGAGAGGTGATATAATCAAATTACTGCCATCGAAGAGCAGCCATATCTCCAAGGCTATCAAGAATCTTGAACGGTCTGATATGATTGAAAAGTGGCTGCAATATGGCAATAAGCGTCGTGGAGCTGTTTACAGACTTACCGATTTCTTTTCGTTGTTCTATTTTCGGTTCCTCGCCGATAATCTTTCACATGATGATGAGTGGTGGAGCAACCATTGTGACTCAGGTCGTGTATTCGATTGGATGGGCAGTAGCTTTGAACTTGTCTGCATGAGGCATCACAAACAGATTAAATCCGCATTGGGGATAAGAGGTGTTGCGACATCATTATCCTCGTGGCAACTCAAACCTAACAAGGAAGAAGGAATTTCAGGCGGACAGATTGATATGATTATAGAGCGAGCCGATCGTATTATACATCTGTGCGAAATAAAATTCAGTATTGGTGCATATCGTATCAAACCTGAATATGAGCGCCAACTACGAGAGCGATCCAGTCTGTTCAGAGAGATGACCAAAACTAACAAGACTTTGGTTCACACATTTATAACGACATATGGCGTTGCCAATGTTAAAAGCCATAGCATTGTTCACAGCGAAGTAACGATGGATGACCTTTTTAATTCGTGAGTAGAAACATACGGTGGACCGCAATTCTGTCATTGTGTGCCGGGGCCGGTTGACGTTTAAAACGGGGTGTTGTCTAACTGGTCCAGAAGCCTGTCCATTTCGCGCCTTTCTTTTTTAGTCGGGCGTCCTGAACCGCGGTCCCGTTTCAAGAAAATCGTTTCCGCCGGCGGAGCCAATTTGTCCAACTCCGATTGGGGCGTGATATCCGTTGCATAAAGCGCTACGTTTTTGGCACCCTGCCTTTTATCGATAGGGCAGACGACCATGTATTGAAACCGTACCGCTCCTTTGCGCACGGTGATTCTGTCTCCCGCCTTAATGTCCCGGGAGGATTTGGCGCTCTGCCCGTTTACCTCCACTTTGCCCGTCTTGCAGGCTTCGGCCGCTTCCGAACGGGTTTTGAAAACCCGGATCGACCACAAATATTTATCGATTCTTATTTCCGCTTCCATTTTCTTCAATTTGTATCCCGACAGTTTCCCGGCGCATATCAGCGGGAATGATGATGCTCCCCTTCACAATGGCCGCATCCGCAGTGTTCGTGGTGGTCTTCCTCTTCGTAATTCAGATAATTGTCAGGCTCTTCTTCAGGCTGCGGCAGGCAGATTTCCAGCAGGTACGGATCCCCTTTGTCGGGAACCATCAAAAAATCTTCCATCCCGGCCGGAATGAGCAGGGACTCTCCTTTTTTGAGGGAATACACCTGATGGTCGTTCGTCTGGACGTGCGCTTCCCCCCGGGTACACAGATAAATGATGAAACTCTCCGTCATATCGGGAAAGATGCGGGTCTGCTGCGTAAGGTCCAGCGTCTTTATAATAAACCGGGAAGTATTCACTATCAATTTGCTGCCGGTTACCTGCGAAAAATAATATTTGTCTTTTTCGTATTTTTTATAGTCGATAATGTCGATGGCTTCTTCTAAATCCATCCGGCGGGCGGTTTTAGGATCGTGTTCCCTGCCCCAGTCGTACAGCCGGTAGGAAACATCGCAGCTTTGCTGTATTTCCGCTATCATCACTCCGCCGCCGGCGGCATGTACGCATCCCGGTTCGATGTAGATAAAGTCTCCCGGCTTGGGCGTATATACATTCAATACTTCTTCCACGGTTCCGTTTTTGCACCGGTCGTATAATTCCTGCGGAGTCATATCCTTATTGAATCCCATATAGATTTTGGCTTCCGGTTTCGCATCCAGGATATACCAGCATTCGGCCTTTCCGAAACACCCGTGCCGCTCCATTGCCGTCTTGTCATCGGGATGGGTCTGTACGGAAAGCCGGTCTTTTATATCCAAAGTCTTTATCAGCAACGGAAATTCTCCGCGGTAATAAATGAAATTGGCATCCCCGACAGCATCTCCCATATAGGTCTCTATAAAGTCGTCCAGCGTGTTGTCCGCCAGGAATCCCTCGGCGATCCGGGAGCTTTCCCCGTTCAGGCTGCAAATTTCCCAGCTTTCCCCTATCTTTTTGCGGGCGAGGGCCTTTTTTTGTTCTTCTATATCTTCCCGGGGATCTATTTCTCCGGAGAAATCTTTTTTCAGGACTTTTATCAGATCATGCCCTCCCCAGACCTTTTCTTTGGGTACGGGAATGAATTTCAGAGGATATAATTTCGTATTCATTTTTCTAACCGTTTATTATATTCATTTTACCGGGTTGCCAGATCGAAATTTCCGATTCCTAACCTCTTGTGCAAAAACAGGAGACAGGATACCGTAAATATTATACATGCAATATATGCGATCGGGTATATATTGGGAGGAAATAAGTCTTTGAATTGCATTTCCACATCCATTTCCGGGAACAATGCCAGAAAGACATATATGGAACCGTTATTTACGAAGTGGATGAATATGCATGCCCATAACGAATGGGTGCGCCAATAGATCCATCCTAAAAAGGTGCCGATTACGAATGCAGGAATCGCCTGCCAGGGATTCATGTGGATGAAGGCGAACAGAAAGGCGCTCCACAGGATGGCTTTCCGGGGGGTGGAATGGAAGAGCAGGCCTCTTTCCATAATGCCCCGGCACAGCAGCTCCTCTATCAGGGGGGCGGCCGCTACGGTCGAAAGTATTGCGCTGAGGGAATTTCCCGACAGATACATTTCGAATAATTTCCGGATGCTTTCGGGCATGGGAAGCCATGCGCTCAACGGTTCGACCGCAACCGACAGGGTAAAGGTAAGAATGGCCAGCAGCGGAAAGAGCAATATGGGGGAAACGGTCCCGAATACGGATTTGTCGAGAGGAACGGAATGCGTTACGGTCCGGGGATTTCCTTTACAATAAATGTAGATTGCCGCCGGCAGGAAGGGAATCAGGTATTGGAGCAGCATATCCAATTCATCATCTCCGGAGACTTTTGCGACGGTCCACATAACGGCTCCCGCAGCCAGCCCTCCGACCACGCATAAAAGAAAGACGAGCACCCAGCACTGGCCCAAACCGGGAAGATAATGTTCGATTCGCTTCAGGATCCTTGCCATTTGCGGTTTATTTGAATAACGGGACCGGATAAATGCCGGCGTCTCCCATTTCTTTTAGTTTCGCCGTTACGGCCGGCCGGTCCTCTTTGTAGGTTATTCCGAACCATTTGTCGGGAGTGGAGAGAATTTTTACGGAAGCCAGCCCCGTTTCGATGGCCCGGTTCACGACGAAAGGTATATAAAATTCTTTTTTAAGGTCTTTTTCGTTCTGCCGGAGGAAATCCGCGAACAGGGTTTCGGAATATTCGAAGATATCCGGGGTGAACCCCCACATATTCATGGAAGTATAGGCATTTCCGTCGAGGGCGCGCAAAGAGCCGTCCATACCTCTGGCGGTAATTGTCCCGTTTTTTTCCTCTATTTCATGGTGTTCTTCCACGCCGGTAAGAAAAAGTTCCGCATCCGCGCTGCAAATTCCCCGCGAGACCCCGCCGTTTTCGGACAGGGTTTTGTCCAGATGAAATCCCACCATGGAATATCGGCCGGTTTTTCCGGAGCAGGATTTCAGGAATCCGGCCAGCGTCTCAAAGGAATGCCGTCCGTAATAATCGTCGGCATTGATGACCGCAAAGGGAGTATCTATGGCATCGGCGGCCATCAGCATGGCGTGGGCGGTACCCCAGGGTTTTTCCCGGGCCGGGTCGGGCCTAAAGCCCCGGGGCAGTTTGTCCAATTCCTGGACGACCAGTTCCACAGGTATGTAAGGGAGATATTTCGATACTACTTTTTCTGTGAAATCTTTCCGGAAATGTTCCCGTATGACGAACACCGCTTTCCCGAAACCGGCCTGCAGGGCATCGTACACGGAATAATCCATGATCGTTTCACCTGCGGGACCTACTCCGTCCATTTGCTTGAGTCCTCCGTAACGGCTTCCCATACCTGCCGCCAATATCAATAATGTTGGCTTCATTCCAATTAATTGTTAATTTTGTCAAAAATAATAAAAATTATGTCAGGATCATTTATCCGTTCCGTAAAAAGATTGTTCGGCGGATCCCGGTTCGTCGCGGTGCTGAAAAACAAATATATTTTGGCTACCTTTTTTTTCATAGTCTGGATACTTTTTTTTGACTCCAATAATCTCGTTACCTGGTATTCGAACTTGAGGGAAGTGGCGGCGCAGGAAAAGCAGAAGAAATATTACAGGGAATCCATCCGGCGGACGGACGAAATGCTCAAAGAACTGAGCTCCAACCGGGACAGTCTGGAAAAATTCGCCCGGGAGCAATATCTTTTCCATAAGGATGACGAGGACGTGTTCGTTATAAAGGAATAACCGGATTTTCAATTTTCAATCAATTCCAGCAGATTGTCCCCTTCATAAGTGGGTGCGTATTCGCACGGATCATGATGCGGATTATAATAAAACTGGTCGATACCGTATATTTGGGCGCCTTCTATGTCATTGGTAAGATCATCGCCCGCCATCAGGGTCTCTTTCTTTATGTCTTGGGTGATGACGGGAGCAGAGGAGGACGGGCCGTTTCCGATAAGGCATTCGAGCGCCTTCCTGAATATGACGGGACTCGGTTTATGGACTCCCACTTCTTCCGAGATCAGCACGGCATCGATATAAGGCATGATGCCCGAATTTTCCAGCTTGCCGTACTGTACTTCCTTGAACCCGTTGGAAACGGTCGCTATCGCGCATCCCCTGCGTTTCAGCTCTTCCAGCACTTGCTTGGCTCCCGGAACGAGAGCGGTTTCCAAAGGCATGCGCTCCAGATAGGCGCTGCCGAATTCATCGGCCAACGGCCGGTCGTCCAATTGGTAGAACCGTTTGAACGTTTGATAGAACCGCTCGTTTCTTAACAGATCCTTGGTAATTTCTCCCCGTTCATACCGGTGCCACAATTCCTGATTGACGGTTTCGTACTTGTCGAAAAAATCTTTTTTGTCCGTTATGCCTAACCGTGCGCAGAATCCGAACCGGTCCAGAGTGTAATTGAGGGCATTTTGCGCATTCGTATCGAAGTCCCAAAGGGTGCGGTCTATGTCGAACAAGTAATAAGTGTACCGTTTCATAATCGTTTATCCGGATTTTGCCGTATCCGGGATATCATTTGGTATAATAATCTATCATTTTCTCGATGGCTTGCCGGCATACGGGACAGAACCCGGGCGCATTATTGGCTTTCATACGGCAATTGTAACCGGGCCGGTATATTCCTTTGGCCATATAGCCGCCCCCTTCGAAAACGCCTACCAAGTCTTTATACCGGGGTTCCCCGTATTTGGGATCGTTAGGGGTAGGTACCGGAGTCCCGGGAGCGAGCATATCTTTCCATTTCTTACCGAAATCCACCAACGTGGTAAGGTTGGGTTCCCACGGCTCTGTATTCGTGTTATAAAAGTCTTCGTAGGCTACTTCGGAGTCGTAATATTCATCTCCCAAACCGGCGAAACTGTGTCCGAACTCATGGACGAAAACCTGGGCTTCCGTCGGGTGATCGGACATGCTCAGACCGTAAAAATTGTATATCCCGCCTCCGCCGTATTTGTCTGTATTTACGATTACGAAAATGGCATCGCACGGGGCATTGGAAGCGAGGCGGCAGATCTGGCGCTGATCCGGAGCGGTCATATAGCGGTCGATGCGGAAAGTATAGAAATTGGCCCCCGCTACCGTATTTTTCCAGATGTCGTGGTGGGGAATGTCGGGACCGGAATCGGAGGATACGGATTCGACCGCCCAGATATTGAAATCGGATGTACGGCTTTTGTACGGCTCCGTTTCGAACAGATATCCGGCGAATTTCCCGGCGTCCGCCCTGAATTTTTCCATTTCCTGCGCCGTATAGCCTTCCGCTACGAACAGCAGATCCACCTTGTTTTCAGGATCGCCGTTATAAAGGATTTTGGTTACGGCATATTCGTTTTCCTTCTCGCGGTTGATCAGCTTGTCGGCCGGGTCGATTTCGATGGAGTATAGTTCCCGGAACCGCCCGGTTTCCTTCACCCGCTCGGAAATGACGAGCTGGACTTTATTTTTGGGGAACGGCACCCGGTAGGCGCTGTTGAAGGCCCGCGGGGTGGTTTTGGCTTCCTCTGTGGATCTCCATTCCTGGAAAAGGGTATTGAAGCCTTTGGAATAGAGCGTCTTTTCTCCATCTGGAGTCTGGATTTCCAGAAAATAGTCCCCGTATCCGAAAGGGTCTATGAGATTCTTTTTGGAGCCGCTCCATCCGGATTCGTATTTGAGTCCGTCCAAATATACGTGCTGCGATTGGGCGTCTCCCGCAAAGACCAAGTCGATCCGGAGCCTGTCGGGAGTAAAATACTGATCGTATTCCGGTTGCGGTTGTGCGGTTGCCGGCAGGACGGCCGAAAGCAGGAGAGCGCAAACCGCCGTTTTCAAAAATGTGAAATCGAGTATGTTGTTTTTCATACAGAGGTCGGTTTATTTATTTTCCGGTATAATTTTGCGGAGAGATTCCAAGCAATTCCTCTTTTACCGCTTGCGGTACGTCCAATCCCGTTATGAAATCGCGGATGACCGTCCGGGTGATTCCCTGGTTCCCCCGGGTAAGGGCTTTAAGCGCTTCGTACGGATTGGGATATCCTTCCCTGCGCAGGACCGTCTGGATGCCTTCGGCCACTACGGCCCAGTTGTTTTCGAGGTCGCGCTCCAACGCCTGCCGGTTGAGAATGAGTTTTCCGAGCCCTTTTTTCAGGGAATTGAATGCGATAATGGAATGGGCCAGCGGAACCCCTATGTTCCTTAGAACGGTGGAATCGGTCAGATCCCTCTGCAGCCGGGAAATCGGGAGCTTGCCGGCCAGATGCACGTATAGGGCATTGGCTATACCCAAGTTTCCTTCCGCATTCTCGAAGTCGATGGGATTGACTTTGTGCGGCATGGCCGAAGACCCTACTTCTCCGGTCTTGATTTTCTGCCGGAAATATTCCATGGAAATATAAGTCCATATATCCCGGGCCAGATCTATCAGGATGGTGTTTATTCTTTTCAGGTTGTCGAACAAGGCGGCCAGATTGTCGTAATGTTCGATCTGCGTGGTGGGATAGGAGCGTTTCAGCCCTAATTCTTTTTCCACGAAATCCGTGGCGAAACGGTTCCAGTCTATCTGAGGATAGGCAAAATAATGTGCGTTCAGATTGCCGGTGGCGCCTCCGAATTTTGCGGAGTACGGAACGGTTCCTAATAGCCGTATTTGTTCTTTCAGCCGCGCTGCGAATACGTAAATCTCTTTTCCTAACCGGGTAGGAGAGGCCGGCTGTCCGTGGGTACGGGCCAGCATGGGTATTTCTTTCCATTCCTCGGCCAACGATTCCAGGATGCCGGTAATTTCGTCTATCAAAGGCATGTAAACGTCCCGGATTCCTTCCGACAGGCTCAGCGGAGTGGCGGTATTGTTGATATCCTGGGAGGTAAGGCCGAAATGCACGAATTCGGAGAAACGCTCCAATCCCATTTTTCTGAATTCGTTTTTAATATAGTATTCCACGGCTTTTACATCATGGTTGGTGGTTTTTTCGATTTCCTTGATCTGTTCGGCCTTTTCGGGCGTGAACGACCGGTAAATCTCGCGAAGTTCTCCGAAACGCTCCTTGTCGAAATCCTTCAGCTGTTCTATCGGAATATTGCACAGGGCTATGAAATATTCCGTTTCTACGCGGAGCCTGTAACGGATCAGGGCATATTCCGAGAAATAGTCGCTCAGGCGGGCGACCTGTTGCCGGTATCTTCCATCGATAGGGGATACCGCTGTCAATGAGTTGGATGCCATACGTGTATATTTTTTAATATTATTATCCCGACAGAAAACCACAAATTTACAAAAACTTTGAAATCTGTTCGTATAATTTACGGCATTGCACCCCTTCTTTTACATCATGCACCCGTAAAATATCTCCTCCCAGCAGCAGCGCCTGAAGGTTCAGGGCGGCGGTGCCGCACAAGGCTTCTTCCGGGGTGATGCCGAGGGGTTTCCAGATCATGCTCTTGCGGGACAGTCCCACTAAGATTTTGTGTCCCGACTCTTTCAGCCGGGGCAGGCCTGCCAGCAGCTCGTAATTTTGCTCCACGGTTTTGGCGAACCCGAATCCGGGGTCCAATATATAATCGTCTATCCCGTATCGTCCGGCTTTTTCATCGAATTGTGCGAAGTACCGCCATACTTCGTCCACCACTCCGTCGGGATATTCGCATAATTGCTGCATGGTATCGGGCGTGCCTCTTTTATGCATGGCGATATAGGGAAGTTTCAGCTCTCCTACGGTGCGGAGCATGTCGGGGTCGTCCTCTCCTGCGGAAATGTCGTTCACGGTAAACTCCCCTACGATATCGTAGGCCTTTTTCACGATTTCAGAATGGAAGGTATCTATGGACAGGGAGTGTCTCATGCCCCCGCTGAAGATGCCGGCCGGTTTTTCCGGTGCGTTTTTCCCGTAATGCGCTGCAATGAATTTCAGAGGGGCTTCTAAATATTCCCACTCTTGCCGCGCCGTTACGGGTGAGGAACCGGGGCGGGTGGAGCAGGCCCCTATGTCGATTATATCGGCTCCTTGGCCGAGCATCTCTTCTATGCGGCTTTCCACCTGCCGGACATCCGGACAGCGGCTTCCTTCGTAAAAGGATTCCCGGTTGATGTTGATGATTCCCATAATAAGAGGGAAGCGGCCGGTTTGGGTTTGGGACGTGCGCATAATTTGTTAACTTTGTAAAGGTTTTCGGGCGGGAATATGCCCGGTGCAAATTTAATATCGGATTCCGATTTTATAGAAATAAGATTTATGTTTATTGTTCTGGAAGGTCTGGACGGGGCGGGAAAATCCACCCAGGTGAGTTTGATAAAAGAATATATCCGATCAAAAGGTTTGGAAATCAAATATCTGCATTTTCCCCGGTTCGATGCGCCGGTGTATGGGGAGATGATCGCTAAATTTCTGCGCGGGGATTACGGGCCTTTGGAGGCGGTGCATCCGCAATTGGTGGCGCTGTTGTTCGCGGAGGACCGACGGACGGCGGCTTCTTTGATACGGGAATGGCTGAAACAGGGATGTTGCGTGTTGCTGGACCGGTATGTGTATTCGAATGTGGCTTTTCAGTGTGCCAAATTGGAGCATGCGGAGCAATCGGCCCGTCTTAGGGACTGGATTCTCGATACGGAATATGTACGGTTCGATATTCCCCGTCCGGATCTGAATATTTTCATAGATGTGCCCTTGGATTTTGTCGGGAAAAAATTAAAGGAGATGCGCCGGGGCGAGGACCGGGAATATCTGAACGGAAAGGAGGATATCCACGAAGCGGATTTGGGGTTTCAGCGGAAGGTGCGGGAACTTTATCTTGAACTGACCGTTTTAGACAAGGATTTCATACGGGTGGATTGCGCTGCGGAGGACGGTTCCATGCTTTGTCCGCAAGATATATTCGCCCGTATTGCCGCCCGGCTGCCGATGTAGGCCCGCATGGAAAGGCGGTGCAGTTTGAATTTCCGGAATAAAAAATAATACGAAAATGCGATTTCTCAGAGCGATAAGCCGGTTTTTGACGGGAGCGGTATTTATCCTGTCGGGATTTTTAAAAATAATCGATCCGATCGGTTTTGGATTGAAGATCAGCGAATATCTGAACGCTTTCCATTTGGGGTGGATAGCGCCTTTATCCGTATGTATGGGGATTGTGCTGTCCGCCGCGGAATTTATCATAGGCGTTTGCGTCCTCAAAGGGATAAAGATGCGGTTCTTTACCTTGCTGGCCCTTGTTTTCATCTCCTTTTTTACCCTTCTGACGTTCGTTTCGGCCTTATGGAATCCGGTTTCGGATTGCGGATGCTTCGGGGAAGCCGTTCATCTGACCAATTGGGAAACTTTTTTTAAAGACGTGGTGCTGCTTGCGTGCGCCGTTCTGATTTACGTGCAGCGGAACAGGTTCGAGCCTATTGCCGACTCGTTTTGGGAGATCGTCTATTTATGCGTTTACGGGGTGCTTATCGCGGGAATCGCCGTGTATTCCCTTATTCGTCTGCCTCTGATCGATTTCGGGGCGTATAAGGCCGGGACCGATCTGGAAGCCTCCGCGGGAACAGGGGCGGAGAGGGAGTACGAAACCACCTTCATCTATTCTAAAGACGGCCGGGAGCAGGAGTTCGATATAGATAATATTCCCGACAGTACATGGCAGTTCGTGGATGCGCGTACCGTATTGGTAAAGGCTGCCGGAAAAGAGGACGGCCTTATAGATTTCGCCCTGAAAAACCGGGACGGGGAATATGTGACGGAGGAAATTCTGAATAGTCCGGACCCCGTGTTTTTCATTTCCCTTTATAAAAAGGAAACTCCCCGGATAGCGGAGCGGGCCGGCCGGCTGCGGGATTTGCTGAAACGGATCGCTCCGTCCGCTTCCGTTTATTTGATAAACGGCAATTCGATGGAAGAAACGGATCCGTCGGAAGAGGCTGTCCCGGTATTATATACGGATTAT
This sequence comes from uncultured Bacteroidales bacterium, assembly GCA_947630665.1. Classification (GTDB taxonomy): domain Bacteria; phylum Bacteroidota; class Bacteroidia; order Bacteroidales; family UBA932; genus Egerieousia. The sequence continues at coordinate 3,335 of CANRID010000016.1, read as the reverse complement.
AAGACGGCTCTTACCCTCAACCGCTCCAATGGCGGTCTGACTTATCTGAGCAAAGGAATGATCGTGGACAAATGGGCCTGCGGCAATTATCCTTTCAGAAAATTGGACAAACTCCTGGCGGCAGATCCGGATATCGTTACGGCCCGCGTTATCATCCGGGAACAATTGTCCGCCGAATTCTTTTTGCTGCTGGTTTTCTTCATGATCCTGATCGTGCGGTTCTTTTCCAAACGGATTTACATCCGGTCCCTCGTCCGCCGGCGCCTCCGGCCCGATCTTCCCGAGAAGGAAAATCGGAAAAATATTTGAAAAAGGCTACAGGGTCCTTTTGATCTTGACGATCTGGTAGGCTTCCACGATGTCGCCTATTTTGATATCGTTGTACCCCTCGATATTCAGTCCGCAGTCGTAACCGCTCTGAACCTCCTTCACATCGTCTTTGAACCGTTTCAGAGAACCGAGCATTCCCGTATATACCACGATGCCGTCCCGGATCACCCGGATATTGGCGCTGCGGGTGAGTTTTCCCTCTTTTACCATACATCCGGCGACAGTACCCACTTTGGAAATCCTGAATGTTTCGCGCACTTCCGCCGTGGCGGTAACCTCCTCTTTCTCCTCGGGCGCCAGCATTCCCTCGATACCGCTTTTCACCTCGTTGATCGCATCGTAAATGACGGAATACAGACGGATTTCGATTTCTTCCTTTTCAGCTAACTTGCGGGCATTGGCCGACGGGCGGACCTGGAATCCTATGATAATGGCATTGGAGGCGGCCGCCAGCAATACGTCCGATTCCGAAATCGCCCCTACGGCTTTGTGGATTACATCCACATGGATTTCTTCCGTAGAAAGTTTGATCAGCGAATCCGACAGCGCCTCGATGGACCCGTCCACATCGCCTTTTACGATTACGTTCAGTTCCTGGAAGTTCCCGATGGCTATCCTCCGTCCGATTTCTTCCAGCGTAATATGTTTCTGGGTACGCAGGCCCTGGATACGGAGCAATTGTTCCCGCTTGTTGGCGATATCCTTGGCTTCTTTCTCATCTTCAAAGACATTGAACGTTTCTCCGGCTGTCGGGGCGCCGTTCAGTCCCAAGATGGATACAGGCGTGGAAGGTCCCGCTTCCGTAACTTTCTGCCCGCGCTCGTTGAACATGGCCTTGATTTTTCCGGTATAGCAGCCGCTGAGCATGATATCTCCCACATGCAACGTTCCCGCCTGCACTAAAATCGTGGCCAAGTATCCCCGGCCTTTATCCAATGAGGATTCGATGACGGTCCCGATAGCCCGTTTGTTGGGGTTCGCTTTCAGCTCCAACATATCCGCTTCCAGCAATACCTTGTCCAACAGTTCCTCTATGCCGATTCCTTTTTTCGCGGAAATTTCCTGGCACTGGTATTTCCCGCCCCAGTCTTCCACTAAAATATTCATATTCGAAAGCTGCTCCTTTATTTTTTCCGGATTGGCTCCCGGCTTGTCTATTTTATTGATGGCGAATACTATCGGCACTCCTGCCGCCTGAGCGTGATTGATCGCTTCCACCGTCTGGGGCATGATGGCATCGTCGGCCGCTATGATGATGATGACCAAGTCGGTGACTTTGGCTCCCCTGGCACGCATGGCCGTAAACGCTTCATGGCCGGGCGTATCCAAGAAAGTGATTCTTCTTCCGTCGGGCAGCTTGACATTATAGGCTCCGATATGCTGGGTAATCCCGCCGGCTTCCCCGGCGATTACATTGGATTTGCGGATATAGTCCAGCAGGGAAGTCTTTCCGTGATCCACATGCCCCATCACCGTGATGATAGGAGGTCTTTCCTGCAGATCTTCCGGACGGTCCGCTTCGTTCTCTTCCTTGATGGTTTCCTGTATGTCGGCCGTCACGAACTCTATTTTATAACCGAACTCTTCCGCCACCAATACGAGGGCTTCCGCATCCAGACGCTGGTTGATGGATACCATCAGCCCTAAGCTCATGCAGGCGGCGATTACTTTGGTAACAGGCTCCCCTATCATTACGGAAAGGTCGTTTACCGTCACGAACTCCGTTACTTTCAATATGTTGCTGTTCAATTGCTGGAGTTCTTCCTCTTCTAACATTTTCAAGGTATTCTGCTCTCTTTTCTCTTTCCGGTATTTGGCTCCTTTCGTTTTGCCTTTCCCTTCAATCATCCGCTGATAGGTTTCCTTGATCTGTTTTTGTACGGCATCCTCGTCCACCTCCGTGTGGACCGGCTTGAACCGGTTTTTCCCGTGGCGGTCTTTTCCGCCATTCGGATTATTGTTTCCTCCTTTGCGGGCATTGCCTCCCTGGCTTCCCGAATTTTTTTGTCCTCCCTGGGCCTGCCCGGCGCCGCTTTTAGCCTGTTCTTTGGCTTTCTGCACCTCGCGGTTCAGATCCACTTTTTCTTTTTGCTTGTGGATTCTTTCCCTTTTGCCCTTGCTCCGGTTATCGCTTTTCTTCTTTTCGAATTGCGACAGATCCATCACTCCGCTGATTTTAGGTCCCGCCAGTTTCTCGAACCGGGTTTCTATATGTTCGATTGCAGGCGTTTTGGGTGCGGCATCCTTGTCGGGAGCCTCCGTCGGGCGGGCGGCTGTTTCCTTGGCCGTTGTTTCTTTGGCTGCGTCCCGCTTCATGTTGTTTTGCGGGGCGGCATTCGTGTCGGGAATATTTTTTTCAGGTCGTTCGGCCGGCATGGGTTTTACCGGTTCCTGTACGATGGTATTTTGGGGTTGTGCGGCAGTAATGGAATCCTCCTTCTTTGCGGGTGTTTCCTTTTTTGCGGGTGTCTCCGCCGGTGCGGCCGGAGCGGAAGTCTGTGCGGGACGGGCCGGAGCCGGTTTCGGAACCGGAGGCCTTTGTTCCTGATGCGGGTGCATCCCCGCGGAAGGTCTGGACAGATCTATTTTTCCCACTATCTTGGGGCCCTTGACATCTTCCACCGAGGTCTTTATAAAAAACTCCTTTTCAGGCTCTTCCTGAGGCTTGTTTTCTTTCTCGGTAATGTCTTTCACCTTGATGGCCACTTTCTTGGATTCCTCTTTTACGATCTGTTCCTTCCGGAATTCCTTTTCCACCAAAGCATACTGTTCTCCCGAGAGTTTCGCTCCGGGATTCGCATCGATAGTGATTCCTTTTTTCTTTAAAAAATCCACCAGGGTTCCCATCCCTATATTGAATTCTTTTAAAACTTTATTGATTCTGATGTTTTCTTTTCCTGTCATATTGTATTCCCCAAATTAATTCGACCCTTAATTCCGCAACATGATTGATAATTATTTTTATAAGTTCCTGGGCAACAAAATGTTGCCCAGGATTTTGCCAT
>CANRID010000015.1 GCA_947630665.1 uncultured Bacteroidales bacterium | reverse complement strand
GTATAAAATTACGCCGCGTTACCCAAATTACCAAACCCCAAAAGTCTTAACCGCTGATAATCAGTAGTTAAGTTTTTAACCTTTAAAAATGACGAAAACAGGAAAATAAGAAGGCGGACAAGTGGCTTTTCAGCGGACTCCACTATTTCAATTTCCCATGGCTGCTCTCAAAATCCGTTCTCTGGACCCTTGCTATATGGGTGCTTTGCGGAGGCTGTGCGATAGTCTGTCTGTCGGGACTGATATTGGGTGTGAAATCTATATTCAAAAGAAAATAAATAGTCTTAGTTTCATATCAGCTGGCCTCCCATTCTTCTACAGTAGGTTGCCACATCCTCCACATTGCCCCGGAAGTCCTGCGTATGCAGGGCGCCGTAGTGCTTGTCAATGTTGGTGATGGCTCCGTAGGTCTTCAGGTAACGATAGGCCTGCGAGTCGGTGAGGCCGAATCGCTGGCCGAATTCGCTGATGAATGCGATGATGTATTCTATTTTGTCGCGCACCGGATAGGTGGTTTCCATGGCTTTATTTCCTTTTACGGGTGCAAGTTACGAAAAAATTACCATTCGGAAATAATTAATGACATCCTTCCTGGATGCAACCAAGCATATTTCCTTGTGGGATACGGAAGATCAGAGAATCGAAATGAGCCTTAATCGTATTCATTTGTTTTCGATTATTCCAGGGTTTTTTCATATTTTTGCAAATTACGATTTATAGCGGGTTTATAAAAGTATATGAGCGAAAATAATTTATTGTCCAAGCTGTCGGGACTACATGAGAAATTTGAAAATCTTTCGCAACAGATCGCGGATCCTGCGGTTATGAGCGATATGAAAAAATATGTGCAGTTGAATAAGGAATATAAGGAACTGGCTCCGATCGTTAAGGCCGGAGACAAATTCCGGAAGCTGACGGAGGATCTGGAAGCGGCTAAGGATATTTTGCAGAACGAGAAGGACGAGGAACTGAGGGAGATGGCCAAGGAGGAAATCTCGAGCATAGAAGCTGTGCTTCCGCAAATGGAGGAGGAAATCAAGCTGCTGTTGATTCCGGCCGATCCGCAAGATGCGAAGAATGCCATCGTGGAGATCCGCGGAGGCGCCGGCGGTGACGAGGCTTCTATTTTTGCCGGGGATTTATTCAGGATGTATGTGAAGTTCATAGAGCGGAAAGGGTGGAAGATGGAGGTTACCAGCCAGTCCGAAGGTACGTCCGGAGGATTTAAGGAGATTATTTTCAAAGTTTCCGGAGAAGGGGTATACGGGATTCTCAAGTATGAGAGCGGGGTGCATCGCGTGCAGCGTGTCCCGCAGACGGAAACACAGGGGCGCGTGCATACGTCGGCGGCTTCGGTAGCGGTGTTGCCGGAGGCGGATGAGTTCGATATCGAGCTGAATGAAAAGGATATCCGCAAGGATACGTTTTGTTCTTCCGGACCGGGCGGACAGTCGGTGAATACGACTTATTCGGCCATACGTCTGACGCATATCCCGTCGGGAATCGTAGTCCAATGCCAGGATGAGAAAAGCCAGTTGAAGAATTACGATAAGGCATTACAGGAGTTGAGGACCCGTTTGTATAATATGGAGTACGAGAAATATCTGAACGAGATTTCGGCCAAAAGGAAAACGATGGTTTCCACCGGGGACCGTTCCGCCAAGATCCGTACTTACAATTATCCTCAGAGCCGCGTTACCGACCACCGGATTAATTATACGATGTATAATTTGCCGGTGTTTATGGACGGGGCGATTCAGGAGGTGATCGACCAGCTGCAGATTGCCGAGAATGCGGAACGGCTGAAAGAGGCGCAGGAGTGAAACGATATCTGGAAAGTCATGCTTAGAAAACTTTTTAGGAAATATGTGATAGATGCCCTGAGCTATATGGCTTTAGGGCTTTTCTGTTCCCTGATATTGGGACTTATTGTCGGGCAACTGGCTAAAATAGAGATTCTTTCCTTCCTGAATTTTATTGCGGAGATTCTTTCTCCGAGTTCTCCTGTAGTAGGATGCGCCATCGGCCTGGCTATTGCCTGCGGCATGAAATGCGCCCCGCTGATAACGATATCTTCCGCTATCGTGGGCGCTTTGGGGTACGGTTTCGGAGGGCCGGTGGGTTCTTATCTGTCGGTTCTCGTGGGTGCGGAGCTGGGAGGTATAGTATCCAAAAGGACTCCGGTAGACATTATTGTAACGCCTTTGGTTACGATCGTAACGGGAGGTCTGTTCGCCAAGTTGTTTTGTCCGGCCATCAATGCCTTTATGTTGTATCTGGGCGGTTTGATAAACCATGCTACCATGCTCAGTCCTTTTTTCATGGGTATTTGCGTGGCAGTGTTGGTAGGGTGTGCGCTTACTCTTCCGATCAGCTCGGCGGCCTTGTGTATTATGCTGAATATCGATGGACTGGCTGCCGGGGCGGCTACGGCCGGATGCTGCGCCCAGATGATAGGATTTGCGGTTATCAGCTATAAAGATAACGGAATAGGAGGGTTGCTCTCGCAGGGGCTTGGCACTTCCATGCTCCAGATAGGAAATATCGCGCGCAAGCCGGTGATCTGGCTGGCTCCTACACTGACGGCCGCTATTTTGGGACCGGTATCTACTATGTGGTTAGGAATGGAAAACAATGCGCTGGGTGCGGGAATGGGAACCGCCGGGCTGGTGGGACCGCTCGGAGCGTATGCTACCATGATGGGAACGACCGCCGTTACTTATTTCAGGGATTCCGCCGTTACGGCGCTTACGGTTCCCGACAAGACAGCTTTGCTGATAAAAATCGCGGGACTGTATTTCGTGGCCCCGGCCATTATTTCCTATGCCATTCATTTGGTTATGGTACGCTTGGGATGGGTCCGGCCCGGCGACATGAAGTTAGACAAGGAAAAATAACGGTCATTTGCCGTTGCCGGTGTATTGATCCGCCTTTTCCTTCATTCGGGCAGCGCGTTTTGCACTGTCGGGATGCGTAGAAAACATTTGCTGGATGAGGGAAGTCTTTTCTCCGCCCGCTTCGTACATTTCCACCAATTTGTTCAGCGCGTTGGACATGGCATACGGATCGATATCGTTTTTAACGCAGAACTCGAAAGCGAAATCGTCCGCTTCCGTTTCCTGTTTCTGGGAAAACCGGGCGCTGGCAAGCGCCTGGGCGATGGCCCCCAATTGGGAGTCGGTGAGCCGGGCCATGGCAGAGCCGTTTAGGGCTCCGGCTGCACTTTTTGCCGCGGAGAGCAGATAGGCGTTTTTCATGGCGTCTTTGGTATCGGTGTGAACGACATGCCCCATTTCATGACCGATAACCGCCATTATCTCGTCATCGGTCATTATGTCCATCAGACCCGCATATACCCGGATGCTGCCGTCTCCTGAGGCGAAGGCATTCACGTCTTCGACTTCATATACGCCGAAATTGACCTTCACGCCTTCTATCTCCTGAATATGGCCGGTCAGTTTTTCCAGGCGTTTGGCGTATTCCGAATCGGGTTTTGCAAGAGGATTCTGGGCATCCATCCATTCTATATGTTCCTGACACATTTTTACGATATCCGCATCGGAGAGGGCGATGGCTTTGGCGGCGTATCCGGCTGCGTTTATGAGTCTGGATATGTCGATGTTCTTGTCTCCCAATTTCAGTTGTGCGGAGGCGGCGGTATTTAGTCCGCAAATAAGCAAGAGCGGAATGATAAATTTTTTCATGTCGATATTCATTTTTCCGAAAGGATTATTTCAAATATTTTTCCAATAGGTTTTCCATGATTTCATATCCCTGCACGCCCGGATGTACGCCGTCTTTCGAAAACTGTGCGGGAAGGCCGTTTTCCCCATCGGTGAGAGCGGAAAAGAAATCCACATACGGAATCCCGTTTTCCCGGGCGTATTCGCGGATCAGATCGTTCAATTGCGGGATGAGTATATCCGGCCGGGCCGTTTTGTTCCACGGATATTGCCGGGCCGGCAATACCGAACACAGAATTACCCGGATCCGGTTGGCTTTTGCGATATCGCACATGGAGGCGATGTTGTCTAAAACCATGGCAGGCGTTGCCGGTCCCGTATTTCCTGCTATATCATTGGTGCCGGCCAGAATCACCACTACGTCCGCTTTGATATTCACCACGTCCTGCCGGAACCGCACCAGCATTTGGGGAGTGGTTTGTCCGCTGATTCCGCGACCGATATACCCTTTGTCCGTAAAATATTCCGGCCGGAATTTTACCCAGTTTTCAGTAATGGAATTTCCCATGAACACCACGCGCTGCGGACGGTGGCCGTTTGCTTTCCCCTTTTTCCCGACAGTCCGGTTCTGCTCCTGACCTGCGGCCTGGAGCAAGGCTGCATTTTCCTTTTTATACCGGTTCAGACCGTCCCGGTCCTGTCCGGAAGATAGTGTGGAAATCAATAAGAAAGCGGCTGACAGACACAAAGTCGTCCCTATCCGCGATACCTGCTTCGTCTTTCTGAAATACGATGTGAATTTAGTCCTGTCCATATCTTTTAAATCTGATTTTTAAACTGATTTTCAATTCTGATTCTCAACGGTTTTTGTAATGTTGCCCGGCGATTGGCGAGCCAGCGCCCTGCCGGTATGGTTATCCTTTTGCCGGGCCAGATCCTCGGGAGTTCCGGTAAAAACCACGCGCCCTCCTTCCTCTCCTCCGTCGGGACCCATATCGATGACCCAGTCCGCCGCCCGGATGATATCCGTATTGTGTTCCACTACGATGATGGAATGCCCCCGGTCGATCAGCGCGTTGAAAGCATTCAGCAATTTCTGGATATCGTAAAAATGCAGTCCGGTCGTAGGCTCGTCGAAAATGAACAGAATGGATTCGTCGCGCACGGCCCCCCCGCTTTTTCCGCCCCCGTCTTTGCTGAGAAACTGCGCCAATTTGATGCGCTGGCTTTCTCCGCCGCTGAGACTGCTGCTGTTCTGGCCCAATTGCACATAAGATAAACCCACATCGTCCAATACCTTTAATTTCTGGGCCACCCGTTTGGCCGCCGCCTCTTTCTGCGAGCCGAAGAACGCTATCGCTTCTTCCACGCTCATATTCAATATGTCATTGATATTTTTCCCCTGATATTTCACTTCCAGGATATCCGGCTTGAAACGCTTTCCGCCGCATTCTTCGCACACCATCTGCACATCCGCCATAAACTGCATGGGAATGGTGATAAAACCGTCTCCCAAGCATTGCGGACACCGTCCTCCATCGATATTGAAGGAAAAATGGGAATGGCCGTATCCGTTCAATTTGGCATACGGTTGTTCCGAAAAAATTTTCCGGATGTCGTCGTAAATCTTCAGATAGGTGACGGGATTGGAACGGGAGGATTTCCCGATGGGATTCTGATCCACGAATTCCACGGAAGTAATGCGGCTCAGGTCGCCGCGCAACTCTTTGAAGGCTCCCGCTTTCCCGGAGAACTGGTTGAAATGGCGGCCCAGCGCAGGATAAAGAATGTCGCCCACTAACGAAGACTTGCCGGAACCGCTTACCCCCGTCACCGCCGTCAATACGCCTAAAGGAAAACGGACCGTGATATTTTTAAGATTGTGCTCCATACATCCGGCCAGTTCTATGGCATACTTCCATGTTCTTTTTTTCCCGGGAGACGCTATTTTTCTGTATCCCGACAGATAATCGATCGTCAGGGAGCCGGTCCCGGGCTTCCCTTCTCCGATTTTCCCCTGGAACACTATTTCCCCGCCGTGGACTCCGGCATACGGACCTATGTCGATCAGCTCGTCCGCGGAACGGATAATTTCCTCGTCATGCTCTACGATTATTACCGTATTACCTAAATCCCGCAGATTCTTAATGACCGAGATCAGCCGCTGCGTATCCCGGGGATGCAGCCCGATGCTCGGTTCGTCCAAGATATATAATGACCCTACTAAGCTGTTGCCTAACGAACTGACCAAATTGATCCGCTGGCTTTCCCCTCCGCTCAGGGTATTGGCCCGGCGGTTCAGGGTCAGGTATCCCAAACCCACCGCTTCTATGTAATCTAACCGGTCCCTTATCTCTTTGATCGCCCGGGCGGCAATCTTCCGCTCGTAATCCCTTAGTTCCAGATGCTGGAAAAACTCCCTCAGCCGGGTGATGCTCATATCCATCAGCTCGGTGATGGTCTTGCCGCCGATTTTCACGTAATTCGTCTCCTTCCGCAGACGGCTCCCTTCGCAAACCTTGCAGACGGTTTTGCCCGAATACCGGGAAAGCAGGTATTTATACTGAATCTTGTATTTCATGCTTTCCACCATCTCGAAAAAGCGGTTGATTCCCGTAAAATACCGGTTCCCGTCCCAGAGAAGTTTTTTCTGCTCCTTAGTCAGCTCCGCATAAGGCCTGTGAATAGGAAAATCGAATTTGGCGGCATTGTAGATTAATTCTTTCAGATAATACCCCATGGTTTCCCCCCTCCAGCACGCGACCGCCCCTTCATACACGGACAGGGAGCCGTTGGGTATCACCAGATCCTCGTCGATTCCTATGGTATTTCCGTATCCTCCGCAGGCGGGACAGGCTCCCAGCGGATTATTATAACTGAACATCAGTTCGGTAGGCTCTTCGAACACCATGCCGTCCGCTTCAAAGACATTGGAAAAATCCCGCATGAAGACTTCCTCCCGGCCTGCCGTATCTTTCGTTCCTGTCGGGACCCGTACCAAAGTTCCTACCGTCAAATGTCCTTTCCCCTGGTCGAAAGCGGTCTGCACCGAATCTTGAAGACGCGCCAGCTCCTCCTCCGTCATGGCCCCGGTCGGATTCTCCGCTTTTGCATCATTCGTTTCCCGACGGCCATCGGAAAGCCCCGCCGTTTCGTCTTCCTGCGAGGCCGTAAGCCGGTCTATCAGCAGAAACACCTCCCTGTCCCCGTACTTTTCTATCTCCTGCAGGATGCGGTCTATCCGTACCACTTCCCCGACGGTTTTACCGGATACTTCCTCTTTCTCCGGTTCCTTTGCCGGGCGGGCCGGTGCTACATATACCCGGCTGTAACCGGATTCTTTGAGATTCAATAATTTCTCTACGCGGTTCTGGCCCTCTTCCCACCCGAAAGGAGAAAGAATATAGACGATTCCTTCCGCCTGCTCCTTTCCGTATTTAATCTTCCCGATAAACTCCCGGACATATTCCGTTACATCCGCTACGGTCTCTCTTTTTACTTCCGTACCGCTGACCGGAGAAATCGTCCGGCCTATTTTGGCGTACAACAACCGCAGATAATCGTAAATTTCAGTATTGGTCCCTACGGTGGAACGCGGATTCCGGGTATTTACTTTTTGTTCGATGGCTATGGCGGGAGGAATCCCCTCGATTTTATCCACTGCCGGTTTGCTCATCCGCCCGAGAAACTGCCGGGCGAATGAAGAAAGGCTCTCTGCAAACCGGCGCTGTCCTTCTGCGAACAAAGTCTCGAATGCCAGGGACGACTTTCCCGAACCGGATATGCCCGAGATCACCACTATCTTGTTGCGGGGAATCTTCAGGGAAATATTTTTCAGATTATTTACCTTAGCTCCCTCGATACTGATATATTCTCCGGCCTGTTTGGTCTTGCGGCCTTTTCCGGCCCCGGTCGCCCGGTCCTTTTGCCTTTCTTCGCCTATATTCTTTTCATCCATATCCTTTTCCTTTCCTGTCTTCATCTTTTCCGCCTATTTGCCCGAAATCCGCAGGACGGTTACCACGCCCTTTACTTTTTTAATGGCCGAGACCACCCGGTCCAGGTTCCTGTTGTTGCTGACCGATATGTCCATCATTACGTTGAAGTTCCCTTTGGTTTTATTGCCTCGTTCCTCTATGCTGAACGCCCGGATGGATGCCATCTGCTGATTGACGCATTCGATTATCTGTTGTCCGAGGGAAATTTCCCCTTCCACTATGATTTTAAGCGAAGCCTGGAACTGGGTGGTCGTGGAAACCTGTCTCCATTTCACTTTCTGAATCCGGTACGGATAGTTTTCTATCAGCCGGGCCGCGTTGGGACAGGACATTCTGTGTATTTTAATCCCTCCTGCGGCGGATACGAATCCGAATACGTCGTCTCCGAATATGGGATTGCAGCATTTCGCCATTTTAAAGCCGATATTATTCAGCTTGTTGTTGATTACCAAGTAATCCTGCGTGCTTTCCGTTTTTTCCGCACGGCCTTTGGAAATTTCTCCTTTTATTTCCTCCTTGTCTTCCTGGAATTCGTCTTTGGAGGTCAGACGGTTTTTAATATCCTGCAGGTCGATTTCTTCTTCGCTGATGGCAATGCACAGCTCGCCGATGGACTTGAACTTGAAATACTTAGTCAGATCCGCCAGCACATCGTCCGTCAATTCCATTTTCCAGTTTTTCATTCTTCGCTCCAGCAGTTCCCGTCCCGTGGCGCTTCGTTTGCCTTCTTCTTCTTTGAGCTTGTTCTTGATGCGGCTGCGGGCTTTGGAGGAAATGACGATATTCAGCCAGTCGGCCGACGGCTTCTGATTCTTGTTGCTCATAATCTCCACCACATCGCCGGTGTGCAATTCCTCCCGGATAGGCACTACTTTGCCGTTTACTTTCGCCCCGCAGCAATGTACTCCCAGATTGGTATGGATATTAAATGCGAAATCCAGCACACAGGCGCCTTTGGGCAGTTGCCGGATATCGCCCGAGGGGGTAAACACGAAAATTTCGTTCAGATCCGGCGTGATTTCCGTGTACGGCTCGGTACGGGCGCTGTTGAGCATTCCCTTTACATTTTGCAGCCATTCGTCCAGCCCCTGCACGCTTTTAATCCCTTTATAAGACCAATGGGAAGCGTGGCCGTTTTCCGCAATGTCGTCCATCCGGGCGGAACGGATCTGTACCTCTATATGCACTCCTTCCTTATTGGTTACGGTCGTATGGAGGGATTCATATCCGTTAGGTTTGGGTTGGGTAAGCCAGTCCCGGAGCCGCTTGGTATCGGGCTGATATTCCTGGGTTACCATGGAGTAGATATCCCAGCAATAATCGTGTTCTTTGTCGGGAGGGGCATCCACGATGAACCGGATGGCGAAAACGTCATATACCTCTTCGAAGGGAACGCCCTGTCTCTGCATTTTACGCCAGATGGAATAAGCCGTTTTGGTCCGGACTTTCAACTTGTAGGTGTATTTTTCGCTGAGCTGCTTTTCTAACGGACGGATAAACTCCCGGACTAATTTTTTCCGGTCGTTTTCGGTCGCTTTCAGCTTGTTGGTGATGGCCCGGTAATGTTCCGTATCCGAATACCGGAAATACAGGTCTTCCAGCTCGCTTTTGAGATTATAAAGTCCTAATTGGTGAGCCAGGGGAACATACAGCATGATGGTTTCCGTCACTTTGCGCATGATACTGCTTTTAGAGAAGATATCTAATTTGCGCATGATTTCGAGACGGTCGGCGAGCTTTATGAGTGTAACCCTGGGGTCTTTGGAGTAAGATACGATCAGCTTGCGGTAGATCTCCGCCTGCAATTTGGTCTGTTTGGGAGTAATGCCCGATATGTTATTCAGACCGGTTACCATGGTCATGATTTCCGGTGAATAGCTTTCGCGGATCTGTTCCAACAGCTCGGGCCGTTTGCGCGAGGCTTCATGCAGGAATACCGCTGCCATGGCGTCGGATCTGAGTCCGATTTCTTCCGCCACGATATAGGCTACTCCCAAGGGATGTTCTATAAAAGGATGACCGTTTCCTCTCGTTTCTCCTTCTAAAGCCTCTTCGGCTATCTGGTAAGCTCCCGCCACCAGCTCTTTTTCCGGAGCGGGGTATTTGTCGAGGATGCTTTGCAGTCTTTTCGGTATCATGTTCCTTATTTTGAGACAGGTTCGTTTTATCAATTTATTTTTTCGTATCCAGTATTTTCCGCAGGGCGTTCATTTCATCCCTGAATCTGGCGGCCTGCAGGAAATCCAGTTCCGCGGCCGCTTTTTCCATTTGCCTGCGGGCGCTTTCCACGGATTTTTGCAATTGTGCCTTGTCCATTTTATGGATTACCGGATCTTCCAGCAGACAGGCGGCGGAGGTCTTTTCCGGCAACTCTTCTTTAGAAGCCCGTCCCAAGACATTCCGCTCCTGTTTGGCTATCTGGGTGGGAACGATATTGTTGGCCGTATTGTATTCCTGTTGTTTTTTCCGCCGCCGGTTGGTTTCATCGATCGTATTTCTCATGGAACGGGTAATGGTGTCCGCATACATGATTACCAATCCGTTGATATTCCGGGCCGCTCTGCCGGCGGTCTGGGTGAGGGCGGTCTCGGAACGCAGGAATCCTTCCTTATCCGCATCCAAGATGGCGACCAAAGATACCTGGGGCAAATCTAATCCTTCCCGGAGAAGATTGACCCCTATCAGCACATCGAACCTTCCTGCCTGGAAATCCTCTATGATTTCTATCCGTTCCAGCGTATCCACGTCCGAGTGAATATACCGGCACCGGATATCCATCTTCTGCATATATTTGTCCAATTCTTCCGCCATCCGCTTGGTAAGGGTGGTTACCAGTACCCGTTCATCCTTTTCGGTGCGGAGCTGTATTTCCTCCATCAGATCGTCTATCTGGTTCTTGGTCGGACGCACTTCTATAGGAGGTTCGAGAAGTCCGGTAGGCCTTACCACCTGTTCGACGATCAGACCTCCCGATTTTTCCAACTCGTACGGTGCGGGGGTGGCGCTTACGAATACCGTCTGGCGGGAAAGGGCTTCGAATTCGTCGAACTTGAGCGGACGGTTATCCGCTGCGGCCGGCAGACGGAACCCGTATTCGATGAGAGTTTCCTTGCGGGAACGGTCTCCCCCGTACATGGCCCGGATTTGCGGAATGGTAACGTGGCTTTCGTCTATGAACGTTATATAGTCCTTCGGAAAATAATCCAGCAGACAGAAAGGCCGCATCCCGGCTGAACGGCCGTCGAAATACCGGGAATAGTTTTCGATTCCGGAGCAATAGCCCAGCTCCTTGATCATTTCCAGATCGTATTCGACGCGCTGCTTCAACCGCTTGGCTTCCGTATATTTTCCTATTTCGTTCAGATAATTATATTGCAGCATCAGGTCGTCCTGGATACTGCGTACGGCCGATTTGGTCCGTTCTTTGGTGGTAACGAAAATATTGGCGGGATAAATGGAGATTTCCTCGGGAAATTCCAAAGAGGCTCTGCTGACCGGGTCGAATATCTCGATTTCCTCTATACAGTCCCCGAAAAACACTACCCGGCATCCTTTGTCTCCGTAAGCTAAGTAAATATCCACCGTATCTCCTTTTACCCGGAACGTGCCGCGTTTGAATTCCACATCGTTTCGGGAATACAGGCTTTCTACTAACCGGTACAGGAATTTGGTACGGCTGACGGCTTCCCCCGTTTTGAGGGTGATGGTATTGGCATGAAAATCGGCGGGATTCCCGATACCGTAAAGGCAGGAGACGCTCGATACGACGATTACATCTCTTCTTCCCGACAGCAGGGCGCTGGAACAACTGAGCCGGAGTTTTTCTATTTCATCGTTGATACTCAAATCCTTTTCGATGTATGTATCCGTTACCGGAAGATAGGCTTCCGGCTGATAATAGTCGTAATAGGAGACGAAGTATTCGACGGCGTTGTCGGGAAAAAAAGATTTGAATTCTCCGTATAACTGGGCCGCCAGCGTTTTATTATGGCTCAACACTAAGGCCGGACGGTTCAGTCTCTCGATTACGTTGGCCATGGTGAAAGTCTTTCCGGAACCGGTTACGCCCAGCAGGGTCACGGCATCGGTGCCCGAGCGGATAGCATCCGTCAGGCCCTCGATAGCCCCCGGCTGGTCTCCCGTAGGCTTATAGGGTGATTGGAGTCTGAAATCCATTGTAAATGCTTCTTATATAGTTTGTTTGCGCATCGATTCCGCAAACCGGTCCGGATTTTCCGCCTGCCTGGCGGAAGTTTTTCAGAACCCGTCGGGACCTGAATGTTTCCTTTCAACTTTCGTGCAAAGTTTCAGATAATCTTCCAAACCTTTCACCACTTTTTTCATTAATTTTTCCTGGAAATGTTCGTCGGTGATATGTTCTTCGTCCCAAAGGTTGGACATGAACAGGGTTTCCACCAATACGGAAGGATATTCGGTAGGAGCGTTGAGTGAAAAATTGAAGTTCCCCACCATCCCGAAACATTTCACACCTTCGATTTTCAGGAGATTTTGCAGAATGGAGTTTGCAAGCTCCCGATAGGTCCAGTGTTTATAATACGTACTGGTGCCTCCCGTAGTGAGAGGGTCTCCGCCGGCATTGCAGTGAATGGATACGAGCAGATCTATCCCGTTTTCCTTGAAGATCTCTTTTCTTTGCGCCATGGAGACGTCCGAATCGTCTGTCCGGCTCATGACGGTGCGGGCCCCTTTGCTCTGCAGCATTTTTGTCAGGATATACGCCATGGCAAGGGTCTGGTCTTTCTCTTTATAGCCTGCCGGACTGACAGCTCCGCTGCTGCTTCCGCCGTGTCCCGCATCCACTCCGATGGTCAGTTTGCTGAGAGAGAATTTTTCCGGCAGGTGCCGGATATCCACTATCAGATGGTTGCCTTCATACTTCACGGCATATCCCCATGAAGTCTTATGTTTCAGATGGATGATGATCCGCAGTACGTCCGAGTCCGTTTGTTCGAACTGTACGTCCCGGATCGATTCCAATCCGGGATATTGCGTGATCCAGTTGGAATTGCATTGCACTCCGTAAAGATCCAGCACTAAACGGTGGGGCTGCGTTTCTTCCCGCACGATATAAGGTTTCCGTGTTTCCAAAGAAACGGATACCCTGTCGGTTCCTTTTCCGGTATTGCTGACGCTCCACGACCCGGAAAGACATGGAGCCATGGATATTTGTGCCTCTTCCGTCACCCGTTCCGCGCATTCTTTGGGAATGAAGGCATACCGGTTGTCGGAAAGCCGGATGCGGTACAGGTTATCGCTTGCTCCCGTCACTTTCAGCAGGATATCCTTATCCAAAAAATTGATTTTGGCACCCCCCAAGCGGTCCGAGCCGTTTCCATAATTGAGATAGGATCCGGGGAGAGTCTTGATTATCAAGGATGTGTCTTTTATTGCGGACGGCCCGGCCTCCGGACGGGTCGGTCTCTGGCTTACAGACGGATCGTAATAAATCCGGAGATTTTTTGTCTGTATGCCGCCGTTGTTGTCTGTACATTCGATGGCTATGGAATTGTATCCGTTTTGCAAATGGGATTTATATCCGAAGCTGCCCGTCTTATATACTTTGACGGGTTGTCCGTTTATCGTTACGCTGCTTCCCGGAGCCACGGTGCCGATGATCGTATGTTCCGAAGTGCGGACGGTGTCTCTCCCTCCCTGCACGATCCGGATGCCTCCGGAAGCCTGTGCGTTGCAACGGCCGGCGCACATAAAATTGAAAAG
The DNA here is from genome assembly GCA_947630665.1 of uncultured Bacteroidales bacterium. Lineage (GTDB taxonomy): Bacteria > Bacteroidota > Bacteroidia > Bacteroidales > UBA932 > Egerieousia. The sequence continues at coordinate 37,916 of CANRID010000015.1, read as the reverse complement.
TCCTGTAATGATAAGTAAGATAATGGTTTGGTTAAAAAATTTCATAAGGCGACTGTTCTTAAAAAGGTTCGGAAAAATCAAGCCATAAATATACTAATATTTTGGGCAATTATAAAAAGCAACCATCATCCGGGATATTTGTTTATATTTATGGAAATTTTAAGCCCGGTCCGGCGGTCTCGGAAGCCGGCGGGCGTGTTATGATAATTCGTTTTACTAAAAAATGGAAATTATGAATATTGCGGATATTGCAGCTATGGAAATTCTGGATTCGAGGGGAAACCCTACTGTAGAAGTGGATGTATCTCTTTCTTCCGGAGCCCGCGGGCGGGCCAGTGTTCCGTCGGGAGCTTCCACGGGCGAGCATGAGGCGCTGGAACTCAGGGACGGGGACTCGTTCAGATACGGAGGAAAAGGCGTTTCCAAAGCGGTCGGCAATGTAAATACGGTGATAAAAGATGCGTTGTCGGGACTCAATTCTTTAGATCAGAGGATGATCGACCGGACGATGATCGATCTGGACGGTACTCCCGACAAATCCAACTTGGGAGCGAATGCCATACTGGGAGTTTCCCTTGCGGTGGCCAAGGCGGCTGCGGATTATTTGCACCTCCCTTTATACCGGTATATAGGGGGCGTGAACGCTCATGTGGTGCCGGTGCCGATGATGAATATTATCAACGGAGGGGCGCATTCGGACGCGCCTGTCGCTTTTCAGGAATTTATGATCCGTCCTGTCGGGGCGGGTTCCGTAAGGGAGGCCGTGAGGATGGGGTCCGATGTATTCCACCAATTGAAAAAAGAGCTGAAAAAGAACGGTTACAGTACGGCTGTAGGGGATGAAGGCGGTTTTGCGCCGGACCTGAAAAGTTCCGAGGAAGCTTTGGATTATATCCTGACGTCTATCCGGAATGCCGGATATGTACCTGGAACCGATATGACCATAGCGTTGGATTGTGCGGCTTCCGAGTTTTACGTGGACGGATATTATGATTATTCGAAATTCGAGGGTCCCGACGGGGCAAGAAGATCTTCCCGGGAGCAGGTCGGATATCTGGAATCCTTGATCGGCAAATATCCGATCGATTCCATAGAGGACGGCATGTCCGAAGACGATTGGGACGGGTGGCGCATGCTTACCGAGAGGATCGGAGACCGCTGCCAGCTCGTGGGGGATGACTTGTTCGTTACCAACGTGAAATATATTGCCCGGGGGATAGATATGAAATGCGCCAATGCCGTTCTGATAAAGGTTAACCAGATAGGTACTCTTACGGAAACGCTGGATGCCATCGCCCTGGCTCAGCGGAACAAATATGCCACCATCATATCGCACCGCTCCGGTGAAACGGAAGATACGACCATTGCGGATATAGCCGTGGCTACCGGTTCGGGACAGATAAAAACGGGTTCCATGAGCCGGACGGACCGCTTGGCGAAATACAACCAGTTGATGCGGATTGAGGAACAATTGGGGGACGATGCCGTTTACGGAGGCTGAAAAGGATCCGCACCGCCGTTCTATCTGACTAATTCGCAGATGAAATGATAAATGAGCCGGGTACGGGCGGTAAGTACCGGGTAACAGATAGACGCTTCCAGATCGGTAACCTTATAGGTGCGGTCAGTGATGCCGGAAGTGAACAGCACGGCCGGTATTCCCTTTTTGGCAAAAGAATAATGGTCGGACAGCCTGTAAAAGATTTTATAAAAATCCGGACTGTTATAAAACGTATAATCGATTACCAATCCGGTGCCTGTCTTTGTGTTGGCCCGGTCGATTTTGGAAGAGTCTATTTTTCTCAATTTCTCTTTCCCCAATACCATTACATAGTTGGTGTCTTTGCCGGGAGGGGAAAACGTACATCCTATCTGGTCTATATTGATCATGCAGACGATTTGCCGGGGATTCAGGTTCATGTTCTCTACAAAATATTCGGATCCTTTCATATCTAATTCGTTGGCATCGAACGCTACGAAAATGATATTCCTGCTGAACGGATAGCGGTTTATTCTCATCTGCCCGAAAGTCCTGGCCAAATTCAGGAGCGAGGCGACTCCGGAAGCGTTGTTGTCGGCTCCCGGATAGAATTTATTGTCGAGAATACCGAGATGATCGTAATGGGCGCCTACGATTACATATTCTTCGCTGGGATATTTGGCGGGAATGACTCCCACTATGTTGCGGGCCACTACGGAATCTGTTTTGAAACTTTGCGTATAGCTGTCCCGGTATTTTTGCAGACCGAACTCTTCGAATTTCCGGGCGATCATTCGGCGCACTAATTCGCTGCCCTGGGTTCCGGTAGCCCTTCCTTCCGCTAAGGGATGGGTCAGGTATTCCACATAACGCTTGTGTTCCCGGGGTTGTATCAGCTGGTCGTACGGTCTGGGAGCCGGTGCTTGTCCGGATAAGGGAAAACTATGTAAAAGACAGGATAATATGCAGGTTAAAATGGAAAAAAGTCTGCTGGAGCTCATTGAGAGTGGTATTGTTTTCTATCTTTGCAAAGATATTCTATTTTTTCCTAAGATGCGCAGACGGGGCAAAAAGTTTCTGAGAATCTTGTTTTTTTATATCCCGACGGGGTTTGTGTTGTTTACTGTCTTGTGGGTATTGCTCCTTAAATGGGTGCCGGTTTATTATACCCCTTTGATGGCGATCCGGAGCATCGAGAATTTTTCCGATACAACGTATAGAACCTATAAAACCTGGAAGCCCCTCTCCGAAATGTCGCCTTATATCGCCCGGGCGGTTATCGCCGGGGAAGATAACCGGTTCGCGGACCACAACGGCTTCGACTGGATAGAAATCGACAATGCCCTCGATGCGCAAAAAAAAGGGAAAAAATTAAGGGGCGCGAGTACTATTTCCCAGCAGACGGCCAAAAATGTATTTCTGTATCCCGGCCGGAGCTGGTTCAGAAAAGGGATGGAGGCTTATTTTACGTTGCTTATCGAGACGATATGGGGGAAGGAGCGTATTTTGGAAGTGTATCTGAACGTGGCGGAAATGGGACGGGGAATCTATGGCGCGGAGGCGGCGGCCGAGAGGCTTTTCAGTACGCGTGCCTCTAAGTTGACCGCCCGGCAGTCCGCCCTGATCGCCGCTTCGCTTCCCAATCCGCTCAAACGTAAGGCGAATGCCCCGACCGCTTACATGAACCGTCGGGCCGACGATATAGAAAAAATCATGCGGACGCTTCCTTATCCCGACTGGATGAAAATAAACAGCAAGCCGAGAGCAGAAGACAAATGAAGTTTGTATTATGCCGAGGCGCCGCGTGTTTGTAATGAAATTAAAATAAACAGCAAGCCGAGAGCAGAAGACAAATGAAATTTGGATTATGCCGAGGCGCCGCGTGTTTGTAATGAAATTAAAATAAACTATTTTTGCATTTTTAAGGGCATAGCCATATTTGTTTTAAAAATGAGATTCTTATTGAAATTAGATAAAGACAAGCGGATGGTAAAACGTGGGGCTGCATTGGCCGTTTTGTGCTTTATCTGGATATTTTCCTATGCCCAGTATGATATAGACCAGTTCTTTAACCGGGGACGTAATTTTCTGATAGAAGGAAAATATACTAATGCCATAGACAATTTCAATATCCTTGTCCGGTTAGACAGCACTTTGTACGATGCCTATTTTTTCAGGGGCATCGCCAAATATAATCTGGGCGATTATATGGGAGCCGAAAAGGATTTCGATAAATCCCTTAAATTGAATCCCATCTATACGCCGGCCTATCATTACCGCGCCATTACCCTGAGCCGTACCGGCAAATATGAAATGGCGTTGAAGGATCTGGCCGAGGCGGTGGATCTGCGGCCGAGTTATACGGGACTGTATTTCAGCCGGGGAGTAACCTATTTCCTTTCGCAGCAATTCGATAAGGCCATTTCGGACTTCAATCGCTTTATCAAGGCAGAACCCAAGGTGGGGGACGCCTATCTGAACCGGGGGGCCTGCTATCTGTTTCTGGGGGATACGACCAAGGCGCTTGACGATTATAATAAGGCTATTAGATTGAACATGTTCGATCCGGAAGGTTATATCCGGCGCTCGCGCATTTACTCGATGAGGAACCAGAACGAGGACGCTCTGCGGGATCTGGATAATGCCATTTCCTTGGATTCCACCAATACTTTCGCATTTTTCAACCGGGCGTTGATTAAATATGACGGGAAGGATATAGCGGGAGCCCTTGCGGATCTGAATAAAGTGCTGGAAGAGGATCCGGGAAACGCGCTCACTTTATATAATCGGGCCCTCATCCGTACTCAGATCGGGGACTATAACAACGCTTTGGACGATTACGACCGGGTGCTGGCCGTCAATCCGAATAATGTGCTGGCCTATTTCAACCGGGCGGGAGTCTTTTTGGAATTGGGAAGATACCGGGATGCCATGAACGATTATTCGCAGGCGATCAATCTTTATCCCGATTTCGCGAAGGCATATATCAATCGTTCTTATGTGAAGAACCAATTGGGAGAGTTTAATTCGGCTAAACAGGATTACCGGATCGCGCAGGCGAAAATTCAGGAATATCAGGCGAAAACCAGCGATAGCACCGGAGCGGCGATTTTTGCGGATACCGCCAAAAAATACGACCGGTTGCTGGCCTTGGACGCGGATTTCGCCAAGAAGGATTTCAACAACGAATTATTGCAGCACCGGGATGTGGATATCCGGCTGAAACCGTTGTTTAAATTCAATCCGACCGAGTCGAATAAAATGATTATGGCGCTGGAACACCGGTACGAGAACCGGAAAATGGATGAGTTTATAAGTTCCGTGCCTATCCCGATAGAGATAAGTCCTTCATGGGGAACGGATATTCCGGTTTCCGCGTATGAGGAAAAAATCGGGAAAGCTCTCCGGGAATTTTCCTCCGGTCCCCCTCTCGGGGAACAGGATAAGGCCGTCGGGAAGCTGATGTTCGCCCAGGCGATTATAGAGGAGGGCAAAAAGCAGTTCAATTCTTCCTTGTCTTATTATGACAAGGCTATCGAGAACGATCCGGACCAGACTTTCTATTATATCAACCGGGGCGCTTTGCAATCGGAAATGATCGATTTCATCTCCTCCATGGAAAATAATGTGCAGGTGCTTACCTTAGATAATTCCGGTGCGGCCCGCGCCCGGGTTCAGGATCAGTCTTACAAAAATTACGATTATACTTCCGCCATACACGATATGACGAAAGCATCCGTGCTGATGCCTGAATTCCCTTATACTTATTATAATTTGGGAAACCTGTACTGTCTCTCCAACGATCTGCCGGAGTCTATCCAGCAATATACTACGGCTATCGAACTGAATCCGTATTTAGGAGAGGCTTTCTATAACCGCGGTTTGGTCTTGATCTATCTCAAAGACAAGGAAAAAGGGTGCATCGACCTGAGCAAGGCCGGCGAGCTGGGCGTTCCGGAGGCTTACAGCGTCATTAAAAAATACTGTAAATCGGAAGAGTAATTTCCGGAGGATCCGCCGGATTCTATTTTTTCCCTTTTTTGCCCCTGCGGGATTTTCTCAGCGAGTTGATCGATTGTACCAACGCTTCGTCGCGGGCTATGTAACGCATGGCGGTAAAGGTCAGAATGGCTGCCACTATCGGGAAAACGGCGGTAATGGAAAAGGCTACTCCTTCCTCGCGGGTGAAAAAAAGATATGCGATCCAACCCTGATATCCTAACAGCACGAGAATGTTATAGACGCAAAGCCGCATCTGGAGAATCCGGTGCCTATACATCGCAATGGTTATGATGTTTATGATAAAGGTCAAAATGGTAAGAATCAGAAACGGGTTGTACTCGGTATATGAAATGGTATAGTCGGCGGCATAGATGAGACGGGCGAAAAACAGGGAAAAGACGAGTCCGCAGGCGCACAAAAGGAATAATGTTTGTATCCGTTGTATCATAATATTTTATTTAGAATGTCCCGGTTCGGGATACCGGTGCAAATTTAATGAAAATAAACAATTAAAATTAATTCGTATATTTGAAAATCAATATTAAAAAACGATTGCTATGGGTAAGATAGGAGATTCCGAATTGATTATCAACAGCGACGGATCCGTATTCCATTTACATCTCAGACCGGAAGAACTGGCCGATACTGTTATATTGGTGGGCGATCCGGGACGGGTGGACATGATATCGTCTTTTTTCGAATCTAAAGAATTCCGCCGTCAGTCGCGCGAATTCGTGACGGTAACCGGACAGTACAGGGGCAGACGGCTGAGTGTCCTTTCCACCGGCATCGGGACGGACAATATAGATATAGTGGTAAACGAACTGGACGCATTGGCGAACATAGATTTCACCACCCGCGAGATCAAAAAGGAAAAGAAAAGCCTGCGGATTTTGCGGATAGGCACTTCCGGCTCGATCCAGCCGGATATTCCTGTCGGGTCTTTCGTATTCTCCCATATTTCCATAGGATGCGACGGACTGCTGAACTGGTATGCCGGGAGGGATAAGGTAACCATCAAGGAGATGGAGGAGGCTTTCGTGAAATGGATGGACTGGGACAGCCGGCTGCCCGTTCCGTATTTCGCAAAAGCGAGCGATGAACTTATAGAATTATTCCGGGACGTTACACTGAAGGGCGTTACTATATCGGCCTCCGGTTTTTACGGTCCCCAGGGGAGGATCCTGCGGCTACCGTTGGCCATGGAAGGAATGGTAGAACGTTTTGCGGCGTTCCGTTTCGGGGATTATAGAATTACCAATTTCGAAATGGAAAGTTCCGCTTTAGCAGGCCTTTCCCGACAATTAGGCCACAAGGCCGGAACGGTATGCTGCATTATCGCCAACCGCCCCAATAAGGACGCCTTGCCGGACTACCAACCTTACGTGGAGAAATTAGTCGGACTCTCGCTCGATATCTTGAGCCGATAACCTTTTTTGTCGTTTTTGTTAGGGGAGAGCGGAAAACGAGATTCGAACTCGCGACCCTCAGCTTGGGAAGCTGATGCTCTACCAACTGAGCTATTTCCGCTTTTGGCAGAGCAAAAGTAAAGGATTTTTTTTTCAAAACAAAGAAAAACGGAATTTTTGTTGAAATATTTTTTCGCTAATTTTACGGTCGGGATTTCAATTAAAGAGCGATCGATGGATTTGAATCTTTTCATAGCGAAACGGATGGGTTCCGGGGACCGGGCAGGCAGAAAAAAACTCAGCGGTACCAGCAATAAGATCGCGGAGGCATCGGTAGCCGTCAGTATTCTGGTCATGATATTGTCGATTGCCATATCCAATGGTTTCCGGCATGAAATAGTGGAGAAGATCACCGGGTTCAGCGGCGATTTTATGATCTCTGCTCCGGGCGTGGATATCGTGAACGAGCAATATCCCGTACAAAGCCGTCCGGAAATGGCCCGGGAGATCGCTTCGCTTCCTTTCGTAAAAGATATCCGTCCGGTTTCCTACCGTTCCGGCGTCATCAAAGCCGGAGACCAGATACAGGGAGTCATATTCAAGGGAGTGGATTCCGCCTATAATTTCGATTTTTTTTCACGGCATCTGTCCCAGGGGAAAATCCCTTCATACGGAACGAGTATTTCCAATGATATCTTGATTTCGAAGCGATTGGCAGAATTGCTGCATTACGGGGCAGGGGATAAGGTGATCGCCTATTTCATCGACCGGGACGGAGAGGTGCGGGTAAGGAGATTCGACATTGCCGGAATTTACGATGCGCAGATGGAGGAGATAGACAAGGTGCTGGTAGTGGCCGATTCCCGGCACATCGCCCGTTTGAACGGGTGGAAAAACGGGGAGATTTCCGGTTACGAAATAGTCCTGAACCGCTATCGGGAGAAAGAGCTGGAAGAACAGAAAGAGAAGATCGAGGATATTTTATATGAAAGTACGGCGGAAGACGATGAGGACTCTTTAGCGGCGGTTTCCCTGAAAGATAAATATTATGTTTTGTTCGACTGGCTGCATCTGCTGGATATGAACGTGTTGATTATTCTTGTACTGATGACGGCGGTGGCCGGATTCAATATGGTATCGGGACTGTTGATCCTGCTGTTCGAGCGTATTTCGCAAATCGGAATCTTAAAAGCGTTGGGCATGCGGAACAGGGATATAGCGGGCATTTTCCTGTATAAGGCCGCCTTTATCGTCTTGAAGGGATTGCTGGCCGGCAATATACTGGCGGGCGTTTTTTGCTTTCTGGAATGGAAATACCGGTTCATCGCCTTGAATCCGGTCAATTATTTTGTAAAGTATGTCCCGATAGATATCAGCCTCTGGACCGTTTTATGGATCAACGGAGCCGCCTTTATCGTTATCATGCTTATCATGCTGGTTCCGTGCCATTTCATCTCCCGCATCAGCCCCGCCCGTTCCATGGTCGTGAAATGAGATAGAATCACGGTTTTACCACCTCTTTATATTTCTCGTATCTTTCCATTATATTATCTACGAACCGGAGGGTCTCTTTCCCCTGGAACTTTCCCTGTTTGATGCCTTCCCGGGTATAATATTCTTCTTCCTGAAGCAGGGGGATAACCGAGGCTAAATCGTCCCATAACAAGGGGTTTTTCCCCTCCTGCCTGGCCAGTTCCATACAATCTTCCATCCGGCCTTCGCCGCAGTTATAGGAGGCCAGGGTCAGTTTTATCAGATCGAGCGAGTCGGCTCCCATTTTCCGGTACATATTCTGGAGATGTTTCAACTGAAAGACTCCGGCCCGGATGTTATGCCGGGGATCATAAATATTTTCCACACCGTATTTTTGGGCGACGGATTCTTTGATTTGCATCAGGCCTACGGCTCCCTTATCGGAACTGACGCCCACTTTGAATTTGGACTCCTGATATATGAGCGAAGCCAGCAGCTTCCAATTCCAGCCGAGCGATTCGCTGTATTCTTTTATATACTTGTCGTACGGGGAGATGGCTTCGCGGGAGATGGCAGTGCTGAAATTGTCGGGAATCCGGTAATTGCGGGTGTATTTTTGTAACAGCCGGGCGTATTCGGGGGTTTGTTTGAAAAAGTTGAACCAGAAATTCAGCACGTGGAGCAGCCGGTAATTGTCTTTTCTTACCACGTATATGTCTTCCTCGGGATTGAGAGGAATGCCTGGAATGAACCTGTCTCGGAACGATTCGGGTACGGTATCCTTTTTTGCGTTGATAATCAGCATGTCCGTGCTTCCTTCCTCTAAGCGGGTCCATTGATCGGGAGTGTTATTTTCCGGAGAGATGATTATTTTCGTATGCTGGTATCCGTTGAAATGGTTGAATAATTCATACAGATATCCTGTGGAATACCCCTCGGAATAAAGCGAATTATCCAGCAGGACGGAACATGTAAGCGTATCGGGAAGCGGAGCAGAATAGAGGCCGGTTCTCTTATGACCCTTTTTCCAGGCCGGGATCAGAAGAATAACTGTGAGCAGTAAAAACGCTATGCCGGATTTGATGATGTTGCTTGTGTGTTTCTTCATCGTAAAAAATTCTAAGCGTTTTTAGTCAGGCAACCGTCATTTAAGATAGAAAGGCCAGTGGATGCCGAATTTAAGGGCGGTCTGGGGTCTTAAATAACGATAGGTCGAGAAATAGTCCGATTTAGGCCAGTCCTGAGCCGCGTTTACATATTTTACGAAAATGCTGGCCCGTTTCCATTGCAGGTTTATGAAGGCGTCTATATAAGGATTGTTCCCTATTTTCATATCTTCCTGATTATGGAATAATCCCAATGCGGGAGAATATGCCGGTGCATAATATTTGGTGTTGAATGTGACGTTGGCCCCGAGCTGGGCGTTGAGTACATTTTTGACCAAAGGCAGTTGCAGGTAATAACGGAGATTGAGCGCCACCTTGGGCAGGGGGATTATGTCCTGTTTCGATGAAATCTGGAATAGCAGCTGATTGTCGAAATGGAATTTCCATGCCTGGAAGTTTTTTTGAAGATAGGCCGAGAGGATGCTCATGGCGTCTCCATTCTGGTTTGCGATGCCCAGCGTATCGAAATAAATATTATTTGTCAGCAGCGAATATCCGAAAAACGCTTCTAATTTCCAATGGGGGATTTCCAGTTTCCCCTCTATCCGGGTTTCGGTGGTTTTATCGAAATCGTTATTCCAGATATAGTGGTTGGAATAATAATGATTATAGAAATAATCCGGCCGTTTTTGCGAAATATGGATCTTCCCCGTCAGATGGATGCCTTCCCGGACGGAATAGTTGGAAAACCGCACTTTGCCGTCTATGGAAAAGTCGTTGGCGTAGTATCCTATTAGATTGTATTTTCCGAAGCCCTCCCAGGAAAAATATTTTTTGAGCTGGCCCGATGCCCCGAAATACAAATACAGGTTTCCCTGGTGTTTATTGCTGTTTCCCGACAGGAAAAATCCGGGGTCGAATCCGTACAGGTTGAGATATTGGAAGCCGATGCCCGCATCCACTTTGGATACGATCGCCTCCTTGGCCCATGGCTGCAAACGGATATAGAATTTGTTCTCGAAACGCAGCACCCGGACCGAGTCTGCCGACCGGGTGGGATTGATATAGAATTTATCATGGTACAGCGCCCGTCCTGTCTGATCATCCAGTCCTATTTCGTCCGTATAGGATTTGGTATAAGTGGTAAATTCCCCGGAATGCCCTATGTATGCCATCGTCCCTTCCCCGTATCCGAGGGTATCCCTTTTGAAAAGCTTGAAAGGAATTCCATAGGACTGGGTGATAAAGAACGTGTTTTTCCGTATCTGCGTTTGGGCATCCTGCAGGGCTACCGGAACGATGCGGGCATCTACGATCGTATCCAGAATCATGCTCAGATCGGAGATACCTCCGTTTTCGTTTTTCTTGACCCGATTGAAAATGTATCCTCCCTGCATCACATATTTTTCTCCTACATAATTGGCGGTGAGGGCGAAGGTCCTGTTGTCGGTTTTTTCGTTGTCCAGAATGCCGGCTCCTCCATACCGCTGATACAGGATATTGAAATTGAAAGCGGGGGTGAGGTTCTGCGTGTGAAGGAATTTTATATTGGTCTCTTCTTTTTGTTTGTTGGCGAACAGGGTCCCCCAATAAGCGAGTTCAGTGTAGGGTGTCTTTACATTATAGAACGGCATCGTTTCCGGGGTGAAGGAATAGGGGAGATACGGGTCTATGAAAGGAAACACCTCTATGCCTTCCCGCTTGAAATAATTGTAATACAGCATGGGCGAACCGGATACGCCTAAGGAAACGGCGTTTACATCGTGTCGCATAAACGGATAATCGTAAAAATTCTCGTTGTAGGTGGTATCCGGATTAAGCACTTCGGGCTTGTTCAGGTAAGAGTCTGCTTTCCAACGGAACATCCGTTGGTAAATTACCGAATCGGGAAAAAAGTAAGTATTCAGCACCCGGGGGGTAGCGCGGATCACGCTGTCTTTGTAAGCCTGCACGCTGTCTCTGTAAAGCCGTTTCTTTTCTTTGGCCGTCAGGATTATTTGCGGAATGGTGTCTCCGGCGAAGGCTCCGGGGTCCGCCATATATTTCAATGCGGAAGTGGAGTCCATTCCCAGATCTAACAGAGAATCCAGTTTATGTTTGAGAAACGGGTCGGTTTCGATCCCGATCAGAAAATCGGTCGGATTTTGTTTTAAGGAATCGGAATTTGCAGATTTTACGGAATCGGGAAGTTGTTTTAAAGTATCGGAAGCAAACTGTCGAAGCGTATCGCGCTGTTGCCAATAACGGAGGATTTCTGACAATCCGTTCTTTTCTGCACGGGCCGGAGAATGGGAGATAAAAAGCCCTGCGGCAAAAACAATCGCCGCAAGGCTTGATATATGGATTATTTTGTATTTTTTCAGTATTTGCATAATAGAATACAAACATACAAAAAACATACAAAATTTTAATAAGAAAAGATTACAACTGCCCTAATTTTGGAAGCCGGCAACCGGGAGTCAGATTCCCGCTACTCTTTCCTTGTAGGTGGCCAGGCAGGCATCCAATCTTTCCTGCGCGGTGGTATCGCCGGGAACATTGTGGGAAGGATGAATATAAAGTTTCACTCCCCTGTCGGCCAGAATTTCGGCGACGGTGGTGACGGTCATCCATACTAATGTAACAAAAGCTAAGGTGGAAACGGGACCCACTTTATCTACATGGCCTTTCAGCGGTACGCTGGCATCTACCAATGGAGCGCAGGAATCCACTACTAAGTCGGCAACTTCGAATAACGTTTTGCCGCAGGAATGGCGGGTCTTTTTCCCGATGGATTCCCGGGCCGAGCCGTAAACGATGACTTTCATTCCGAGCTCTTTCGCCTTTAGGGCCACATCGATATTTACATTATTGATTCCGGTATGCGAGAATATCCACATGGTATCCCGCTGATCGAAATTATAGGATTTCATGATGGCGTTTCCGTATCCTTCCGCCCTTTCCAAAAACAGGAACTGATGCACGCCCATTTCTCCCGTAATGCGGGTAAAGAAAGTAAGAGGCAATTCGCATAACGGATGAAATCCGACGAACCCTCCGATACGCGGATACATCTCTTCGATAGGGATCGTCGCATGTCCGCAGCCGAAGGTGTGCACCCACCGGCCGGCCTGAATGCTGTCTGCCATAATTTCTGCCGCTTTTTTGATTTGATCCAGTTGGGTCTCTTCGATTTTGCCCATAACGGCCCGGGCATTTTTTAACCATTCCAATGCTAACATAGTATTTTGTTTTAAAGTCATTTTTTATTTTTTGCCGATAAAAGCCGGTATCCCGTGTTGAAAAGGATGATAACACATATCGCGCATCCCCACAGTACATAAGGGAAGGCGGCGATTCCCAATTTCCCCATCAGGAAATTCAGAATGGAATTGCCCAGCAGGGAGGTTACCATCGCTATGCTGAATGCGGTTCCCGACAGATCCTTGAAAAGCTCTCCTAAACAGCTTAGTACGATGGGAATAGTGGCCGTAATGCCGAATCCCAACAAAATGGTACCCGCCGTAGCGATAAAGACGGCCGAAAGCGAACCGTCTATCCATTGGTGAAGGGATTGCGCGTTCATGAGAATCGTGATTCCGCACATGGCGATAATCATCCCCGAAGTGATGATGAACGGTTTGGAAACATATTTCAGGATAAAACTGTTTACTAACCGGCCGATACCTAATCCGATCATTACGAAACTCAGAGCGATTCCCGCATCCTTTAGACTGAAAGATTCCATCTCTATCAGATACTGGGAAACTCTGTTCCCCGTTATGCCTTCGAGCGCGCTTTGGAAAAACAGGGAGATACTCAGTATGAGAAGCACCGGATGTTTCAGCAAGGCGATCACTTTTTTTACGGGAATGCCTTCGGCGCATTTCCCTTTAGGAAAACGGATAAAAATGTAATAAAGACAGGAGGCGAACATAATCGCGGCCGCTGCACTCAGGATTTTCCGGTAAGGATATGTTTCAGCGAAAGCGGGAATAAGATAAGTGGTCAGAATCGCGCCGCCGCAATAGAACAAACCCAACAGCATGAGATTTCTGTCCCGGTTGCGGTCTGTGGAGACATCCGAAGCCAAGGCGTTGGTGGCGCCGTTGAGGAACCCTCCGCTGAGTCCCATGCAGGCTATGCCGGCCATAACGATGGAGATCTTTCCGGCCGTAGCGATAATCAGCAGACCCGCCGCTCCTAATATGCTGGCGACAATCATCAATAATTTGTATCCGTACCGGTCTATAATCGGCCCGAACAATAGCGATCCGGCCAGAATGGCAGAAGGCAGTATGCCGGCCAGGGTGGAGGACATGACATTGTCCAAATTATATTCCTGGGTAAGAATAGGAAGAATGGCTCCCAATACCAGAAATGCTACTCCGAAGAATACGATCCCTATACAGGCGGCTATGTATTGCGCCAGGGAATGGGTTTTATCTGTAGATCCGTTCATAATGTATGAATATCAATTGTTTATGATAATATCGGCCGCCGTCCGGCTCTTTCCCGGAGCCGTTTAGTCTCCGTAATATATGCGTTTGGCATCGAAAGTCTTCGCATTCTGGATGGCGATAGCTCCCGCTCCGTACAGTCCCGCAGTTCCGGGCAGCGCCGTGGCGATGAATTTTGTCTGGCGGATGCTTACCGGCTGCGCCCATTTGCAGGCTTCTTCGTAAATACGTCCCAGCAACTTGGCTCCCGGTCCGAATACCCCGCCGCCGAAGATCACTAATTCCGGATTGAACAGGCTTACTATATTCGCCGCCGCCATTCCCCACATTTCCACTGCCTGTCCGAGTACTTTTTCCGCTATCGGGTCTCCCGATTCCCAGGCATCGAACACATGATAAGAGGTGATTTCCTCTATCGGGAAGGACCTCAATACCCCCTCGTAAGAAGACTTTTCCCGGAGCAGTTTCCTCGCCTGCAAAGCCAGACCCGTGCCGGAAGCGTAAGTCTCGTAACATCCGCATGCATCGTATTCCGGAACGTAAGGAGGCTTCAGCGCCATCCATCCGATCGCTCCTACGATATCCGATTTTCCGTGAAGCACCATCCCGTCTATTAAAATACCGACCCCTATGCCGGTTCCCACAGCCATGAAAACCGCATTCTCACATCCTTTGGCCGCTCCGAAATTAGTTTCTCCCAGAATATAGCAGGTCCTGTCGCTTTCAATCAGGACGACCGACCGGGGAAAGGCGCGTTGCAATTCTTCCCGCAGAGGATAATTTTCCCATCCGCTGATATTCGGAGCCCATACGGTCCCGGTTTTCGAATAGGCGATTCCCGGAACGCATACTCCTATACTGACGGTTTCGTTCCGGACGGCTGTCTGCGAAAGCAGTTCCCGGACGATTTCTATCATCAGCTGACCCACTTCCGGCCCCTTGCGGCCTCCTAAAAGAGCCGATGCCTGATGTAATATGACTCCGTTGAGGCTGAAAACAGCCGCATTAATTTTTGTTCCTCCTAAATCGATGCCTATATATATCATATAGCTTTATAAATAAACGGTTTTTGTCAGGCTGTATAAAGTTTGCGGATTATAAAATGCGGACGCCTGATTTCTCCAGTTCCAAAAGGGTGTCCGAATGGCCTTTGGAATCCACATATCCGAGCGCATCTTTGAGCAAGGTGATCCTGAACCCTTTTTTTAACAGATCCAAAACGGTCTCCCGTACACAGTATTCGGTAGCGATACCGCTGATAACCACATCGGCTGATGAGACTTGGGCAATGCTTTCCCCTTTTCCGTTTACAGCTTCGCATCCGGAATATTGCTCCTGGCGGGGATCGCGCCCTTTATAAAACATATTGGGCAGATACACCTGGTCCGGTTTCCCGTCTTTTCCCTTGACCGTGAACTTCCGGGCGTGCGGACGGTTCTCTTTCCGGTCGATTTGATAATAACGGCGGTGGATAGCGCCGCCCCGGGTCCCTTTTACGCAGTGGATGGGCCAGATTCCTCCCTGTTTTTCGAAAGAACAATGATCTGCGGGATGACAGTCGCAGACATAGAGTACTTTCTGGTCCGGATGGGAATTTATATATTCCACCGATTTTTTAACGGCCTCGGCTGCATTCAGACAGGCCAATGAACCGTCTATAAAATCATACAGCATATCTATTACTATGTGCGTAGTCATATCGGGTATTTTCTATTGTCTTTCTATTGCCTTTCGTTGAATTCTTTGATTTCTTTGATAAGATTGTTTACCAATTTCATTTTCAGGTCGTACAAATCATCCGAAATATCGTTCTTATAATAGTGGGGATTGATTATCCTGCGTTCCGTTTCATTCAGCCGGCTCAGGTTGTCTAAATAATAATTCCTTTTTTCTTCTAACGGAATATCCTCGTAAACGATCTGACCGTTTTTCATTACCTGTACTTGAAGGGTTTTCCATTCATAGCTGCCTGCCGGATAGGTTTTGGTGCGGGTCTCGTCGAATTCCGCCTGTATGGTGATTTCCTGTCCGTTCTCGATGGCTTTGCTCATCCGGTCTCCCCGCAGGCAGGTAATATCGGCTTTGAAATTCCCGTTCTGCATGATCCGGTAGGTAATCTGGAATCCCGGATTTATCAGTTTCGCTTTGTCCTCGGATCTTTTCAATACCGGTTCCCCGTCTATCTGCACTAATTTATAGACATTCCCGAAGCAAGGATTGTGTTTGCTGGTGGCAATCGCATCTCCTACTCCGTAAGCATCTATGCGGGCCTCCTGCCGTTCGAGTTCGGTAATAAGATATTCGTCTAAAGAGTTGGTGGCGAATATTTTGCATTTTTTCATCCCTGCCTTGTCGAGCGTATCCCGACAGCTGCGCGACAAATAGGCCAGGTCTCCGCTGTCTAAACGGATACCGTAGCCGTACGGGTAGGAATCATCGATTCCATATTCCCGATAGGCGGCAATGGCGTTTTTAAGTCCGCTGTACAGGGTGTCGTATGTATCGATCAATAATATCAGCGGTTCCCCCTTATGGGTTTCGATATATGCCTTGAAAGCCTCCTGTTCCCCTTTAATGGTATTTCCGAAGGAGGTAACATAGCTGTGGGCCATGGTCCCGGATGCGGGAATGCCGAACTTGGCGGCCGTGAGAATATTCGAGGTATTGGCGCATCCGCCTATATAGGCTGCTTTCGCTCCGTATGTAGCGGCCCACGGGCCGTGAGCCCGGCGGGAACCGAATTCGCTTACGGGTTTCTCGGTACTGCGGGTTACCCGGCTGGCTTTGGTAGCGATGGCCATCTGGTGGTTAAGAATACATAAAAGAGGCGTTTCCAATACCTGAGCTTCGATAATGGGAGCTTCCACTATCATGACAGGCTGCTTGGGAAAGACGATCTCTCCTTCCCGCATGGCATACACGTTACCGGTGAAATGCATGTCGGCCAGATATTCACGGAACTCCGCATAGGATTCGCCGGGCAGAAATTTTTCAAAAAAATCCGCTTTCTGACTTCCCAAGCTGCGGATCATTTCCAAGGCTTCTTTTATGCCGGAAACTACGGCCCAATTATTTTTGTCGGGAGCCTGCCGGTAGAACAAGTTGAAAACCGCTGTTTTTTCTTTCATCCCTTTCTCGTAAAACGATTTTCCCATCGTATATTGGTACTTGTCCGAGCAATAACTGATATTCATACTCTCCGTGTTTATTTCAACAAAGGTACGATTTAAATAATATTTTGAAAAACTTTCCCCTTTTAATTAGTTTTGCATATAAATAAATCAGCTGTCATGAAACAATTAGAATTGCTTTTTGAACGATATACACATCGGAAACCAACTGATATTTATGAACTTCCGTCTTCCGGCAGTAACCGGCGGTATTTTCGTCTCGCTGCCGGGGAGACCAGTCTGATCGGGGCGAAGGGCACCTCCGCCGACGAGAATATTGCATTTGTGGAGATAGCTAAACATTTCCGCCTCAAGGGGCTGCCCGTGCCGGAAGTCTATTGCATGAGCGAGGATAAATTCTTCTATTTGCAGCAGGATCTGGGAGATGTTACTCTGTTCAATACCATCGCTCCGGGCCGGGAATGCGGCCATTATTCCCAAAGTGAGACCGATTTGTTGAAAAAGACGATCGCCATGCTTCCGCGGTTGCAGTTCGAGGGGGGAGACGGTCTGGATTATTCGGTTTGTTTTCCTCAACCGGAATTCGACCGGCGCATGATTTCTTTCGACCTCAATTATTTCAAATACTGTTTTCTGAAAGCTACCGGTTTGGATTTCAGTGAAATAAAACTGTATGACGATTTTCAGAAAATGTCGGATATCCTGATGCAGGATGCCTCCGATACATTTTTATACCGGGACTTCCAGTCGCGGAATGTGATGCTGGTAAACGGCGAGCCGTATTTTATCGATTTCCAGGGAGGACGGAAAGGACCTTTCTATTACGACCTGGCTTCTTTCGTATGGCAGGCGAAGGCGAATTATCCGGAAGAGCTGAAAGAGGTGCTGATAGATACTTATAAGGAGGCGCTTAAAGGATATCTGGATATCGATGACCAGGAATTTTATTCGAGGTTGAGACATTTCGTATTGTTCCGCACCATGCAGGTGCTGGGAGCTTACGGGTTCAGGGGATATTTCGAGAAAAAGCCTCATTTCCTGCAAAGTGTGCCGTATGCCATTGACAACTTGCGGAAATTAATCTATAAGCAGCCTTTTGTGGAATATCCGTATTTGCAGCATTTGATGGAGGAACTGACCGGTATGCGCCAGTTCTCGGATTTGAGAGTCGAAAAAAAATTGGAGGTGCGGATTTTCAGTTTCGCTTATAAAAAGGGGATTCCCAATGACGAAAGCGGAAACGGAGGAGGTTACGTATTCGATTGCCGGGCGATAGAAAATCCGGGCAAATACGACCATTTCAAGCATTTCACGGGGCTGGATCCGGAAGTGATCCGCTTCCTGGAGGAGGACGGAGGCGTAACCCGCTTCCTGTCGCATGTCTATGAACTGGCGGATGCGCATGTGAAACGGTACATAGAACGGAAATTCACCCATCTGATGTTCAGTTTCGGATGTACCGGCGGGCAGCATCGTTCCGTTTATTGCGCACAGCATCTGGCGGAACATATCGCCAAGAAATTCAATGTCCGGGTAGTGCTTTATCATCGCGAACAGGACATTCAGACTATATTTTGATAACTTTTTAACATGCCGGATTTCGACAGAGCTATGCAGGCGATGATTTTTGCGGCGGGAATGGGTACCCGGCTCAGACCGCTGACCGATACGATGCCCAAGGCGCTGGTGCCTTTATGCGGAAAACCTTTGCTGGAACATCTGTTGCTTAAAATGAAAGCGGCGGGTTTCCAAGAGGTGGTGATTAATGTACATCATTTTGCGGGGATGATCCGGGCCTTTATAGAAGAAAAAGACTCCTGGGAGATGAAAATCCGGTTCTCGGATGAGACCGACCTGCTTCGGGATACCGGAGGCGGCATACGGCATGCAGCCCCGTTGTTTGATCCAAAGGAGCCGGTATTGGTGCATAATGTAGATATTGTTTCCAATCTCAATCTAAAAGAATTTTATTCTTTTCATCGTCCCGACAGCCTTGCCACGTTGCTGGTGAGCGCCCGCAAGACTTCCCGCTATTTGCTTTTCGATAAGCGGAACTGCCTGGCTGCCTGGATGAATGCCTCTACGGGAGAGGTAAAATCCCCGTTTCCGGAATTGAAAAGGAGTCCGGGGCAATTGGAGAAAAGGGAGGATTGTATCGGCCGTTTTTTAGAAGAATACGGTCTGGTCCGGTACGCTTTTGCCGGGGTGCATGTAATTTCACCCCGGATTTTCGGTCTGATGGAAGGGGCGGGGGAAGTTTTCTCTATAATCGATTTTTATTTGTCCGTAGCAGACCGGTTCCCTGTACGGGCGTTCCCTTTTCCGGGATTGGATCTGGTGGATGTCGGGAAGGCCGATTCCCTTAAGGAGGCGGAAGCCCGTTGCCTTCGCGGAGATTTCAGAATCGCTCCTGATCCGGCGGCTCCGGATAAATAACGGAAAATAAAAAAAGGCTTTAACTGATAATCAGAATAAAGCCTTTTATGCAATCTTTTTATTGTGCGGACAGTCCGGAGGAATTAATCCTTATAACCCGGATTCTGCTGGAGTTCGGGATAAATACTCCTCTCGCTCTTGGCTATCGGGAGAACTACTTTATAATAATCCCAACTGAACGAGGATTTATAAGCCGAGGTACCGGCATAATCGTGTTCGTCGATGCTCATATCCCGGGTAATGGTTCCGCCACGGCGCATCACATCGAAGAACCTATGTCCTTCCCCTATGAATTCTTTCTGGCGTTCCGTCTGGATGGCATCTAAAGTTACAGGTATGTCCTGAGCGGTAGGATCCGCCCTTTTGCGTATGATATTCAGAAAGGAGGCGGCATCTGGGGCATTGGTTTCCATACCTGCTTCCGCTGCAATCAGGTAGGCTTCTGTAATTCTGAGAACGCGCGGATTATTTCTGCGGAAAGTGTATCCCCTGTCTTGGTTGCCGATAAATTTTTTCAGCCAGTATTCTCCGGTTTTTTTCATACCGGTTTCCGGATCGTCATAGGCGATCATTTGTGCGCGTACATCGTTAGGCGTATTGGCAAACAGATTTCTCCATTTTTTTGTCGGGATAATACCTGCGCCTGCATTCGAATCATCGAACCACAGGTTATGGTATAAGGCGATGAACCCTCCATCATAATCGATATCTCCCTCCGTGGAAACCAGAAGTTCCAGAACAGACTCGTCATCTCCTTCTTTTCCCCAGTACGCCAGATATTCCGTATTCGGGACATAACGGTACGGCGAGTCTGCAATCACTTCCTTTGCTGCCGAATATGCGTTAGGATAATCTCCTTTATACAGGAAAACCCTGGCTTGTAGAAGTTTCGCGGCCCAATAATTGAAATGCCCGAGATTTTTTTCTTTGGAGAGAAGTCCTAAAGCATTTGTCAGATCGTCCAATATACGGGAATAGGTTTGAGCAACGGTTTCCCGAGGCACTCTGGATTCTGACGGCGCTACCGGGGTGAGAATCGGAACAGCTCCTAAGGAAGCTCCGTTATCATAGAGATACGGGTAACCGTAAAGTCTGGCTATATCGAAATAGCATAATGCACGTACGGCGTAGGCTTGTCCCAGATAATCGTTTTTCGTGGCGATATCACTATCGGAAGTCACTTCAAGCGTTTCTATATTTTGAATCAGAGTGTTTGCTTTCATGATAGTGGTATAATAGGCATTCCACAATGAAAAATAGGTATTCGCTTCCGACTCATAATCCAAGGTATAAATAGTGCTGCTGGTTCCGTTCAGCGTTCTTGGATATAAATTATCCGCCCTCATATCTCCCATTTCCACAAAGTAACGTCCGTATAAAGTATAGTATTTCAAGTCTGTATAAAGGCCGTTCGCAGCGACACCGGCATCGTAAAGCGTAACTAAGGCTTTGGAGGCCGCTACGGAATCCGTGGGATATTTATCGAGGAAGCCTCCACACGAAACCATTCCTAAGGAGATGCCCGAGATAACTAATATGGTGTAAATTGTCTTCATAGATAATTCATTTTAAATTAGAAACTTATTTCCAGACCTAAGGTTACGGAGCGAAGCGCCGGCATGGAATAATAGTAATATCCGCTGGACTGTATTTCCGGGTCTATATCCAGGCCGGAAAAAGTCAGTAAATTACTTCCCGCAACATATACGCGGGCGTTCAGCAATCCTATCTTGTTTACAAAATTCTGTGGCAAATTGTAGGAAAGGGTCATGTTTTTGAGTCTGAGGAAGTCGCCTTTTTTCAGAAAACGGCTGGAATAATAATAGCCTCCCTGATTATTGCTCGTTACACGGCGTGGAATGGATCCTCCTTTATTGTCATCCCTCCACGTATCCGTCTGGGAGACCAGTATATTCTGTCCGTAAGACGTGTAGCCATCGTTGGCAAGCTGTTCTGTACCTTCGTCCCAGATATAATGACCGTATTTATAGGACCAGGCCATAGAGAAAGACAAGTCTTTCCATCTAAGATCCACATTGAAGCCTCCGTAGCCTTTCGGAATGGAGGTTTTGCCATCAAGAATCATGGAGCTGGCATTTTCCCGGCTGGTAGGAGCGTAGTTGTAGCCGTCTTTAGGCATGGTGCCGCCTTCCGGAATGACCGTTCCGTTTTTGAGAATCACTTCCTGATCCACTATGTCGCCTTTTTTGTAGAAAGAACCTTCCGCATACATCGGGTTTCCGTTTTCAGGATTTACACCTAAGTAATTTCTGGTGTAATATTGATAGAAGGCGTAGCCTTCTTTCCATATCCACGGAGTGTTGATCGTTTCCTCGTTTTCTTGGGAAAGGGCCAGAACTTCGTTTTTAACCGTGGACCAGTTCACTCCGAATGAGAGATCCCAATTTTTCTTTTTCAGAATGTCTATATTGAGCGAGAGTTCCCATCCCCGGTTGGACATGGCGCCGACATTCATCAAAGTGGTGGAGAATCCGGTCGTGGACGGAATCGTAGCATCCAGCAACAGATCGGTAGTCTTTTTATTGAAATATTCCACGGAGAAGGTATAGCGGTCGAAGATGGTCGCATCCAGACCGATATTCCAGTTTTTATTCTTTTCCCATGTCAGACCGGAATTGGCGATATTGCTCGGATAGCTGGCTCCCAGCATACCATATTTTCCATAATCGTAAACGGCCATATATCCGAAATAATTGGAAGGCAGAGTACCGCTTGTTCCGTAGGATCCGCGGAGCTTGCCGTCGTTAAGCCATTTGGCATCGAAGAAGTTTTCATTGGAGAATCTCCACGATCCGGAAACCGACCAGAAATTGCCCCAGCGGGTTTCCGGTGCCAGCCGTGAGGAGCCGTCCCGGCGATAGGTGCCGGTTACATAATATTTTGCGGCATAATCGTAATTTATGCTGCCCAAGGCCGAAAGCAGGCCTTCTTCTCTGGAATAAGAATAGCCGCCGTCAAAATTGGCTCCGAAAATGGATTCCGTAGCTCCTAAATAAGAGAAGTCTATTTTCCCGACGGATGTATAGTAGTATCTTTCCCTTTCGGCTTCCCACCCGGCCATGGCGCTTAAATTATGTTTACCCCAGACCTTGTTGAAATTAAGTGTAGTGGAGCTTACCATCCTGTCTACATTGCGGTGGTTGTCCACCATGTATCCTCCGATATCGCTGTAGGCGTAAAAGTTCGGATGTCCGTACAACCAGCCGAACCGATCGCGTACATATAGCCAGTCGCTGCTCAAGATACTTTTTACTTTTAACCAATCGGTAAAGGAAAACTCGGCTTGACCTTTGAGAAGCAATCGGTTCTGCCATGCGTCGTTTACCTGTGCCTCATAAGATGCAATAGGGTTGACCGTGCTGAAATTAGGATTCAGAGGTTCCAATACCAATGAATTATCAGCTTTATAGGCATAAGGCCATCTTTCCGTAAATACTACTTTCCACATGAAGAACGGATTGTCTTTGGATGCCCATCCGTCCTGATGGCCGTCCTGATATTGCCAGGAATATTGTACCGTACCTCCGATTTTAAATCTTTTGCTCAGTTGGGATTCCGCATTGATCGTAGTGGAGAACCTGCGCAGATAATCGATTTTCACGACTCCCTGCTGGTCGGTATAGGCTAACGAGGCATATATCTTGGACTTATCGTTTCCGCCGGAAATACTATATTCGTATGTTTGCGAAACTCCGGTACGGAACAGAACGTCCTCCCAGTCTTTATAAATATATTTGCTCTCATCCTTGGCCGGATAATTTTCGGCTACTTTCTCCTTTACATAATTCTCGAGACTGCCGTAGTCCCTCCATACGCTGGGATTATCGTTCCCGTAATTGGTCCAGGCTTGTCTGTGCAATTCTTCCGCTTCGGCATCGTTGGCGAGCGGATAATTATCATAAGCGAAATATGAGAATCCGGCGCTGGCCTTAAAAGTAGAAATCAGCTTTCCTGTTTTTCCTCTTTTAGTGGTGATAAGAACCACTCCGTTGGAAGCCCGGGAACCGTACAGGGAAGCGGCTGCGGCATCCTTTAAAATGGTGATGGATTCCACATCGCTCGGATTCAAAAAGTTCATGGCGCTGGTGGAAATATTGCCAGAACTCCAGTCTCCGCTGGTGGCCGGCACTCCATCGACTACATAAAGCGGCTGATTGCCTGCATTGAACGAGCCGAACCCCCGGATATTGATCAGGACTTCGCTACCGGGCTGTCCGGAGTAAGAAGCTACTTGTACGCCCGGGGCCTTTCCTGCCAGGACTTGTTCAAAACTTACTACCGGCGCATCTTTCATCGCATCTTCTTTCACTACGGCCGCAGATCCGGAATAAGATCCTTTTTTTACGGTACCATACGCTACGACGATCGTTTCGTCCAGCGCAATGGCATCCGGATGAAGAAGAACATTTACTACCTTTTTGTTCCCTACTGGAATTTCCTGGGTGATAAATCCCATAGAGGAGAAAATCAGAGTGGCATTGGCCGGAACATCGATGGAATATTTACCGTTGTCATCGGTATAAACTCCCGTGGTAGCTCCTTTCAACTGGACATTTGCAAAGGAAATAGGTTTTCCGTCATCCGAGTTGGTTACCGTACCGGTAACCGTAGTCTGCGCAAGCATAATGGTAGAACAAAATACCGCCAGCGCAAATGAAATAAATTTTTTCATAGGCTACATTCTTTGTTGTAAGTATTATCCGTATAGTTTAAGTTGTTCTAAAAACGTTATACTCAGCCTATAGAAAACAGAAACCTGTTTTAAAAGAAAATGTTATTCCTATTCCAATCCGATATCTTTTTAATTGCCCAAATCCTTTTTATTATTATCCCGACAGAAATTTTCTGATAAACTCTCACTTAAAATTTCTGTTAAAAGAAACGCACATTTAGCTTATTCAAATTGGCGGTATTTATATTATAAGAATTCTGAACGATTATTCTCTCGGGGGATACATTTATACATTTAATAAATAAAAAATATTATAAATTTTTTTTAGTATCAATATTTTTTTATATTTGTATAAAGAAAATGTGCGTTTTTATTATCCAAAAACAAACAGATAGTCTCCCTATTCCTTTAGGGCTTGTCCCGCTTCTTGGTCCGGCTTCATTTTTACCGTAGGATATGTATCGTTAATCTTTTTGTAGCATGGACAGTCTTCCGCATGGTCGTTGATAATGCCACAGGCCTGCAGATGGGAGTAGATAGTGATCGGCCCGATGAACTTGAATCCTCTCTTTTTAAGGTCGCGGCTGATTTTATCGGACAGACCGTTGCTGACGGGGATTTTGCCGTCCGCATGACCATCGTACAAAACGGTTTTTCCACCCGTATAGGCCCACAGATAATCGCAGAAGCTGCCGAATTCCGTATGGATCTTCTGGTAGCAGCGGGCGTTATTGATAACTGCACGAATCTTCTGCTCGGAGCGCAGCATTCCCTCCGTATTCAGGATCCGCTGTACATCATCCTCGCCGTAGGCGGCAATTTTTCCGTACTCGAAGTTTTCAAAGCATTGTCGGAAAATCTCACGTTTTTTCATCATCAGTCCCCAGCTCAGACCGCATTGCAGGCATTCCAGAGTCAGATGCTCGAACATCTGACGGTCGTTATGTACCGGGATGCCCCATTCGTGGTCGTGATAAAACCGGTTTCTGTTGCTTGCAAATACCCAATCGCAATGTCCCATATCGTTTTCCTCCTATACGCTTGCTATCCTGCTTTTTGTCAACTAAGACCAAAGTTACAATAATTTGCCCGTACAAGGCTTATTTATTACGATTCTTTTGTAGTTTTGCAGTTAGATGCTTATGTCGGATTGAGGCAACTCTATCCAATACATAAGAGAAAAAGAAGAAGCGTTATGCTTATCTTGTACTTGAATATATCAAAAATTAAATTATTAGACAGATGAAAAAACGAATATACTTTTTAATTACAATCTTGCTTATTGTTGCAATATCTGTAAATGGGCAAGAATCAAAGAAAGAGAGAACTATATTATTGGGATTAAAGGACTATGAAGGTGCTGTATATGAGGTGGAGAATAATTATGCAGGATTTCCTTCAAAGACGAGCGATCCGGCCAGGTTTGAAGAGTATGTAAAACTAAAAGAAAAACTTCATAAAGATATCTTACATGGGAGAGAAGGCGCTGATGCCGTTGGCGAACTTTATGGTTGGTTTGGAGATAATCATTTAAGAACAGCTTTGGCGGAGCACGATAAATATAGAAAAACGAGAAAAGAATATGTTAGCACAACTAAAGGAATGCGTGAATACAATCCACAGGCTATTGCACAAAAGGTCGATAGTGAAACTTTCTTGATACGTTTCCCCTCTTGCGAGGGCGATCCTTCACTTGAATGGGTAAATGAATCTATAGAGGCTTACAAGGAGTCACAATGCAAATATTTGATTATAGACATCCGAGGCAATGGCGGAGGACAAGATACATATTATCAACCCTATCTAAAACTTCTCTACGATAGGGAATCTTTGTCAAAAGGTGTTGAGATTCGTAATTCCAAAGATAATATAACCTATCTAAAGACTCAGGTGGAGCGTTTGCCATGGTTGCAGGGCGTAGTAGATAAGGCAGAGAATTCTAATGAGGAATTTATCCCTCTTGTTGAAGATTATATCATAAAATATGACACAGTTAATACCTTACCTATTAAAGCTGCCATAATCATTGATAGTAATGTCGCCAGTTCAGGTGAACAGATGGTTTTAGATATAAAGGGATGCAGTTCGCGTACAATTATATATGGAAAGGGTAACACATTGGGATGTCTTGATTATTCAAATACCCGTAGGGCAGATATGAGAGGATGTGGAATTACAACTTATGTTCCAATGACACGTTCTGCCCGTCTACCTGATAATGGTATTGACGACACTGGTATAGCTCCCGATGTGCGTATATCGCTGCATTTGCCTAAAATCTTGACAAATAATATAGATGAATGGGTGTTGTGGGTTGCTGAAGAATTGAAAAACAGACAATAAATATTGTCAATCCTTAAACTCCCATTTTTATTTTTATTGACAATTCGTAAGCAGACGGACAACATTCAGTCATATACCGAAGCGGTAAGAGTTATAAAGGAAGCGATATTGCGTTTTAGGTTTTATCCGGAATTTACTGTAAATTTGCAATAAATTCCGAATATAAACAAGTTAAGACTGTTTCTTATGGCAGGGTACATTCAAAGAGACGTATATCTTCAGCAACTGATAGATAGCCGGTTGAACGGATTTGCAAAAGTCGTTACAGGTCCCAGGCGTTGTGGAAAATCCTGGCTCCTTACGCGTATCTATAAGGACTATCTGATAGCAGATGGCGTTCCTGAAGAAGACATAATCGTTGTCTCTTTTGATTTGGATGACGAGAATAATCAGAGCGAACTGGCCGATAGGGAAAAACTCAAGGCCTACCTCTATAGCAGGATTACAGATCCTAAGCGTATTTACTATGTAATGCTGGATGAGATTCAGGAGGTTGATGGATTCGAGAAAATTGTCAATGGATTGCGGAACAAGGATAACGTAGATGTTTATGTTACGGGTAGCAATGCCAAATTCCTCTCCAAGGAAATCAGCACCATCTTCCGCGACAGAGGGCAGGAAATTCGTTGTAATCCTCTTTCGTTCAAAGAGTACTGTACAGGAAGGACAGAGTCTCTCCGTACCCTCTACGGCGAGTATTATACTTATGGAGGAATGCCTGGGCTGCTCACGCTGAAAACTCCTATCCAAAAGGCAAAGTACCTGCAGGATCTTTGGAACACGACTTACCTCACGGATATCAAGGAGCGTTATCACATTGAGAAAGACGCTGCTTTGGAGGCGCTTGCCGATGTATTGTGTTCATCTGTCGGTTCTCTTTCGAACCCGACCAAGATTGCCAATTCCATTAAGAGTATCAAGAATTTGAAGATAGATGAAGAGACTGTCAAGCTTTACTTGGATTATATCTGTGATTCCTTCCTCTTTGAAGGTTCGAGACGGTACGATATCAAAGGAAAAGACTATTACAAGTCCTTCAAGAAGTACTACTGCGTTGATCCAGGTCTTAGGAATGCTCGTCTGAACTTCCGCCAGCAGGAGGAAGGTCACATCATGGAGAACATCATTTACAACGAGCTTCGTAACCGTGGATACCTGGTTGATGTCGGTATGGTTGACTCCAGGGAGATGAAAGATGGAAAGTCCGAATATAAGCAGTATGAGGTGGATTTCATTGCAACGAACGGCATTGATAAATATTATATCCAATCTGCCTTCAACATGATTGCCGAGGAGAAACGGGAGCAGGAACTCAAGTCTTTGAAGAAGATTGGGGACTCTTTCCAGAAGATTGTCATTCAGGGAGATGATATCGTGACCTATACCAACGAAGACGGATTTACAATAATGGGACTATATCAGTTCCTGTTCAATAATGATATCCTGAAATAGTCCAATCGGAATTTACTGTAAATTTGCAGTAAATTCCGATTTTGATGCAAGTCCGGCCCAGCTCAAGTTATCGTTTATTGTTTGTCCGTTTTGTTTTGTTTCTTGTCCTTGGTCGTAACGGTAATCGTTGAAACCACGCTTCCGTCCGGCTGCTTGTCTTTGTTGACAATGACTGACTGGATACGCTTCTCGTCCAATGCTTTCAAATCGGCCTCGGTAGCCTGTTTCCCGTCGATAAAGATGATCTTCGTACCGTTCGCCGTGTCGGTCTCGAGCCGAAGGCCCTCGTTCAGCGTTCGCTGTTGTTCTTTCCACTCGTTGCTATGGAAATAAGCCTCCACATCCGCCGACTTTTTGTCCAATTCCTCCACTTTCTTTTTCCACTCGTCGCTCTGGAAATAAGTCTCCACATCCGCCGACTTTTTGTCCAATTCCTCCACTTTCTTTTTCCACTCGTCGCTCTGGAAATAAGTGTCCATTTCCGCCGACTTTTTGTCCAATTCCTCCACTTTCTTTTTCCACTCGTCGCTCTGGAAATAAGCGTCCATTTCCGCCGACTTTTTGTCCAATTCCTCCACTTTCTTTTTCCATTCGTCGCTCTGGAGATAAGCGTCCATTTCCGCGATTTCTTGTTCAATTCTTCTAATTTCTCTTTCCACTTGTCGCTCTGAAAATCCGGAGTCGGGTCGCCCTCCTTTTAACGTGATGAGTATGACGCCGTTCTTTGCCTTGTCGCCGTACTTCTCAATGTAGGGTTGCAGCGCCCTCGGATCTTTCTGGACGGTTACGGTCTCGATGCGGTTATCCGGCACCTCGTTCAAGGATTCAACCAGCTGTCCGTCAACCACATAAATCGGAGTCGGGTCGCCCTCCTTTTTCAACGTGATGAATATGACGCCGTTCTTCGCCTTGTCGCCGTACTTCTCAATGTAGGGTTGCAGCGCCCTCGGATCTTTCTGGACGGTTACGGTCTCGATGCGGTTACTCGGCACCTCGTTCAACGATTCGACCTGCTGTCCATCGACTATATAAAGTGGTGGACATGCGTCGGTATCTACTTTTTTACCGTCGGCATGCAGGATAATGCGCCCGCCATTCGACTTGTCAACCTGTATCGTCATGTTCGATGAGCGGGGTGTTTTTCCGGCAGCTGAAGCAGGCGTCGAGGCCATCGCTGTGCCGGGTGCTACTGGCTCATCGGGGAGCATCTGCACACGCACCGCCACAGCACCGTCTGCCACGCTCTCCGACTGCATCGTACCGGCTCCGGACATGGCGACCTTGCCTTTGTTACAAGTCAAGCGAACCGATTCGTAGCCCACCATGAGCAGCTCTACCGATGATGATTCGTCGATCTGCAATTCCGCCGACCCCGTGTGATCGGTTACCGTGCCACGAGTCGTTCCGGAGTCACATACGGCAACCCCCGCCATCGGCTGGCCCGACGAATCGACAACCTGTACCCGAATCGTTATCTGTTTGTCAGAATCTTCGGCAAAAAGTTCCTCCATTGCCGAATTTTGCTTATTTTTGTCCTCAAGCATGGGGACATAAACGGTTTGGGAAAAGGCTCCGAGAGCCAATCCCGCGAGCGGTACGACAAAGAGTGCCTTGGCCCCTGCCCACCGAGATGATTTTTTTTGTAACATCATGGTAATACGGTTTTTTAGTTTACTGTGATTAAAGCTGTTGGCGATTGAGTACCACCTCCCGCCAGCAGCCTTTTTTATTAACAACAACTGATACTGCCGGGCATCGGCGCCGCTGTTCAGCACCGCTTCGTCGGCTTCGTATTCGTGGATGGCCCGCAACTCGTGCCGCAGTAGCCACATTGCCGGATTGAACCATTGCAGACAGCCCGCCACATCGGTCGCCAGCAAATCCCACGAATGATGCAACCGCAGGTGGGCCGTTTCGTGGGTGATGATCTCGTCTCCGCAATCGGCATAATCCGCCTCGGAAATCACGATGTAACGCCACCAGCTGAACGGCGTCGCCACTTGCTGCAACCGGACGAGTACAAATCCGTTTTCAAGTTTTTCCCGACGGCCACTGCGCACTAAACGCAGCACACGTTCCACCGAGACACTCGTAGCGATGAGCATGGCCAGCACACCGGTCAGATACAAGCACCCAACGAGCATCTTCCACGGAAAAGGCTCGGCTTTTGGCACCGAATCGGCCTCGGCAATAACTGTCGGGACACTCGGCAAGATGAATAATTCGGGCAGAACCGGATATTCGCGCGTAACGGTGATGACGCACAAAGGCAGCACAAACGAGAGCAGAATCACCCCGAGCACCACCATGCGATTGAACCGATGCAACGTCTCCCGGCTGAGCAACAATTTGAAAAACAAATAAAAGACAGCCAAACAAGCCCCGACTTTCAAAGAATAAATCGCCAATCCGTACATTGCGTTTACAATTTTAGTGTTTGTCCCGTTTTTCAATACAGTCGAGCAGCTCACGCAGTTCCTCAACCGAAAGGGCCTCTTCCTCAAGAAGCGCCGACACCGCACTCGTATAGGAGTTCGCGAAGTAGCGACGGATGACATTGCCTAATGTGCGGCGCGAAAAATCTGACTCGCTCACCAGCGGATAGTACTGGTAGGTAGCCCCGAAAGCATGGTGCGACAGATAGCCTTTCGCCTCCAATGCCCGCACCATGGTCGATAGCGTGTTGAAATGAGGTTTCGGCTCGGGTGCCATATCGACCAATTCGCGCACAAACAGCGGACCGTGCGCCCAGAAACACCGCATCAGTTCCTCTTCGCGGCGCGTCAGCCGTTCAGGAACATTCGGGTTGTTCGGTTCCAGATGGTTCTCTTTCATAGCGTTTCGTTATTTTATTCTTTACTTGTTTCGTGTCATTTTTGCCCGCTCGGTAGCGGATTCCGGCAACTGCGGCAGGTTCACAGGACAAAGATAACTAAAAAATCTTCACGTGCAACTATTTTTTATAGTTTTAGAACTAAAAAATTTCGTTTTCGGTCTTTGCTGGCTCTTTGGATATTCGTGAAGTAACGGTAGCAGGTTTTTAGCGATGCGATGGTCCAACCGAAGTTCTCCAAGTCGTGCTGCGTCAGCAAAGTTTTTCGACCAGTTTTCTCAATCGTAATGGGCAGCGTCGGGACAACAACCCCGTGAACAACCAGCGATCAGATAAAACATTGACAGACGATTTGATCAGTAATCAACTGAATTATTTGAACTATTATGTTTATCTTTGTATAAATCAGAAGGGGAAAAAGGATATGAACGCAGGGAAGAATATAGACAAGCACGTCATAGCCAATGTCGCGGAACGTATAGAACGGCTGATTACTGATGCACGGGCGCATGTCGCACGGTCGGTAAATATTACCGAGGTCATTACCAAGTATGAAATCGGGCGAATCATCGTGGAGATCGTGCAGGAGGGCGAAGAACGCGCCACATACGGGAAGCAGTTATTGCAGGGCGTATCTGATATATTGACAGAACGTTTCGATGACGGCTGGTCTGTAGATACGCTGAAAAGATGCCGCAAGTTTTTTATGGTATATTCTGTTAAAGAAATTGGAGCAACAGTGTTGCCCCAATTTTCTGACAGCAATTTGGTCAACAGTGTTGCCCAAATTCAAAAATCCGCGACAGCGTTGCGGAAATCTGATACCGCATACCCGTTTACCTTGTCTTGGTCGCACTATTTAGTGCTGATGCGCATTGAGTCCGATGCCGAGCGCAACTTCTACGAAATCGAGTGCCAAAAGCAGAATTGGAGTGTGCGTCAGTTGCAGCGGCAGTATAATTCGAGCTTGTATGAGCGGCTGGCTTTGAGCCGCGACAAAGATGCCGTAATGCGATTAGCGCAGGAAGGGCAAACCGTCTGCAAGCCTGAAGATATTCTCAAAAATCCATTGACCCTTGAATTTCTTGGTCTAAAGCCCGAAGCGGTCTATTCGGAGAGCAAATTAGAAACCGCCATTATTGATAAGTTGCAGCAGTTTATGCTGGAACTCGGCAAAGGATTTTTGTTCGAGGCGAGACAGAAACGATTTACGTTTGACGAGGACAACTACTATGTCGATTTGGTGTTGTACAACCGCCTGTTGCAATGCTTTGTGCTGATTGATTTGAAGGTGGGCAAGCTGACGCATCAGGACTTGGGGCAGATGCAGATGTATGTCAATTACTACGACCGCCATATAAAGGAGGATTTCGAGAAACCGACTATCGGCATCTTGCTATGTAAAGAGAAGAAAGATGCTTTGGTGGAACTGACTTTACCTAAAGATTCAAACATTTATGCACAGCAGTATGCACTCTATCTTCCCGATAAAAATGTATTGCAAGCAAAACTAAAAGAGTGGATAGCAGAGCAGGATTAGTTACGAATATAGGCTTGCAATCGTCCACTTCATCGTTTCTTGCTTCGCAAGCATAAATCGATAACTTATTTTGGAAGGATGGTTTTAGCCCAGCCCGGCACATCGTCAGTATAGGATTTTACCACCTTGCTATTGCTCATGCGGAACAAAAGGCGAGCTTCTGTATTCTCGATTGAGTTGTCATAGACATAGAGACGATCGACAATGGGAGCTACAAGTTGACAGTTGGCTATAGACTTGTCGTAACGAGAAATAATCTTGGGGATGGGGACATCATGACCGCCATTCAAGACGCGGTTAGCAACACGTTTGGCGTTGATTGTGGGAGATGCAGTTGAAACAAAAAACAGCCGGATAAAGAATCCTGCCATCTTTGCCCGCATTATGTAATCCACCTTATCTCCTGCCGACATGACCGTCTCGAAAATATGATTTTTTCGTTCTGCAAGGCATCTCTCGCGCCAGTCGTTACAATAGTTGGCCGCTTTGAGAACCGCCTCCCGGTCGTTCCAATCTCCGAAAATGTCACGGGCCACATTATCGGGGTTAATATACTCCGAATCCGCCAACCACTCGTGATGAAGAATCTTTGAGGTTACAGAAGTTTTGCCCGACCCATTGGGACCGGCAATCACAATTAGCACAGGTCGATGCTCAGTAGCTGCCATTCTTAATTCTATTTATAGCATCGCCCCATTTCTCTTGCGCCGCTTGCGAGGCGGCCTCGATGCCGGCAGCCACACGCTCGGCAGCCCGACGAGTGCTTTCGCGAGCATCCTCGGCAACCTCACGCATAATCTGAGCCATACGCTCATCGCCCGGCTCCTCCATCGACGTGAGCCGATAACTGTTCATCTGTTCTTCTGACATGAATAATTTTTTCTTATTCAACGCCAAAGTTACGAAAAAAGTATAGATAAACAGCATTTTGTCGCCTATTAAATGACGGTACAATTATGGAACACGATCTACAATAAAAATCCGGATACAATCACGGTCAAAGGAAAGGAGTATAAAAAGAAATAGGGTGTAACCCATTGAGCTACACCCTATATTCCTATTTACAGCTATCGTTGTTTACCGATACCTATTTCACTTCCTCAAAATCGACATCGGTCACTTCTCCGTCCTGGGATCCGCCTTGGCTGCCTCCCTTAGTACCGCTCTGTGCGCCTCCTTGAGCTCCTGCCTGCGCACTTTGGGCGCCGGCGTTTGCAGCATTGGCCATATCGGCAGAGGCTGCATGCCAGGCATTGTTCAATTCTTCGCTCAATTTATCCAGTTCGGAAATGTTCCCGGCTTTGTGCGCCTCTTTTAACCGGTTGGTGGCGTTTTCGATAGCGGATTTCTTATCGGCCGGAATCTTGTCCCCGTATTCTTTCAAGTTCTTTTCGGACTGGAAGATCTGGGCGTCTGCGGCGTTTAATTTATCTACTTTCTCCCTTTCCGCCTTATCTTTGGCTTCATTGGCTTTCGCTTCATCGCGCATCCGTTTGATTTCTTCCTCGGAAAGTCCTGACGAGGCTTCGATCCTGATCTTCTGTTCTTTGCCGGTACCTTTATCTTTTGCGGAAACGTTCAGTATTCCGTTGGCATCTATATCGAAAGTAACTTCGATTTGAGGAACGCCCCTCGGAGCCGGAGCGATGCCGTCCAGATGGAACCTCCCGATAGTCTTATCATCCTTGGCCATCGGTCTTTCCCCCTGAAGCACATGAATCTCCACAGACGGCTGGTTATCGGCGGCCGTGCTGAACACCTCGGATTTACGGGTCGGAATAGTGGTATTGGCTTCGATCAGTTTCGTAAATACGCCGCCGTAGGTTTCGATTCCCAGTGAAAGCGGAGTTACATCCAGCAGCAATACGTCTTTAACATCTCCTGCCAATACACCTCCCTGGATAGCAGCACCCACTGCAACCACCTCATCCGGATTTACGCTCTTGTTAGGCTCTTTTCCGAAGAATTTCTTCACTAATTCCTGAATGGCCGGGATACGGGTAGAACCGCCCACCAACAATACTTCATTTACTTCGGATGCGCTGATCCCTGCATCGGCCAACGCTTTTTTGCAAGGCTCTACGGTGCGTTGGATCAGGAAATCAGCCAATTGCTCGAATTTGGCCCTGGTCAGGGTTTTTACTAAATGTTTCGGAACACCGTCCACCGGCATGATATACGGCAGATTGATTTCGGTGGATGTCTGGCTGGACAATTCGATTTTCGCTTTTTCGGCGGCCTCTTTCAGTCTCTGCAATGCCATCGGATCTTTTTTCAGATCTACACCGTTTTCTTCCTGAAATTCTTCCGCCAACCAGTTTATGATTACCTGGTCGAAATCATCGCCGCCCAGATGCGTATCTCCGTTGGTGGATTTTACCTCGAACACTCCGTCGCCCAACTCTAAGATTGAAATATCGAATGTACCGCCTCCCAAGTCGAATACGGCCACTTTCATTTCCTGATGTTTTTTATCCAGTCCGTATGCAAGAGCCGCGGCGGTAGGTTCATTGATGATCCTTCTTACTTTCAGTCCTGCGATCTCGCCGGCTTCCTTGGTAGCCTGACGCTGAGAGTCGTTGAAGTAGGCCGGAACCGTAATGACGGCTTCGTTCACTTCCTGTCCCAGATGATCTTCCGCAGTCTTTTTCATTTTCTGCAGAATCATGGCGGAAATTTCCTGCGGCGAATACAGTCTTCCGTTGATATCTATCCTCGGTGTATTGTTGTCTCCTTTGACTACTTTATAAGGAACTCTTTTCATTTCCTCCTGCACCTGATCGTAAGTCTCTCCCATAAATCTTTTGATAGAGAATATGGTGCGGGTAGGATTGGTGATAGCCTGACGTTTTGCAGGGTCTCCCACCTTTCTTTCTCCGTTTTCAGTAAAGGCCACTACCGACGGCGTGGTCCTTTTCCCTTCGCTGTTGATGATGACGGTAGGCTCGTTACCTTCCATCACGGCTACACATGAGTTTGTGGTACCTAAGTCAATTCCAATGATTTTTCCCATAATATTTTCTCCTTTTCATTATCCATTTTTAATCTAACGTCTTATTCTGAATATCGTTTAACGGACTGCGTTTTTATTTTCTTCCCTCTTCGCCCACTCTGAACGCGCATCCGGAAGATTTCCTACGCCAAGATTGTGCCAAAGGAAAAAACTGACATATTGTCGCATCTGTCGCTTCTATGCAATGGTACGCCTCCCCGATATATCCTCCTGAAGAGGTTATTGCATATCTTTCTTTGTAAATATCATAATTATTTAGTTGCTTTGCATAGAACAAATATTCTTATCCCGACAGATATCCTGCAGATAAACGTCGGGAACGGATAAAAAAACAAGGTATCCCGTTATAAAACAACCGAATATGTCTACCGAGGGAAACGTTAGAGTAATTACTACTCACAAATTATTGGAAATGAAGCGGCGGGGCGAGAAAATCGCCATGCTGACCGCGTATGATTACACTTCCGCCAAAATCGTGGATCAGGCGGGAATAGATATTATTTTAGTAGGAGATTCGGCGGCCAACGTAATGGCAGGACATGAAACCACCTTGCCCATAACCATAGACCAGATGATCTATCATGCGCAAAGCGTGATGCGTGCGGTGAAAAATCCGCTGGTGGTAGTGGATATGCCGTTCGGAACTTACCAGGGGAACTCGAAGGAAGCCGTACATTCCGCCATCCGGATAATG
Source organism: uncultured Bacteroidales bacterium (assembly GCA_947630665.1). Lineage (GTDB taxonomy): Bacteria > Bacteroidota > Bacteroidia > Bacteroidales > UBA932 > Egerieousia. Next base: position 1,872 of record CANRID010000015.1, on the reverse strand, counting down.
AAGGAATCCGAGGCGGATGCCGTAAAAGTGGAGGGCGGTGCGGAAATTATGGAATCCGTCACCAGAATCCTCTCTACGGGCATTCCGGTAATGGGTCATCTGGGCCTTACCCCGCAGTCCATTCATAAGTTCGGAACCTATGCAGTGCGTGCCCGGGAAGAATCGGAAGCGAACAAACTGGTCGAAGACGCCATCGCTTTGGAAGAAGCCGGCTGTTTCGCTTTAGTACTGGAAAAAATTCCCGCTTTATTAGCAAAAAAAGTAGCGGAAACCCTTACGATACCGGTTATCGGGATAGGAGCGGGAAAATACGTGGACGGCCAGGTCTTGGTCATGCACGATATGCTGGGGCTGAACAATGATTTTTCGCCCCGTTTCCTGCGGCGTTATGCCAATCTGCATCAGGAATATCTGAAAGCGTTCCGGCAATATGTAGAAGATGTGAAGACCGGCGATTTTCCCAATGATAATGAACAATATTGAGGACGGATGCGTTAAAAACAGCGTTTATTAGTTTTTAAGGTATGGGCGCGATTTACAGAGACCTTTCCCAAGAGGAATTTGCCGATATTCAAGACCGCATCTTATATGAAGATAATCATTTGCTGATATTTAATAAGCGTTCCGGAGAGATCGTGCAGGCCGATAAAACCGAGGACGAAGCGTTGAACGGAACGCTGAGAGCCTTTATCGCGCAACGGGACGCGAAACCGGGAGCGGTATTTCTGGGCGTAGTGCATCGCTTGGACCGGCCGGTAAGCGGAGCGGTCGTGTTCGCCAAGACTTCCAAGGCTTTGGAAAGGATCAACAAAGCGTTCCGCGAAGGAGCCATTCATAAAAAATACTGGGCTCTGGTGGGCAACCGTCCGGAAAAAGACGAGGATCTGCTGGTCCATTACCTGACCCGCAACGAAGATAAAAATAAAACCTATGCATCCCGTACTCCCAAGCCCGGTTCAAAAGAAGCCCGCTTGGGATATAAGCTTTTACAATCGACAGAACGTTACTTTCTGTTGGAAATAACATTATATACCGGCCGTCATCATCAGATCAGAGCGCAGCTTGCCGCCATCGGCTGCCCTATAAAAGGAGATCTCAAATACGGAGCGCCCCGTTCCAATCCCGACGGCAGCATCTCCCTGCATGCCCGTTCTGTACGGTTTATTCATCCCGTAAAAAAAGAAGAGATGGAAATCATAGCTCCGCTCGACTGGAGTCCCATCATAAAATCCGTTTGACTCCGGACACGATAGTTGGAACAGTATCATAATTTTATAACTTTGTAAATCAATGATGGCGGCAAATTGATGAATCAGTATTATGGACTATACAATCAGGAAAATAACAGAGGAAGAATATATCATGCTTTGCAGGATCTGTTATTTATAGTATGTTGGCAGGGTATTATCTCTGCCGCAATTGGATTATCCGTCGTGATTGCATTTGTGTATCAGCCGGCTATGCCGTATTGAGGATAAAGGAAGTAAATAATGGCATCGAGTAGAGAATATTTAGCATTTATTTTAGGGCAGTTGTCCGAATTGGATGAAATTACATATCGGGCTATGATGGGAGAATTTATCATCTATTACCGAGGCAAAATCATAGGCGGTATCTATGATGACAAATTGCTTGTAAAACCGATAAAAGCAGCGATCAGCTATATGCCGACAGCCCGGTATGAATTACCCTATGAGGGAGCGAAAGAGATGCTGTTGGTAGAAGAAGTTGACAACAGAGAGTTTTTGACGGACTTGTTCAATGCCATGTCTGAGGAACTTGCGACCCCGAAGCCGAAAAAGAAAAAGTAGGCAACGGCCCATTTAATAGGAAGCAAAGCGGAGCGCTTTAGGAGATTAAACGAATGGAATT